>NZ_AKXJ01000007.1:0-251649 GCF_000276645.1 Pseudoalteromonas sp. NJ631
CAAGCAAAGAAACCGAGCATAAAGGTTACTCGGCTTTAGTTCTTATACAGATCTCAGGTTAATTAGTCTCATTTTATTCTCCTAATGGGTTAGTACATACCACAGGGGAGGAGCATACTTTGATTACTTATAAGCCAAAGAACACCAGTGCCCTAAATTTGTCGCTCCAGCCAGCGGTTTTCAATTTGCTCCGTTGACTCGGTAAGCCGCATTCACACTGCTTGAGCATATTTACTACAAAACGCCTGAATAGGGCCATATTTTCCACCGCACCATCGAGACAAATTCTTGATGAATCCTCTTTAAAGACAACATCTAGTACATAGTGCTGACAGTTCTCTATACGCCAGTGTTGACGGATTTAGCGGCCTAGCATCTTATTTTTTGGTGACATTGAGCTGACGTAGTAGCTGGTATCAATACTGATTTTACCGCCGCAGGTTCTATGTCGTTCTACCGCGATGATGCTGCGAATTGTCGGCCAACTCACCGCTAACGCTTCGTCTAATTTTGGCTTGAGTTGATACACTATCCGCGTCTCTGTGCGATCATGTGCTTGCTGCTTTACCTCGGTTACGACTTGCTCTTTGCCAGCATCGAATACGCGTTGAAATTGATCGGTTACAGCCTTATATAGCTTGGGCTGATTCTTTTTAACCTGCACCACAACATCGGCTTTTTTCGCAGCGATCATTTCAAGTGTTTGCCGTTGACAATGTAGCGCATCCACTGTGATAACACAGCCCTCAATATCAAGCACTTCAAGCAATTGCCGCACAACATTTATCTCGCCTTGCTTGGTTTCAGTGGACTGTTGTGGCAGTACTAACCCTGACTCTGTATCGTATGCAGTAACAAGTTGTAATGCCGTCTTTTTATCGCCGCGATACGAACCACGCAGTACTTTGCCGTCGAGTACAATTTATCCAAATAACAATTCATAATATGTCTTTCATGGGCCAATTTAGGCATAAATTCAGCATTGTCACCTCACCGTAATCACTATCAATTCAATGCTATCTGGACTAACATATTGGTTAGATTTAAAGCGTAAGGAATATAGCGTGTCGTTAGCGAATGCTCACACAGTTCGCCAGAGCCGATTTTTGCCACTTGTTGCTGCACTACTCGTGTTAGTTGGCAGTATGCTTTACGGGCTGGTGTTATACGAGCAAGAAAAAGAGCATCATGCTGAAAAGGTAGCGACGGCACTTGCCTCACGGCTTGACCATGTGACTGAGGGGGTGAACGAGCGCGTTACACTGTATTGGTACGGTATTTTGGGGCTTCGTACTGCAATTTATGCAAACCAACAGCACAGTTTTGACTATCAGGCTATGCAGCGTTATATCAGCTCATTTGATTTCCAAGCGGAATATTCTGGAGCTCGTGGCGTTGGGATCATCAAATATGTCCCCGTTGGTAGCGTAAGCAGTTTTGTGCAACAAGCACAAGCTGAGCGTACCGACAGAGCATTCTCTATCAAAACGCTAAACCCACATGACACTAGCAAATTTATTATCCAGTATATTGAGCCTGAAGTAAATAATGACCAAGCCGTCGGTTTGGACATTGGCTCTGAAGCTAGTCGTCGAACGGCGGCGATAGAAGCTGCTACTGCCAATGAACCGAGACTTACCGCTCCAATTACCTTAGTGCAAGCCGATAATAAAATTAAATACGGTTTTTTGATCCTCGCCCCGATTTATACCTCTATTGGTATGGCGGAAAATGAAGAAAATCGCTTAGATAACTTAGTTGGTTGGACTTATTCCCCGTTACTTATCGATGAAATCCTGTCGACTTTGCTGTCTTTTCGACAAGATGTTTCGATTCAAATTTCCGATGTAACCAATAACGATGAAACCATACCTTTTTATCAGGTGCTAAAAGAAGAGGTTAAAGAGTTAGATAACTCAGTGGCCAAGCAGGTCACCTTGTTTGGTCGCTCTTGGGAAGTAAAAATTTGGCCAACTCCACAATTTATCCGTTCACTCAATCTCGTCTCTCCTAATACCATTTTACAGGTTGCTCTGCTGGTTTCTACGCTATTGGCAATCATCACTTATATTTTGCTTTTAAGCTTTACACGTCAGCGCTTAGCAGAAAAGGAAAAGCTAGCAGCCGAAGAAGAAAGAGCACAATCTCTTGCTAAACTGAACTCTTCATTAGAGCAGGAAGTCAAAGCACGAACTAAAGAAATCGTAAAATACAGCCAACTTCACACCAGTATTGTTGAAGGTTCGGGTTATGCCATTGTTGCCACCGATCCTGACGGTATCATTACCCAGTTTAACCCCGCAGCTGAACGTCTGTTAGGGTACAAAAAAGATGAACTCATTGGTAAATCATCTCCCGCCATTTTCCATCTTGAAGAAGAGGTCGTTGCAAGAGCAAAAGCGTTAACGGAAGAGCTTGGCAGAGTCATTGAACCTGGATTTGAAGTCTTTGTCGCCAAAGCCAAACAAGGTGTGATAGATACTAGCCGATGGACTTACGTTACTAAGCAAAATCAATACGTTCAAATTAAGTTAAATGTAACGACATTGACCGACGAACGCGGCAACATTGATGGATTTTTGGGTATTGCATTAGACCTCACAGAGCAGCTCAAGCACGAGCGAGAACTCTCGCACGCCAAAGAAGCAGCTGAGCAAGCAGCCAAGGCTAAAGCCGTCTTTTTGGCGAATATGAGTCATGAAATACGAACCCCCATGAACGGCTTATACGGCACATTACAACTATTAAAGTCGGAGCCACTTAACAGCACTGCCACTAATCTGCTTGAGAAGGCCACCTACTCAGTTAAGGCACTTAACACTATCATTAACGATATTTTGGATTTCTCTAAAATTGAAGCCGGTAGAATTGAGCTTGAAGAACGGCCATTTAATATTGAGGTGTTGGTTGAACATCTACGCTCAGACTTCTTAGTGTTGGCAAAAAACAAGGGATTAAAGCTTAAGATCCACGTTGAACTTGAGCATAAATTTTGGCTTGGGGATGAGGTCAGAGTCAGGCAAGTGTTGCTTAACCTATTGTCTAATTCCATTAAGTTTACTGAAACGGGCAGTATCATTACCCATATAAAACCACTTCAAAATGATTCAGGTATGCTTATTACCGTTGCCGACACTGGCATAGGGATGACCGAAGCCACAATTCAAAAGCTCTTTTCACGATTTGAGCAGGCAGATAAGTCCACCACCAGAAAATTTGGTGGTACGGGGCTTGGTCTTTCCATTACCCGCTCTTTAATTGACTTGATGGGCGGCACAATTAAAGTAGAAAGTACCGTTGGCGAAGGCAGCCTATTTAGCATCGAACTGCCCATGCAAAAGTCTGAGGTTACGTCAGAACAACCAAAAGGCGACCAGCTAAAAGCAGCTGACTTGAGCGGCACATCCATATTGCTAGCTGAGGATAATCCAGTGAATCAGCTGGTAGTTCGCTCTATGATCAGTAAAGCCAATGGTGATATTGCGATTGCAAATAACGGTAAAGAGTCGATTGAACAATTCGAGCTAAGTAAACCCGACTTAATACTCATGGACATTCAAATGCCTGAGATGGATGGCGTTGAGGCTTGCAAACGACTCAAAAGGAAGGATCCCAATATCCCCATCATCGCATTAACTGCAAATGCTTTTCCGGAAGACAAAGCCTTGTACGAGCGCGTCGGATTTGATGGTTATGTTGCCAAACCCATAGAGCAGCTTGAACTTATCAATACCATAGCTACAGTGCTCGCACACAGCCGCAATGTACAATAATAAATTAAGAAGCAAAAAAACTTTGAGGATACATTAAATATTCTTAATCGTTTAACAAAACACGTGTACCAGTCTTTTTTTGCTGATAATGTAAGCACGCTCCATATAACACTCAGAGATTTACGCCATGAAATGTTCTAGATCGCTTTTACTTTGTTTACTCATCACATTTTTGGCTTTTGAAACTTTAGCGAAATGTAGCAAAACACTACGAGTAGGTATGAATGAAACGCAGTGGCCTCCCTATATTTCTCGCAGCGGAGGTAATGTCTCTGGTATAGAAATTAATGCGCTAAATACCTTGTTTAACGATTCATCTTATTGCTTGAAATATGTATTTTATCCCACCTCATCAAGAATGCTAACGGAGCTAAAAACAGGCAAAGTAGACTTAGTGGTGGCCGCGACCAAAACCGCAACGAGAGCTAAGTTTGCGTACTTTACTACACCTTACCGCCAAGAAGTCATGTCATTATTCCAACATAAAGACAAACCAAAAATTGGCGGCGAAGTTGAGTCGTTGATCCTTGCAGGAAACACATTTGCACTGAATGCTGGCAGCTATTACGGTATTGCCTTTGAAAAACTGATCCAAGACTTTTATAACGATCAGCTGGTACACCTGCCCAACGCCGCTCGTCGCTTTAAAATGTTGCGTAAACAGCGAGTTGACTATGTTGTTGAAGATAAGCTCGCGGGCGAATACTTTATTCAAACCAAAAAGTATACCGATGTTATCTATTCAGGTGTCGATGCAAATAAAACACCTGTTAGCTATATGCTTAGCAAAGTCAGTTTAACTACTTTAGATCTTGAAAACATCAATCGGCTAATTGAATTGCACCAAAGCGAACTCAGCAATTTGTTTTCTTTTCATCAAGTTTCCGCTCCCCATTGATAACTAAAGAGGCGACCTCTAAATTGTTGCTTATCTTTGTATAATGCTGTTTATCGTAATTGATTTGGAACTATTTGTTACTGCCGACTACAGTTATTAGATGCGCCAAAATGTGGTTGGGGTTTGCTTGGTTCGGTTTTTACTCTTTGTAACTTGTACATTTTATTTTTGCCAACACGCGTTGGCGAAAGACTTTTCATATTTTGAAAGTAAGCTAGATGAGGCCAGCGACTATTTAACGGTTAACCCTGCACAATCACTGACTATTCTCGACAGTTTAGAACAGCTGCAAGATGTACCTGTGCCGTTATTTATTCAGTGGCATTTGCTGAGCGCTCGTGCCTCTGTACCAACAAATAAAGTAGATAGGCTCTATACCTCAATAAACGCGGCCTTTTTGTATCCAGATGACATGTTTTTTAAAGCAAACCTCCCTACCATTTTAAGCGCACTTGGGATTTGGTTACGCCGACAGGAGTACCTTGATGATGCTGATACTAGCCTCAAGTGTGCCTACAAATATGCAGAAAATGACCGCCAACGGCTTACGCTGACTAACAGTATGGCGCTAGTTGCCCGCAACCAAGATGACTATCAAAAAGCGAGAACATTGTATGCCAAGGCACGCAAATTGGCTGAGGAGTTAAAACAAACCCCAGTACTTGCGATGATCGAAAGCAACTTAGGTAGCCTCGCGCTTGATCAAGGCCGAATATTTGAAGCCGAGCAGTATTTTCGTCATGCCCTGTTGGGTTATCAAGCTGTTGATAAACGCTCGGGTCAAATCTCAGCGGGCATTAACTTGATGTTTGTCTTTCTTATTCAAAAGCAAATCGTCAACTACGAACGTTTACAAGGGCCCACATCTACCCTAACTACAGCTTTTCCAAACGAATCAAAACAAGCTTGGCTACAATGGCTTGAGGCGCGTTATAAACAACTCGAAGGAGAAATGCCCAACCAAAACACTAAGCAAGCGTTACAACTGGCATATACCCAGTTAGAAAGCGATAAAGTAAAACTGCTAGTACATAGATATTTAGCAAAAGAATTAGGCGTCGAAGTCACTGCCCCCCTCCCCATCACAGCCAAGTCTTTTTCCAGTCCTTGGTTTGATAAAGTGAAACAGTGTAGTTGGTAAGCGAATACACTCGTTCCTAAACGCAAAAAAGCCGCTCAATGAGCGGCTTTTTCAAATTGGATTTGCTTATTCAGCAGCCTTAGACACCATCACCATTGCAGGGCGCAATAGACGGCCGTTTAAGGTATAACCTTTTTGCATCACAGCAAGCACTGTATTTGGTGATACATCATTGCTCGGCTGAATTGACATTGCTTGGTGTAGCTCTGGGTTAAATGTTTCACCCTGTGGATTTACCGCTTCAACACCGAATTTAGCTAGGGCATCGGCAAATGCCTTGATAGTCATATCGATACCTTCAAGCACAGGCTTTAGCGTTTCGTTTTCTTTGTCAGAAAACTCAATCGCACGCTCTAGGTTATCGATTACAGGTAGTAATTCGTTTGAGAACTTTTCTAGTGCGAATTTGTGTGCTTTTTCAACGTCCTGCGCGGCACGGCGACGAACATTTTCAAGCTCAGCAGCGGCGCGAACAACGCTATCTTTTTGTGAGTCGATAGTTTGCTTAGCGGTTTCAAGCTCAGCATACAGACCAGCGATTTCTTCTTCTGGGCTCAACTCACCCGCATTTTCTGCCTGCTCTTCCTGCGTTTGTTGTTCTGCTTGCGCTTCTACAACTTCTGCTTCCGCTTGTGTTTGTTCAAGCTCTTGCTCTGGGGCTTTTGTCTGCTCAGACATGTGATGATTCTCCGATTCTTTACAACTGCGGTAATTATGGGGATTGAAATGAGAGTTTCAACCCTTTATTGCGGCAATTTTTTGAATTCTGACAAGATGGCTTCGATCTTTGAATCCGCAGGACAAATGACGCAAAAGCGACTTTGATATTCTCCTTTGGAGAAATACGGCACACTGAGCACCACTACGCGATGTAAACCGAGCATGCTTAGCTCTTCGCCAAGTAACACGGATACGCCGTCTTTAAACGCTAAGCGGTCTTCAACTTGGTCTAAAAATCCGACGCCAAGATTAATCTCTCTATCCAACTCTAAGCGGTTATATAAGTAGCGCTCACCGACAACAATTGCATTATCTGAGCCTAATTGCTGACTTAACTGCTTAGTCCACTGGGCCAAAATATGATGACAACTCGGCGGTGCACTGTGTGCCATGGCGCGCATTCGGTGCAACCCTTCAACTAAAGTTTGTTGACTGAATACAGTATTCATCCAAGCCGCGAACTGGTAACGCAACGCGTCGGAGTCATCTACGGGTTTATCAATACAAATATTGTGTGATTGCCCCGCTCTGTCTAACAGTAGGACCAGCCAATTTTTACGATCAAAATCGAGTACTTCCACACGGAACATTTGTTTGCTGCTAACTTGTGGTAATCCCACGCAGCAACAGACCTGAAAGTTTTGGCTCAATAAATGGGCAAAAGAGACTATTGCGGATTGATCTGGTTGCCAATGAACGGCCACATCAGCCAGAGGAAAAAACTCCTGTAGCCAGAATTTTACACCTTGGTCGGTGGGCACGCGGCCAGCTGACGTGTGCGGCGAATACAATAAGCCTTGATTTTCAAGTCTTGCCATTGCATTGCGTACGGTTGCAGAACAAATAGCAAGGCCGTCCTGCTTTGCTATTTTGCTGGATGCAACAGGCTGCCCTTCACCATTACAATAATGGCGCATGACCGCACACAGAATTTGTTCATCTCTGGGATTTAGTTTCATAATTATTTTAATATGGGTGTCAATTGCCAGTTTCAAGCACTACGCTTTTAATATAATCTTGCAACAAAGATACCAAGGACAAATGACTGAATGACGACCACGTTTAACACCATCGGCTTAATTGGCAAACCCAACCACGAAGGCGCGGGGACGACCTTACAACGACTCTACACATTTTTGCAAGCATTAGGATATGAAGTACTCGTAGAAGATCGCGTTGCGGAGCAAATAAAGTCGTTAGACGAAGACGCTGTTGTCGAGTTAGTTGAACTAGGTAAACGTTGCGACCTTGCTATTGTTGTTGGTGGTGACGGTAACATGCTTGGTGCAGCAAGAGTACTTGCTCGTTTTGATGTCGCCGTGATTGGAGTTAACCGCGGTAACTTAGGCTTTTTGACAGATTTGAACCCCGAAGGCTTTGAAGCGCAGCTAGAAGCGGTGTTGAGTGGCCAATTTATTGAAGAATCGAGATTTCTGTTGGAGGTGGCAGTATACCGACATCACCAACTTAAAAGCGCAAATTTAGCAATGAACGAAGCCGTATTACACGCTGATAAAGTTGCGCATATGATTGAATTTGAGGCTTTTATCGATGACGACTTTGTATTTTCTCAGCGCTCAGACGGTTTAATTGTCTCGACACCAACGGGGTCAACCGCTTACTCGCTTTCGGGTGGCGGGCCTATTTTAACCCCGGAACTCGACGCTATTTCACTGGTGCCTATGTTTCCGCATACTTTATCTAGCAGACCTTTAGTGGTGGATGCAGAAAAAGAAGTAAAACTTAAGTTAAGTCTAGAAAACACCGACAGCTTACAAGTGAGTTGTGACAGTCATGTTGTACTGGCAGTGCTACCCGGTGACGAAGTTATCATCAAAAAAGCGGAGAAAAGACTAAGATTGATACATCCCAAATGCTACTCCTACTACAATGTTCTTAGACAGAAATTAAATTGGGGCAGTAGGCTTTACTAAGTCCACAAAGTTACGCAAAATAACCTTGGTTAAATTTTCTAATTTAGGTAAATAACAATAAAATGGCTTACGTTGTATTTTTCACATTGGCGCTGCTTATCACTATACTTTCTGTGTATTTAGTGATTGAAAACAATAGAAGAAAAGCCCGTGAAGCGGAAAAAAAAGCCTTTAATGATCGTTTAAAAGTGATTAGCAGCAACTTTAAACTTAAAGTTGCTGAATTCGTCGAAGCGAAGATTTTAAGGCCAAAATACGCACCGCAGATCAATGCAATTGTTGGCAACTTTTTTGTCGTTCAAACCCACTCGGAAGAGAACTTGGCGCAACTGGAAAAAGTGTCCGAGTTATTTATCTATTCAGTGACAAACGAGCTTAATAAGTGCCGCTCAAATGGCAATATGGATTTGCTTGCTGAGCAATTACAATATTTTGTTGCCGAATTACCTACGGCAGGCATTGCCTATAATCGTGACTTCTATCGCGAGATGCTTCCAGCTCTCATTGCACGCATTCAAACACCTGATACGCCAGCAATACAACAAGATGAAGATGTATTAGACTCACCAGAACTAAGTAGCTCAGAGCCATCCAACCAACAAATGCAAGCAGCAGCTTTAGTAAAAGAGCATGCTGTTGGTTAATCTTGCTATTATTTTTAGTAAAATTTTTTGATTTGAGTTGCTAAACAACAAAATACTGTATAAATTAACAGTAATTCTCTGTTGGGGTGTACAGTATGCTTTTAGCTTTAAATGTTCAAAATTTTGCTATTGTTAGTGCGCTAAATATTGACTGGCATTGCGGCATGACCGCAATTACAGGTGAAACAGGCGCGGGTAAGTCCATTGCAATTGATGCGCTTTCTTTATGTCTCGGTGAGCGTGCTGATCCCTCTGCTATTCGTCCAGGTACCGATAAGGCGGATATCTCTGCTCAGTTTGATGTTTCAAATCTCCCTGCTGCCAAACGCTTTCTAACAGAGCATATGCTAGATAACGAAGAGAATGAATGTATTCTTCGTCGTGTTATTAGTAAAAGTGGGCGTAGTAAAAGCTACATCAATGGCTCCCCTGTTACTGCAGGCCAGCAAAAGGAGCTTGGGCAACATCTTATTGCAATTCATGGGCAGCATGCCCATCAGCTACTGCTAAAGCCAGAGTATCAACTGCACTTGCTTGATGCCTACGCTAGCCACACGACTTTGTTACAAGCAGTTAAGGGACAATACAATCACTACCATAAACTGCAAAAAGAATATGCCGAACTTCAAAAGTCACAACAGGCACAAGCCGCAAAAAAACAACTTCTTGAGTACCAAGTAGCGGAGCTTGACGAGTTTGCCTTACAGGAAGGCGAATATGAAGATATTGAGACCGAACATTCGCGCCTAAGCCATAGTCAAACCATTTTAGAACAATGCCACCGTGAGCTCTCTCGCCTTTATGAAAATGACGAGCAGACTGTGCTATCGCAACTACAACAAAGTGCGCAAGTGTTCTCTGAACTCACCAGTTTTGACAAAACTCTCGAGAATATTGCGCAAGTGCTAGAAGAGGCAGCAGTACAAGTGGAAGAAGCAAGTAGAGAGATCCGCAGCTATTCTGATTCAGTAGAACAAGATCCTATGCGATTACAAGAGTTGGAAGATAGACTCTCTCAAGCTCTAGATTTAGCTAGAAAGCATCAAGTTCAGCCTGAATTGCTATATCAGCACCATCAAGCACTGCAACACGAGCTTGAGTCTATTAGCTCTGATTCTGCACGACTGGATGCACTAGAGGAAGAAATTGCTGAAGCCATCAACGCTTATAACCAAGCTGCACTAGGATTAAGTCAAAGCCGCCAGCAAGCCAGTGCATCTCTTAACGAACGTATTTCGGCAAGTATGAAAGAGCTTGCGATGGGTGATGGTCAATTTGAGATCCAGTTAACGCCTAATCTTGGCGCTAAACCGAGCCCTCTTGGATATGACCACATTGAATTTTACGTCTCTACTAACCCAGGACAACCTTTACAACCGATGGGCAAAGTTGCCTCAGGTGGTGAGCTATCTCGAATAAGCTTAGCCATTCAAGTGATTATCGCAACACGTGTTACGACACCCACTTTGATTTTCGATGAGGTTGATGTTGGTATATCAGGTCCAACGGCTGCAACCGTAGGTAAATTGCTACGCCAGCTTGGTCAGTCCACGCAAGTTATTTGCGTTACCCATTTACCGCAAGTGGCATGCAGTGGTCACAACCAGTTCTTTGTCGCAAAACGGGTAGAACATGGCGAAACCTTTACCAAAATGACCCCAATGGCAGAAAGCCAACGCATTGATGAAATAGCAAGGTTAATTGGTGGGGATAAAATAAGTGACACGACAAGAGCGAGTGCAAAGGAATTATTACAAGTACAAAGTGCTTAACTGTTATCAGGCTGATTGCACCTGTTGATTAACGCGCAGCGTTATACCGAATTGCTGCGCGGATCAATGAACAAAAATGGGCTTCATTGATGGTGTCCTGCTGTTTTATATCAATCGCCCGTCTAGTGTTACCAGCAAAGCCACTATTGAATAACTCGTGTTCATCTTCAAACTTTGCGCCATATGCAAAAGTAAGTTTGACCTTATCTTTGTAAACTTCGCCCGTGCAGATCATGCCAGCTTTTGACCAGACGGGCACACCTGTTGGGTTGCTTGGCTTACGCCATTTGATATCTTCTTCTACATCTTCATCAACACTTAGGATCAGACTTCTGATCTGCTGCAATACCACTGCACGCCAATCGTTTACACTCGCTATTTTTGCGGTTACCGCATCAGCGCCTGAGTTTATTGTTTCATTCATGATCTTTCCTTAATATTATTGATAAATACATGTTGAGTGAAATTAAGTTAGCGGTTAACTACGCAAAATTCAAATAAAAAAACCCCAGCTACAACGAATGTAGTTGGGGTTTGTGAACGATAAAAGCGTTAAACTTCTAAATAATCCAAAATGCCTTCAGCGGCGTTGCGGCCTTCAAAAATCGCCGTCACCACTAAATCAGAACCTCGTACGGCGTCACCACCGGCAAAGATCTTTGGATTACTTGTTTGATGTGTAAATGCGCCTTTTTCTGGCGCAACAATGCCGCCCCAGTGATTTATTGCAACATCGTATTGTGCTAACCAATCAAGGTTGTGTGGCTTAAAGCCGAATGCCATGATCACCGCGTCGGCTTCTAGTGTATGCTCAGAGCCTTCCACGGTTTCAGCACTACGGCGACCATTTTTGTCGGGTTCACCTAATTGGGTTTTCACCATTTTAACGCCCGTGACTTTGCCTGAGCTGTCGACCTCAATACCAACTGGCTGTAAATTGAATCTAAATTCAACCCCTTCTTCTTTGGCATTTTTAACTTCTCGAACTGAGCCTGGCATGTTTTCTTCGTCACGACGATAAGCACAGATCACGGATTGCGCATTTTGTCTGACTGACGTTCTAACACAGTCCATCGCTGTGTCCCCACCACCTAGTACCACCACACGCTTACCAGCCATGTTCACATAGTTATGCTGACTTTCGTCATAGCCCATAACTCGGTTGGTGTTACCAATCAAAAATGGTAGCGCATCATAAACACCATCGGCATCTTCATTTGCAAGATTACCTTTCATGCTTTGGTACGTCCCCACACCTAAGAATACGGCGTCGTATTGCGACAATAACTCATCCATTGAAACATCACGACCAACCTCGGTATTGAGTTTAAACTCAACGCCCATTTCGGTGAAAATCTCGCGACGGTTTTCCATTACCGATTTTTCTAACTTGAATGACGGGATCCCAAAGGTCAGCAAACCGCCAATTTCAGGGTTGCGATCATACACCACAGGGCGCACGCCATTTCGCACTAGAATATCCGCACAGCCAAGTCCTGCCGGACCCGCGCCTATGATTGCGACTTTCTTATCGGTCCAAGTAACGTAAGAAAGATCAGGCTTCCAGCCCTGTGCAAACGCCGTATCAGTAATATATTTTTCAATATTTCCTATAGTCACTGCACCAAACTCTTCGTTCAGCGTACACGACCCCTCACAAAGCCTATCTTGCGGACAAACTCGGCCACACACTTCAGGCAAACTATTGGTACGGTGAGACAGCTCCGCTGCCTCAATGATTCTGCCCGTACGAATAAGTTTGAGCCATTGCGGAATATAGTTGTGAACTGGACACTTCCATTCACAATACGGGTTACCACAATCTAAACAACGATCAGACTGCGAATGAACTTGCTGCTCAGAAAAAGGCTCATAAATTTCAACAAAAGATTGCTTACGCGTAGAAATAGGCTTTTTGCGCGGATCTACACGTTGTACATCGATAAATTGGTAAACGTTCTCGCTCATTGCTCTCTCCTACTGCGCCTGAATTCTCAGCTCAGCGCTACTACGCGCTCGGTGGCCAAGTAAACTGTTTAAATCACTCGACTTTGGCTTTACCAATTTAAACATTGGCAAATACAACTCAAAGTTAGCTAAGATCTGCTCAGCTCGGGTTGAGCTCGTTAAATCTAAATGCTCTGCAATTAAACCGCGTAGATGCTCTTGGTGCGATGCCAGCGCTTTGAGATCTACCAGCTCGACCAGCTCAGGGTTGATCCGCTTATCAAAATCATTTTCTTCATCAAGTATATAGGCAAAACCACCGGTCATGCCTGCGCCAAAGTTAACGCCAACTTGACCAAGCACACACACCACACCTCCCGTCATGTATTCGCAGCCATTATCGCCAAGCCCTTCAACAACCGCTTGTACACCCGAGTTACGCACAGCAAAGCGCTCGCCAGCTCGACCTGCTGCAAACAGCTTGCCGCCGGTCGCGCCATACAAACAAGTATTACCGATGATAGCCGCCTGATGAGAGGCAAAGCTTGAGCCGACAGGAGGACGCACCACTAGCTTTCCACCAGCCATCCCTTTACCAACATAATCGTTAGCATCACCGACTAATGTCATTTCAAGGCCACCCGCGTTCCACACCCCAAACGATTGCCCTGCAGTACCATGTAACTCGAGTGCAATTGGATCTGCTGCCATACCTTGGTTACCATGCTTGCTGGCGATATAACCAGACAGCATTGCACCAATAGAGCGATCCGTATTGGCAATACGACTCACCAACGAGATACCCGTCATTTCATCGATTGCCGTCTTAGCTTTCGCTAGTAAGCTTTCGTTTAACGCACCACTGTAATGTGATGGATTAGTATGGGTGCAATACAGCGCTTCATTTGACGGATTGTTCGGCTTCGCTAACAGCGGACTTAAGTCGAGCTTTTTCTGCTTCGCAGTATTACCCTCAATGGCTTCAAGTAAATCCGTTCTCCCAATCAAATCGGTGAGTTTTGTGACTCCCAAAGCCGCCATCAGTTCACGAGCCTCTTGTGCAATAAACTTAAAGTAGTTCATCGCCATTTCTGGCAATCCGTGATAATGCTTTTGACGCAACGTATCATCTTGCGTCGCAACACCGGTTGCACAGTTATTAAGGTGACAGATCCGCAGGTATTTACAGCCAAGCGCAACCATAGGGCCTGTGCCAAAGCCAAAGCTCTCAGCACCCAAAATTGCTGCTTTAATAATATCTAAGCCGGTTTTTAAGCCGCCATCTGTTTGCAATCGAATGCGGTGGCGTAGACCATTTTCAACCAGCGCCTGTTGCGTTTCAGCAAGGCCAAGCTCCCAAGGGCTACCTGCATACTTTACTGATGTCAGCGGACTCGCCCCAGTACCACCGTCATAACCGGCAATGGTAATGAGATCGGCATACGCTTTAGCAACACCAGTCGCAATCGTGCCGACACCGGGTTCTGAAACCAGCTTGACCGAGATCATCGCTTCAGGGTTGACCTGTTTGAGGTCAAAAATAAGCTGAGCTAAGTCTTCAATCGAATAAATATCGTGATGCGGCGGCGGCGAAATCAAAGTGACACCAGGAACCGAATAGCGTAGCTTCGCGATGTAAGGGGTGACTTTTTCACCCGGCAGCTGACCACCCTCGCCCGGTTTTGCCCCTTGCGCAACTTTGATTTGAATAACGTCGGCTGAACGCAAATAATGTGGTGTCACACCAAATCGGCCAGAAGCAACTTGCTTAATACGCGAATTTTTTTCTGTACCAAAACGTAGCTTATCCTCACCACCCTCACCAGAGTTAGAGCAGCCACCGAGGCGATTCATTGCAATCGCTAACGCCTCATGTGCCTCTGGTGATAAAGCCCCGATACTCATCGCTGCCGAATCAAAACGTTTGTATAGCTCAGTCGCAGGCTCAACATCGTTGATGTCGATTGCTTGTTGCGCCGTATTAAGCTTAAGCATGTCTCGCAGATTCGTAATTGGACGGTTATTTACCAGCTCCGCGTATTTAACGTAGTCTTGATAGTTACCCGAACGAACTGCGGTCTGCAAAGTTTGCACGACATCTGGGTTATATGCATGGTATTCACCACCATGCACATACTTTAATAATCCACCGTGTGATAGTAGTTTACGCTTGCTAAATGCCAATTTATTGAGTTGTTGTTGCTCCAAGGCAAAGTCGTCAAAACACGCACCTTTAATACGGTTTGCAACCCCTTTAAAGCACAATTCAACCACCTCATCGGATAAACCGACGGCTTCAAACAACATCGAACAACGATAGGAAGCAATGGTGCTGATCCCCATCTTCGACATGATTTTATATAAACCTTTGTTAATCGCGCCGCGATAAGACAGAGTCACCTCGCGGTAAGACTTTTTAATGATCTTCTTATCACACATTGCAACAAGGGTTTCGTAGGCTAGATAAGGATAAATCGCTGTTGCGCCAAAACCTAACAGAACAGCAAACTGGTGCGGATCTCTCACGCTACCTGTTTCAACCAAAATATTGGTATCGCAGCGCAGGTTGCCATCCACTAGTCGCCTTTGTACTGCCCCCACGGCCATCGCCGCTGGGATGACTTGTGTACCGGCAGCAATTTCTCGGTCACTGAGCACTAACATCACGCATCCAGAGCCTGCTTTTGCAACCGCTTCATCACAAATGCGCTTGATTGCATCTTGCAATGACTCTTGAATATCGTAAATCAATGAAATTTTGCACGCACAGTAATGGTCATCATCGGCTGTTAATAGCTGCTGCATATCAGAATAAGTCAGTACCGGCGAGGCAAACTGTAAACGTTTAGCATGACCTGTGGTTTCGTTGAAAACGTTTTGCTCACGACCAATACAAGTCGCCAGTGACATTACATGATTTTCTCGTAACGGATCGATTGGCGGGTTCGTGACCTGAGCAAACTTCTGGCGGAAGTAGTCAAATATTGAACGGTGTCCTTCAGATAGCACTGCAAATGGCGTATCGTCACCCATTGAACCAGTTGCTTCTTGGCCATTTTCACCCATCACACGGATCACTTGGTCGAGCTCTTCGTTGGTATAGCCAAACTGCTTCTGATAGGTCAACAAGGTTTCATCGTCAAGATCGCGCTTACCAGCCGCTTTTTCATCTAGTGCTTCAAATGGCGTTAAACGCTTAACGTTTTGCTCAAGCCAAGTTTTGTATGGATGTCTGGATTTCAAATCTTGATCGATTTCATCGGACTGCCAAATCTTGCCATGTAAAGTATCAACCACCAGTAATTCACCTGGACCCACGCGACCTTTTTCGATAACTTCATCTGGCGCGTAATCCCAGATACCCACCTCTGAGGCAAGCGTAATAAAGCCGTCTTGTGTGATCACATAACGAGCAGGACGAAGACCATTACGGTCCAAATTACAGGCAGCAAAGCGCCCATCAGACATAACGATGCCAGCAGGGCCATCCCACGGTTCCATATGCATGGAGTTAAAGTCATAGAATGCGCGTAGGTCTTCATCCATGGCACGATTTTTTTGCCATGCAGGTGGTACTAACATACGCATAGCGCGGAATAAGTCCATGCCACCAGCTAAAAATAGCTCTAGCATGTTATCTAAACTAGACGAGTCAGAACCCGTTTCATTGACAAACGGTGCCGCATTTTGCAAATCTGGTAATAAAGGTGACGCGAACTTGTAAGCACGTGCCCTCGCCCACTGACGGTTACCTTCAATGGTATTGATCTCACCATTGTGAGCTAAATAGCGGAATGGTTGCGCCAACGGCCATCGAGGCTGTGTATTGGTTGAAAAGCGTTGATGGAATACGCAAATCGCACTGGTCATCCGCATATCAGCAAGATCCGTATAAAAATTCGGTAGATCCGCCGGCATCATTAAGCCTTTGTAGATAGTCACTAAACCGGACAAACTACAAATATAAAACTGCTCATCTTGTTCTAAACGCTTTTCTATGCGTCGTCTTGCTATATATAGACGACGCTCTAAATCTTTAGGACGCCACCCTTCTGGAGCACCGACAAAAACCTGTTTAAACTGCGGTAATTGTGCTTTAGCAATAGGACCAAGCATAGATGGATCGGTGGGTACTTCACGCCAACCTATGAGCGTCAGTGTTTCTTTTTCTAATTCTTCACTGATCACTTTTTCAGCCGCAGCTGCAAGCTCATAGTCCTGATTTAAAAATAGCATACCTACCGCATAGTTTTTGCCTACATGCCAATCGTTTTCAGCTGCGACGGCGCGGAAAAAACTATCCGGCTTTTGTAATAACAGACCGCAACCATCACCGGTTTTACCATCTGCAGAAATACCACCTCGGTGCTGCATGCGGTCCAAACCTGTGATTGCTGTACGGATCAGTTTGTGACTCGGCTGACCGCTTACATGCGCAATCAAGCCAAATCCACAGTTATCTTTTTCTAATTTTGAGTCGTATAACATAGACTCCTCCCCTTGCTACAACGGCCAGCCCATGACGGTACGACGAAATGCTGGCAGATATTCAAAATTAGCCTTGATTGAAAGTAGAGTCAACACAAATATGAATACATATTCATAAACTTGAATATTTCTCATTGGTAAGACAAGTTAGCCAAAATCGTAATAAATTTGCCACTTTGAAAATAGTGAATATAAATTTGCAAAATGACACCGGTATCACACCAATAAAAATGCAACGAGACACAACCAAAAGCAAACGTTTACGTAAACGTAAACCAAGGTAAAAATGAATAATTATTCACTTTTTGGATTTTATAGAACTCAATATCGAAGCACGTTCGATTACACTGTTTATATAGGTATGCAAAACAGAGAGCGTTTTTAGCTTGACGCTAACGTCAACTTGAGTTGATAAAAATAAGCGAGTAGCTCTAAGTTAGATAAACGCGAATAGCGTTAATGAAAGTGTCGATACCTTAAATTCAATGAACTTCTGGTTTTCAACCAAACATCAGACAAAAAGACTTGCTAAGAAAAGTAGGTAGGAAGATATTAGAAGATTTTTAGACAATAAAGCATGGCAGAGTATCTACTCTGCCATAAGCGGTTAGCTTATTCCGCTGCTGCTTCGTCTTTCTTATATTTAGCTGCTGTTTCAGCAATAAGAGGTTGAAGCTCACCCTTTTGGAACATCTCAATGATGATGTCACAACCACCGATTAACTCACCTTCGACCCAAAGCTGTGGGAAAGTTGGCCAGTTCGCATAATGCGGTAGTTCAGCACGAATGTCTGGATTTAATAAAATGTCAACATAAGCAAACTGCTCACCACACGCCATCAAAGCCTGAGATGCCTGCGAAGAGAAACCACAGTTAGGGAGTTTTGGCGACCCTTTCATATATAGGATGATTGGATTTTCTTCGATCTGCTGTTTAATCTTGTCAATAGTTTCCATTAGTTACCTCAAAATGACGTTTCGTCCAATGCTAATCAATATTTAGTTTAGCATCGGCGTTTTAGCTTGCTACTCACTTTAACAACACCTGTTGCATTCATAATGCCAAGCTTTAAGCAGCGGTAGAATCTCGGGATACATGGCTAAAATAAGCATGACCGCCTGTCATGATGTTCTACACTTTGACTGCTATTAGGCATATGTTCACAAAGAATGTGTATTATAAGTCATTAAGTCACTGGCACGCATTGCTGTTTGCCAAAACTTGAGTAAAATAGTCAGGAATTATAGTATCACTATATAGGCCAATGGTATAGAAAAGTGGGCTGATGTTAGCTACCTTTCGTATGCGTTATTGGCAAATCAACCAAAAAATGGAGATTAATATGGCATTTGAACTACCGTCACTACCTTATGCACTAAATGCTCTTGAGCCGCACGTTTCTCAAGAGACGCTAGAATTCCACCACGGTAAGCACCACAACACATACGTTGTAAAGCTTAACGGTCTTATCGAAGGTACTGACTTTGAAGGTAAATCACTAGAAGAGATCGTATGTAGCTCTGAAGGTGGTGTTTTCAACAATGCTGCTCAAATCTGGAACCACACTTTCTACTGGCACAGCCTTGCGCCAAATGCAGGTGGCGAACCAACAGGTAAAGTTGCTGAACTAATTAATGCAAAATGGGGCTCATTCGCAGCATTCCAAGAAGCTTTCAACGACAAAGCAGTTAACAACTTTGGCTCAAGCTGGACTTGGTTAGTACAACTAGCTGACGGCTCTCTAGATATCGTTAACACTTCAAATGCAGCGACTCCGCTGACTGAAGAAGGTGTTACCCCTATCATCACAGTTGACCTGTGGGAACACGCTTACTACATTGATTACCGTAATGTTCGTCCTGATTACCTTAAAGGTTTCTGGGCACTTGTTAACTGGGATTTCGCTAACAGCAACCTAGCTTAACATCAACTATCAGTATTGATGCAACAATGGGGCGCAAAAGCGCCCTTTTTCATGCCTGTAACTCAACATTAATACATAAAAAATCTAGTTTTTTTTGGGTATTCTTCATATCACGACTAAGCTTTAAGTAACCTTTCCAAATCTGTGATCCGCAAACCACACCAAGTAGCTTATTGGAGGTCGTTATGACAATATTTGAACATTATCAGGCCAGATATGAAGCCGCGCAAGAAGAAGAGTACACCATCGCGGAATTTCTTGAAATTTGTAAGAATGACAAATCAGCCTATGCCAGCGCACCTGAGCGACTTCTGATGGCAATAGGCGAACCAGAAATGATCGATACGTCGAAAGATGCCAGACTTAGCAGGCTGTTTTCGAATAGAGTAATAGCTCGATACCCTGCCTTCAATGAGTTTTACGGCATGGAGGATGCCATTGAACAAATCGTATCGTATCTCAAACATGCAGCACAGGGGCTTGAAGAGTGCAAACAAGTACTCTATTTACTCGGCCCGGTAGGTGGTGGTAAATCGTCTATCGCAGAAAAGCTCAAGTATTTGATGCAAAAGGTGCCGGTTTATTCTTTAAAAGGCTCACCCGTTAATGACCACCCGCTTTGCTTGTTTAGCCCACAAGAAGATGCCGACCTACTTGAAAAAGAGTACGGCATTCCTGGGCGCTATATTAAAACGATAATGTCTCCATGGGCAACTAAACGCTTACATGAGTACAATGGAGATATTACACAATTTAAGGTCGTAAAACGTTACCCTTCCATTCTTGATCAAATTGCTATCGCGAAAACAGAGCCAGGGGATGAGAACAACCAAGATATCTCAGCGCTGGTGGGTAAAGTTGATATTCGTAAACTTGAGCATTTCGCTCAAAATGACCCTGATGCTTATGCGTATTCTGGCGCGCTATGTCTTGCGAACCAAGGTTTGATGGAATTTGTCGAGATGTTTAAAGCACCCATTAAGGTGCTACACCCGCTGCTAACTGCAACCCAAGAAGGCAACTACAATGGTACCGAGGGTATTTCCGCCCTACCATTTAGCGGCCTAATACTCGCTCACTCTAACGAGTCTGAATGGCAAACCTTTAAGAACAATAAAAACAACGAGGCATTTTTAGACCGTGTTTACATCGTCAAAGTGCCTTATTGTTTACGCGTGTCTGAAGAGGTCAAAATTTACGAGAAGCTTATTGAAAATAGTGAACTCAGGGAAGCCCCCTGTGCGCCTGGCACTTTAGAAACTTTAGCGAAGTTTTCAGCACTGTCTCGAATTAAAGAACCAGAGAACTCCAGTATCTATTCAAAAATGCGGGTTTACGATGGTGAAAGCTTAAAAGACACAGATCCAAAAGCTAAATCCTATCAAGAATACAGAGATTATGCAGGCGTTGACGAAGGCATGAACGGCCTTTCAACTCGCTTTGCCTTTAAGATCCTCTCTCGTGTGTTTAACTTTGACCATAGTGAAGTCGCAGCAAACCCTGTTCATTTGTTCTATGTACTTGAGCAGCAAATTGAGCGCGAACAATTTAACGCTGAAGTACAAGAGCGCTACCTAAGCCATCTAAAAGGGTATCTAATCCCACAATATGTCGAGTTTATTGGTAAAGAACTACAAACAGCTTACCTTGAGTCGTACTCTGAGTACGGCCAAAATATTTTCGACCGCTATGTTACCTATGCAGACTTTTGGATCCAAGATCAGGAATATCGTGACCCAGATACAGGTCAACTGTTTGATAGAGCCGCGCTTAACGGTGAGCTGGAAAAGATTGAAAAGCCAGCCGGTATTTCCAATCCAAAAGATTTCCGTAACGAGATAGTCAACTTTGTTTTAAGAGCAAGAGCCCATCACAATGGTGACAATCCAGTATGGACCAGCTATGAAAAACTAAGAACGGTTATCGAGAAGAAAATGTTCTCTAATACCGAAGACTTACTCCCTGTAATTTCATTTAATGCAAAAACCTCTGCCGAAGATCAGAAGAAGCACGAGGACTTTGTCAATCGTATGGTTGATAAAGGCTATACCCAAAAACAAGTTCGCCTACTTTCAGAATGGTATTTAAGAGTTAGAAAGTCACAGTAACTTGTTAGTATGAAGAGGGTGTTATATGGCGCATTTTATTGACCGCCGTCTTAACGGCAAAAATAAGAGCACTCTGAACCGCCAACGTTTTATCCGCCGCTACAAGAAGCAGATAAAGAAAGCGGTTTCAGAGGCCATCAACAAACGTAGTGTGACTGATATCTCCAGTGGCGAAAGCATTTCTATCCCACAACGAGATATCAGCGAGCCCACTTTCCATCAGGGAAAAGGGGGGGACAGAGAGCTCATTCACCCAGGTAACGATCAATTTTCAACGGGCGATCGGATCCAGCGCCCTCCTTCTGGGCAAGGTGGTGGATCAGGTGATGGCGAAGCAAGTAACCAAGGCGAAGGGCAAGACGATTTTGTATTCTCTATTTCAAAAGACGAATACTTAGACCTATTGTTTGAAGACTTGGAGTTACCCAACTTACAACAAAGCCAGTTAGATAAATTAATGCAAATGAAAACGCATCGAGCTGGCTTTTGTAATGATGGTATGCCTAGCAACTTAGATATCGTACGCAGTTTAAAAGGCTCAATGGCACGCCGTATTGCGATGACCTCAAGTAAACGCCGAGAGTTAAGGGAGTTGGAAGAAGAGCTGGCGAATATGCTTGCTGAACCGGTTCCTCCTCAACAGAAAATCAATGATATAGAACTGCGGATCCAAGTACTAAAAGAGCAAATAGCCGCGGTGCCTTTCATCGATAATTACGATTTACGCTTTCGTAATTACGAAAGGCGTCCACACCCCACCAGCAAAGCGGTTATGTTTTGCTTGATGGATGTGTCTGGTTCAATGGATCAAGCTACAAAAGACATGGCAAAACGTTTTTATATTTTGCTCTATCAGTTCTTAACCCGCACTTATAAAGATATTGAGGTAGTCTATATCCGCCATCATACCCAAGCAAAAGAAGTAGACGAGCAAGAGTTTTTCTACTCGCAAGAGACAGGTGGCACAATTGTCTCAAGTGCACTGAAATTAATGGATGAAATCATTCAAGAGCGTTATGCCCAAGGCGATTGGAATATTTACGCCGCACAAGCCTCTGACGGCGATAACTGGGCAGATGATTCTCCACAATGCACCCAGATACTCTCTAACAAACTACTTAAAATTGTCCGCTACTATGCGTATATAGAGATAACGACCCGTGCACACCAAAGTCTGTGGCGGGAGTATCAAGGAGTAGCCAACTCATTTGACAACTTTGCTATGCAGCACATTCGAGGCGTAGAGGATATTTATCCTATCTTTAGAGAATTGTTCAAGAAGAACAAAAATAAGCAAAGTGCGGCATAATTTTTGGGAGGTTGCGCGATGACATATCAGCCAATTGACGATGGTCCAGATTGGACCTTTGATTTACTTGATACTTATCATCAGGAAATTGCTCGTGTAGCCGAGCATTACAGACTTGACACATACCCAAATCAAATTGAGGTGATCACAGCAGAGCAGATGATGGATGCCTACTCAAGTGTGGGCATGCCAATTGGTTATGCACATTGGTCGTACGGTAAAAAATTTATCCAGACTGAGCAAACCTACAAACGAGGTCAAATGGGTCTTGCCTACGAGATTGTGATTAACTCTAATCCTTGTATTGCGTACTTAATGGAAGAAAATACCATGCCTATGCAGGCACTGGTGATGGCGCATGCGTGCTATGGTCATAATTCTTTCTTTAAAGGTAACTATCTATTTAAAACCTGGACAGATGCATCATCCATCATTGATTACTTGGTATTCGCTAAAAATTATGTCGCCAAGTGTGAAGAAAAGTACGGTATTGATGAGGTAGAAAACCTGATTGACTCTTGTCATGCGTTAATGAATTATGGGGTTGATCGATATAAAAGGCCGCAACGGATCTCTATGTTTGAGGAGCAAAAACGGCAAAAAGAACGGGAAGATTATTTGCAGTCCCAAGTTAATGAATTATGGCGAACCATTCCTAAAGGTGAAGATGAAGAAACCGACAACCGTGCTCGTTTCCCGTCAGAACCTCAGGAAAATATTCTATATTTTATCGAGAAAAATGCCCCATTGTTGGATTCTTGGCAACGCGAAATTATCCGTATTGTGCGTAAAGTATCACAGTACTTCTACCCGCAAAGACAAACTCAAGTCATGAATGAAGGCTGGGCTACATTTTGGCATTACACTATTTTGAACCACTTATATGACGAGGGAAAACTAAGTGACTCCTTTATGTTGGAGTTTTTGCAAAGTCATACCAATGTTGTGTATCAACCGCCATACAATAGTAAATTTTATTCAGGGATAAACCCCTATGCGCTTGGCTTTAATATGATGGTCGATATTCGCCGTATATGCGAAAACCCAACGGAAGAAGATAAACAGTGGTTCCCGGAATTTGCGGGGAGCAACTGGCTAGATACATTGCATTTTGCAATGCAAAATTTTAAAGACGAGAGCTTTATCAGCCAATTTTTATCTCCAAAGCTCATGCGCGACTTTAAACTTTTTACGATTGTCGACAAACAAAAATCTCCACATTTGGAAGTTGGCCCTATTCACGATGAAATGGGTTATCAACAACTTCGCAGCGCCCTTTCAGCGCAGTACAACCTCAGTAACCATGAGCCTAATATTCAAGTTTATGATGTAGATGTACGGGGAGATCGCTCACTTACGCTAAGGTATGTACCACAAGGCGGGATCCCACTTGCCGCTTCAAAGCAAGAAGTGATAAAGCACCTCTATCGCTTATGGGGATTTAGAGTGAAACTTGAACAAGTAGATGAAAATGGCAATCTCGAGCAGATAGCTCAATGCCCTGAAGAAGAAAGTGAATCGTAACTCTGTTAGTTTGACTTAGGAGCCGGCAAACAGGTTGTATTTGCCGTGACTCCTTTCCCATACTCAGGCGCCTTAAATTAGCTCCAACTTCTATATTGTGCCGCTCTGAGGTGTGTTGTTTAATTCAATACTGCTAATGCGAACACTTCCAACAGCAGAGTTTCGCTATTCAAAGTGCCGGTTACTTAAAGAAATTGAAGCTAAGTGGATAAATCCATACTTCCCCATTATTGGCTTTCATCGCGGCTATGATGGCAAATATAACATTAAGAATAGCTAAAACAACGAACCCTAAAATACCAACCGCAACAAAAACTAAAATACCGCAAATTATGGAGTAGATGATTAAGCTAATTAACCAGTTAATAGTAGCTTTTCCGTGTTGATCGATCGTTTCGCTTTTATCCTTATTCGTTGCCCACATAACTACTGGTAATACAAGCCCTAGCCCCGGAGCAACAAAGCTCGCCAGTTGGCTCAAATGCAATAACATACAGTATGTATTTAGCGGCATCCCCCAGTATTCATCATTATCGTTCATTTTTTCATTCCCTTTTATTGTTGTAAGTGATTACGCATTTCAAGCAGGTGTTTCATATTGACTGAAGTCTATAGGGGTATTTCTAATAAATCTCAGGTTAATGAATAAAAGTCATTTTTAGGCAGTACTCATAGGCTAAAGACCTCTAATGAGAACTCAACTCCCCACACCTCCATTAAAGCTAGATAAGCCATGATTTACAAGCCTTTTGATATCGAGAGCATAAGCGTGGGCATACCAGCTCTGGTTAACCGTTATAGTTTAAAGACAAGGGTTATTCAATTTTCACCAAGTAAATAATGTCTATTTAGACTAAGGCTTTACCAATTTTGGGTATAGATTTAAGATGAATCATGGGACTCCAATCCAGATGTAAAACCAATGGATCAATACAAAACCAAATTTGTTGTTGTTTATCTGATTGCCGCAATAATTACGGCCGCATGTCTTTTAATGAATGGACCGATGCGTCCAGGCTTGCCTCTTGATAACACGGTAATAATGCGTATGGAGTTTATTGCCGAAAACTTAGTATTGTGGCAGTGGTCTTGGATAGCTTGGATGTTCTCTGCACTAGGTCTTTTAGTATTTAGTGTTATTTTAGCAGATGAGCTCAAAGCAGACTTTAGAAAGCATGTTGGCCTGCTATTAGTCGCATTGGGTGTGGCCCCAGATCTAATTGCTGAAGTGATTTATGCCTTTGTTTTACCAAAAGTAGTTCATTTAGCCATGGGAGAATCTGTATTTTTACTGTTTGAGCATATTGCAACCCATCTAACTGGTTACTTAGGTAATGGCCTTTATAATTTAGGAGGGCTTACGTTAACCTGTTTAGCCATTAAACAAGGTATATTTAAAACCTGGGTGTCAGTGTGGGGGGTCACCGCTTGGATTTTAGGTTTATTACTGTCTGTATCTATCGCTGCTGGTCAACTTAAAGCTGCTGAGATATTTACTGCATCAAGTATGACTCTTAGTACACTTTGGATGATTATCTTTGCACATCAAGTTTTGAGGCCCAGATGGAATACGCAATCTTAAAATTAGTGCACATAGGTGCCTTGATTTTTTGGCTTGGCCCAGCCCTTGGTGCTTGGCTTGTGTTACAAGCAATAAAAAATGAAAATATAGGACCGGTGACCGCGAAGGTGGATCATGTATTCTTTCTCATGGTCACACTGGAACATGTGGCATTTATAGTTCTCTTATTAACAGGCTTTTCTATGGCTTTTTTAGCCGGATGGTTTACATCTCCATGGCTCCAGCAAAAGCTACTGGTGGTCGGTCTCGTGATTGTCCCATTAGAAATTGTCGATATTTTCTTGGGAAATTGGTTAGCAGCAAAGGCATCTAAAAGTGTCCATTTGGGTATTGCAAGCGCTCAGCAACTGCGCTGGTTAGCGCTCTATCACGGCCCTTTTACTAAACTTGCACTCTTAACCATACCGGTTTCAGCCGTTATTGTGATGTATTTAGCGGTAAGTAAGACGCCACTTTTATCACTTTAATTCGCAGAAATAACAGAACAAGACAGTTGATTTTTCTAACAGACCGCTGTTCATTCCACACTGATACTAAAAAGTTAGTGGGGTAAAAACTATAAAGTGGCAATATGAATAGAACCGCGCCGCGCTAAAGCCACTATATAAAGATAAATTTACTCGCTGGCCATGTCTTCAGAGTATACAGTTACCCGATTTCTTCCGCCCTCTTTAGAAACATACAACGCGCTGTCTGCCGCCTCAATCCATTGCTCATGTTTTTCAAACGACTCTTCGTACACGGCAACGCCAAGACTAACGGTAATCTTGATTTGCTGCTCATCGTAGTAAATTGATGAGTTCTCTATTAACGAGCGCAACCTTTCAGCGAAAGTGATTGCACCTTTTACGTCTGTGTCGAGCAAAGTCACCGCAAACTCTTCACCGCCGTAGCGGCCTGCAGTATCTGTTTCTCGCAGTGTTTTGCGTAGTAAGTCTGAGATATGGCGTATAGCCTCATCTCCACCACTATGACCGTATTCATCATTAATTCGCTTAAAGTGGTCAATATCAAACATAAGAAGTGCACTTTGACCCTGATTACGTTTCAAGCGCTTAAACTCTTGCTTTAGGCTCTCTTCCCAAAAACCGCGATTATGCAATTGCGTTAAACTGTCTGTGCGGCTAATTTTTTCTAATTGTTTATTCAACGATTCAAGTTCTAACTTATTGATTGCTTCGTCGGTTACATCGTATATGATCACACAAATATGCCCAACATCTCCCGTCACTGTGGTCAACGGGATAAAGGTCGCATTCTGATACATGTAATCAGCTTTGCCTGTGATAGGCCGATAATTTTTGAATCGGAAAATATACGGCTGCTGCTCCCAAATAGTAAACGATCGATTTTTTAACACGAATACAGGTTCAGCTTTTGATCTAAACCATTGCTCATCAATGCTTGGGAACAAGTCAAAAATGTCTTTATCTTTAACCGCACTCGGTAATAAACCGGAATGATTTTCCATAAAACCATTCCATATACATACCTTGTAGTCGCGATCGAGTACCACCAAGCCAACATCTACGGTGTTAAACATATCCATTAACCAATGGATTTCATTCATATCAAAATCGGCTGCAGGCATAGTTAATCATCCAATAAATAGGCTACTTTGTATTTTAATGTTTTAAGTGAGTCTTCTGTGAATAACAGCATAAGGTCACAGTTAATGTTGTGATGCTCAATGCCATAGCTAATCTCTATAGCGAGCGTTCTTTGCCATCTCGCTTTGTTGGCTTTCACAAGTTCAGCAACATCACAATGTTGACCAAGCACCACTGGGTGCCCTTGACTGAAAGACATATCGAGCTGCTTAGATAATCCCGTTAAAATTGCGCCAATCAAGATATTGCTAATATCCATTAAAAGCTCAAGCTCAACTTTGGTATTAAGATCGCCATGATAATTCATCAAAGACGCGATCTCTTTGAAACTAGAATCATTGAGCAGTAGCAGCGCTTCTCCGGAAACTCCACCGCCAATAAAACCTTGGCAAACGCCCGACGTAGTCGCGCTCGCATCAATCGCTTGCAGTGCCATATGCAGCTCGTTGACTTCGAGTACGTTGACGTTGGGAATAGGTAGTTCGACGAATACGTTTAGCAATCGCGCCAACAAATCACCCGCCTGCCCCATAGCAACGTTTGTAAGCTCTTGATAGATATCACGGATCTCAGGGTCTAGCTGCTCACCAAGTTTATGAACCAAGCTTTCTCTGATTGCTTTGTCTTTTATTCCATGATGCTCAATAATTTCAGCAAGTTTAGCTGCATCGCAGGGCTTACGGATAAAATCAATAGCGCCGAGTTCTATCACTCGTTGGTGCGCATTAGGTTGAATGTCGCCAGAAACAACGACAGTAAGCACAGATAAATCTTGCTCGCTGATGGCTTGCAGTACTTCGTAGCCATCCATCTGCGGCATATTTAGATCAAGGAATAGAATCTCTGGAGAGAGTGCTTTGATTTGTTTAATACAGTCGAGTCCATTCTCTGCAAATTCTACTTTAATGTCCCAGTCGTCTGGCAATGAACGCGCCAGCTGCCGACGGGCAAGTTTTGAATCGTCACAAATTAGGACTAGTGTTGACATACAAGCTCTCTTTCTGTTTCCCATGCGTATCGGCACGATGTCGGGAAGTTTTAGTTATAATTATGAGATTAAAGCTTAAAATTGCGACATATGTTAATAAAATGACGCCATCTTGACAATCTAAATGTCACTTAAGCTTGGTTAGTTACTGTCAGTATAATACACTCAAATCAATTAAGTTAACTTCAAAAGGAATACTTTATGCTGAAAGCGTTAGTTTTAGCGAGTGGTCTGTTTAGTGCGATATCATTGGCTTATGATTTACCTGAAAACTCGGTAGATATGGGCAAGGTAAAAGCGCAAGGTAAAGCGGTGGTATTGCTTGGTAATGGTGTAAAGCAAGGTCAGGCTGCACCGGATTTTAAGGTTGCCGATGCTGACTTCAGCCCTGTTACCCTGAAAGACTTTGAAAGTCGTGCAATTTTAATTAGTGTCGTACCGAGCCTAGACACTGGTACTTGTAGCCTACAAACAAAACATTTTAATGAGAAAGTAGCAAGCCAATTTCCAGATGTTGCCATGTTGACGATTAGTGCGGACTTGCCGTTTGCGCAAAAGCGCTTTTGCAAAGCAGAAAATATCGACAAGGTTAAAACACTATCAGACGCCGTATGGCATTCTTTTGGTGAAAACTATGGTTTGTTGATTAAAGATATGGGCCTGCTCAGTCGTGCGATTTTTGTGCTAGATAAGGAACACAAAATTGTTTACAAGCAGCTGGTAGAAAATTTAGCAAAAGAGCCAAACTACGAAGAAGTCGTTGGCGCACTGAAGAGTCTATAGCCTCACTATATACTCTCATCAATAAACACAAAAAAGCCGGTCACTTAACAATGACCGGCTTTTTCAATTCGTTATACTAATTTATTACTTAATTAATTTTACTTTTGTAGATCTAGCATTAGCTTGTTAAGACGGCTTACAAAGCCCGCTGGATCTTTCAGGCTACCACGCTCTGCAAGCATTGCTTGGTCTAGTAGTACTTCTGCCCATTGTCCAAACTTGTCTTCGTCTTGTTCGTTATTCAAATGCTTAACCAATTGGTGCTCTGGGTTAAGTTCAAATACCGGCTTAGACTCAGGCACGGCTTGACCCACCTGCTCCATTAGCTTTTGCATTTGCGAGCTCATATCATGATCATCTGCAACCACACACGCTGGAGAATCTGTTAAGCGGTGCGTAAAGCGTACTTCTTTCACTTTATCGCCAAGTGCTGTTTTCACACGCTCAACTAGACCTTCAACTTCCTTCTCACTTTCTTCGTGTGCTTTCTTCGTTTCTTCATCATCCATATCACCCAAGTCAAGGTCACCACGCGTGATTGACTGAAGTGGCTTCTCGTTGAATTCAGTGAGGTGGCTCATCATCCACTCATCAACGCGATCTGACAGCAACAGAACTTCAATACCTTTCTTACGGAAGATTTCAAGATGCGGAGAGCTCTTTGCTGCTTCAAAGCTATCAGCCACAACATAGTAAATCTTATCTTGGCCTTCTTTCATGCGCTCAATGTACTGCTCAAGCGATACGTTTTGCGTTTTCTCATCAGTATGCGTAGAGCTAAAGCGCAATAGTTTTGCAATAGCATCTTTGTTTGCGAAATCTTCAGCTGGACCTTCTTTGATCACATTACCAAACTCATTCCAGAATGCCTGATAATCTTCTGGTTTGTTTTTGCCCATGCGCTCAAGCATTTTAAGAACACGAGATGTACAGCCTTTACGAATAGCTTGAGTGATCTTGTTGTCTTGTAGGATCTCACGAGATACGTTAAGAGGTAAATCGTTAGAATCTAGTAAGCCTTTAACAAAGCGCAGGTAGCTTGGCATAAACTGCTCAGCGTCATCCATGATGAACACGCGTTGTACATAAAGTTTAAGGCCAGCTTGACGCTCACGATTGTATAAATCGAAAGGTGCCTTTTTAGGGATATAAAGTAGGCTGGTGTATTCAGTTTTACCTTCTACTTTATTGTGTGCCCAAGTGAGTGGCTCTTCCCAATCATGACCAACATGCTTATAAAACTCTTTATATTCTTCGTCGCTGATCTCAGATTTATCGCGAGTCCAAAGTGCTGTGGCTTTGTTGATCGCTTCCCACTCGCCAGGTTGCGCTTCAATTTTCTCACCATCTGGACCTTCAGATTCAGGAACTGGGTCTTTATAAAGTTCAACAGGAATTGAAATGTGATCTGAGTATTTAGTCACAATACCGCGAAGGCGATAAGTTTCAAGGAACTCACTTTCTTCTTCACGAAGATGCAGTGTGATCTCTGTACCACGCTCTGCTTTTTCGATTTCAGCAATCGTGAAGTCGCCTTCACCTTGCGATTCCCATTCCACTGCTTCTGACTCACCCGCTTTACGCGTACGAACCGTTACTTTATCAGCAACAATGAATGCGGAATAGAAACCAACACCGAACTGACCAATCAGCTGCGAGTCTTTTGCTTGGTCGCCTGTTAGGTTTTTAAAGAAATCAGCTGTACCAGATTTTGCGATGGTACCTAATGAGCTGATCACTTCGTCACGCGTCATACCAATACCATTGTCAGAAATGGTAATGGTTTTTGCATCTTTGTTTACGCTTAAGCGAACACGTAGCTCTGCGTCACCTTCGTACAGGTCACCATTTTGCAAAGCTAAATAACGTAGTTTGTCAGCCGCGTCTGAAGCGTTAGATACTAATTCGCGTAAAAAGATCTCTTTGTTTGAATACAAAGAGTGGATCATTAGGTTTAATAATTGTTTGACTTCTGTTTGAAAGCCTAATGTTTCTTTTTGAGCTGCGGACATTGTTCTCTCCAATATAAGCAATTAATGCAGTGTTCTTTATCAATATGCTAGGTATATGGGGGAGGAGAAAAAACTTTCAAGAGACTGAACAAAATTTTTAACAAATCGCCCTGTTTTTTTAGATTCAATTGCTCCAAAAACAGGGCTTTTAGCAAGAAACGTTAAGATTAGAGCTTCTTACGCCCGCTAAACGCATGCATTAACGTCATACCGTCTACAAGGTCAAGCTCACCGCCGACAGGCATACCATGGGCAATACGTGACGCTTCAACCTGATATTTATGACATAACTCAGAAATATAATGTGCCGTTGCCTCGCCTTCCACCGTTGGGTTTGTCGCTAAGATAACTTCATTAATATTGCCAGCACTTAGCTTACGCTCAAGAACATCAAGGCCGATTTCATTGGGGCCAATTCCATCCAGAGGCGATAAATGCCCCATCAGTACAAAATACAGGCCATTAAATTGGCCCGTTTGTTCTATCGCCAATACATCCGTTGGTGATTCAACCACACAAAGCAGCCCTGTGTCTTGGCGCTTGATACTTTGGCAGATATCACACACCTCAACCTCACTAAATGTTCGGCAGCTTGAGCAATGACCAATGGCTTGCATCGCATGCGTCAGGCTTTGCCCCAGCTGGTTGCCGCCCTCTCTGTCTCGCTCTAATAAATGAAAGGCAATACGCTGCGCGGACTTAGGCCCAATGCCAGGTAAACAACGCAGCGCTTCAATAAGCGCCGTTAAACTTGGTGATAATTGCATAAATTCGTTTCTTGTGGCCCATGCAGTGCAAAAACACTGATAACAATGCCGAAATGATAAGGGATATTGTTGTTGATTTAAAGCTTGATCCTATTTCATACCCTTCCACTCCTTTTACAGTTTAAAAAAACATTCATCGCGAATTTCCCAACAATTCGACTCAAATGCTTGCAGCAAAAGCGTATTCGCTCGACAATGGCTCCATTCCCGATAGTAAGTACAATAACACAGCTGTCGGGCCTACTTCTCGAACCAAATAGAGACTACATAATGAAAAAAACGATAATAGCGAGTGCGCTTACAGCCATCATGCTGACGGCATGCTCTGAGCCACAAGTCACAACAAGTGAAGCCCAAAAAACAGAAAACGCAGCTGTAGCAACTGGTAAGGCTGAACTTGGCAGCTTTGGTGTTGACCTTAGTGCACGCGATGAAAGTGTAAAACCAGGCGATGATTTCTTTATGTACGCCAGCGGCACTTGGTACAAAAACTACGAAATGCCAGCAGACAAAACGCGTTTTGGTGCATTCTCAGCACTTGCTGAACGCAGTGAAGAACAAGTAAAAACCATTATCGAAGAAATTGCTAACGGTAAAAACCTTAATGCCGAAGAGCAGCTGATTGCCGATTTTTACAATGCTTATATGGATGTGGAAACCCTAAATAAGCTTGGTATCAAACCTATTCAACCACTACTTGCTGACATTGACGCCATTAGCAACACTGACGGCCTCACCAAAGCATTTGGACAATCTTGGCTAACTGGCGTCAATGCGCCGATAGGCGGTGGTATGTGGTTTAACCGTCTAGACCCAAATAAATATGAGATGTCGATGGGTGCTGGCGGACTTGGACTACCAGACCGCTCTTACTATTTAGAAGAAGCAGAGCGTTTCGTTAAAACTCGCGAAGCATACGTTGCACATATTGCCGATATGCTTAAATTTGCGGGTAAAGACAAACCGACTGAGCGCGCAGAAGCCATTCTTGCACTTGAAACTAAAATTGCTGAGGGCCACTGGCCACGTGAAAAACGCAGAAACCGTGACCTGACATTAAATCAAGTTAAACGTGACGAGCTAGCAACACTATACCCAGGCTTTAATTGGGATTTATATTTTGCTGAAACAGGCTACAAAGTGCCTCAGCTAAATATGTCTCAGCCAGAGCCGATCAAAGCAATGATTGCGCTTATCAACTCTGAAGACTTGGCCGTTTGGAAAGACTATCTAACTTATCATGCAGTTAGCGGCAATGCGTCGCTGCTGTCTGAAGATATCTTCAATACTAACTTTGAATTTTATGGCAAACATTTAAGTGGTCAACAAGAACCACGTGCTCGTTGGAAACGCGCTATCAGCGAAATGTCTGGTACTACTTCGCTTGGCTTTGCAATTGGTAAAGTTTACGTTGCCCGTTACTTCCCTGAGTCTTCTAAAAAACAAATGTCAGAATTGGTTGAAAACCTACGCACCGCGCTCGGTGAAAGGATTGAAGGCCTAGACTGGATGGGTGAAGAAACAAAAGTAAATGCTCAAGCAAAACTTGCCGCATTTACTCCTAAGATTGGCTACCCTGACAAATGGCAATCATTTGATGGGTTAATCCTAACCCGTGATAACTTAATGACGAATGTGAAAAACCTACGTGAGTTTTTCCGCAATGACAGCATCGCCAAAGAGCTTGAAAAAACAGATCGTAACCGCTGGGGTATGACACCACAACGCGTTAACGCCTACTACAACAGCTCGTTTAATGAAATCGTTTTCCCAGCGGCAATTCTACAACCGCCATTCTTCGACCCAAATGCAGATCCTGCAGTAAACTACGGCGGTATTGGCGCGGTGATAGGGCACGAAATGGGCCACGGCTTTGACGACCAAGGTTCTAAATCAGATGCCAACGGTATTCAACGTAACTGGTGGACCGATTCAGATCGCGCTGCTTTCGAAGAAAAAGCAGACAAGCTCGCGGCACAGTACAACCAATATGAGCCTATTGAGGGTAACTTTGTGAATGGTCGTAACAGCCTTGGCGAAAACATCGGTGACGTGGGCGGCCTTGCAATGGCTTATCATGCATATAAACTGAGCCTAAACGGCAAAGAAGCACCGGTGATTGATGGCTTGACTGGCGATCAACGTTTCTTCCTTGCTTGGGCACAAGTATGGAAAGAAAAGCGTACAGAGCAAAGCATGCTAAACCAGCTACGCGCAGGTACACACGCACCGGGTCAATTTAGAGCGCTTGCACCTCGCAACCATGATGCATGGTATAAAGCGTTTGACGTTAAACCGGGTGACAAACTTTACCTAGCACCTGAAGAGCGCGTGCGTATTTGGTAATAACTTAAATCCCAAAGCATGACCTGCCGTCACTGGTAGGTTGTGCTGCTTTAACGCCGAGCAATACGCTTTTGCTTGGTTAAGTATGCCCCGCATAATCCGCTTAAAAAGCCAAAAATATGACTTGAACTACTCGTCTGTGCCGAAAAATCAAATAATGTCGCTAAAAAGCTAATATTAGCATAGTAAGTCAATACCAGCAGAGCTACAAAACTAACAATGCCAAGCACATCGCGATTGAATAGCGCAGCACCCAGCAGTAAGCCAAAGTAACCCATTACAATGCCTGATGCACCAATGTGATTAGCATGTCCAGCAAACAGCCACACCATTAGTCCTGTAGCAACCATAATAAAAAAAGTTGCTCGCTTAAACCTCGGTAATCGGGCTGCCAAATAGCCGCTAATACTTAAGCCGAGCAAATTACTCAGCAAATGTCCCCAGCTACCATGTATAAAAGGCGCGGTTAACACACCACTCAAATGATGTACATTATGCGGTACAATCCCAAAACGATAGACAGGTAAGCCAAAAATACCACCTAACACCTGTACGAGACACATCACTGCCATCGCGTACAAAACTAACTTAAAATTGGGCGGAAAAACCAGTGCACGTTTACTCATCTTACTTCCATATACAGACAAAAATAGCGCCTTATTAAGCGCTATTTCGAATAGATTTGCAAACTCAGTCCAAGTGAACTTTACATACTTAGTGTTGTAGTTACGATCCGTCCACTTTCATAAGATTAAGACGCGACCTTTGGGAGAAATGAAATATCCACATGGTATTTGCTCGGATTTCCTTCTTCAATTAACACCGTTATCTCTTCTCGGTCTATGTGATTGGTTGGATCAAACCATATATTATCACTATTAAAAATATGCAATTGCGATGTTGATGGGTTTCTCCATTGTGCACAAATTTGGTAAGGGTTTTTGCCGTTAAACTCTATTCTACGGTTAACTTCAACACTCTGAAACTTAGCCACCACTGGTGTCCCTTTTTCCTTTAGATACTTCACTTTCTTATTTTTTGACGCGCCAAATAAGATAATTGAAAGTCCAATAAGGAAAAATACAGAGCCTATTCCAGCTAGGATCATAACTCCGCCCCAAAGCGAGAAAGTATCGTTAATTTCAGCTTTTTCGATTGATTCTTCTAGATAAACGACGCTTACAACCTCTCCTATTGAATATCTGTTAGGACCGCCCCCAGTAGAGGACACAAACTCCGCTATTTCGCCATTTTTGGTGCGGAATTTAACGAAAGGAGCATAGGTATCCGAGTCTTCAGACTGGGAACGAATAAGGTCTACCACTGTGCCTTCGGTAATGATTGCACGGTCTAGGAAGTCTTGGGTACTGTTGTACATAAAAAGCGATCCGATTAACAGTGCGGACCCAATCAGAGTGAAAATGTATTTAACTATCACGAGCAACTCCTTTTTGCTGGAATGATTTTATAAATTAAATATGCGTAGTATGCATAACGCGTTGTTGGATCAGACTAAACTAGTTCGACCTAGAATGTAGACGTTATTTAAGCGGCGAGAGAAAATTAAGGCGAGCGACTTCACTTGCGTTGATTTACAAGCTATATCGTTACAGCTGCGCTCATTCCCTGACCTAACATCGTATCCTTTATGGCCTATTAGACCGTTTTTCATCATCTATTTCAACTTTCTTAATGCTCAGTTCAATCATACTCGTGAAACTTCACTTCGATATCTGTAGCTGATCCCGCCATGTTATGCAGCTCGCTAGTAAAATTATGCGGTCTCAAGATAACCCAAAACATTTAGGTTAAAGGGAGCCTGCTTAACACCTGTCACATAGTTCAGTGCTTACTTTTGCGGTCTAAATGTAGCTACTCAACATTGCTGTAATAGCGCGTAACTTAGTGTAATTACTACCTTGAAAAATTAACTATAAAATTACATTTAATTTCTGACTGTATGAGAGTGCTAGCCAGAACTTGTAGCTACTTAATAGCGTTATCTAGATAATTTTCAAAGGAAACTTTATGAAAAAGCGTAATATAATCCCATGTTTCGCAGCTGCCTTATTGATTTCGGCGTGCTCGAGTTCAACAAATAACAGCGATGATAAACCAAAAGACGAAGATGTTAGCGCTAAGGTCAGTCTTTTTTTCGGTGGCAATATTATCACTGTTGCTAGCAAAAAACCCTTCTCTTTAGGAGCAGATGAAAATCCCGCGGTGTTGGTCGAAAATGGTGTGATTACATTCGTCGGTTCAGTCGACGACGCAAAGGAGAAGCTAGCAACAATTAGAAACCATGCTCCAAAAACCAAGATATCTTACTTCAATTTAAATGGCAGAACCTTAATGCCAGGATTCATAGAACCTCATGCCCATTTACAATCAACGGCGCAAATGAGTGGAGTAAAAAATTTAATGCCTTGTCTGCCAGACAAATATCAAGAAAAGCTCTCTAAAGATTACGGCTGGATTTACTATCCGAATAAGAAGGCTTCAAGTGCGAAAGATGGACAGGGGCACTGCTTTATATACCTAGATGAAGCAATAGCAAAAGTAACAACAAGTCCGCCATTTGTAATTGACCATGTTAATAAAGTTGGATGGTACATTGGAAATGGGCTTGATCCGTCACGAATGGTCCAAGAAGAGTATGCCAAGAGGCCTTTCGATCAGCGTATAAACGAAAATCGAGAATTTTTTGCATACCCAATGAAAGCTATTGACGAAATTGACAACCAAAAATTAAAAACGGCACAAAGTAACAAAGCTATATTTATGACTGACCAATCAGGGCATTTAGCGTACGCCAATATGTCTGCATTTGAGCAAGTGGGCTTGTGCAATACAGTGGTCAAAAAAGCACAGATAGACATGATTTCTCAAGCAAAAGTCGATGAGTTTGAAAAAGAGAACCCTGACTTTAAACTCCCCGTCGAGGATTACACATTGACTTGTGAAGGTACAGAACAAGACGTAAAAACCAGTCAGTTTATCGTGAAAACCTTATGCTTCAGCGATGGCGACTTAGATATAGTGAATAATGCTAAGTACAAAGAGATTGACTCGAAAAAGTGGCAGTACTCTGGCCTCATCAAAGAACCAAGTGCGTATATGCTGTTTATTAATTCCATTTTAAGAGCAAAAGGCACTAGTAGCAAAGACATTTCAGCACTCGTACACCATGCACCAAATACGTCCCCTGCAACCAGCTGCCCGCTAGATACAGCGCAACCGGAGCTAGCTAAATATGATAAAGATGAAAATGAAGAGGTTTTGATGAAAATGAAGTACTTGCTCAATACTTCATCGCAACAGGGGGTAACCATGTTAGTAGACGGTGGTTCAACAACAGAAATGAAAGACGATTTCATCAATCTAGTTCTCATGGAGCAACTGCAACCGGCCGCAAGAGTTCGCTCTGTGTACGATTGGCGCAACTATCAAGACGAGGCAACAGCCGCTCGCGCTCAATGTGTGTATGATCCTAAAAACCCCAGTGAATGTGATTATATTCCTTTTGAAAGTAAAGCTTTTAACGGTATGTACTCAGCGCAAGGCATTAAGCTACTCTCAGATGGCTCTACCCAAGGCTGTAGCGCAAATTTAAGTACTGATTACTCTGAAGCAGGACTTTGTGACACGTTTGGCAAGGGTCATGTTGATTATACCAAAAACGAAATTGTCCAAAATCTCTCTAGATTTTTACCCACCTGTGACAGCAGCGTACATCAGCCTTGGTACTTTAATCTTCACGCAAATGGTGATCAAGCTATATCAGATTCACTTAATGCGCTAACTCAAATGGCAGGTGATGCAAAACGTCACACCTCAACATGTAAAGAGAAACAGGTCGCTCAGACGTTTACTGATCTAGCTCACACAATTATTCATTCCACAGTGAATGATATAGATGAAAGTACGAAAGAAAATAAAACAATTTATAAATACCTCAAAGCTCGCGAAACGTTTCCGAATTTGACACCCAGTCATTTAATCGCCCATGTGGCCTACTGGGGAGCATCAATGAGGAATGAATTAGGAGATCTACAAGGCAATAGAATCGACCCTATGGAAGAAGAGCTCGCCGCAGGGATCCCCTTCTCGTTACATAGCGATTTGAGTATCAGTCCGTTATTCCCACTATGGTTTATTGAACAAGCCATGACTCGCCACACTTGGGAGTATCCATTCTTAGCATCCAGAGGAAAGTATTTAGGTACAAATAAAGACGGAAAAAGTAACTTATCAATACAAGATGCGATAAAGGCCGTCACTATTGTTCCTGCAATGCAACATAACCTCTCCCATAAGCTAGGTTCAATTGAAGTTGGCAAAATAGCTGACTTGATAGTTTTAGATAAAAACTTAATGGATTTTCAAACCACGCCTGAGAGCATCCACTCCATCAATGTGGAATGTGCATTTATAAATGGTGACGAGGTGACATGGGTCGATCTCGAAGATTTAGGCAAAGCTAAAAACCTTACAGACTACACGCCTAAAACCTTAGCTTCTAAATGTCGCAATAGCAGCACATTGAATTAAAAAGGGCTTTACGCTGCCATTCAGTAATCAATAAGGTCAGCCTCACTGACCCTATTCAAAGATTGATATCTGTAAATTTCAAACAAAAAAAGCGCCAACTGGCGCTTCCTTATAGGATCCTAAATTAGAACGGCATTTTGAAGCCTGGGGGCATTTGCATGCCGCCGGTGACTTCTGACATGCGCTTTTGCGTTTCTTCACCTACGCGACGAACTGCATCGTTTACCGCAGCGGCTAGTAGGTCTTCGATCATGTCTTTGTCATCTTCCATTAGGCTTTCGTCGATTTCTACGCGACGTACGTTGTGGCTACCAAGCATAGTTACTTTAACTAAACCTGCGCCTGCTTCACCTGTTACTTCTAGGCTCTTGATCTCTTCTTGGGCTTTTTCCATGCGCTCTTGCATTTGCTGCGCCTGCTTCATGATGTTGCCCATTCCGCCTTTAAACATATTCTGCTCTCTTATACTTCAATTTGGTTTACTGTGATAAAAGATAAGGGCTAACGCCCTTAATTACAATGCCTGAACGCTATTTTCGTCAAGCATTGCGTCAAATTCTTGGACAAATGCGCTGACGAGTGGATCGTCTCGCATCGCCGCTTTAGCTTGGACAAGCCTATGCTCATCTAATTGCTGCTGTACCAAAAACGGCGTGTTATTTACCGTGTCAATATAGTTAATCTCAAGCGCGATTGGCTGCTCGAGTAATGCGCTTAGGCTTTCTGTTAGTTTCTCTCTCAGCACTGCGGAGTCTAAGTGCTGTTGACTCGCATCTACTTGCAATTGTACCTGCGCGCCTTGCTGTGTTATCACGCTGTGTAATGCATACTGGCGAATTCGACCACCTAATTGCATCTTTTCAATCATGTTTGCCCAATCGTCGCTTTGGTGAGCAAACTTAATGTCACTGATTGGACTAACAAAGTTTTCCGGTGCAGGGATCTCCACTTGAATACTTTGTTCGTTATCATCTTGTTTTACCGGCGATAACTGCTCTAGCAATTCTGGCGCTAAATTTTCCGTAATAGGTTTATGGCGCTCTTGAAACGCTTCTTTCTTTTGCTTTTTTGGTGCTAAGCGAGGTGCAGCGGGCTGTGCGCGTTGCGGCTCAGGCTGATACTCAGGTGTGGTTACCGTCGTGGCTGGCGCTTGCTCTATTGGCATTGGCGCACTAGGCGCCTCAGACTTTTTTACCTCACCATTGACTCCCACCAATCGACCAGCTCCAGAGATATTTCGATTTTTTAAAATTCGTGCTATTGCTGACTGGGCTTGGTTTTGCTGCTCGGTAACACTTGCTGTAGCAGCAGGTTCTGAAGCGCTTTGATTTTGCACCTCAGGTCGAGACCAATCCTCTTGGTTTTGTGATGCCATTTGCGCGTATGCAGCATCATCAACTGGCGCACTTTCATGATGATGTGCAGGAACTTGTTCTTGGAACCCCTGCTCTACCGCCTGCGACATAATGCTGTCGTATTGATTGGCCATCTCCGCCTCAGATGGCACAGAGGCGACTGGTGCTTGGCTTTGCGCAGCAGGCGTTGGCGACACCGGCTCATACTGTGTTGTTTGTTGCGTGGTTGATGTCGTTTCTTCTGGTGCATATGTAGGTGTTGCTGTCGGCTGTACCTGAGGTGATGCCGCTACCGTAGCGTTATCTTCCGTTGGCTTTTTTAACAGCGCTCGTAAATCCCCTACTTTGCTTTGCTTTTCAGCAGTCTCTTGGCTCACAGGAGCGGAAGGCACTACGCTATGGCTTTCTTTTTCGAACGCCATTAAGCGCAGCATGACCATCTCAAACCCAAGTTTAGGCTCAGGTGCCCACTTCAGGTCTTTTTTGCCATTTAACAGCAGTTGATACAACAACTGGCCTTGTTGCGGTGCTAACTGCTCGGCAAATAGCTTAATGTCGTTGTTATCAAAATTTGATAATCGCGCAGCACTAGGCACGAGTTGAGTGAGCTGAATAACATGCAATAACGCAATTAAATCGTCCAGCACACTAACAAAATTACCATTTTGTAGTGCTATTTTTTCAATCGCATTGAGTAAGGCTTCACCGTCGTGGCATAAAATTGCAGACAGCAAAATGACCGCATGAGCACTATCCATCAGTCCCAGCATAGATTGCACTGCAGGCACCGTTAAATTGCCATTTGTTTGTGCAATAGCCTGATCAGTCAAACTTAGTGCGTCACGCATACTGCCATCAGCGGCTTTCGCTAACGTTTGTAGCGCTACCGGTTCAAAGACAACTTGCTCTAACGGGAGGATTTTTTCTAGCTGTTCAACTATTTGTCCTTGTGTCATTGCGTTCAGATTGAACTGCAAACAACGAGACAGAATAGTCACAGGCAACTTTTGTGGATCGGTTGTGGCGAGCAAAAATTTTACATGCTCTGGCGGCTCTTCTAAGGTTTTCAAAAGCGCATTAAAACTGTGCTTCGACAGCATATGCACTTCATCGATGAGATAAACCTTGTAGCGACCACGAGTTGGTGCATATTGTACGTTGTCTAAGATTTCTCGCGTGTCTTCAACTTTTGTACGAGAAGCCGCATCAATTTCGATTAAATCGATAAACTTACCAGTTTCAATCTCAGTACAGGCACTACACTGACCACAAGGCGTTGAAGTAACGCCTTGTTCGCAGTTAAGGCTTTTAGCAAAGATCCTAGCAATGGTTGTTTTGCCCACACCACGTGTTCCGGTGAATAAATAGGCATGGTGTAAACGCTTTTCATTGAGTGCGTTGACCAGAGCTTGTTTAACATGCTCCTGCCCCATTAATTCATGGAAGTTTTGCGGACGCCATTTTCGCGCCAGAACCTGATAGCTCATGCTTATTCGCCTTCGAACTCTACAAGTGAAAGGATTTTGATCCCAAGATCGTTGATTTTCTTTTCACCACCAAGCTCAGGCAATGAAATAACAAACGCCGCATCAGTGGCTTCACCGCCTAAGCGCTTAACCAGTTTTGCTGTTGCTTCAATAGTACCACCTGTTGCAAGTAAATCATCAACAAGTAGCACTTTATCACCTGCTTCAATCGCATCTGAGTGTAATTCAAGCGTATCTTCACCATATTCAAGCTGGTAAGACTGGCTGATCACCTCACGCGGTAATTTACCCGGCTTTCTTACTGGAATAAAAGGAATACCTAACTCATACGCCAATGGTGCACCGAAGATAAAACCACGCGATTCAGTACCGATGATTTTAGTAAAGCCGCCATCTTTATAAGCCGCAACGAACGCATCAATTGTTGCCTTAAACGCAGCTGGATTTGCTAGAAGTGAAGTCACGTCACGGAACATAATCCCAGGTTTTGGGTAATTAGGAACCGTCGCGATACTATTTTTGATCAATGACATATTCTCTGTCGTCATAATTGCTTTGCTTTAAGTTTATTACAAAAGAGTGAGATTATAACAATTTTCTATCCGGTTGAAACCGACTGAGTGACTTTGTGTGTCAGGATGGAGGAAAAGCGAACAATTTAGCGAGTATTTTATACCAATTAGCTTAATTAAGTGATCTATTTTGAGGCGAGAAAATCTTGTCGATAACAAGGCGAAAGTTTTGCGATTTAGTTGTTCTAAATGAGAAATTTTTAACGCAGTTAGCGTCAGATTTGCTCCTTCAAATTGAGCAAGTATTAAGACTAATTGGTATATATCTGTATACAATCGAAAAAGGCTGCATATAGCAGCCTCTAGGTAAATACGTTCAGCTTGACTTATGCAAGCGCTGTTGCCCAGCCTAGAATCGCGTTTAAACAGCCAATTCCAGCGAATACAGCAACAAATGCAAGGAAATACTTTGCATTGAACGGATCTTTAAAGTCACCTTTAGACATAGATACTACCTTTAATTTTACAACTCGCGCAAACTGCCTAGCAGCAGAAAGCATTGACTAGCGCCCTAGTCCGAGTTTAAGCACGACAAAAACAGGCCGTATAATAGTCGATGTTGCCAATAGCTTAAAGGTTTTTTGTTTTGATAATGCCAAGATCCGCGAATTCAGCTAGTGTATGCTGTGCCCCTTGCTGCATCTGCTCAATAGTAAACTGAGGCACTTGCTGCGCGATAACATCCACAATGTCAGTGAGTTGCATACCATCATTGGCTTCAATCACCGACAACATTAAGGCCGTCATCGGGTTTAGTGCGACAAACTGAACATCGTCCTCTTCGTCTCTATACAATGCAAAGCTAAACGTTTGCCCTACTGTTTTAGTTGGCCTAAAGGTTTCACTGATCTGATGAACCGGATATTGATAATGTGCAACTCTGGCTGTACTTGCCAAGCTAATTTCAGCATCTGCAGGCGCTTGTACCTCAATTGAAAGCTCATGCTCTGCCTCAACGGTCGTTGCCACATCTAGCTCTAGCCATTCATAATGAGCAAGCTCTAACAAGAATTCAGGATCAACTTCAGTGGGCTCGTATTCTGTTTGTAAAAACTGCAAGAACTCTTTGCTAATCTCTAAAAAGTATGGCGAATGACAATCGTGCTTAGCAAAAAATAGCCTAATTAACGTCAACCAATCTTCATTGGTATACAAGCTTTTAAGTACAGGAAACGCACTGCTCACGAAGCCTTCGACATTATTAAAAAACAGCTCTTGATAGATTCTTAAGCGCCGAGCTTCTATGCCTTCGGGTGCTGGGTGGTTGTCTGGATCTCTGATATGCGCCATAAACTGCTGCTGAGTTTCTACAAAAGACATAGCTATACCTGCTCCAAGCGCTTGGCGTATTTGGCCTGTATTGCTGAAATTTGCCCCGCTTCTGCCAGTAATTCTGCCATAGGAGGAATATTAAAATCACGCTCTAGCAAAGTCGGAAATACCCCATGTAGCTCATAGGCTTTTTCTAACAAGTCCCATACTGGTGAAGATACCTCAGTGCCGTGGGTATCAACGAGTAAGTCTTCGGCTTCCACATAATGGCCTGCGATATGGCCGTATACAATACGCTCGGTTGGCATAGCCGCTAAGAATTGTTCAGCATCGTAGCCATGGTTAATAGCGTTGACATAGATGTTGTTAACATCGAGTAGCAAATCGCAATCGGCTTCGGCTAATACCCCAAGGGTAAATTCCAACTCCGACATTTCTTGTCCAGGAGCGGCATAGTAAGAGACATTTTCTACTGCAATCCGGCGTTCTAGATGTTCTTGGACTGCTCGGATCCGCTTAGCGGTATGATAGATTGCTTCTTCAGTAAAAGGGATTGGCATCAGATCGTACATATGCCCCTCTCCCGAACAATAACTCAGATGCTCACTATAGGTAGCGATATTATGCTGGTTAAAAAATGTTTTGAGTTGGGATAAAAATTCGCGATCAAGCGGTGCAGGTGAACCTAGCGATAACGATAAGCCATGACAGATAAAGGTATGTTGTTGCGTCAATGCTTGAAATTGCTTTGCAAGCTTACCGCCAAATTTTAGCCAGTTTTCTGGTGCAACCTCATAAAAGTCTACTTGCTTTGGCGGCGCATTGAGCACGTCATCAACCATTTCACGGCGTAAACCAAGTCCTAAGTTGCCTAACTGCACTGCCATATTTCTCTCACTTTAGACATTATTTTGAACTAATCAGAAGCTGGCATCACAGAGGCTTTACTGTATGCATGGCTTCACTTTGGGATTACCCAATAGCGCCGCTTACCTTAACATAACTAGCTGCGCTATTGGGTCGAACAAAATGGTATTCCTATTTAGTGGTTACCACCGCATTTGCCTTCGCCGCATTTACCTTCTTTTTTGCCTTTGGCATCGCCACCACATTTACCTTCGCCGCACTTACCTTCTTTTTTGCCTTTGGCGTCACCACCACATTTGCCTTCGCCGCACTTACCTTCTTTTTTGCCTTTGGCGTCGCCACCACATTTGCCTTCGCCGCACTTACCTTCTTTTTTGCCTTTGGCGTCCCCACCACATTTGCCTTCGCCGCCCTTACCTTCTTTTTTGCCTTTGGCGTCCCCACCACATTTGCCTTCGCCGCCCTTACCTTCTTTTTTGCCTTTGGCGTCCCCACCACATTTGCCTTCGCCGCCCTTACCTTCTTTTTTGCCTTTGGCGTCCCCACCACATTTGCCTTCGCCGCCCGCCGCATTTTCCTTCACCAGCGTCTAGTTGATAACCAGCGGTCATTGTTTCAAAACTAAATGGATTCGCATTTGCGTCTGTCGCGGTTAACCCCGCGGTACCCGCAACAACAGCGCTTAAAGTAAGGGCAATAGAGTTCTTTTTAACGGTATTCATAATGTTTGCTCTCTCAGAAATAGTAGATTCAATTAGTAGACCCAAACGTCTAAATATTTATTTCGCTAAACGTTTAAAAATTTTAGTTGCATTCGCTAAGTTGTGGTTTATATCCAGTTATAGTTCATCTGTTGTCTTTTTGCTATTTGTGGATAACTAGGGGCTGTTGATGACTTGCAGCAAACAATTAGCTAAAATGTCGCGCTTTTCGATGAGTCATCAGTGACTCATTTTATTTTTGTTGTATCTAAAGGTTAACACATGAAGCTTGTTCTGGCGCCGATGGAAGGTGTAGTTGATTTTAAAATGCGCGAATTGCTCACAGATCTCGGCGGCTTTGATCTTTGTGTGACTGAATTTATTCGCGTTGTTGATCTCACTTTTCCACGCAGAGTATTCACTAGATACTGTCCTGAACTATTAAACGGTGGCTATACACGAGCCGGAACACCAGTACGAGTACAGCTTCTAGGTCAGGTTCCCCATGCGCTTGCAGCGAATGCACGAAAGGCCGTAAAGCTTGGCTCTCATGGTGTCGATTTGAACTTTGGTTGTCCTGCGAAAACCGTGAATAAAAGCCGCGGCGGCGCGGTTTTACTGAAAGAGCCTGAGCAAATCTATCAAATCATTAAAGCAGTTAGAGATGCGGTACCAGAAGAACATCAAGTAAGCGCCAAAATACGCCTTGGCTTTGACGATGATGCCAATAGCACTGAAATTGTCGATGCGGTCCAGCAAGGTGGTGCGTCTAGTTTGGCGATACATGCCCGTACCAAACGAGATGGCTACAAACCGCCTGCGTACTGGGAAAAGATCCCACCTTTATTATCAAGGTTAACCATTCCTGTCGTTGCTAACGGTGAAATTTGGCAAGTGGAAGATGCACTACTCTGCCAAACACGCAGCCAATGCCAAGACTTGATGCTTGGTCGCGGTGCACTAGCCACCCCCGATTTGGCAGCAAAAATCAAAGCGCATGTTAACAGAACTCATTACACTCCTCTCACATGGGAAAACGTGGTCTACCATATCCTACACTCTTCCATGCATCAGGATGAAAATATGAGTGAAAAGTACTTTTCAGCTAGAACAAAACAGTGGTTAAGTTATTTGAAACGTCAGTATAGCGGCGCACATGTTCTTTTTGATGAAATCAAAACGCTCAAAAGCAAAGATGACGTCATGAAGGTGTTGCAGAAATACGCAATGTCTCCAGACCTTGATTCAAATCATAACAGTGAAGTTTGACTGAAATGATAATGGGGCGTCGGATAGGAGAGCGCCCATGAATGAAAACACACATAACTACGAGCAAAGCTTACAAGCTGAACTCGCTACACTTAGAAGCGACTTTTTAGGAGAGCTAAAAGCTTCACCCAATGAGTTTACTCATAACCTTGCCAATACCTTAGAGCTCAACCCACCCAATAAATGGCTTGATATTGTAATGGAAAAAATAAATCCCGAGCAGTTTCCGCTCTATGATAGGTTGATGAAAGTCGAAGCGGCATTATGCCAAATGGAGATCGGTCAGTTTGGCTATTGCTGTGATTGCGAACAGACAATAGAGCTTGAGTTGCTAGAACAAGATCCAGCAACTCAGCGCTGTCGCAATTGTAAGACTAAGGCTTTAAAAAATGGGGATATGCAGCAAAAATAGTCGCCGGAAAATAGACTATATTAGCAATCAATTGTTGTGCTTGTTGTTCATTCAGCGCTAGTTTTGAGTTGAGCGCAACAAATGCTTGCTTTTGTGACCACCCTTGATAATGAATTCCTAAATCTACTGCCATTAAAGTCACGATTAGCGCTTTATGCTGCTCTATTGCCTTTGTACACTTTGCTACTGTAGAAGGCACATTAATAAATCCATCACGCCAGTTGAGTCCACTAATTCTTTGGCAATTAGCTGGCAATAACTCTAGTATATAAGGCTGTTGAGTATTAGGCTTTGTATTGAGCACAATTGATTTACTATTTTTCTCATCAATTTTTGATAACATTGCCAAAACTTTATTAGGCGACTCTTGAATAGCTCCGTAAAAATTTAGTTTTGATTGGTACCACTCTTTCCCATTAGGTAACTGATGCAGCCCAAGCATCGCCCTAGATTTATAATCATTTAAATAAGTCAGTAGCGTTGAACGTGATGGTGCGTCAATATTTGAATCTTCAAGTTGCTTTATTATGGCGTCCCGCTCAAACCGATTTAGGCGAATATTACTTTCATCGGCCTCTTTTAGTTTTGTTATTACAAAATTAAGCCACAGATCAAGTTCCTCAGCACTCACTCTACCTTCTACGTTTTTGAGTACAGGGATATGACTAGGCCAAGGTAAGTAACGCTCTGGATATCGCTCTTGAATTCTTAAGTAATCAAGCTCCTTATGCGCCATAACATCTGGTTCATTCAAACTACTTGATAATAAGGCGTGCCGTAACTGTAAATAGCCCTCTGTGAACGGTAAAACAGTAATATCATCCGTAGATGAATGACTTAAACTACTGTTAAGAGAAATTAAAGAAGTTCTGAGTTCCTGATAATTTACGACTGGCTTGTGCTCACTACAAGCGGATAGGAATATAAATGCGACCAAAGTAAGGCTGAACAATAAATGCTTTTTCATAATTTCACATTAAAACTTGAAATCAAAAAAGCCCCTTTCGGGGCTTTTTAATTAGAGGCTAACACCCCTACGTTGTGCTTTTTCTTTGATAAAGCTCGACCAGCTAATTGCAAATCTTCGAGTGCTAGGATCTTCCTTCGCCTTCAAAATTGCTGCATAAGCTTGTTTGAACTTATCTTGATAGTAGTAAGCTTCCGCAAGATCAGCATATGTACTGCCTTTCTTTTTGGTACCAAGCTCTAACGCTTTATTTAGTCTAACTACTGCTGCACTGTACTGCAGATTTTGCAGTAAAAGGCCACCTGCTCTTCCATAAAGTTCTGCGTCATCGTCAAATTTAGCAGCTTCTTCATAGTATTTAGCAGCATCACTGATGTGTTTAGCTTGGTGGTAATAACTTGCAAGCGCTGTCACGTTTTGCTTTGTACGTTCGATTTTGCCATCTTTCATAGCTTTTTCGAACGTTTGAGCTGCACGCCAAGGATCTTCTGTCAAAGAGTATAAGCTTCCAAGAATCTTATAGTCATTCTCTTTTTCAAAGTAACCTTTGCTATACGCCACCTTCATTACAGTCATACCTTTACTGTAATCTTCGGTTTGCAAATAAAAGCCACCTAGTTGCGTCCAAGCTTTCGGGTCTTCAGGGAAAACGCGTACTAACTCTTCACCAACCTCTACAGCCTTTTTGAATTGCTTCAATTCAAAGTAAGCTGCGACTTTCATCAGATAATATTGTTTATTTGGCTCTTCTACACCTGCGATAGCTTTATCAGCTGGAGCAATAACATTAGTATATTGCTTTAACTCATAATAAGCTTGCGCGATACGACCGTGTACTTTAGGGTCATTTTCACCCGTAAAGTCCATCCACGCTTCATAGGCTTTGATACCTTCTGAGTACTTTTCAGTACCTAGCAGAAGGTCACCAAGCAACTTCATTAGATCGCCTTGATCTTTAAAGTTAAGCGCATCAGGAGCAATAGCTAAACGCGTATACTTAATCGCTTCGCCGTAGTTTTCCTTTTGAGCATAAAGCTGACCTAGGTAACGGTTAACCGTTGCTTTATCGAAATCATCTGAAGGGTCAAGCTCGCGAAGCATTGCAATCGCTTCATCGACTTTTTCTTCGTTATATAATTCGAACGCTTTGGCAACCTTTTTACCTACTCGCTCACCCATAATCTTAGTTTTTGCCGCTTTACGCTTCTCTATTTCTTCATAGTTAGGCGCAGCAGAAACTGACTCTGAGTAAATGCCACCAGTCAATGCAATTAGAAGAGCAAGAGCTGTAAATTTGGGTAAACTTTTCATGCCTGCCTCCTTAATTACCTTGGTTTAGTGTGAAATCAAGCTGGACTGTAATGCCAGGTTGCTTCTGTGGTTTACCATCAACAACTTTAGGACGATATTTCCACTTTCGAAGTGCACGCTTCGCTTCACGGTCAAAGAGACGCTTTGGTTCAGCATCGATAATTTCAACATCTTCGACTCCACCTAGCTCATTGATTGTGAAAGATAAACGTACCCAACCTTCTTTGCCATCACGAGCGGCTTGAGGTGGATATTTTGGCTCAATTCGAACGATAGGTGTTGCATCACCATCACGGCCAAACTCGCCAGGTCCAGATAAACCACCTGCAGTACCACCTAGGTCAATGCTAGGCATGTTAAAGCCGATGTTACCCGCAGAAGGATCAGCCGTGTCTGGCTGAGGCGGCTGCGGTTTTGGCGGCTGCTTAGGTGGTGGCGGCGGCGGAGGCGGGACACGCTTCCGCTGCTGCACCTTTGATTCAGGCGGATTCGACATAATCTCGACTACGATTTGTTCCTTTTGTACATCTGCCCTATCTGCTCCTCCGGAGATAAGATATGACATGAAAAAGAACAAGCCGAGAGTTACTGCCCCACCTGCTAGAAGTGAAAACAGAAGTCGAATCATTACTGATCTCCAGCTATTGAAATCTTCAAGTTGTCGCCAGTCGCTTTAATTTGGTCCATAACTTGAACTACTACGCCGTGCTTCGCGCCTTTATCGGCTTGAATAATAATCACGTCAGTAGGTTGTTCTGCCATCAGACTTTCAAGGTTTGCACTTACACGCTCAACATCAACTTGACGCTTGTCCATCCAAATCTCACCGTTTTCACGGATTGCGATAAAGATGTTCGCATTCTTAGTCTTTTGTGCTTGTGCCGCTTTTGGCTTGTTAACCTCAATACCAGCTTCTTTAACAAAAGAAGTGGTTACGATGAAGAAGATAAGCATAATGAATACGATGTCTAGCATCGGCGTCATATCTACTGCTGCATCTTCCTCTTCACGAAAACGTTGTTTACGTGCCATAGTTCAATCTCTCTCTAGTGATGAGGCAAGCTATCAACTAGCTTCTCTTTAGCCATTTTTGCACGTGCTTCTAGACGCGTGCTAAAGAAAACACCTGATAGTGCCGCAACCATTCCAGCCATTGTTGGTACCGTAGCCATTGATATGCCTGAAGCCATTAATCGTGCATTACCCGTACCTTGAGTAGCCATCGTTTCAAATACTGTGATCATACCTGTCACTGTACCTAAAAGACCGATTAATGGACACATCGCAACCAATGTTTTGATAATCAACATGCGCTCATCTAATTTTTCAGACGCTTCAGAAATCCAAGCATCGCGGATTCTGTGTGCGTACCAAGACGTAGTATCTTGGCGGGCGTCCCACTTAGCAACGATATCCTTGTGTAGCTTAGGAAACTCGCCTAGTAGGAACCAATAGCGCTCAATCATTAAAACCCACATTAGAAAGAGTGCTATCGCGACCACGTATAATACATCGCCGCCTGTAGCAACAAAATCCCTGATAGATTCCCATATCTCCATCAGGACTAACATTAGGCTTTCTCCTTCTCCGCGTGAGTAGCAACAATACCTGCGCTTTGCTCATCTAGGATGTGTAGAACCGCTTTGCTACGACCGTGTACAACAGCGTGAAGTAGAATTAGAGGTAGAGCTGCAATAAGACCTAGTGCTGTAGTTACTAGCGCTAGAGAGATGTTACCTGCCATGATTTTCGGATCACCAGTACCGTAAAGTGTGATTGATTCGAATGTCATGATCATACCAACAACCGTACCTAGTAGACCTAGTAGTGGCGCAATAGCCGCTAGGATCTTGATGATGTTTACACCCATCTCAATACGCGGAGTTTCACGTAGGATAGCTTCATCAAGCTTAAGCTCTAGGTTTTCAACGTCTTGATCTTTGTTATCATGATAAACTTTCAAGATACGACCAAGTGGGTTGTTTGTGTTAGGGTTATTCGCGTTTTTGATTTGCGCTTTGATTTTACCGCTAACAATGAATAGGTCTAGCATACGAACGATTGCAATCAACGCACCTAAAATAAGTAGTGCTGTAATGATGTAACCAACCGTATCACCTTGGTGCCAGCGCTCTTCCATCGTTGCACGTTGAGTATTAAGTTGTAGTAATGAACCACGAGTCGGGTCAACTGCAAACATAACGAACTGATTAGCAGGTGCACCGATTAGACGCTCAACACCACCTAGCTCACCACTTGGTTGCTTACCAAGAGGAACAATTTGCTTGTTCTCAGCATCGTAAATAACGTAGCCATCTTTAGTTACAAGGTTGAAGTTACCAACACGTGTTACTTCTTTAACGTTTACGTCACCATTTAGCTCAGCAACTTCAGCTTCAAACTTAGTTACTTTCGCAGACTCAGTCATTTCAGTTTGGAATGCAATCCAAAGATCTTCAAGTTCACGAGTAGTTGGCAGCTCTTTCGCTTCAGCTAGTGAACGAAGAACTTCTGCACGTCCAGGTTTTTCAGCACTTACTAGTGAAGCTTCAATTGAACCGATAGCGTCAGCAGCTGAACGACGTACAACACCAAACATTTCACCAAGTGTACCTTTGGCATTTTCTAGCTCAACTTCTTTCTCAGCAAGCGTCACTTCGTTCTGTTTGAATTGTTCATTTAAACGCTCACCGCGTGCTTTCTCAGCAGCTAGTTCACGCTTCGCTTTGTTCAACAATGCTTGTTTGTCAGCACGGTCGTTTAAAAACTCTTGCTCACGCTGCTTGTTGATTTTACCTTCAGAGATACGGTTTTGTTTAACCTGCTCTAGGATTTTGTCTAAGGCTTCAGTGTTTGCGTGTGCATTTAGCGCGGCACCAGCAGAAACTGTTAACGCTGCAGCAACAGCAAAACCTTTGAATAGTTTCTTCATCATTAATTACTCCGCGCCAAAGATAGGTAGGTTTACAAGTTCAGGAGCCGCTTGCTTACGTGCAATACGGATCATGCTCTTAACTGGCTTCAGATATTCTTCGCCAAGTTGATCCCACTGCTTTGAGTCATTGTTCCAAACCCAAGCGTGTTTTTGGTCGAACGACTGGGCTACATATGCAATACGGCCAAGACGTGCGAAGTCAACATTGATGTTTTTGCCATTTTGCTCAAGAGAACCTTGGCTCGCAACCATTGTTGTGCTGTAGTCAGTTTCAATAGTGTAAGCTTCAAGAACTTGACGGAACTTCTCAGAAGTCGTTACAGACGAGTTAGTCATGATGCTGCGAAGTTTCTCAACGCGCTCTAGACGTGTTTCTTGATTAAACGGAACGTCCGCTTTGATGAATTGCTCAAGCGTATCGATCATGCGATACATCAAAGGCACAACGTCCTGTTTTGTCTTGTCAATAGTACCAATTTGACGCTCAAGAGACTCAATACCTGCATTTTGATCTGCTACAAGACGTGCAACGTGATCGTTATACACTTTAAGCAGTTCTGCTTCTTCAACCAGACCACGGTATTCCGCAATCATTTCTTGAGACTGACCGTAAAGGTTATCAATCTTTTCTTGAGACTTTTTAGCAGCCGTTTGAGTTTGTTGACCTACTTTTTGTATGTCATTCAAAGGATCTGCAATCACATTGCTGCTTGCAAAAGCTGTCGCGCCTAAAAGCGCCGTAGCTACAAGGCTCTTTCTGATTTTAACAGACATAGTTCCCAACCAATTAAGTAATGTTACTTTTATAATTTTCGCGCTCTCACCAACGTGAGAGCAACCCTGATATCATTTGACAGATATCAACTGTCCAATAATGCTAAATGCAACACGATGTGTCAACTTCACTGTGAAAACATTTTTTGTCAATAAATAAGTAATAATTATATACAAAACAAAAAATTAACATCAAAAACACAGCAAAAGATACACATCCTTTGTAAAACCAACCTTTTGCATACGCTGTTTACAATATTTTACATCAGATTTATTCCAATAAATTGAATAGATATTCCAAATAGAAATCATGAATAACCTATAAAAACAGCAGCATAAGCTAGATTTCTCATTGCACAGAACGCAAATTATTTCATCTTCTGCGAACTAACGCAAAATTTGTTTATCTGTCCCAAATCGCTTGATCTATTTTTTCCTGCAGAATTTGAACGAATTCAGCGACGTGTAGACCATCCATTAAGGCATGGTGGACTTCAATACAAAATGGCATCGTACCATCTGCTTTATTGTATTTTCCGAACACAAATTTTGGGATGCCGAAGTCATCTCGACTGTGTCTCGCATGACCAAAACTGGAAAAAGATAACCATGGAAGTATAGATACATGAACACAATTTGGCACCTGACTTTCCATTAAAAATTGCTCATTGACTAGCGGTCCATTTAGTTGCTCAGTTTTGCTATGAATATTGGCGCTAATAAAGCGGTTGAAATCACTTTCAGGTGCGAGCCTTACAAATCTAAAGGTTTCATCCCCTCGCAGAAAAACACTGCTAATTTCTACAGCATCATATTCAACCACCTCTCCTGCCTCTATACGGTAACGAATAGGGGTATAGCTTTGTAATGCCAGTTGTAGTGCGTATAGGCAACTAAGAGAAAACGGAACGGCACTACGTTTACTCATTTCGTAAACTCTTTCCATTTGTAAGCTGACGGTAACGGTGAAATAAGGTTGGGCAAAATCATTGAAGAACGAAAAGTGTTCTTGGCGAGGCCAAGTATCAAGAGGTATTTTCTTTTTCATACAAAAAAAGGGGCGTGTGCCCCTCTCTGGTAATTAAACGGCGCTGTTATTATAGACCGTTTTCAATAATCTCTTGAGCTAATTTATCAGCAATTATATGTGTTGAAACTTTCTCATCTTCAGAACGCTTAAAGATTTCGGTTAGCGTGTCGTAGATACCTTCTACGTGTTTAGTCGCTGCAGCCTCATCATAACCCTCAGGTTTTGTTTCATAGTAAACATTGATGATCCCACCAGCATTAATCACATAGTCTGGTGCATATAAAATGCCTTTTTCACGAATGATCTCACCATGACGCGACTCTGCAAGCTGGTTGTTTGCACACCCTGCAATGATCGTGGCTTTGATACGTGGAATAGTGTCGTCATTTACCGTAGCACCTAGTGCACACGGCGCATACACATCAACATCTAAATCATAGATTTCGTCGATACCAACAGCAGTCGCATTGAAATCATTAACCACTCGTTGTACTGACTCTTCGTTAATATCTGTAACAAATAGCTCAGCACCCGCTTCATGGAGGTGCTTACATAGAGTGTAAGCAACTGCGCCCAAGCCCTGTACGGCAACTTTGATACCAGCCAAATCTTGGTGACCATACTTGTGTTGGTAAGCTGCTTTTATTCCAAGGAATGTGCCTAATGCTGTAAATGGAGAGGGGTTACCGCTTTTACCTTCGAGGCCCATTACGTAGTTAGTTTCTTTATGCATTACCATTACATCACCGGTTGTGATGTTTACATCTTCAGCTGAGTAGTAACTGCCACCTAGGCGGTCTAGGTGTTTACCAAATGCTCTGAATAGCGCTTCTGACTTGATAGTCTTAGCATCGCCAATAATGACAGATTTGCCACCACCAAATGGTAAACGTGCAACCGCATTCTTATATGTCATCCCTTTAGACAGACGCAGTACATCATATACTGCATCTTCATCAGAGGCATAATTCCATAGGCGACAACCGCCTACCGCTGGACCTAGTTTAGTGTTATGTACCGCGATAATCGCTTTTAGGCCTGATGCTTCGTCTGAACAAAATACGACTTGCTCATGGTTATCAAATTCAACTTGGTTAAATACAGCCACTTTCTTCTTCTCCAAAAATTATCTATCCCATACGGGTAAGCTCTTAAGTGTGACTTTGCGTTCAATACCACACTAAGGGCAAATAGCGCTGAAATTGGCAAGACTCTATCACTAACTCTAGCACCATTCCACAAATTGAGATGATATAAACCCAATTCAAAGCAAATACAAATATTTAATTCAAAATAAAAACAAATACAGGAAAAGCAAACCAAAAATAAAAACATTAAAGGAATTTTAATTTAACTTATTGAGCTTTTCTGAAGTTACTGTTTACGTAAACGGAAGGTAACTAGTTGTTGTAAACTTATCCATACAAGAAAGGAGGCGAATAGCCTCCTAAGTAATACTTCGGCTCCCAACTTAACACTGGAGCCGAATGTTTGAAGTGGAAAGTACCTATTTTGTGCTCTCCATCAATGTATAGCTGATTAGCTCAGTTTGCTATCTAACTCTTCAATTCGTGCTTTCCAAATTGCTGGGCCTTGGGTATGCGCATTCTCACCATTGCTATCAACAGCAACCGTCACCGGCATGTCTTCTACTTCAAATTCATAAATAGCTTCCATACCTAAGTCTTCAAACGCTACAACACGTGATTTCTTAATTGCCTTAGCCACTAAGTACGCAGCGCCACCAACAGCCATAAGGTACACAGCTTTATTTTGTTTGATTGACTCGACAGTTGCTGGACCGCGCTCGGCTTTACCAATCATGCCGATAAGGCCCGTTTTCTCTAACATCAGATCAGTAAACTTATCCATACGTGTAGATGTGGTAGGACCTGCAGGTCCCACTACTTCATCGCCAACAGCATCCACTGGACCCACGTAATAGATGAACTTATTAGTAAAATCGACACCTTCTGGCAAGCCTTGACCAGAATTCATCATTTCTTGCAGACGTTTATGCGCTGCATCTCGACCAGTTAAGATCTTGCCTGAAAGCAACACCGTTTCACCCATTTTCCATTCTTGGATATCTGCTTTGGTCAAAGTATCTAGATTGACGCGACGCGTATCTTCACCCACTTCCCAAGTCACTTCTGGCCAATCTTCGAGCTTTGGTGCTTTTAGATCTGCAGGACCTGAACCATCTAGTGTGAAATGTACGTGGCGTGTAGCCGCACAGTTAGGGATCATTACCACTGGCTTAGACGCTGCGTGTGTTGGTGCTGTTTTGATTTTAACGTCAACAACGGTTGTTAAACCACCAAGGCCTTGTGCGCCAATGCCTAGCTTATTTGCACGTTCAAAAATTTCTAGACGCAGCTTTTCTTCTGCAGTTTCGGCGCCACGTTCCATTAGCTCATGAATATCAACCGGATCCATTAAAGATTCTTTTGCCAATACAGCCGCTTTTTCTGCTGTACCACCGATACCTATACCTAGCATACCCGGAGGACACCAACCAGCGCCCATTGTCGGTAATGTTTTTTCTACCCATTCAGCAACATCATCTGATGGGTTTAGCATCACCATTTTAGTTTTGTTTTCAGAGCCGCCACCCTTCGCTGCAATCATCACTTCAACTTCAGCACCAGGTACTAAGTCAATGTGTACTACCGAAGGCGTATTGTCTTTGGTGTTTTTACGGCTACCAGCCGGATCGGCAACGATTGATGCACGTAGTGGGTTATCTGGATTCATGTAGGCACGACGAGTTCCCTCATCTACCATTTGTTGTACCGTCAAGTCTGTTTTATCCCACTTAACGTCCATACCGACTTTAACAAAGCAGGTGACGATCCCTGTGTCTTGACACAGCGGACGCTTACCTTCTGCTGACATACGTGAGTTAATTAAGATCTGTGCAATTGCATCTTTCGCGGCCTTACTTTCTTCTTTTTCGTAGGCTTTTTCTAATGCTTGGACAAAATCAAGTGGGTGGTAAAATGAGATATATTGAAGCGCATCTTCAATGCTATCAATAAAGTCTTGCTGACGGATTGTACTCATGACGGTTCCTCAATTTTCGACGGTATTTTTGGTATTGAAACTTTCGCTGGCAATTGTTGTTATTCAGCGTCAGAAAGTCAATTTCAATACCTTAAACTATGGAATAGCAGGTAACTATGATAACCTCCCCGCCCGTTTGGGGCTAGCTTTGCAGGTCAAGTAAATGATAAACGAGCGAATAAACTGTACGAAATTAGACATTAGGCACAATGCACTAGAATTATTTGAACACTTTGCAAACGAATCTCAGGCTATCCTGTTAGATTCCAGCGATTCTAATCACATCAATAGCCGCTACGATATCATTGCGCTTGCACCAATTAATTTACTTGAAGCTAAAGACGGAAATGTATTTTTAGACGGCCAGCTGCAGAGTAGTTCTATTTTCACTATGATGAAAGATAAGCTTGCCCAGTTTAGTAATTGCAGTGCTCCCCATGATTTACCTTTTAATGGCGGTTGGCTTGGTTATTTTGGCTATGATCTCGGCCGTTATATTGAACACATACCACATTGTGCAGAACATGATATTAAGCTACCCGACGCCCGTGTTGGCTTGTATCCAGACGCGTTAATTCATGACAAAGTACTCAAAGCTTGGTTTTATGTGTCACAACCTAATACACAAAGGCTAGAAATGTATTTGCAGCGGCTCAAAGACGCCTCAGCGTTCGAGCCATTTAGACTGACGTCACAGTGGCAGTCAAACATGAGTAGAACACAATACGAGCAAAATTTTGAGCGCATTCAATCTTATTTGCTAAGTGGCGACTGCTATCAAATAAACCTAGCACAACGATTCAGTGCGAGCTTTTCCGGCGCGCCGTGGTTAGCGTATAAAAAGCTTCGAAACCACAACCAAGCACCTTTCTCAGCATTTTTTAACTTGGGCGATAGTGCCATTGTTTCCGTGTCACCAGAGCGCTTCATCCAAGTTAAAGACAATATTGTAGAAACTAAGCCGATTAAGGGCACCTTGCCAAGGTTACCAAATACTGACGCCGATAAAGCGCAAGCTGAAAAACTGCGAAACAGCAGCAAAGACCGAGCCGAGAATGTCATGATAGTAGACCTACTACGTAACGACTTGGGTAAGGTAGCGGAGCCAGGTTCCGTCGCAGTTCCATCACTCTTCGCAATCGAGAGCTTTCCTGCTGTTCACCATCTAGTCAGCACGGTAACGTCTAAACTAGCAGAGGGTAAATGTGCTGTTGATCAACTCGAAGCCGCCTTCCCTGGTGGCTCCATAACAGGTGCACCTAAGGTCCGCGCCATGGAGATCATCGAAGAGCTCGAGCCGCACAGACGCAGCGTTTATTGCGGCTCAATCGGTTACCTCAGCGCCTGTGGTAATATGGATACCTCTATCACTATCAGAACCCTAGTTTGTCATCAAAATAAGATACATTGCTGGGCAGGTGGTGGTATAGTCAAGGACTCTCAAGTACAGTTGGAATTTGAAGAGACTTACCACAAAGTGAATAAAATCCTCCCGGTATTAAATGACGATTGATCAGGTTATATCGCAATTTATGTTGGCGCCCATCATGGCGCAAACACCAACCACACTGCATACTCTAAAGCAAAGTGCGGTGCTTATTCCTATTGTTGATGTAAACACTCGAGCCCACCTGTTGTTTTGCAAACGCAGCAGCGAATTACCGAGCCACCCGAGTCAAATTTGCTTTCCTGGCGGCAAAGTCGAACAACAAGATAGTAATATCATCAACACAGCACTGCGTGAAACGGAAGAAGAGATAGGTCTGACAATCTCTGAGTCTCAAGTACTGGGCATATTACCGTTTATGCAAACGCTCACCGGCTATCAAATCACCCCCGTTGTTGCTTCTATACAACAAGATGCGACTTGGGTGAATCAAAGCGACGAAGTGCAACAAACCTTTACAGTGCCATTAAACCAATTAAGCGCGGCCAATAATTGGCGAACTTTCCATTTTACCAATAAAGGCAAACCAGTTTCGCTCGACGGGTTTATGACACCGCACGGTTTACTGTGGGGTGCAACGGCAAAAATCGTCAAACAATTTACCGCCCTATTTTAGCCCTTAACTGGTAAGACCTTTTTTAAAATCCCCTTCCACCTTGCAGATCAGAGACCTTTCTATCATGCTTACTGCAAAACTGGCATATACTTTTGCCGATTATGGGTTACTTCCCAAAGTAGACACGTTATGATGGCGTCCGTTTTAAAGGCAATGTGAGTAAAATTTATGATCAGTGCATTCGATATGTTTAGTATCGGTATTGGCCCTTCTTCCTCTCATACGGTGGGACCAATGCGTGCTTCTAGGTTATTCGTACAAGACCTTCAGGCACAAGGCATCGTTGATGATATCACTTCGGTGAAAGTGGAACTGTTCGGTTCTTTAGGCCAAACCGGTATTGGCCACGGCTCTGGCAAGGCTGTTATTTTAGGCCTTGCGGGTTACGACCCTGAGACCATTGATGCAGATCTAGTACCAGAGATCTTAGAAACCATAGAAAATGAACAGGTTATCTATCTCGACAAGCAACATAAAGTAAAATTTCCTAAGCAAGGTGCGATTGTTTTTCACCGTCGCAAAACGCTGCCTAAGCACTCCAATGCAATGGAAATTAAAGCGTACAAAGGCGAAGAGCTTGCTCATAGCCAAATTTACTATTCGATTGGTGGTGGTTTTATCGTTACCGATCAGAATTTTGAAGCTGAAAAGCAAGCAGCGCTAGATATCAGAACAGAAAACCCAGCACCTTACCCATTCAATTCAGCCGCCGAGCTACTGGAAATGTGTAAAGAGTCAGGGCTTAGTGTGTCTTCGTTAATGATGGCCAACGAGAAAACGCTACGTAAAGAATCTGAAATCAAAGAAACGCTATTCCACATTTGGCAGGTAATGAAAGCGTGTATTGAACGTGGTATGAAAACCGAAGGTATTTTACCGGGCGGTTTAAAGGTTCGTCGTCGTGCACCTAGCCTGTATTTAAAACTCAGTGTAGAGACGCACCAAGATCCGCTACGCGCAATGGATTGGGTGGATTTGTTTGCACTGGCAGTCAATGAAGAAAATGCAGCGGGCGGCCGCGTAGTGACTGCGCCAACCAATGGTGCAGCAGGTATTCTTCCAGCGGTGTTAATGTACTATCACACTTTTATCAAAGAAGTGGATATAGAGATTGCCACACGTTACCTACTTACCGCAGCGGCAATTGGGATCTTATATAAAAAGAATGCCTCAATTTCTGGCGCTGAAGTTGGATGCCAAGGTGAAGTAGGTGTTGCGTGCTCAATGGCTGCTGGCGCTCTAACTGAAATAATGGGTGGTAACGTTATACACGTTGAAAACGCAGCCGAGATTGGTATGGAGCATAATCTGGGTCTAACCTGCGACCCTGTCGGTGGGCTTGTGCAAGTTCCGTGTATTGAGCGTAATGCAATGGGTTCTATTAAAGCCATTAATGCATCTCGTCTCGCTTTACGCGGTACGGGCGATCAAAAAGTGTCACTAGATAAAGTGATTAAAACGATGCTTGATACCGGTAATGATATGAAAACCAAGTATAAAGAAACCGCACGCGGTGGATTGGCAGTAAATATTATTGAGTGCTAACTGACAATTGTCAGTTCACTTTATAGATGACTTAATGGCATCATGATGGCAAATCATGATGCCATTTTTTATGGTGTATACAGATTAAATTACTGATTTTAGTTTACTCTTTATAAGCATGAATAATTAACTTTAGACCAGAGTAAGCGGTAAAATAGCGCATTGTGGTCAAACCTTTATATAGCTACTGCCTGTTACAACAATAGAGTTTTTACGGTGACAGCACTTAATCACCTTGCTAACGCAAAAGTATCTATTGTCATTTAGTAAAGGCAATATGTAGTAACCGTGGAATAATTTCCACAAGATCCATGATAAATAAGCTTTATCAGAAATTCAGGCTATTTACATCCAAACGGTAATGGATGGATAAAATACGACTAGGCTAAATATCAACATCAATTATCAACAAAAAGGAGTAAATTGATTATGTCCGGCACTACGATGGTTTTTTTAATTGTACTTATTAGCGTTGGTGGAGGCATACTTAGCGAAATGTATAAACGCCGTTTAGAATACAAAAAGTTAGATTCGCAAAGCCAAAAAGAACGAGACCAATTGCACGCAGAGCTTAATGCTTTGAAGTCAAGAGTTGCCATTCTTGAGCAGATTGTTACTGACGAAGGTTATCAAGTTAAAAAGGATATTAACAGTTTATAATAGCCACCCATCAAAGATTACAAACAGGTTAACCCCCTCTAACCTGTTTATTTTTCCAACAGCCGCCATCCCTGTTTACATTTGTTTTCAAACAACCTAACTACATGAAAATATAAATAAAAAATATTTTTTGCTTACAAAATAGTTACAATAAAATAAATTATAAAATTGCTAACATAAATTTACTTGAGTACATTTGTTGCCGTAAAGATCACGAAGGTAAATAACATGAATAACAATAAATTCAAATATACTGCTTTATCAGCAGCGATAGTATTAGCGCTATCTGCTTGCGGTGGTAGTGATAACAATAAGAACAGCTCAGCTCAAGAAGTAGATCAAGCCCCTCAAGCCGGCGTTACTCAATTAGAGAATGTTAAGCATTGGCAAACAACTTCAGGGCCAATTCAAGCCTCAGATGCTGATGGTGATAACCTATCAATTGCAATATTTGATGGTGAAACTGAGATCATCCCAGAAGACAATGTTTATACTCTTTCACATGGTATTTTGACACTAAAAGGTATCAACGCGTTTGACTATCTGTCAGTGACTGGCGAAGCGGCAACAATTAACTTTACAGTAACAGCAAACAGTAAATCAGCTAGTGGTAGCATCGAGATCCCAGCAGCCATTACAGATCCCCTAGCCAGCCAACAATGGCACTTAAACAACACCGGTCAGAAAGCATATGCACTGAGTGATGAAATGAAACAAGGTCTCGTCGACTTATATGTAGGCCGTGGAATAATGACAGAAGAGGAAGCCCAACAATATTGGGATAAAGAATTCGAAGAAGCAGAAGCAAACATTTTAGTCGCTGGCGAAGATATGAATGTAAAAAATGCATTCGCTCAAGGTGTTACTGGTCAAGGCGTTACTGCGGTAGTAGTAGACTCAGGACTTGAAATTCGACACGAAGATTTAGCTCCTAATGTGCTTCCGAATCGATCATTAAATCTTTTAAACGACGCTTTGGATAAAACAGACCCAACAAGCAAGGCAACCAATGGCGACCATGGTACTAGCGTAGCCGGCCTTATCGCCTCAAAAGGCTGGAATGGCCTAGGTGGCCGAGGTGTTTCACCTGATACAGGCCTCATTGGAATGAACTTATTGGCAAGCGGTGAAAAAACGCCGAAGCAGGAGCTATTAATTCATGGCTTTCCTGGTTCAGGTATCACTGTAAGCGAGTCTATTTCTGTGTTTAACCGCAGCTATGGTCTTACTTACCCAGTTCAATTTAGCTATTCAGAACTCGACGAAGCCATTGAGTCTTATCCAAACAGAAAGCTTCGCTCAGGTAAAGGAGCGACCAACGTAAAATCAAGCGGTAATAGCTTCGTGAGTGAAGACTTAGAAGGGTCATTTTGTGAAGATAATGGTGCAAATGACCTTGGGTTAACTTGTTACAACAGCAACAGTGAAAGTAGTCAAGGCCATCCATACTACTTTTCTATTGGCGCTGTTAACTCAAATGGTAAACACACAAGCTATTCAAGCGCCGGCTCTAACCTATTAGCTGCAGCCCCAGCCGGTGAATATGGCCGTTGGGCTCCAGCAATGGTTACAACCGACCCGATGACATGTTTGAGCGGTAGCTCAGGCTACACAGGCCGCACGATAGCTGGTTGGACTGGTGTTTATGGTGAAGAGTTTGCTGCAAGTCAATACCCATTTGATTACCCGGGACACCCTGATAACCCGAACTGCAACTATCGTTCTTCTATGAATGGAACTTCTTCGGCAGCTCCAAATGCATCTGGTGTGATATCTTTAATCCTTTCAGCCAACAACGAACTAACTTGGAGGGATGTGAGACACATCATTGCATCGACTAGTACCAAGAATGATGCTGAAAATGCATCTGTAACTGTGCCTGTAGGTGATAACGAATTCGTTGCACATGATGGTTGGGTTGAGAATGCAGCTGGTTATAGCCATAATAATCTTTATGGATTTGGACGTGTCGATGCTGGCGAGGCTGTGAAAATGGCTAAGTCTTACTCGAGTGATTTAGGTGAAGAAGTAATCACTGATTGGACCGGCGCAGGCTCAGTAGTTGCAGAAGAATCACTTGAAATGCCAATTCCTGATAATAGCTTGGTTGGTGCGACATACAAGGTCACAATTGAAGATGATATCAAAGTTGAAGCAGCTCAGTTCAAACTAGACGTATTCAACGATGAATTCGGTATGGGAATAGAAAGCGGTGAAGATGTCCTTCAGTCTACTGCGGGCTCCGATTTAGCGATTGAAGTTATCTCTCCAAGTGGTACTAGAAGTGTTTTACTGTCATCTCGACAAGCGTTGATACGCCCAGCATATGACCTTAGTGGAGCCGGCTTCCAGAACGGCTATATCCTGAAAAATGGGGTATTTTTATCAAATAGCTTCTATGGCGAATCAGCCAAAGGAGAATGGACAATTCGCGTGCTAGACGTTTCTGACAAATCGTTTGCAACAGCTAGCACAGGCGATATTGTCTATAATGGTTACGTAAACAACTCTACACCATCAAAATTGATGGGTGCAGCTGTACGTATCTTTGGTCACCAGTCTGCTGAGTAATAGGAGTGTATATTATGAACAAGTTAAAAATCGCAGCACTAATTACGGGTTCACTATTCTTGACTCAAGCAGAGGCTAATGACAACTTGACTCCAAAAATGGAGAAGGTCAACAAAGTGGCAAGTTTTGAACAGCCTGACTTTGGCGCTTATAAAATCATGTCTGATCATGCATTAGTTCCTGCAGCAATTGCTGATCCCAATGCTGTTATTAGCAGAAAAGGTAATAAAGCTTTGGTTAAGTCAACTTCTGTCAGCAAGTTGTTCACTAAAGGTTCTTTAGTAAAAAATATTTTTAATGGTGAAATTGCTCCGGTATCTGGCAATATTAACCTTTTATTGAAAGACGGTGCGTCTGCAAACGATTTAGCAAGTGAATTCGATATTGCTGTTGAAAATACATATGATGGTGGCAGAATTGCCGTTGTTAGTGTAAATAGCAATCAAGATTTACTTGGTAAACTTGCCGAGCTGAAGCAATCGGGAAAGGTAGTTGAAGCTAAAATTGAAGTGTTAGGTACTTTATACACATCTAGATAACTTCACTGTTAAACACAGACTTTTTAAAGCCTCATGTCGAATGGGGCTTTTTTTGCACTCCGAAAGCCTAAAACACTGACGACATTACTTACTGCTTGGCCTCAAATTTGGCTAGATGAACGTGACCACCATATTTTGAATATCTCTTGCCTCCTCTTCTAGTTGGCTCATCCTGAAATCAATTTAATTTATTGAATTACATAAAGATCTAAACGATCCTTCTACCCTAAAATTGCAGCTTTTTTGAACCTGATAACCAAAACCATACACGCAAACATCATAAAAGTACCGGTTTCAAAGCGAGCTCATTGATATCGTTTCACTGCGTCATGAACTCGTGAAGCCGTTCAAACTCATTGATTGATAGCGAATATAGGTTGAATTTAAACAACATTATGTTGATAAAGGTGCTGACACAAAGCCTATCCATCTGCTCGCGGGTCTCGAATATCTTAAACAAATCCAAAAACTGTCTGACGAAAACACAGTAGCCATATGGTGCAAAAATCCATCTTGGTAATACCTTTGTGACATGCAATTCTTCACCTAATAATGGAAAATATCACTGATTAGCGACCATACAGCTATTTTGTAGATAGGGCTCATCGAGGGTACTTAGCAGCGTATTATGATGTATATATTGCTGGGCAAAAGCATGGAGTGACACCGAGTATTAAGAGAAAGCGCAAGCGATGCAATACTATAGAGCTAATCATCAGGCACATGAAACAGGATAGACACTTGGGTCTTAACCGCTTAAACGGAAAGCAAGATGATGGACTTAACGCAGTACTTGCAGGTGTAGACCAAAACTGCCGTCCTAGCCCGACTGCGGCCTTTTATACTTGGACTTTATATCAGTTATTGGCGGCACGCAACGGCTTTGTAAAGTTAGGCTATTGATAAAAGATAATGCTCAGTCTGGACTAATTTGGTTAGACCAATCTGAGCATAAAACGTCAATATTCAGCATGAAGTTAGCCAACTGACCCACAGTATTGAAGCGAGTAAATATTGTGGGTTATCGGTGGACTCTGTTATCAGATGTTATCTTAGCCAACTAACCATTTTGCCATAAAGACGATAACAGGTAAGGTAATAAGTGTTCTTAAAATAAAGATTAGGAATAGCTCCCACAAATTCACTGGGATTTTGCTACCAAGCAGTAATGCCCCAACTTCAGACATGTAAATTAACTGGGTAACACTCATTGCGGCAACGATAAACCTAGTGGTATCACTTTCAATAGAGCCTGCAGCAAGGATTGACGGAATAAACATATCAGCAAAGCCGACAACGATTGTCTGTGCTGCTTTTTCGGCTTCTGCCACATTGAGTAGCTCGAGGTAAGGAACGAAAGGTGTGCCTAAATATTGAAATACAGGGGTGTATTCTGCGATGATCAGAGCAAAAGTACCGACAGCCATAACTACAGGTAACACAGCAAATACCATATCTAACGCATTGTGCAGGCCTTCTTCTAATGTTCCTTTAAGCCCAGGTGCCGTTTTAGCCTTAGCAAGTGCAATATCCAAAGAATGACCTAATAGGCCTTTTCCTTCTGGTACCGCTTCTGAATCCTGGTTGTGATCGCTACCATCTACATAGATATCCTTTTTAAACCTTAGCGGTGGTAAGCGCGGCACTATGATTGCTGCAACAAAGCCAGCCGCACATACGGTGAGGTAAAAAGGAGCAAACAGGTGTTCGAGTTTAACTTGACCAATAACAACTAAACAGAATGTAATGGAAACCGCAGAGAATGTGGTGCCGATGATAGCCGCTTCTCGTTGTGTATAGTGTTTATCCTCATATTGTCGAGCAGTCATCAAGATACCTACGCTGCCGTCGCCAAGCCAAGAAGCTACACAGTTTACCGCGCTACGACCTGGCACACCGAATAGCGGGCGCATCACTTTGGTCAAGAGTGTGCCAACCATCTCAAGCAGACCAAAGTTAAGTAGTAATGGCAGTAACAAGCCAGCAAGAATAAAGACAGAAAAGAGTACAGGTAACAAGTCATTTAGCACTAATGCTCCTGTGTTTTCTGAATGGATCGCTTCTGGACCAACACCATTGAAGGTAAGCACAATAAACACCATGCCAACTAGTCGGGTTATCAACCAAACCCAGCTAACGTCAAATAAGTGCTTTATTATGGTTATTTTTAATAGCGCTTGGGGTCTTAGGAGCTTTATCACCAAACTCATGATCCCGGTAATACATACTATTGCGACAATCATGTCTTTAATAAAAGGAGCGACTTGCGCTTGTAACCACTTCGCCATAACAGCAATTGGGATAGTCATTGCTTCCCCCACCGCCACTGGCGTCATAAATAAAAAGATACCAATCAATGACGGTACGATAAACGCAAACCACGTTTGTAAGGTGGAGCGTGGTGTCATAGTGCTCTCTGTCATTTTTTACTTCCACAAAAACAAAGAAAAGAGCCGAAGCTCTTTTCGTTTTTAAATTATTATATTTATTAGATTGTTAGACCTTTTTGCCTAAGCAAAGTGATCAAGGCTTGATGCAGGTTATTCATGGTGTTTGCATCAAGTACGTTACCTTCGCTATCCTTCCAGGTAATTGAAGTACGCGTATCCTGCGCTTGAGCGATCTTTATCGTGTAATCACCATTGTCAATTGGCAACACAACCGCTTCTTCACCCCAAATAGAATCCCAAACGCTGCTTTCAGGCGCTTCGTAACGGACCAAAACTTCCTGCTTTTCTCTATCGACACGGACAACCGTGAAGTTACTTCTTTCTAGGAAGTTTGAGAAGCGATCAAGCACCGCTTCTTGACCTTTTTCAGTCAGAAGCGCGGAATCACCATTCTTGTCAAACCCAAGTTCAAGTGCCAATACACCCTGACGCTTACGCATTTCAACTTGCAGTAGACGATATTGATAGTCAAATTCTGAAACGACTTCGTTCAGTGCCCGAACTTCGAGGTGATTTTTCTGAAGCGCAGTTAACTCACCATCGCCTTGATAATCTACTAATTCCGCCCGAATTGACGCCGTACGCTGATGTTCTTTTTGCTCGACAGTAAACTTAAACTTTTGCTTAGATGGCTCTGTTGCTTCTTCCCAAAACCAGCCGTCTTTTGGCTTGATCAGTGAATACCAGGTTGTGGTTACCGAGCCTTGCGCCTTGTTATCGCTTTCAAGTCCGGCATTGTGCATCGCCACAACGCCATCCACAGCACGCCAAATAAATGCCGGTAAATCTTCTATGCCGTCATTCTTATCAAAAAAGATCCTTGCAGCTTCTTCGCCCTGCTCTACCCAACTGCCTTGCGCAACTGTTAATACCTGTTGCGGTGCACGGTAACTTACCGGTTCAGCTGTATTTTCATATTGGCCGACTGGCATTGCAAATTCAGGGTCTCGGTAAGGCTGAGCTAAGCCCTCTGGGGCTTTCACCGGTGCATTTGCACGATAATTTCTTTCATGATGTGCATCATTTGTGAAAATACTACAGCCGCTTAGACTCACGGCAATTCCAAGAACCAGTGATTTTGGGATCCAATACTGCACTCATTTACTCCTTAGCAAACCCTATTATTATTCGAATCAAAGTTATGATTTAGGATTGCCGAATTGGTTCACACAAAGTTGCCAAAAATTGACAATCTTTGAATTAATAACGCTATGGTATCAAGTATTCCACGTACTATACTGGGAACACACATCCTATAGCCAAAATTTTGCCTTATGTTACTTGTCATACATTAGAAAAACAAGCAACCATGCCGCGCAACCCTAATTCTATTTTTTATTACAACGCGCTAGCGCTAAAACTCAGATATGGTAGTATTTCGCGTTAACTATTAACCTTGAGCGCATTACGTGAAATCAGAGGTTCCAAAATGACCATGCATGCAAACCATCAACTTGTCTTAACCGCAATAGGAGAAGACAGATCTGGTATTGTTGGCGAATTGACCCAGCTTGTGAGTGACTGCAACTGTAATATTATCGACAGTCGTATCGCAATATTGGGAAATGAATTTACCTTTATTATGTTACTCGCCGGTGACATGGCGTCTATTAGTCGTGTAGAACATACCTTACCAGCAAAAGGGATGGAACTCGGTCTCTTAACCATGATGAAACGCACGTCGAGCCATCAGCAAGGCGAATACAGTGCAGGTTATACTTTGGAATATGAAGGACTAGATACTCCCGGTACACTAAGCAAAGTGACGCGCTATTTTGCAGCACAAGGAGTGAATATTTGTTCACTGAAGTCAGATACCTTTGAGCAAGAAGACGAGCTACATATGCGCTGCGAGCTTGAGTTTAATATTCCAGTGGATGTGGATATTGATAACTTTAAAGTTCAGTTCGAAGATCTTTCTCACTCCTTAAACGTAGACTATATATTTAGACGCATTCGCTAAGGATTTACTATGAATACTTTAAAAGTTGGTGATCAAGCGCCACTATTTTCACTGCAAAACCAAAACGACGAGACCGTTGAACTTGCTACTTTATTAAAGTCTCACCAAGTTTTAGTCTATTTTTATCCTAAAGCATTGACCCCGGGCTGTACGGTTCAGGCCGAAAATCTACGCGACCACAAAGCTGAACTGGCTGAATTAAACACCGTAGCCGTTGGCATTAGTCCAGATCCTGTGAAAAAGTTAAAGAACTTTGAAAACAAAAAAGAACTCAACTTTGACTTACTTTCGGATGAAGACCACGCGGTAGCCGATGAGTTTGGTGTGTGGGGACTAAAGAAATTTATGGGCAAAGAATATGATGGCATTCATCGCCTATCTTTCTTAGTCGGTCAAGACGGTACCATCAAGCACGTGTTCAATAAGTTTAAAACCAAAGATCACCATGAAGTCGTGATTAACCACTTAAAAGAGCAAGCTTAAAGTGACTCCTTAAACCGTATTTACGTATATTTAAGAAATAAAAAACGGAGCAAATGCTCCGTTTTTTATTCACTTCAACCGACTTTAATCAAGCGCTTTTTCTACTTTATCAAATAGCGTCGTGATCTCTTTACTTGGCTCCTTGGTCAGTAAGCTGACAGCAAAGATAGCGATTGTCGCAACAATGAATCCAGGAACAATTTCATATAATGTCGCGCTAAGCGGCTCACCATTATAAGTAAACGGACCATAGATCCATACCAACACAGTCACTGCGCCAGATACCATACCAGCAAGCGCGCCAGCAAAGTTCATGCGAGACCAGAATAAGCTTATCAGCACCAGTGGGCCAAATGCGGCACCAAAACCAGCCCAAGCATTACTTACAAGATCTAGAATCGAGCTATCTCTGTCGTACGCAAGATAAATGGCAGCAAGCGCTACAACCAACACACTAGTACGACCAACAAGTACCAGCTCTTTATCCGAAGCATCCTTATTCAAGAATATTTTATAAAAGTCTTCAGTTAACGAACTTGAACTCACTAACAATTGCGAAGAAATAGTACTCATAATTGCGGCAAGAATAGCTGCCAGTAAAAAACCTGCAATCAATGGGTGGAACAATAGCTGAGATAAAATCAAGAAAATGGTCTCGGCATCATCCACAACAATCCCATGTTCATGTGCGTAAGCTGCACCAAACAAACCTGTGCCCACAGCACCGAGAGCTGCAACTATCATCCAGCTCATCCCTATACGACGCGCTGTCGGCATGTCTTTCACACTTCGAACAGACATAAAGCGCACGATAATATGAGGTTGACCAAAGTAGCCAAGACCCCAAGACATTGCCGAGATAATACCTATTGCACCGGCCGAGCCAACCCAAGTTAACATCGTTGGGTTTAACTCATTTAGTGTTTGAGACAGCGGATTATCGAGCAGTGAGAAGGTAACTAAAGGCACTAAAATCAAAGCGATAAACATAATACAACCTTGCACAAAGTCGGTCAGGCTCACCGCTAAAAAGCCGCCAAATAAAGTATAAAGCACAACAACGCCGGTGGTGATGTATAAACCACTCTCATAGCTCATACCAAATGAACTTTCAAACAGCTTACCACCAGCAACCACACCAGAGGAGGTGTATAAGGTGAAGAAAACAATGATCACCAACGCTGAAACTATTCTTAACGCGTTTCCTTTATCTTCAAAACGATTTGCAAAATAGTCAGGAATGGTTATCGCGTCATTTGCATACTCTGTGTAAACACGCAGGCGTGGTGCAACCAATAAATAGTTAAGCCAAGCACCAATCACAAGACCTATTGCAATCCATGTACTGCTAAAACCATACAGGAACATGGCACCCGGCAGACCCATTAAGATCCAACCACTCATGTCGGATGCGCCCGCTGAAAGCGCCGCTACACTTGGTGGTAAGCTACGACCGCCCAACATGTAGCCAGACACATCACTGGTCGACTTTTTATATGCGTATAACCCAATTCCCAACATCGCAATAAAATACAGTGCGAGAGAGATTATCGTACCTATCTCCAAATTAGCCTCCTAATTGTTAGTTGGGCTCTTCTCCAAATGTGAGCTTTTTCTATCACTTAATTGTTCGATTTCTAACTCACTTTGAATAAAAGCCAAAAACATAAAGAACCCACTATAACATGCACAAACCATACACCCAACCACCTGCGACCATTGATCAAAATAGTATTTTATTCGTACCTAATTCAATTGGTTAATTATCATTCGCCCTATGTTCTGTATTTACCCATATTCTATAAACTCAATTTCCCAGCGTGACCTGATCGCACTTTTACCTTATATTAAAGCCAATAGCATTTTGTTTGGACGGTAGTATCTATGTACTTTTACGCGGCTCGTCAGCCAATTTTTGATGTCCAAAGGGAATTGATTGGCTACGAACTTTTATTTCGTGATGGCCTAAATAATGTATTTCCCGAAATTGACGGTGATGAAGCAACAAGTCGCTTGGTTGAAGGCAGCCAGTTTACCTTTGGTCTTGATGACCTCACAAATCAACGCCCTGCTTACATTAACTTCACTCTAGAGACGCTGGCAAAAGGCTATGTGCAAATGTTGGCGCCTGAACAAGTCGTCGTAGAAATATTAGAAACGGTACAACCGGGGAAACGACTCTTAGCGTGTGTAAAAGAGCTTAAAGAGCAAGGCTATACGCTTGCACTTGACGATTACCATCACCAAAATGTGTGGCGCCATTTTTTTCCCTATATTGACCAGATAAAAGTCGATTTGTTGGCAACTAACCTAGAGCAAATCCATGCCATTAAAGCCGCGATACAGGATTTCCCAAACATTGATTTAGTGGCAGAAAAAGTAGAAACCTACGAACAGTTTGAGCTCGCCAAGTCGCTTGGATTCAAATATTTTCAAGGCTTCTTTTTTGCCAAACCCGAAATGGTCAAAACCAAAGCGTTGGCTCCTTCGGAATTAGCCATGGCTGAATTGCTTTATGAGACTTCAAGCGTTGAGCCCGATCTTGCTAGGATCACACAGGTCTTTGAACGTGATGTAAACCTAAGCTACAAACTTCTTCGTTATGCAAATAGTGCTGTATTTAAACGCCGAGCAGAAATATCAACGATTAAACAAGCCTTGGTTGTACTCGGTAGTGAAGAGCTTAAGCGTCTGATCTCATTATTATTTGCTTCACAGCTTAATACTGAAAAGCCCAAAGAACTACTTTCACTCTCATTATTGCGCGCACATTTTATGGAAGCAATAGCAACCAAGGCCAATAAGATCTCTGATACTGGAAGTACATTTTTGGTTGGCATGATGTCACTGATGGACGCCATTCTCGATGACGATATGGCAAGCTTATTGACGAAATTACCCTTATCTCAAGAAATTAAATCAACCCTACTGAAAAAACCGAGTGCTTTTGGTATTTATCTGGACCTTGCTGAATCTATGGAAAAAGGTGACTGGGATAGTGTTGAAACCATATCAAAATCTCTTGGCGTAACCAGCCAAAATATCGCCGAGCTATATCAAAAGTCGCAAGTTTGGAGTGACACTCAAATAAAAGCGATAGAGTAACCAACCAAAGGATGCGACAATCTGTCGCATCCCGCTAAGCACCTGATAGCGATAAAATAAGTGCACTAAAACAACTTCAAAGTGAACTTATGAAACGCACCCTACTCTCTCTTGCTATTGTTTCCTTATCTCCCATCACCCATGCTGATGAAATTGAAAAAATCGTTGTTATTGCACCGATGCAAACACCAATTACGCTAACAACGGATACCAAAGCAGTACGCCAACCACTACCAGCACAAGATGGTGCGGATTTACTCTCTTCAATTGCGGGGTTCTCACTAATTAAAAAAAGCGGCGCAAGTGCTGACCCTGTGTTTCGTGGCATGGCAGGCTCAAGAATTGCCATTATCGCCAATAATGGTCAAACGCTTGGTGGTTGCGGTAGCCGCATGGACCCGCCTACGGCATATATTACGCCACAATCCTACGACACCTTAAAAGTCATCAAAGGCCCACAAACTGTATTGCATGGTCCAGGCAACAGTGCTGCGACTGTGGTTTTTGAGCGTAAAAATGAACGCCTAGCTAAATCTGAAGTGATTGGCTTTACCAATGCGGTGCTTTCGAGCCAAGGCCGCCACAGTGTTAACAGTGATATCAAGGTTGGTAATGAACGCGGATACGCCCGGATCGCAGCAAATTACAGTGATGCAGATGATTATGAAGATGGTAATGGCACCAAAGTTCACTCAGCGTATGAACGCTGGAATGTAGATACAGAGTTTGCCTATACCCCAAGCGATGACGCCTTTTACTCTATCACTTACGGGGTAAGCGATGGTGAAGTTGCCTATGCCGACCGCATGATGGATGGCAGCCTCTTCGACCGAGAAAATATTGGCCTGAATATCAAATTATCTTCCCTTTCATCTCTGATTGAAGAGTTAACATTCAACGCATACTATAACTACGTTGACCACATCATGGACAATCATAGCTTACGTCCTTTTGTTGCTAACATGATGATGAAAACCCCAACCTCCTCCAATCCTGACCGTAAAACTTATGGCGCAAAGCTTACGTTGACTTCAGAAGTCAATGCCCAACATCCTTTTATTTACGGTGTCGATTATCAAGCAAATGAGCACCGCAATCGAGTCAGCCGAGATCAATTCAACAATCCGGTAGAAACGATGCCACGCCAAATAGATGCTGAATTTAGACAGCTCGGTGTATTTGCCGAGTTCGAATATCAATTGAGTCAAACTAGCCAATGGGTTAGCGGATTGCGCATTGATGATTGGCAAAGTGAAGATCATCGCACCATGATAAGCGCAATGATGTCGATGAAACCAAACCCAACCGCCCTACAAACAAGAGACGATACGTTATTCAGCGGATTTAGCCGCTATCAAGCACAATCTAAAAACAGTAGCTATTTTGTCGGCTTCGGCGTTACAGAGCGCTTTCCCGATTACTGGGAAGTAGTCGGTGGTAGCCGAGGAAGTGAAACGTCTATTTCTGCCTTTAATGTCGATACTGAAAAAACCGTGCAATTAGATGCTGGATTGGTAAAGCAGTTCAAAGACATTAACGTCAACTTCTCAGTGTTCTATAACCAAATTGACGACTATTTATTAATCGACAATATGTTTGAAAAGATGAATATGATGTCAAAAGTGACCAGAAATATTGACGCGGAAACCTTAGGTTTTGAGGGTGAAGTAATGTGGCAAGCGAGCAAAGCGCTGCAACTCACCAGTAGTATCAACTACGTAAAGGGTAATAACCTTACCGACAATCTCGCATTAGCTCAGCAACCGCCTCTGCAACTGCGTATTGCGAGCAATTACCAACTAAGCGATAAGTGGCAACTAGGCGGATTGGTAAGATTAGTACAACACCAGCATAGAGTGGCGATTGGACAAGGGAATATTGCAGGGCAGGACATCACTGCAACGGCAGGCTTTGGCACACTTTCACTCAATACCAATTATCAATATAGCGATGCATTACAGCTCAGTGCTGGCGTAGATAATGTACTCGATAAAACCTATGCCGAACATTTAAGTCGTTCAGGCGCCGCGGTAAGTGGCTTTGACCAAATTGATCGAGTCAATGAGCCGGGACGGACGCTCTGGGCAAATCTTAACTGGCGCTTCTAACCATATACTAAGATAACCAAAAGGTCGGCGATTGCCGACCTTATTTTTACAAGTTCTCTAAAAAGTTCTCGTCAAAATCATCCGGCTCTTCTTCCATTGGCGGGTTGCCATCGAATAGCTCGTACAATTGACGTTGATAATATACATCCTTTAAGAAAGTGTATGGATCAAGCGACTCATTTAGCAGCTTTTCTTGTGACATCAAAGCCGCTCTTGCTTCAACCGCACGCAGCGCGAACACTAATACTGTTTGTGGCGTAGTGAGTGCAATTTCTGGCAAGACAAAGTTATCGACTACATCACCCGTTAAGTTTCTCGCGGTCGTAGGTCCCATACCAGGGATCATAATATACGCACCATCGCCAACGCCCCACACACCAAGGGTTTGGCCAAAATCTTCGTCTTTAAGCTCAAGCCCAAGTGTTTTCGCAACATCAAACAAGCCAAAAATACCGACCGTAGAATTAACTAAAAAGCGAGCAACATTGATTGCCATATGATCAGGCTTACCCTGTAGTGCTGCGTTTACTGCATCGGTCGGTGCGGCGATGTTGGTGGTGAAATTAACCACACTACTGCGTACAGGAGCGGGAGTAACCGCGACATACCCTTTAGCAACAGGACGCAAAATATAGGCATCCAACACATCCATATTGAAGTCATAGAGTGGGCGGTTAAGTGATTGAAATGGATCTCGTGGATCCTTTTTCTCTTCGGGTACTTGCGCACAACCAACAATGGTCAACGCAAGTAAGCCTGTGAGCACAGCTTTAAGCATTTATTTCCCTGTATTTGTTAAGACACGACTAATCTCGACATTGAGCTGATTTTCGCCTTGTTGAAGTTCAATTACGCTTGAAACACCCTCAAGTTCTCCTTCTGAAGGCATAACTGAACCATCATTAGAAACACGAGCAGTAACCGTAACTTGAGAAAATTTCGACAAGGTTAATTCAGGCATCATTGCCATACTATCATCTAGGTTTACCGTCATTGGCAAGTTAAAGTTTGTAATTTTGGCCACCGCCAATGGCATGGCAGGACCTTCAGCTGCTTTTGCAAAAACGAACAAGGTGCTGTCCTTTGGAATGTTATTCTGTAACTCAGCTGAAATGGTTACAGTAGCGACAATACCAGCTTTTACAGCCACTGGTTCGTCTTTTTGTTGACCCAACTTTTGTTCGATTTCAGCAATGCGCCCTGCAATCATCTCATAACGCGGATCATCTTTGGTTAATTGTGACAACAAGACTTCAAAGGCGGCTTTTGACTCTTTCCAATCTTGACGTTCATAGGCAATTAACGCCAGCAAGCTTATCGCATCAATATTCGTTGGATCATTCTTGAGCACTTTTGACAACATTCTGGCCGCGCGATTCATACTTGGCTCTGAGCCCTCTATCAATAATGCTTGGCTATAATTCACCAGAACATTATTGTTATTAGGTTGCATCACGAGTGCTTTATCAAATGCCTGCATCGCCATCTCAAAGTCACTAAGTGACATTGCAACACGACCAAGTAACATCCATGCAACTGCATCATCGCCAGCTGTTGCTAGTTTAGTTCTTAGCCCCAGCGCAAATGCTTGTAGCTCGTTGGCATTAAGCGGCTCTCCAGATTGCATTACTGCACGCTCACCATACTCAGGTAACTTTTCAACGGCTTCATGCCAGCTCGCTATTTGCCTGTGGCTACCTGTGTAGTAATAAAAGACACCAGTGACCAGCACCATAAATGCAATACCCGTCAGCGCCAACACACGGTTGTCTCCGCGACTCGTCAATGATTGTTCAGGCGATAACTCATTCAATAAGCGACGCTTGAGTTCAACCACGGATTCACTATAACTGTCTTTTTCAATACGCTGATTAGCAAGCTCTTCTTTTAATTCTTCCAAACGTTGATGGAAAATATCGATACGCTCAGCATTCGCATCGTGATCAACCGTGATGCGCTTTTCCTTTTTAATAAACGGAAAAACCACAAAGAGACCGGCAAATACGCCCAGCAGAAGAAACAAAAACCACATTTGGGTTAAATCTGTCGAGAATTCGCTCACTGCTCACGCTCCTGACGTTGATATTGATTAATGAGCTCTGTCAGCTTTTGTTCGTCCGCTGCATTCCAATCTTGCTTTTTCGCAGCGCGCTTTTGACGAAATACAATAAAGCCGAAGCCTAAAATAATGATTGCCACTGGCAGTACCCAAAGTACAATCGTTGCAGGCGTAACCGGTGGTTGATAATGAACGAAATAGCCATAGCGGTCGATCATATAATCAATGACCTCTTGCTTAGACTGACCTTCATTAACCAAAGCGATAACTTTGTCACGTAGATCTTTGGCTACGACAGCATCTGAATCGGCAATGTTTTGGTTCTGGCATTTCGGGCAGCGTAGCTCATGAGTCAGCTCTCGGAAAGTTTGCTCACGTTCAGCTGTAGCAAAGTTATATTTGTCTTCCGTTGCTTGCGCCGCTGCGGCAATCATCATTAAAAGCAAAACAATTACATATTTCATTGCGTTAGCTCCTGATAGATTGCTGCAAATTTAGTACGCCACACGCGTTCATTGATGTCGCCAGTATGATGCAACACAATCTTACCTTGCTTATCTACCAAAAAAGTCTCTGGCGCGCCTGAAACACCTAGATCCAGTGCTAATGTACGCTCCAAATCAAGAATGTTAAATTGGTATGGGTTACCTGCACGGCTCAACATGTTATTGACATCTTGTCTTAGAGCATTGATATCAAACTGGTCGCCAAAATCAGGGTCATAAGCCTGCTCGTAATACAGACCTATTATTTTCACACCACGCTCTCTAAGCTCAGTTAAATAACCCAGCTCAGCGATACACGTTGGGCACCAAGTGCCCCATACGTTCATCAAGTAGACTTCACCCTTAAGCGAGTCGGCGGTCCAGGTTTTATCACTATCCATTAGGTCCGGTAATGAAAACTCAGGCATAGTGTGTCCTAAACGGCCGGTCTGGATCTCTCTAGGATTACCAAAAAGTCCTTGGTACAAAAACACACACAGGAAAATAAATATCAAAAAAGGCACTAAACCTAATAACTTGCGGTTCATGTTAAGCCTCCACTTGGGATGATTTTTTCACGCGGCTGCGGTAGCGTTTATCCGCAAGCACAATGAAGCCGGCAAAAGAGATAAGTAGCCCACCTAACCACATCCAGCGTACGTATGGTTTGTGATAGATCCTAAGCGACCACGCGCCTGCAGAAAGCGGCTCGCCGAGTGCTAGATATAAATCACGAAAGAAGCCATCATCAATCGCGGCTTCGGTCATAAACTGCATCCCTACATCATAGCGGCGTTTTTCTGCATGCAGCTCGGTGACTTTTTTACCATTTTTGAATACCGTCACTACGCCTGCATGGCCACCGTAGTTCGGGCCTCGAATTTCTTTTACCCCATCAAAGCGATATTCGTACTCGTTTAGCATCGCCGTTTCACCCGGTTTCATGCTCACGGAGCGCTCAACTGAGTATGCTGAAGTTAACGTCACCGACGCGATAACAAAGGCAATACCAACGTGCCCGAGTACCATTGCCCAATAGCTTAATCCTAACTTTTTAAAGCCGATTGCAACACTGGGGTGAACAGTCACTTTATTAAATAAGTCAGCAGCAGTAGCCACACTTATCCACACAGCTAAAGCGGTCGCAACAAACGTAAGTGGCGCCACCACTTCGTAGCTCGAGTACAACCACGTCGCCGTGAGCACTAAACTCACCGCAATCAATACAGCCCATTTTTTCACTAGTGGCGGCATTTTATTTTGTTTCCAGCGCAGCATAGGTGCTAAACCCAGCAAAATCGCGAACGGCACGATTAATATCGCAAACATTTGGTTAAAGAAAGGTACGCCAATAGAAATAGAGCCTAAGCCCAACTCTTTATGGATCATAGGCAATAGCGTACCCAATAATACAATCAAGGTCGCAACCACTAAGAAGATATTGTTTATCCACAGTGCTACTTCACGCGAAAGGAATTGATAACGCCCTTCGCTATATACTTGAGCTACGCGCAGTGCGTAAAGCGCTAAGCTACCACCCACAACCACAGCCAAGAATGACAGGATATATAAACCACGGTCGGGATCGGTTGCAAACGCATGCACCGAAACGATAATGCCTGAGCGAACGATAAAGGTACCCAGTAAACATAAACTAAACGCGGTGATAGCAAGTAGTACTGTCCAAGACTTAAACACACCACGCTTTTCTGTTACTGCGAGTGAATGCAATAAAGCGGTTGCAACAAGCCAAGGCATCAGTGAAGCGTTCTCAACCGGATCCCAGAACCACCAACCGCCCCAGCCTAGTTCTGAGTACGCCCACCAACTACCAATAGTAATGCCTAGAGTAAGAAAGCCCCATGCGGCCATTGTCCAAGGACGTGACCATTTAGCCCAAGTGTTATCAAGTTTACCGGTTAAAAGCGCAGCAATTGCAAAAGAGAAAGACACAGATAAGCCAACATAACCCATATAAAGGAGTGGCGGGTGAATGATCATTCCAGGGTCTTGCAATAATGGATTTAAATCACGCCCTTCAACAGGGAAGTAAGGAAGCAAACGCTCAAACGGGCTCGACATCCACAGGGTATAGAGCATAAAGCCCACACCTAAAAAGCCAAGTACGCCTAACACACGCGCTCGCAATACCCACGGTAGCGACTTTGACATCACTGCAACCAGCATGGTCCACATGGATTGCATCACTAACCACAGTAAAATTGCGCCTTCATGTCCACCCCACGTTGAGGTGATTTTATAATACCAAGGCAAAGTACTGCTCGAATGATGTGCCACATACGCAACCGTAAAGTCATCCATTAATGTGATGTATATCAGTACCACAAATGAGAACACCACAAGAATACACTGACCAACGGCCAGTGAAGGAGCGGCTTTCATCAGCCTCAAATTACCCGTATAAGCACCCCACAATGGGAAAATACACAGTAATAAGCTCAATGCCATCGCCAGAACTAAAGCGAAGTAACCTATTTCTGGGACCATCTTAGTTCTCGCTGTTTAAATTATATTTTGGCTTTTCGTGCTTAATGCCTTTCACGGCTTCCGCCACTTCTGATGGCATATACTCTTCATCATGCTTGGCAAGTACTTCAAACGCTTCAACTACATTAGACTCAACTAATGTCCCTTGTGCTACGATACCTTGGCCTTCACGGAATAGATCAGGAAGAATGCCTTTATAACGAATAGTAACCATTGGACCGGTGTCGATAAGTTTAAATGACACATCTAAGGACGTTTCATCACGCACCACTGAGCCCGGCACAACCATACCGCCAATGCGCAGTTTCTGGCCAATTTGCGGTATTTCTTTTAACTCACCTTTACCTTCAACAAGCTCGCTCGGCGTGTAAAACAAATTAATATTTTCTTGTAGTGCGTAAAGCGTAAGCCCGACCGCTGCGCCAATACCAAAGATAACGGCAACAACGGTGAATAATCTCTTTTTGCGTCTAGGATTCATGCTTGCGACTCCTCTTTTGCTTTTTTAATGCGTGCTTCTCTTGCCATTTGCGCTTTAACTGCTTGCTTTAGCGCCTTACCATCCAAGATAGAGCCGGCTAAAATACCAGCCAGTATTAATGCACATGAGCCAAATGAGAGCCAAACATAAAAGCCATAACCACCCATGGCTAAAAATTCACTGAAGGATTCAAACTGCATGATTAACCCCTATTCACTAATTCGCGGACCCAAGGACGGTGTTGCTCACTTCGTAAAATTTCATTTTTCAAACGAATTAGCGTAACCACGCCAAGCACACCAGCAAACGCCACTATGTTGATCAACAAAGGCCACAACATAGAAGGATCAATCGCTGAAGTATCAAATTTGGTGATAGTCGACCCCTGATGCAACGTGTTCCACCACTCTACCGAGAAATGAATAATAGGCAGATTAACGACCCCGACAATGGCAAGAATACAGGCAGCTCTACCACCTGATTTTTTATCTTCAAAGGCATGATATAGAGACAAAACACCGAAGTACAAAAACAATAGGATAAGCTCTGATGTCAATCTTGCATCCCAGACCCACCAAGCACCCCACATAGGTTTCCCCCAAGCAGCACCAGTGATTAACGCAATCGCGGTCATTGCCGCACCAATAGGAGCAATGGCTATAACCGCCAATTCAGCGTTACGAATTTGCCATACCAAGGCAACAATAGCCGCAATAGCCATAGACGAGTATGCGCCCATTGACCAGATAGCCGACGGCACATGAATAAAGATAATACGATAGCTGTCTTTTTGTTGGTAGTCGGCTGGCGCATAGGCTAACCCCCAAACCCATCCAACAATTAAGCCCACTACCGCAATCACGGCAAAGTAAGGAAGCAAGGTGTTACACAGTTGGTAAGCACGCTCCGCTTTGGCATAAGGATGTAACCACTTCCACATTTTAACTTACACTCACTCTTAAAGCTGACGATATGGCAATTGGTGCGGCAACAATTGCGACGGCAAGCATCGCACCAAGGATTGCAAGCTGACCACCATACGCTAAAGACATGCTACTGGTATCTATGGCAGACGTTGCAAAAATCAATACGGGGATATAAAGCGGTAGGACAAGTAAACTCATTAAAATGCCACCCTTTTGCAATGCAACGGTGAGTCCTGCGCCAATGGCCCCAATAAAACTTAATAACGGTGTACCTATCAGTAAGGTCAATACAGTCGCATTGAGAGACTGCGACTCGAGATTCATTAACAGCGCGAACAAGGGCGCAAGCACCACCATTGGCAAACCACTGACTGTCCAATGCGCTGCTACTTTTGCTAATACTGATAGCGATAAAGGATAAGGTGAAGCAATCAATTGCTCTAATGAGCCGTCGTTGTAATCGTCCCTAAATAATTTATCTAGACCTAACATAGTCGATAAAAGCGCCGCTACCCAAATAATACCCGGTGCCATTCTGGTAAGCAGCGCAGGTTCGGGCCCAATTGCTAACGGAAATAGGGTGATCACGATTAAGAAAAACAACAGCGGGTTGACTATCTCAGCGCGTTGTCTAAAGGCCAAGGTCACATCTTTGGCGTAAACCGATTTAAAAGCTAACCAGTAAGAATGTTGAGTCTGCATTACAAACGGTACTCCAACGCCAAGGTTTGTAACTGTGCAAAATGTGCGGTGAGATCTTGGTGGGTCGTCAATAAAATGGCGCCCCCCTTGTCAAGATGAGACTGAAATTGGGTTTGCAACATGGCGACCCCTTTTTTATCCAGTGCAGTAAATGGTTCATCTAGCACCCAAAGCTTGGCCTGATTCAGCCACAAACGTACTAACGCAACACGGCGCTGTTGGCCTGCCGACAATGTCCGCACAGGTACATCTTCAAGCCCTATTAAACCGAGCTTGGCAAGCAGTGTATAGACTTCTTCTTCATCGGCCTGAGCGCCATGAACCATAAGCCAATGTTGGACATTTTCGTAGGCGCTAAGTTGTTGATTGACACCTGTCTTATGACCAATAAATAATAAATCGGCAGCGAATGAATCATAATCATCGCTGATATCAGTGCTGTTGTAGCGGATCTGCCCTTCGTCCGCTCTGGCGAACCCAGCAATGATCCTCAACAAAGAGGTTTTTCCGGCACCATTTGGGCCTTCAATTTGCATGATCTGCCCCGCATGGAGAGTGAAACTTAATGAGTCAAACAAGCATCTATCTTGTTTGGTACAAGTGACGGCGTCTATCTCTAGCAAACTTGGGCTTCTCTTTACCTAAAATTGGGCGTTAGTCTAACATAATGGTATGGTAATACGAATAATCCGATGCGACCGATTAGCGAAAATTTGATTTAAAATAATGAATAAGCTGCCAATTACAACAAATACGACGACAGCATCTGTGATAAGCACAGATAATAGCGAAGTATCGAGATTAGACTTAGCCAAAAACCAACCGTTTACAGCAAAGAATATCCAAATTAGTAACGATAAACTAAAAATGGATGTGGCAATTGATGGCCGCTGGCAAACTATCCAACTAGCGCTTAAGCCTCCAACCCAGCCCAATCAGCTTCCAGAAGCACAGGTTAGTATTGATGAAACTGGCAAGGTGGTCACCTTTCAAACGCCCAAATTACAAGCGCAGGTAACGCTAACAAAACAGCTTTTTGATATTTTAACGACGTTAAAAACGCATACGCCAAGCCCAGTAGTACAGTCTTCAGCGACCACGTTGCCAGACGCCACATTACACATCAAGGCGCTTGATCTAAAAATACCGCTTCCGCAAGCCGTGGCACAATTGCTCGCAAGTGAAAACAAACTCATTGCGCATCTTAGTGCCCAACAAAGTAATGTTTCCTTGCAGGTCGTCAATCAATTTAAAGACTTGCTGTTTAGTACGGCTTTACCTAAGTCAATGATTGCAAAACTTATCTCTAGTCAACTTAGTAGTGTTGAGGTGAAGCCGCTGCCAAGTGGAGTAACACTTAACATTCATGATCGTTCAGTAACCTTATCGCCAATAAGCAGTAACTGGCCTGCAGCAACCACATGGCAAAAAGGCGAAGTAAAAACGGCTTTCAATGGAATTGATATCACAAAATCGACACAACAAGTAAAAGTAGAAACCATAAAGCCGCTTAGCGCTTTGCTACAACAGGTAAGCGCAGTCAATAAGGATGAACCTTCACCGATTGAGTCACGCTTAGCATCAGTACATACGCTGGCGTATGACAAACCGTTACTTGAAGTCAATCTGCAACAAATTAAGTCAACGGTAGTAAAAGCGTTGCAAGTACTGATCGGAAGACCTTTTGGGAAGCCACTCACAAGTCAGGTCGTTCAACCCACGAACTCCCCAGTTAATAAAAGTAAAAATGATGTTTTGAGTCACTCGGTCGCAACTCTGCTTGAGCCAAGCGAGAAAGTAAGTGCTCACAATGAAAATAAACCAAGCACGCCACTGCAGCAACTCTCAAACCAAATAAAACTTAATCTTACAGAGCTGATGGCAAAGCAACCATTACCATTGCAAAAAAGTCACACACCTTTACAAACCGAAAAGTTAGCCAGCTCCATTGCTCGTTACTTACAACACCAGCTCGCAGAGACACCAAAATATCAGGCGCCACCGGTCGATTTTGAGGTAAAACAAAAAGCCCTGTCCTTATTATTGGACACCCTCACAGGTAAACTGTCGCTTAGCAACAAGCAAGTTGAACAGCTAACACAAGCATTAGCGCGGCCGCTTTATCGTAAAACGAGTTCTGCGCCTGTAGATCCTGCTAAAACGCTCCAGTTGCAATTTACACATTCACAAAGCACAAAAGTAACCGCTTCGCCTCCTCAAGTACCTCAGCCTACCAGCAATCAAATTAAAGGGGTAATTGAAGCCCTGCTTACTCTGCCCATGGCTAAGCCCGAACAAAAAGAAAACACACCAAACATGTTACGCCAAGCTTCTGCAACTATCGAAAAACTCGTAAAAGCAGATACATTCAAACAAACGCCTGAATTACAGAAATTAGTCAACCAAGCATTTACGCGCTTGCTTGATGACCGTTCAGTGAGCGCGCTTACCGTTAAGAACCAGTTAGAGAGCCAACTGGGCATGGCAACCTTTGCTAACACGCCAACAAGTTTAGCTCAATCGAGCTTTACACAAATGTTGGACCGTTTAATTGTGTCGTTATTAGGTAGTCAGGTGGCAAACCAAGCTCAGAGCAATGAGCAAGCAACGCAAAAAATACAAGCCTTGCTGGATACGCTACTACCACAGCTGAAGCTGCTCTCCCCCAAGCAAATAGCAGACGCGCTTCAACAACCACAAGCAAAAGAGCTGTTAAACGAATTGGGGCAATTGCACAACCAATTACAACCGCAACAATCACCGACTACAGCGACCAACTCTGCGAAACAAGACAGCGAAGCACAGTTGATTGTAAACCTGCTCTTCCCCACTAAAGTAGGACAAGAGCAACAGCAAACACAATTACAAATAGGTGAATATAAAAAGTCGCCCAAACCTGGTATGCCAGAGAAGTCTGTGTGGTTTATTCGTCTTTGTTTTGATTTTGCAGAAAAAGGTCAGATCCATGCCCAAGCCGAGCTGATGGATAAAGCCCTAGAATGTGCATTAGTAGCCACCTCCAATCAGGTCAAGCAGCTCGCAGAGCCACACTTGGCAACACTCAGGCATAAGTTAGCGTCTCATGGGCTGCAAGTCGCGGAGATAGGCCTTAGGGAAGAAGCCAGCTTTCAAGATAAATTCTTTAATGAACACGCAATTATCAACATTAAGGTGTAAAAGAGATGACACAAAAATCTGCTATCGGACTGTTATATGAAGCTGGAAGCGCACCTCAGGTCACCTTTAAAGGATATGGTGAGCTGGCAGAGGAAATTATTGCGCTGGCAAAAGAGAAAAACATCATGATCCACGAAGATGAATCATTAGCACAAACACTCAGTGCACTTGAGTTACACCAAGAGATCCCAAGGGAGCTCTACTATGTGATTGCTGAACTCATCGCTTTTTCTTACATTATGCGTGGTAAGTTTCCACCTGGCTGGGAAGGTTTTCGTGGCAAGCTAGATATTAAGGCATAGCCAAAACTTCCTACTTTCTAGGGCCTGTTGACCTTTGCTGTTTGATTTTTGTTCTCCTGAGTGTATTTTGATCGCGACGCTCGACTTGCCGCCTAGTAATCTAGGCAAAAGTTGAGCAACAAAGAACAAAGCGCACTCAGGGGAACTCAAAGGGCAGCGCTTGATTGGAATTTCTTCTGTGTTATCGCCTAACTTACATAGAATAACTAAGCTACGCAGGCTCTGCCTTGTATAAATACCAATCAAACTGCTGCAAAAACAAACTTGAAAGGTCAACAGGCCCTAGACAATCATTTTGATTTGTTATGTAAAGACATGAGCAGCTCCGCCTCAGCTCTTGGCAACTCACACTCGCGCATCACCTCTTCAATATCAGCGCCAAGTTCCACCATTTTCACGGCACGAGAATACATTTTTGCGTCGGGATCATCATATTTTTGTGCTGCTTGCTGATTCGCAACATCATTTAATTCTTGCTCGGTTGCGACCACCCGCTTACCAATACTCATGATACTGGCGCGTAACTCTGCAACTTCGCTGCGTAAAATTGCTATTTGTTGCTCAGACCCTTGTAGTGAGTTCGAAAGTTGCGCTGTTTGGCCCTGCGCATTCTGTAATTTTTTACCCAGCACAAAAACAAACCTCAAGCATACTAACGCAAGTATGCTTGAGGTTATTGATATGACGAGTAAAACGGTTTGTGCGTTTACTACTTCAGACATCTAAATATGACTCAGCTCATCCCATTCGTCATCACTTAATAGCTTATTAAGGTCGACTAAGATCAATAGCTCGCCTTCTCGGTTTGATACGCCTTGGATAAACTTAGCGCTCTCTTCAGTGCCGATGTTTGGCGCGCTGTCAATTTCCGAGCTACGTAAGTAAACCACCTCAGCAACGCTATCGACTAAGATACCAATAACTTGCTTCTCGGCTTCGATTATTACAATTCTCGAATTATCCGTCACTTCCGCACTTTGCAGACCAAACCTAGCTCGTGTGTCTATAACCGTTACAACGTTACCACGTAGATTAATGATCCCGAGTACGTAGCTTGGCGCACCTGGGACTGGTGCAATTTCGGTATAACGCAATACTTCTTGCACTTGCATTACATTGATACCGTAAGTTTCCTCTTCAAGCTTGTAAGTAACCCATTGCAATACTTCATCATTACTATCAGCATTTTTGTCTGCAGAAAGTAGTCTATCTTGGCTCATGGTTTCACTCCATCAATATACTAGTTACTGCTCTCGACTATCGAGGCCTTGTTCTAGCAAACGGTTTAAATTCTCTACATCAATCAGCGCGCACATTTTCTCTTTAATCACCCCAGCCAACCAAGGCCGTTTACCATCCGCTGTGCGCCACTTTATGTCTTCAGGCTTGAGGGTTAAATTGTTGACTAGTTTTTCTGCTAACAATCCCCAATTACTATCCCCAAGCGTAATCAAATACTGGTAATCCAGAGCATCTTCTAATTCTGGTGTTAACTTCTCAGGCATTACCCATTGCGCAGTATCAACAACATTAAGCTTTTCTTCACGATTTAGCATCACGCCTTTAAACCATTTAGGTTTACCAAAGAGTTGATTGACTTCACCCAGTTGGTGTATTCCCCCAAGTGATTTAAGCGGAACCGCCAGTGTTAAGCCTGCAACTTCAAAAAACAATGCCTGAAATTCACCTTCTTGATAGGCTTCCCTTGCAGAGACTGATTCTATCGTTGTCTGTTCTTTGATAATAGATGTATTTTCAGTGACTTCAAGATCTTGAGCTAATTTACTCGGTTGTTCTTCAATAACTTCACTCACCGACTCCTGAGGCTCTGTTGCAACGACAACTGGAAGGTCTGTGTCTTCAAGTTCGGATTCCGGCTCTTTTACTTGTTCAAGTAGCTTTGCAACTGGTGATAATTCGCATTGCTCAATCTCTGGCTCCTCTTGTAATAGGGCGCCAAGATACTGCTTCATCACCTTTTCATTTGCAAATAAATGCTTACTCATTATGCTCTCTAGCTTAACTGCTTCAAATAGTCCAATAGTGCACGATAAGCGAACACGCCTCGTGATTTAGGACAAAATTGTACTGGGACTTGCTGTGCAAGACTCGCATCCCTAAATTTGGTATCTACGGGAACCACACCTGGCCAAACGGCCTCTTTGTATGTTGCTAGCAACGTTTTATACGCCTCCAACGACGCTTTGGTCCGTTTATCATACATAGTTGGAATGATAGTATATTGATACTGTTTCTGCTGTGAAGACTGCATCAGCTCCATCGTGCGCATCATTCTATCTAGTCCCTTCAACGCCAAAAATTCAGTTTGGACAGGTACTAAAATTCGCTCACTCGCTGCTAATGCGTTAACCATCAGTACCCCAAGCACTGGTGGGCAATCTAAAATAGCATAGTCATATTGATCCGCTATTTTTTCGAGCGATTTCTTTAAGATAAGCCCCATGCCCGTTTTATTACCCATACTACGATCAAGCGTAGCAATGGCCATAGTGGCAGGCAAAATATCAAGATTCTCTATGGTTGATGGGCAAAGAGACTGTAAAATTTCTTCACTCGTCATGCTGCTGCCGCGTGCAAAAATATCATACACACTGACTTCTAACTCTTCAGAATCAATACCAAAGTAATATGTCAGTGAAGCATGTGGATCAGTATCAATAAGTAAAACTCGGTGACCCTGCTCAGCAAGAATGCCTCCTAAGCTCACCGTCGTCGTGGTTTTACCCACGCCACCTTTTTGATTTGCTACTGTCCAAATTTTCACTCTATATTCCTTCGCTTATCACTATTGATTTCGTTCAATAGATACTATACCAACTCAGTGTTATTCATTCTTTTTAGACGTTTGATATTTACAAGCTTCAAGCAAAGCAACCAAGTGATGACTTAGTCTATTGGTTACCCGCTTCTTTATTAATTCTCACAGCAAAGTCTTGTAGGGCGATACTATCCGACGAAAGTCCAGCGCCAGCGACAGCTTGAGGCATACCATAAACAACACAAGTCGCTTCATCTTGCGCCCATTCCCGTTAAGACAATCGCTAACGTGTCGCCACCATAAGCTTTTGCAACACTTGCAAATGTCACATCAACGCTGGGCTTATAGGTGATCCTTGGACTATCATCTTCGAACACTTTTAGTGTCTTACTACCACCGCGATTTTCAACCAGCATTTGCTTACCACCAGGGGCTAAATAGGCCACACCAGGCATTAATCTATCACCTTGCTCAGCTTCTTTAACTTTAATCTGGCATAAACTATTCAATCTTGCTGCAAACGCAGGTGTAAATGCGGCCGGCATATGCTGGATAAGTAAAATTGGATGAGGAAAGTTTGCTGGCAGCTGGGTCAATATTGTTTGCAGTGCAACGGGTCCACCTGTTGATGTGCCAATTGCAACCAGTCCATATTTTTTACCCGATGCTCTTGCACCTGCAGCACTAGACGTACCACCAGATACCGGTCTTTGAAAACTTCTATCCGGTTGAGGGATCGTTGTTCTTCCTGTGTCAGCACGAGTTGCTCTAGGTTCGACGCGCTTTGGCGGAGTCGCAATGCTAGGGCGAGTAAAACGGCTAACGCGACGGCGGCCAATTTCCTTTACCTTATTTTGTAATGATTTAATTGCTTCTTCGCTATTACGAGCGATGTCTTCAAACTTTTTCGGTAAAAAATCTACAGCGCCCGCATCCAGTGCATCTAACGTAGCACTAGCGCCCTCACGAGTTAACGAAGAAAACATTAAGATTGGGGTCGGAGTGGCCTGCATGATCTGCTTCACCGCACTGATCCCATCAAGCACGGGCATTTCCACGTCCATCGTAATTACGTCTGGACGTAATGAAGCGGCCTTTTCAACCGCCTCCTTTCCATTAACTGCGAAATCTATAACTTTGATTTCACTGTCTTTTTCTAAAATCTCACTGACTCGACGACGAAAAAAACTAGAATCGTCTACGACTAACACTTTAACTGCCATTGGCAACGCTCTTTAATTTGCTCTACAGCAGAGCAACAAATGCTGCTCTAGAATTCGAACTACGCCTAATAAAATTAGGCGTAGTGTTTTAATAAGTTGGGGACATCAAGGATTAGCGCAATACCACCATCAGATGTGATGGTAGCACCAGCCATACCTGGCGTACCTTGTAACAACGCATCTAGTGGTTTGATTACGACTTCCTCTTGACCTATCAGAGAATCAACCACAAAACCGACTTGTTTAGTGCCAATTTGCGCAATGACAACATGGCCTTCAGCCTTTCTCATGCTCCTGTTCGCACCTTTTACCAACCAATGTTCAAGATAAAATAACGGAATTGCTTTTTCTCTCACTATGATAGTCAACTGACCATCAACCACATTCGTTTTAGTCAAATCTAAATGGAAGATCTCGTTCACGCCAGCAAGCGGTAACGCAAACGTTTGCTCTCCGACTACCACCATCAAGGTTGGCAAAATAGCCAGTGTAAGCGGTACCTTAATCTCTAATACAGTACCAACACCCAATTCTGATTGTATATTTACCGAGCCATTCAATTGAGTGATCTTCGTTTTAACAACATCCATCCCAACACCACGACCAGAAATGTCTGAGATTTGTTCTTTTGTTGAAAACCCTGGTGCAAAGATCAAATTATAGGCTTCGGTATCGGACAGTCTGCTTGCTTGATCGGAGTCAATCACGCCTTTATTTATAGCAATTTTTTTAAGCTTCTCAGGATCCATACCGGCGCCATCATCTCGAATCGTGAGAAGAATATGATCTCCCTCCTGAGATGCTGATAATGTGACCGTACCCATTCTTGGTTTGCCCGACGCTTCACGTACGTCAGGCATTTCAATGCCGTGGTCTACTGAGTTTCTCACTAAGTGGACCAATGGATCTGCAAGCGCTTCAACCAAGTTTTTATCTAAATCCGTCTCTTCACCTTGTAAAACTAGGTTGATTTCTTTTTTCAAGCTGCGAGCAAGGTCTCTCACTACTCGAGGAAAGCGACCAAATACCTTTTTGATTGGCTGCATCCGTGTTTTCATCACGGCGCCTTGCAAATCAGCAGTGACTACATCAAGGTTCGAAATAGCTTTACCCATGCTTTCGCTGTTGGTGTTATTCGCTAAGCTAACCAAACGGTTACGAACCAATACTAATTCGCCAACCATATTCATGATTTCATCAAGACGTTTAGTATCAACTCGGACCGTGGTCTCAGCTTGTGCCGCAGGTTTCTTCGCAGCGGCTGGTGTGGAAGCTTTTGCAGCCTCTGGCTCTTTTTGCGGTGCAGGAGTCGCAGGCTTAGCTTCAACTTTAGGCGCAGGCTTCGGAGCGGGTTTCGGCGCTGGTGCGGCTTTAACAGGCTCAGGTTGAGCAGGTTTAGTCTCTGAAACCTCTACTGGCAATTCATCTACCGCTTTAGGTGCACTGCCTTTACCATGAAGCTCGTCCAGCAAAGCTTCAAACTCATCGTCGGTAATTTCTTCGTCGCCAGTAGACCCACTTGGGGCTGCTGGTGAGGTTGATTTAGCCTTAGGTTCACTCGCTTCTGGGACAACAGCATCTTCCGCATTTGGTGCTCCACCGAATTTACCAACACCATGAAGTTCATCTAAGAGGTTATCGAATTCGTCATCGGTGATATCACCATCATCTGCGGTTGATACAGCTTCAGGTTTAGTTGCAGGAGCAACAGCAGGCGCATTACCTGAACCGTGCAATTCATCTAAAAGATTTTCAAATTCTTCTTCTGTTATCTCATCGATGCTAGAACCGCTATCATCGCCTGAATCAACATCAGCGTCGAATAAAATATCATCCGCACTTAAATCTGGCACCACAGGTTCTGGCTCAGAAGCAAGTTCGTCAATCACTTCACTGACTTCGTCTTCAGATGCAGGCTGGCTAAGTTTGTGGAGTGTTTCAAGCAACACTGGATCGGCCGCTTCTGGTTCCTCACGGTTTTGAATACAAGCGAACATTTCGTTGATCGTATCCAAAGATTGCAAAATAACATCCATCAGTTCGGAAGTTACTTTTCGTTGCCCTTGTCGTAGTACATCAAACACGTTCTCCGCACCGTGACAGGCATCGACCAGTTCGGTCATACCGAGGAAGCCAGCTCCACCTTTTACGGTATGGAAGCCACGGAAAATCGCATTGAGAAGTTCTTTATCTTCAGGATTATTTTCTAGTTCAACAAGCTGTTCAGATAACAGTTCTAATATTTCGCCTGCTTCAACAAGAAAGTCCTGCAAGATATCTTCATCGACTTCAAAGCTCATACACACTCTCCAACTAGAAGCCTAAACTAGATAGCAAGTCATCGACTTCGTCTTGACCAGAAACCACGTCATCTCGCGATTCAGCGTCAATAATTGGACCTTCAGGTCCAGACAATTCATCACTGATAGTCTCAGTTGTTTTTATTTCGTTTTCATTCGCTTTCACAGCAGTTGAAGGCGCTTCATCTGAAGTACCAAAAACAGTCAGGAGGTGAATGAGACTATCTTCTACTTCTCTCACAAGCTCAATGACGCGCCGAATAACCTGCCCAGTCAAATCCTGATAGTCCTGAGCCATCAGCACATTAGTCATTAAACCTTGTAATTCGTCTGTACGTGTCTTTGAAGTCTGCATAAAGCTGTCGAGATCATGACACAGAGATTTAAACTCACCGAGTTGAATGTCTCTGCTCATCAATCGATCCCAAGTGGGCTTTATTTGCGCTAACTCATCCGCTAGATTCTGCGCAAGAGGTAAGCTTTCTTCGACCGCGTCCATCGTTTTATTAGCAGCGCTTTCTGTCATTTCCATAACATAATTAAGACGCTGCTTGGCGTCAGGTATAGCCTCTGTCGTGAGATCTGAGAGTCGAGTATCGAGCTCAAAGTTCTTCAAGGACTCGTGTAATTGGCGAGTTAGCTTTCCAACTTCTGCAAATAACTCCGATTGCTCTTTGTTAGCAGCTTCTAAAATCAGCTGGTCAGCTTTTTCTTGTTCACCTTGTTCTAGAAGCTCAACAAGTTGCTTAGCTTGTTCAAGTGTAATTTGAGGCGCAGCATTTACAGACATAGGCCATATCCCCTTGCTGTTAGCCTAGTCGCTCAAATACTTTTTCAAGCTTAGTTTTGAGCGTACCCGCAGTAAACGGCTTAACAATATATCCGTTCACCCCTGCTTGCGCTGCTGCAACAATTTGTTCTTTTTTCGCTTCTGCGGTAACCATCAACACTGGAATGTGCTTAAGCTTTTCATCTGCGCGTATTGCACGAAGCAGATCAATACCTTGCATGCCCGGCATGTTCCAATCAGTTACTACAAAGTCAAACTCCTGATTTTGTAGCATCGGAAGTGCTGTACTACCATCATCAGCTTCTTGAACATTGGTAAAGCCTAAATCTCTTAATAGGTTTTTGATTATTCTTCTCATAGTAGAGAAATCATCAACCACGAGAATCTTCATGTTCTTATCCAAAACTTCCTCCAGTGAGGTTCGAACCCAACTATTTTATGTACTCTAATTTATCCAGTCATTGATTTTAGCTTTAAGCTTTATCATTGCCTGACCGTGAATTTGGCTTACTCGAGATTCACTGACATCAAGGATGGCACCAATCTCTTTTAAATTCATTTCGTCGTTATAGTAAAGTGATAAAACCAGAGCATCCCTTTCGGGTAACGCTTTGATAGCATTTACTAAAGACTCGTTAAAACGTTCATTTTTAACGTTATTAAACGGTTTGTCTAGCGCAAAATCGCTGTTTGCTGGGGTTATCACGTCTTCATCAACCCCAAGATCCTCAATCCCGATGACTTTACTTGCATTTACATCATGTAAAATATGATGGTACTCATCTAGAGATATATCAAGTTTTTCAGCGATTTCAGTGTCTTTTGGTTCTCGACCAAGGAGAGATTCGAGCTCAGATATAGCTTCTGCAACCATTCGGCTATTTTTGTGAACAGAACGAGGCGCCCAGTCACCACGACGGATTTCATCCAGCATTGCGCCTCGAATACGGATCCCCGCAAAGGTCTCGAAACTAGCACCTTTAGTTGCATCGAAATTTTTAGACGCTTCAATCAACCCAATCATACCTGACTGGATCAGATCGTCGAGTTGCACACTTGCCGGAAGTCGAGCAATCAGGTGGCACGCCACTTTTTTGACAAGTGGAGCATGCCGTTCAACCACCTTATGAATGTGGTCTGAAGTTTGATATCCCGCAGCTCTATTGACCGGAGAAGCCATAATCACCCGTTTACAAGTTGTTCAATGAAAAATTCTAGATGACCGGAAGGTTGATGCGGAATTGGCCATTTCACTGCCTTAGCGGCAAGTCCCTTAATCGCAATCGCCGCAGGAGAACTCGGAAATAAATCCACGATAGCTCTTTGTCTGCGAGAAGATTTACGCATGTTTTCGTCAAACGGTACGGTGGCCACTAATTCCAGTGCTACATCAAGAAAACGGTCTGTAACTTTTGAAAGTTTAGCAAATAATTCTTGCCCTTCACGCATACTGCGGACCATATTGGCAACAATTTTAAAACGATAGACCCCATGCTCTCTGCTCAAAACTTTGATCAACGCGTAAGCATCTGTAATAGAAGTCGGTTCATCACACACCACAACCATCACATCTTGTGCAGCTCGAGAGAAGCTCAGAACCATATCTGAGATACCAGCTGCGGTATCAACAATTAATACATCAAATTGCGTGTTAAGCTCGCTAAATGCACGAATAAGTCCTGCATGCTCTGCGGGAGTCAGCTCTACCATACTTTGAGAGCCTGAAGTCGCCGGTACAATTTTAATTCCAGCGGGACCTTCTACGAGAATCTCATCTAGTTCACATTCACCCGACAACACGTGCGACAGGTTTTTTTCTACCCTTAGACCTAACATCACATCACAGTTTGCCAAGCCCAAGTCCGCATCTAAAACGAGAACTCGCTGTCCTTGTTGGCCCATAGCGATGGCAGTATTGAGCGAGACGTTGGTTTTACCCACCCCACCTTTTCCACCGGTCACGGCTATTACTTTTACACCCTGGTTGCTATTTTGACTCATTCTACGCAGGCCACTTGCTTGATCTAAAACTGTGTTAATCATACATTCCTACTGACTCTGACGCTACAGGTACACGTCGAGAGTGCTGTGCTTTTATTCTTTTTAAATACAATTGCTCAGCCTTTTTTACTAGCTTTTGAGCATTTGCTACGCGAATGTCTTCTGGCACTCGCTGACCGTTGGTAAGATACCCTATTGGCAAGCGATTTTGAATCGCTATGCTAATTATCTCACCTAAACTTAGACTTTCATCAAGTTTTGTGAAAATACAGCCACTTAAATTTACTTTTTTGAAGTGTCTTACTGTTTCTTGTAACACATTCATTTGTGCTGTCGCACTTAATACTAAATAGCTGCGAATATCTACTCTCGCGCTACGCATAAGTGTATTTAACTGTTCAGTTAAGCGCAAATCTCTTTGACTCATTCCCGCTGTATCTATTAATACTAGACGCTTATTGCGTAAATGATAAAGCACTTCTGCAAGTTCATTTGCATCTTTAACTTGCTTAACCGGACAACCAATGATTCTACCATAGGTAGCTAACTGCTCGTAAGCGCCAATTCTATAGGTATCTGTCGTTATTAACGCCACTTTATCTGCACCGTATTTTTGTGCACCTAATGCCGCTAATTTTGCAACCGTTGTGGTTTTACCAACACCAGTTGGACCCACCATCGCAAATACTCCACCTTGGCGAAGAATATCATTGTTAGTGGTGTGCATTTGGTTGATCACCATGTTTAACAATGCATTCCAGGCTTCTTTACGAGACACATCATCAGGGATAAAGCATGCCATTTGCTCAGCGACATCTTTGTCTATGCCCATTCCTTCCAGACGGTCAACAAGACACGCACGGGTTGGATCGCGACGAGCCATTTCTTGTTTCATTAGACCAGATACTTGATGTTCAAGTAATTGACGAATAGCGTTCATTTCTTCGCGCATTGCACTCATTTCGTCAGGCTTGGCATTTAACTCGGGTAAATCATCACCAAAACCGTTGTCTAACTCATCCGACTCGCCCCAATTCTGTGGCTGCTCAAATGCATCATCATCAAAGTCAAAAGATTGGCGACGAGCTTGCTGTGGCTTCGCTTGGTGCGCCGGCGCAGCAGTTTGTGTTTTACGTTGGCTGCTTAACATTTGCTCTGTATCAATCCCCGACTGGGAGAACATAGAAGCAAGTTCTGGTGAGCGTGGGCGCGGTGCCTGACGCTCTAGCAATGCCGCTAAGCTATCGGCAACTTGCGCTTGTTTTGCTGGCTGTGCTTGGCGAGGCTCTGGACGGACAAAGCGGGTCGGAGCCTCGTTTGAGGCAGTCGCACGGGCAGCTGGAGCTTGCTTAACAGGTGCAGCGGCACGGTCATTATCAACTGCTGCGACGATTTCAACACCATCTGCTAACTTTTTGTTAGACATAATGACAGCATCTGCACCAAGCTCTTCTTTTACTTCATTTAAAGCCGTACGCATATCTTTTGCGAAGAAACGTTTAATTTTCATGTTACAGCCCCTTTATCCTCTATTGTCCAACCGAGCTCACTATCTTAATTTGTCTTTCTTCCGGCACTTCTTGATATGACATCACTCTAAGACCTGGAATCGTATGTTTAACAAATCGAGACAGCACACTTCTTAACATACCTGAGGTTAATAAGATGGAAGGTTCCCCTAGCATTTCTTGGTTGTGATGTGCTTCTCTTAATGATTCTTGAAGCCTCTCAGCCAAGCCAGGTTCAATACCTGCCCCCTCATCACCTGCGTTCTGAAGTGACTGATGCAACATCTGTTCCAACTCAGGCGCCAATGTTATGACAGGAATTTCTTCTTCGCTTCCAACGGCATCTTGAACAATCAATCTGCGTAATGAAATTCTTACCGCAGCCGTTAACACATCAGGGTCTTGGCTCCGTGGGCCGTACTCAACTAAGGTTTGTACAATCGAGCGCATATCTCGAATCGCAACGCCCTCATTAAGCAGATTTTGAAGCACTTTTACCACGGTAGTGAGTGGTAAAATATCAGGCACTAAGCCTTCAACTAATCTAGGGTGACTTTTCGCAAGCATATCTAATAGGTTTTGTACTTCTTCATGGCCAAGCAATAGTGATGCATTATTCGTCAATAATTGACTGATATGTGTCGCAACCACAGTTGCAGCATCTACTACTGTATAGCCAAGCGAATGCGCCTCATCTTTTTGGTCTGGCTTAATCCATACCGCATCTAGGCCAAATGCAGGATCTTTAGTTTCTATGCCTTTAATCGGCCCAAACACCTGCCCTGGATTAATTGCAAGTTCGTCGCCATGCTTCAACTCACCGGTTCCTGAGCCAACTCCCATTAAAGTAATATTGTATGCATTTGGATCTAGTTCTAGGTTATCGCGAATATGTACTGGCGGTACTAAAAAGCCCAGTTCCTGAGATAGCTTTTTACGCACCCCTTTAATACGACTGAGAAGCTCCCCGCCTTGGGCTTGGTCAACTAGAGGAATTAGGCGATAACCAACCTCTAAACCAATCACATCAACAGGTTGTACATCATCCCAACCAAGCTCTTTTTGATCTTGTTGATGACCTCCTTTGGCAGCAGGTCCTTTGGCAGCTTGTTCTGCCTTTTCGATTTCCGCCTTTTTCTTTTGCTGGCTTGTGTAATAGGCTATATAGCCAAGTAATACGCCTAAACCTAGGAAGGCAACATGTGGCATGCCTGGAACGAGTCCCATGGTGATCAAAATACCTGAAGCAATAGCTAGCGATTTTTCATTACCCAGTTGGCTTTTAAACTGATCGCCCATGTTGTGCGATTCATTTTGACGCGTTACGACAATTGCAGTACCAATTGAGAGTAAAAGAGAAGGAATTTGCGCGACCAGACCGTCACCAATCGTCAGCATGGTATATACTTCCATCGCGTGGCCAAAGCTTAAATCATGCTGGATCATCCCAACGAAAAGGCCACCTATTATATTAATGGCGAGGATCACGATACCTGCAATAGCATCACCTTTAACGAATTTACTTGCACCGTCCATTGACCCATAAAAGTCGGCTTCTCGAGTCACTTCTTCACGACGAGCCCGGGCGTCATCTGCAGAGATAAAACCGGCATTTAAGTCCGCATCAATGGCCATCTGCTTACCCGGCATAGCATCAAGGGTGAAACGCGCAGACACCTCTGAAATACGACCCGCACCTTTGGTAATTACGACAAAGTTAATAATAATAAGGATAAGGAATACAACTAAACCGACGGCGTAGTTGCCACCAATAACAACACTACCAAAGGCTTCGATCACCTTACCTGCCGCATCACCACCATTATGACCTTCAAGTAATACGACGCGAGTACTCGCTACGTTTAATGCCAATCGCATGATAGTCGCGATCAGTAGTACCGCCGGAAACATACCAAATTCGAGTGGCTTCAAGGTATAAACAGTCACCAATAGCACCACTAGTGCCAATGCAATGTTGAAGGAAAATAGAATATCAAGCAAAAAAGGAGGTAACGGTAGAATAACCATGCCAAGTGCTGCAAGCACCAACAATGGAGTACCCACACCTTTAGCATATTCTTTTTTATCTCGATTGAGTTGTTGTAAAACTGCTTTAAATTCCATAACTTAACACAAGCAAAAAATTGACACATAGCAACAAATGCAATATGCGTTCCAATTAATAGCTTATTTTTATGAGGGCAATTTTAATGCTTCAAATCGTCTGGGATTGGTAAATCTCGAGTAAGTGCAACGGGTCTTTTCCCTTTGCCTTTTTGGAAACGATTCAACTGAAATACATAAGCAAGTACCTGTGCAACCGCGGTAAACAATTGTTCAGGGATTTGGTCACCCACTTCAGTGGTGTGGTAAAGCGAACGAGTCAATACGGGTGATTCCACTATCGGCACTTCATTCCCTTTGGCTATTTTTCTAATTTGCATCGCAAGTTCATCAACCCCTTTTGCGATAACAATAGGCGCCCCCGCCCTTTCAGTATCATATTTAAGCGCAACCGAATAGTGAGTAGGGTTGGTCACAACAACATCGGCATCGGGTACATCTTGCATCATACGTCTTTGCGACATTTCTCTTTGTGTTCGGCGGATCCGCGCTTTTATTTGAGGATCACCTTCTGAGTTTTTATATTCATCCTTGACTTCTTGTAGCGTCATTTTAAGCTGTTTATGATGATTATAGCTTTGATAGGGCGCATCAATTGCGGAGATCACAATCATAGTGCAACTAAGCGCTAAAAACATCCACGCAATGATTTCTAACGCATGTTCTATACTCGAAGGGATTTGTTCAATACTCAAGTGTAATATTTCGTTAAAATACATATTGATAAGCAAGATTGCAAAGCCTGCAACTAATACAAACTTAAGAACTGACTTCAATAACTCAATGGCCGCTTGTGGGCCCAACATTCGCTTCAGTCCCTTCATAGGTGACATTTTACTTGCTTTAGGTGCGGCCGCTTGCCAAGAAAAGTTAAAGCCACCGAGTAACGTATTCCCCACTATTCCGGCAATTGCGATAATAAATACGAACATAGCCATTGGGAATAACAGCTCAGCGCCAATATCCCCCCACACAGCAAACATTTTGGTTGTATCGTAGGTTTCATTGCGATTAAGCGACAACATTCGCCCCATCACGTTGTAAAGCGCTTTCCCTATACCAGGACCATACATTAGTAAAGCGATAGCAGAAAACAACAAGACAAACGTAGTCCCCAACTCCTTTGAACGGGCTACCTGGCCTTTACTCCTCGCATCACTTATCTTCTTGGAGGTGGGTTCTTCGGTGCGTTCTTGACCTGAATCTTCTGCCATTTCAAACTCCTATACCGTGCAACCAATTAAGTCGCACATCAGCTCCGTCATTTTGAGCCATTGAAACTCAAATTGAGCTAAGAAGTTACCCAATGTCGCCCAAATAATGGTAAGCCCTGCAACTAAGGTAAAAGCAAACCCTACAGAGAAAATATTCATCTGAGGTGCAGCTCTGGTCATGATCCCAAACGAGATATTGATAACCAACATTGCCGTTAACGGAGCTAACGCAAGAGCAAGAGCCGTAGAAAACATCCAGCCTCCCCAATTAACGATTCTCCAGAAATTATCTACCGCCCACCAATTACCTGCAATGGGAAAGCTTTCGAAGCTATACACTACCATTTGTATCATCATCAGGTGACCGTTATAAACAAAAAACAGTAATGTCGCTAATATTAAATAGAACTGACCAACTGCTGGGACACTTAATCCATTGGCAGGGTCAACAACAGATGCGAAACCAAGACCTGTTTGCATAGCAAGGATTTGACCCGCAATGATAAAAGTATTTAAAAGCAATAGAGAGCCAAAACCAATTGCGACTCCGGTCATCATTTCTTGAATAACAACCAAAATCATCGAAAAGGAGAACAAATCGGTAAACTCTGATTTGGGCAAAACGGGCACCACGGCGAAGGTAACGACCACAGCAAGTGCAAACTTAATTCGGGCAGGTACACTCTGTGCCCCAAGCCCCGCCATTACCATCATCATTGAACTTATCCGCACCAGTGGAAGTAAAAAATCACTTAGCCACTGCATGATTACCGCAAAGGTGAACTCCATGATTAGCCTGCAATTTCAGGGATGCGCATAACCACGAGGTTAAAATAGTCCATCAGTTCTTGAGTTAACCAATGGCCACCAAAAATGAGGGCTAGAATCGTGATAATTAAACGCGGTAAAAAGCTTAATGTTTGTTCATTAATCGATGTTGCTGCTTGAAACACAGCAACAACTAAGCCAACTAGAAGCCCAGGTACTACAATCGCCGCCACCAGCTTGATGACTAAAAACAATGCATCACTTAAGATATCGACAAAGACTTCTGGTTCCACATTACACCCCCAATCCGAAGCTTCTGGCCAGTGTACCCATGACCAAACTCCAACCATCGACGAGCACAAAAAGCATAATCTTAAACGGCAAGGAAACTATCATTGGAGATAACATCATCATACCCATGGCCATCAAGACACTGGCTACGACTAAGTCGACTATCAAAAATGGAATAAAGAACATAAAGCCGATAATAAAAGCCGTTTGCAGCTCAGATGTAACGAAAGCCGGAATAATAACGATAAACGGCGTGTCTTCAGGGCTATCAAGCTTGTCATAACCCGCTATCTTGGCAAAGGTTTCAAGGTCTTTAATTCGAGTTTGTGACAGCATAAAGGCTTTCATCGGTTCTTTAGCACGTTCAAGTGCTTGGATTGACGTGATTTCTTCCTTTATGTACGGCTGCACCGCCTCATCATTTATCTGCGAAAATATGGGTGCCATTATAAATAGCGTCAAAAACAACGATAAACCGAGTAAAATTTGATTCGATGGCGACTGCTGCAGACCAATCGCCTGTCTCAAAATCGCAAGCACAACAATTATTCGAGTAAACGAAGTCATCATGATAACAGCTGCTGGAATAAAACTCAGCGCTGTCATAATGGCGAGTACTTGAAGTGTCACTGAGTACTCTTGAGAGCCATCAGGGTTTGTTGTAACGTTTATTGCTTCTATCCCTTCTGCAGAAGCTACCCCAGAAAACAGTAATAAACAGAGTATCAGCAATCTAATCATGACTTTTCTTATTATGGTTATTGGCTACTTGCCCTTTGCCCGCTAAAAACTTTTGTAACTCATTTGCAAATGGCGTTCTGCTAACATCATCTAACGGTGTTTCCAACTGGTATAAGTAGTTGATATTATTTGGTGTTACTCCAAGCAAGTGCTGCTTTTCATCCAACTCGATAACCAGCAAACGTTCTTTAGTACCGAGCGATATACTGCGGATCACCTTAAAGTCTTTCTGGTTTACAATATTGGGATTTAAACGTTTTAAGACGAACGCTAAGCCTAAAATAAGTAGGATCACCAACATCAGAGACAATCCCAAGGAAAGTAGCTCTGAGCTTAACCCCGCGGTACCTGCCCCTACAGAAGATTTAGGTACTGTCTCTGAGGTTGTTGCAGTGACAGCCCGTGTATAAAAAGCGATGCCAAACACTGCTAAAGACCAACCCCAGCGCATTAACGTAGCTTTTTAATACGCTCAACCTGACTAATAACGTCCGTTAAGCGAATACCAAACTTGTCGTTTACTACAACTACTTCACCATGCGCAATCAATGTGCCATTAACAAGTACATCTAGCGGTTCACCAGCTACTCGATCCAGCTCAACAACAGAGCCCTGATTTAGCTGTAATAAGTTACGAATATTAATTTTAGAGCGGCCAACTTCCATCGAAATGGTAACTGGAATGTCTAAAATGGTATCGAGTTTACGTTTTTCATCTGACGATAATGCAGGCGCTGAATCTTTGAGTTCATCTAACTCTGCAACTTCTGGCTCACTGCCACCTTCGGCACCTTCGGCTTCAGCGAGTGCTGCTGCCCATTCGTCCATAGTATCTTGATCATCGCTCATTGGATTACTACCTGATTAAGTTAATTTGTTGTCCATAATTAGTCTCACGACTTTGCCTATACAAGTCCGCGACTACCAATCTAAATCTACACCTTCAGAAAGATGTAGATCTTCTTCTAATTCTGCCAGTTCAGCATCAGAGTCGAGCTTTTTACCACCTTTGGTAAATACATGAAGCTCAGACTTAACTGATTCTGGACGTTTAATTTTTTCACTGATCTGCAACGCGACATTGTCACGAGAACGGCCCATTTTTGCTCTAAACGTTGGCAATTCTTCAATAAAAACCGTTACATGCTCTGGCATTTCCACAGGAATAACATCACCAGCTTGAAGCTTCATTATTTGCTCAAGCGATAAGTCAACTTCCAGTAACTGGGAAGAAATCTCAACTTCTACATCCATAATCTCATCACGAAGCGCCTTACTCCAACGTAGATCGGTATCTTCAGTATCTGATTGAACACCGGCATCGAGCAATTCTCGAATAGGTTCTAACATAGAGTAAGGCAGTGAAATATGGAAATCGCCCCCTCCACCGTCTAACTCGATGTGAAAAGAGCTAATCACCACCACTTCTGTAGGTGACACAATATTAGCCATCGCTGGGTTCACCTCTGAGTCGAGGTATTCAAACGACACATCCATCACCGGCGCCCAGGCTTCTTTGTAATCTTCAAAGATGATCTTAAGGAGCATCTGCACGATACGACGTTCCGTTGGTGTAAACTCACGCCCCTCGATCTTGGCATGATAACGACCATCCCCACCAAAAAAGTTGTCTACAAGAATAAAGACCAGACGCGCTTCCATGGTTATCAGGCCAGTACCTTTTAGCGGTCTAAAGCGCACCATATTCAAGCTGGTAGGAACGAATAGAGTATGGATATATTCGCCAAATTTCAGCATTTGTACGCCGTTGATAGAGACCTCAGCGGTGCGGCGCATCATGTTGAAAAGGCTGATCCGCATATGGCGGGCAAATCGTTCATTTACGATTTCAAGCGTCGGCATTCGCCCACGCACAATTCTATCTTGAGACGAAAAGTCATACTGTAAGGCACCAGCACCTTCGCCGTCACCACCATCACCGATTTCGTCTTCTTCGACTTCATCTACACCATGGAGTAGCGCATCAATTTCGTCTTGGGATAATAAATCGCTCACAAATACTACCTTATTGCATCACAAAGCCAGTAAACAACACACGCTCGATTACTTTGCTACCTTCAACCCCTTCCATCGCAGCTTGGACTTTATCTAGCGCCGTTAAGCGCAACGTTTCTTTACCTGCACTTGTGCTTAACTCATCAGCAGTAGTCGTTGAAAACACGCTCAGTAAAGTACCTTCAATCAAGGGAATATGCTTCTTTGCTACTTCTTCATTAACATCACCGCGAACCAGCAGCTGAACTTTAATTTGCACAATTCTATCGCGACTAGCACCTGGTACATTAAAAACAAACGGGCGAGGCATAGCAACGTACAGTGCGCTCCCCATTTGCGCAGCGCTACCTTGCTCCGCTTTAACTTCGCTTGCTGTCGTCTCTTCTGCTAAGGATTCTTCTGGTGCGTCTGAGCCTGAAAATAAGAAAAACCCTGCGACACCGCCGAGTATCAATACCGCAGCGGCAATAATGATAATCAGCTTTTTCTTAGAACCACCCGTTTCTTCTATTTCTAAGTCGGTTTCTTCAGCCATAGCAAGCCCTTATGATCTTTATTAATTATAATAATAGCAGGTGTTAGGCATAGTAATCTATTGCAGAATCAGTATTTCTCTTTTGCGGCGATTGCGAATTATCAGAAATCCCCGATTCATCACCTAGAGTTTGCTGTCCACTCGTATTGCCACCAGCAGTTTGCGACTCTGATTCAGTATTTCCACCTTGCTGATGTGATATTTGGCTGTCACCCAGCTCAATACCCTGCTCAGCTAACATTTCTCTTAGTCTTGGAAGTGATTGCTCTAACAATTCTTTAGCTTGCTGATTTTGCACCACAATATTCACTTGGGCCTGCTCTGCATCGCTTTTTATCCGAATTTGCATCGCCCCAAGCTCTGGCGGGTCTAAGCGAATCTCAGCTTCCTTATTGTTAAGGTTTAGCATCAGTCCTACCCGTTGATGCAGCTCTTTAGCGGCATCCTGACGAGCTATGTTAATCGCCTGTTGAAGATTAGCATCTGTTGCTTGCTTTGTCTGTGTTGTGCTTTGGTTTGTTGGCTGAGACTGTTGAATTTGCTGAACTTCTTTCAATGTTTGGTTTAGTGAGCTAGTGTCTTGCGATGCGCTTAAAGGACTTGCTTCAGGCTTGACTGGAGTTGGTATCGCTGTTGCAGCATTAGCCGATTGACGCTCATTTTTAACCGTCTCTTTCGCGATGCTTGCTTCCGCTTGCATCAGCTTACTATTTTCTTTATCAACTATCTTTTCACTTATTTGTTTTTCTAAGTTCTGTTTTTCTGAACTTTGCTTCTCTGCTGCCAACTTTTCATCGCTAGTCAATTTATTTACAGCTATATTTTTTTCAGCACGTTCATCCTCTTTAACTGCCACAGTCTGCTGCTCACTATTGTTAGACTTTTCTTGCGCGCTATTTACATTAAAAGACGCTTGGGTAGTGTTTTTAACATCCGTAGCAGCTTCTTGCGGCGTGTTTGTTGTAGTTTGTGTTACGACAGAGGATGGCACAAATGCTTTAAATTGCTGTGCATTTGCGATATCAACACCTTTACCAATTAATTGAGCTACGGCTTTTTGTACACTTGGTGATGCATCATAAATATCCAGCTTACCAGCTATCACGGCTTTTAATTCTTGTTGTTGCTGTACGGTCAACTTTTCTACCATAGTTTGCACATCTGTAGTGCTTTTAGTACTTACTGCGTTTTTGTCTTTTGCAGTTTGTGCACTAGCCTCAGAGACGGTTTGCTTTGCCTCTGATTGCTTAGCTTCAGATGAGGAAACCGATTGAGCAAGTTCTGATTTCTTAGCAACTAAGAGTTCTTTCAGTTGCGCGGTTTCAGACTCACTTTCAACTTGAGACCCGATTGACTTATTAGCGCTTGTCTCCCGTTTTTCTATGTTTGTATTGGTAACCAAGGCTTGAGTGCTAGTATCCTTTTGTAACTTAGGCTGTAATATTTGCTCTTCAGTTTCTGAACTGTCATTCAATAACGAAGGTTTAGCAACCTCACCTTCTGAGTCTTGGCTGTCCAAAAAAGCTGCCTGCTGTAATAACGAGGTTGGCTTAGTACCGGCGTTTTCAGTTTGGCCTTTCCCCCCTCGACTGAGTTGACTTGCTTCGTCTTGTAGTTGCTCCTGAGACAGTGCACTATCGCTAGCTACAACCTCTTCATCAGCCGAAGAAGCATTGCCCAATGCTTCTTTGACTGATTGCGCAATTGCTGTTGGGATTTGACTTAATGAAGTGCTCTGCTGTTTTGCAGCGTTGATCTGAGCATACAAGTCATTATCAGGGGAATCTGGGAGTGGTTTGTCCACAACTACCTGACCTTTGTCAGTGTAGCTAACAGTAGAAGTTGGTACTTCCCCTTGCTGCTTAGAAGAAGAGGCTTGTGCTTTACTATCAGACTGCGGAGCATCATCTAATGCTACTTCGCTATCTATTGGCACATCCAGATCTGAGGTTACAGGATCTGCAGACTCTTTTACCTGCTTGTTTGCACTCTCTTGTTCAGCTAACTCTGCCATTAAAGCACTAAACCCAGAGCCGCCCTCAGAACCCTCAGCATCCATATCTTGGGATTTTTCTTTAATATCAACCTCGTTACTGCCTCGTTGCAGCATGGATGCAAGCATTAGATTCATCTTAAAGCTACCTCATAAAGTGGCAATGTCCTGCCGTTGTAATACACCGTTAAAAACCAACACTATGAATATTAGTGACTTTTACGAGTGAACTACCTAAATAATAAAACGCTGATTATTACGAAGCATATTTCGAGCCAACTTACCAAGCACGCGCTCTTCGTACAAACTGATTCGTTGCAAACTCATCCAGCATCTTTTGCTCTGCTTTGGCAAGACGAGTTTGCTTCGCAAGGGCTTGCTTCTCGATAAGCTTTTCAATTGCCTTCGTTTTAGCCTGCTGTGCTAGCCATAGCTTGCGGCGTTGTTCAACCACCTGCTTCGCGGTGTTGACCGTTTTTGCTTGCTGATCAATAGCCTGCTCAATCTTATTAATAAAGTTATGGTATTGATTGAAACCGCCACTAGACAGACCAACTTGTGCTTTACTATGAAGCTGCATGCTGTATTCCAGACGGAAATCGTTTAGTCCCGATAACCGTTGTTGGTTTGTTGCTAAGTGCTGCTGCGCTTGAACAAAATTCGCTCGAAGGTTATCTTCTTTGTCTTTTTCTAGCTTAAGCAATAAAGTCAGTTTGTTATTTGCCATTATGCTTGTCCTAGTAGCTTAGCGAGGCCTTGTAAACACTCGTCGTAATTGATCACGTCTTTCATGCCTTGCTGAAGGAAGTTATTCACCGCAGGCATCATATTTATCGCCTGATCTAGCATCTGATCACTGCCACGTTGATAAGCACCTAAGGTGATCATGTCTTTATTTTGCTGGTACATTGAATAGACTTGTTTGAGCACTCTGGCTTGTTGCATGTGTGCCTCTGATACCACTTGAGGCATCACTCGACTAATGGACTTTTCAATATCTATCGCTGGATAATGACCACTATCGGCAAGCTCTCGTGATAATACAATATGACCATCCAAAATAGCTCGGGCAGCATCGGCAATGGGGTCTTGCATATCATCACCTTCACTCAATACCGTAAAAAATGCGGTAATTGAGCCTTGTCCTTCACCACCATTACCTGCGCGCTCAACCAATGCTGGGAGCTTTGCAAACACGGAAGGCGGATACCCTTTTGTGGCTGGCGGCTCGCCTACCGCAAGCGCTATCTCACGCTGTGCCATGGCATAGCGCGTCACTGAATCCAATAACAACAGTACATTTAACCCTTGATCGCGAAAATACTCCGCAATAGTCACAGCACTTTCACAGCCTTTTAAACGCATCAGCGGTGAGGCATCGGCGGGAGCGGCAACCACTACGGAGCGGCGTCTACCCTCAACGCCCAAAATCTCATCGATAAATTCTTTCACCTCACGACCACGTTCACCGACCAAGCCTACGACAATAACATCCGCTTCACTGCCTCGAGTCATCATGCCAAGCAGTACCGATTTACCCACACCACTCCCTGCAAACAGACCCATACGTTGGCCTTGACCTACTGTTACGATCGAATTTATCGCGCGTACACCTACATCCATTGGTGAGTCGATTGGACGCCTTGCAAGCGGGTTAATAGGCGCTGCGGCAAATTTAAGATGTTTCTCAGCGTCAATGGCACCAAGGCCATCTAGTGGCCTACCAAGTCCGTCAACTACGCGGCCAAGTAGACCCATTCCGACAGGCAATCCAGCATCCTTAACTTTTGGGATCACTCGTGCTCCAGGAAGGACACCTGTAATATGATCGTTTGGCATAAGGTAAAGCGTTTCTTGATTAAAACCGATGACTTCTGCATCAATAAAACCGCCCAGCGTCTCGATTTTACATTGACTGCCGACGGGAGCACTTAGCCCCCTAGCTTCAAGGGTGAGGCCAACCACACGGGTGAGGCTGCCTGCAACCGCAACCCCATATGGTTTGATAAATTTCTGATACTTACTGATGCGCTCGCTCATAGCAGCAGATGTCGACATGTTCGCAATTACCTTAGGAAGGCATCGTTATCCTGATTTGATTGCTTCGCTTAATTGGATAACAGTGCAGTATTATTGGTTTATACCGCTATCTTGCAAAAATGATTCCAACACTTCGCTAATACGGTTCTTAAGCGTCATATCAATGGATGACTGTGGCGTTTTCACCTCGCAGCCACCTCTGTCCAACGTCGGCTCTGGAAGTAACTGCCAATGCTGTGATTGTATATGTTCTTCGCCGTACATGGCTTGCACTAAGGCTAAATCTTCTGGATGCAGATGGATGCGTACTGTTTGATCTTTTACAGGCAGCGCGTCCATTGCTTTTTTCAATGCGTTTAAAATGAGTTCAGGCGTGGTTTTGAGTTCTTTAAAAATAACCTGCTCTGCCAATAAATTGACGAGTACTACCAGCTGCTTTTCACACTCATCATCAACCTTTTTCAGTGGCGTTTGCATGCTATCTAAAATAGTGGATAGCGCTTTCATCCTTTCTTCAATGAGAGGTTGTGCTTCCTCAAGTCCCTTTTCTTTACCTATTTCTACGCCTTCTTTATAACCGGCTTCTTTACCTTCAGAAACCCCTTTGTCAAAGCCTTCAATATAGCCCTGTTCATGGCCTTGCTTTATTCCTTCGTCGTAGGCGTCCTGACGGATCTGCTCTAATTCTTCAATGGTCAAAGTAGGAAATTCAGGCTCTTGTGGCTCAGGTTCGGAGTGTGCCTGCTTTTTCGTATACAGCTCTTCAAGCGGTGTACCGAATGCGGTCGAACGACCGCGGAATTTTTCGGGCTTATCCGTAACATCTGGAATGGGCCAGTTTTCTAATAACTCATCCAGCGCTTCGGTGCTGACTGGGCGGCCTTTATACAACTTTTTATCGACCATGGTTTATAGGAACTCCTCACCACCACCGCCACCAAGCATAATTTCGCCTGAGTCAGCCAAACGTCTAGCCGTTGCCAAAATTTCTTTTTGTGCTGCTTCCACTTCACTGATCCGTACTGGAGGCATAGCCTCAAGGTCATCTTGCATCATCTCAGCAGCACGCTTGGACATATTCTTCATAATCTTTTCTTTCAAAGATTCGTCTGCACCTTTTATTGCTTTCATCAGTACATCTTGCTGTACTTCACGCAGAATAGCCTGAATACCTCTGTCTTCTACATCCATCAAGTTTTCAAACACGAACATGAGGTCTTGAATTTGTTGCGACATTTCTTCGTCATGTTCTCGGATTGAATCCATCAACTGACCTTCAATATTGGTATCCAAGTAATTCATGATATCTGCAGCGGCTTTTAAGCCACCCATTTTCGCTGCTTGTGCACCAGCTTGACCAGCGAACTGCTTCTCCATGATCTCGTTTAGTTCTTGTAGTGCCGCAGGTTGCACTTCTTCTAAGTTTGCAATACGCATTGTTAAATCTAAGCGTACTTTCTCAGGAAACTGAGACAAGATTTCAGCGGATTGCTCAGGCTCGAGATAAGACAATACAATCGTCTGGATCTGCGGGTGTTCGTTGCGGATAATATTAGCAACTTGCTTCGAGTCCATCCACTTCAACGAATCCAACCCTTTTGCACCAGAGCCCATAACGATTTGGTCAATAAGACTTGCCGCTTTGTCTTCACCAAGTGCTGCGGTTAGCGCCTTCTTAATAAAATCTTCCGATTGGAAACCAATTGTACTAAAACTTTGAATTTGTTCGATAAACAAATTGTGCACAGCTGCAATTTTAGCCTGAGATAGGTCATCCATGGAGGCCATCGCCATACCGACCTTTTGCACTTGCTTTGGCTCTAAATGTTTTAAAATCTGAGCCGCATCTTCTTCAGTCAAACTAAGCAGTAAGATGGCAGCCTTGTCGACGCCATCTAGCTTGTCAACGTCAAAGGCTGCGGGCAATTGTTTTTGTTCTTGATCAGTCATCTTCTGTCAACCACGCTTTCACAACTTGTGATGAGAGTTCTGGTTCGTTAGCAACTAAGGCACGTACTGCTTTGAGTAAGTCCTCGTCGCCATGTAAGTCTGGCAATTGTAATCTACCGTCAGAAGAGAAGCCAACCGCAGACTCATCGAATTCGTTATTTAGCATATCGAGTGTACTGTCACCTAAATCTACACCACTGGTCAACGCATCTTCATCAAAATCTTCAAGCGTATCATCTGGGTAAATTAGACGCTTAAGCATAGGTCTTACTACCGCTAAGATTAGCACAATGATCACTAAGGTACCTGCTGCAAGACGGATTGTCTTTTGGAACCAATCTTGCTCCCAAAGTGGTATCTCTTGCATTTCAGTGAGGTCTTCACGCACGAATGGTACAGTCACTACCTCTAGTGCATCACCTCGCTGCATATCAAAGCCCACACCACCTTGTAGCAAACGACGGATGTTATTTAACTCTTCTTGCGTACGCGGCGCCATTGCCATGTTACCTTCAGCATCAGGTTTTGCGAGGTAGTCAACGGCCACACTCACACTGATCCGGCGAATAACACCTGTTTGCTGACGTTTATGGCTAATAGTGGTGTCTAATTCATAGTTACGGGTTGCTTCTTTTTGATTACTGCTTGGTGTTGCACTTTGACCATTGCCGCCTTGCCCAGCAACCTCTGGGATATTTGAGTTCACTGGAGGCTGATTAGTCAGCGCACCCGGAATACCGACAGCTAAACCACCAATATTATTTTCTTCATACGTTGTTTCGCTGCGAACCGCAGGTAAATCTGGGTTATAACGTTTTTGCGTTTCTTCAACTGCGCTGAAGTCCATCGTTAAGTCAACCTGCGCGGTAAAGTTACCAAGACCTACAGTTGGGATCAGGATGCTATCAATTTTTTCTAGATATTCTTGTTCACGCTTACGTTCGATTTCATACTCTTTTCTCGAGCGCGCAGCTAAAGAGTCTTGAGAACCAGAGTTGAGTAGACGACCGTTTTGATCGGTGACGGTCACGCGTGAAGGCTCTAAACCTTGTACCGCTGATGCCACAATGTCTACGATTGAATCAACTTCTTCGCCGCCAAGCGTTTTGCCACGTTTAAGGGTAATAACTACGGTTGCAGAGGGCTTTTTCTCGCGACGTGCAAAGACGTTTTCTTTTGGAATTGCAAGCAACACTTTTGCACGGTTTACGTCTTGTAACTCTTCAATTGTTCTCGCAAGTTGTTGCTCACGACTATGTTTTAAGCGCTCTCTTTCAAGACGTTGGCTAACACCAAAACCCATATCCTGCATCAGAATATCAGTGCCAGAACTCGGAGACTGGGTAAAACCGTCACGCGCCATGCGTAGTTTTATGTCTTGATAGTCCGACTCAGCAACTAAAATGGTATTACCATCTAATTGGTATTCAATTTTCTGTTGGTCTAAAAAGTCTAACGTTTCGACGAGTTCTTCTGTTGGGTATTTACCAAGCGGACGCATATCTGGCTGGCGCGCCCAAATGATAATAAAGATTGCGATTGCTAAACAAATAGCAAGGGCAATAACCAGAGTAACCTGGCGCAACATATCAACACCGCTTAGCGCACTGAAGTAGCCTGATTTTTGCTCTTGTTGCTCATCCGATCCGCTGTCATTATTCAGCGCTGCATCGGAAAGCGTAAGATCTGTTGATTGATTAGTAGCCACGATTACTCTCCACAGTCACTCAATTAAACTGGCATGCTCATGATTTCTTTATAGGCCTCAACAAGTTTATTACGAACTTGCACTGTTGCCTCAAAAGCGACCGACGATTTTTGTTTCGCTATCATGGCTTCTGCAAGAGAAACGCTTCTGTCACCCATTTCAACAGCGGTGACTTTTTGTTTCGCTTCTTGTTGTAAGCCATGAACCGTATTAAGTGCGTCTGAGAGTAAATCGCCAAACTGAGCCGATGAAGATGCCGCCGTCTTAACCGGCTGCACTGATGGCTGTGTGTTTCTCGTCGCTTCTGCAGCCATTGCCTGCATTTCTTGAAATAGCGCTGATGATTGTACTTTCATGATGCTTTACTCAAAATAACTCTTAGTTACCTGTAATAAAGCAGAAAACGTGCCAACTTAAAATCGTTAATTTTCAGTATCTTGAAACATTTTTAGTATGTCGAAAAATTGGCAGTGCATAGAAGTAAAAACTAGGCGCCTAAGATCTGCTGATCTTTATAGGCGCCTGAGTAAATTTGTATTAGCAGATAAAGCTTAACCTGAGGTTTGGAAAAGCAATGAGCTAACTCACTCCTTTTAAGCTTAGGTATCTTAGGTTAAGCGGGTAGTGCAATCCCCAAATCTCGCATTTTTGCCAGCTTGTAGCGAAGTGTGCGAGGACTCATACCTAATACCTCCGCCACCTCTTTGCGTTTACCATTAAACTTTGCCAGCGTATCTAAAATAATTTGGTGTTCTTTATCCTGTAGCTCATCTTTATAGCTAATGATCTCATCCTCACCTTGAGATCGCTCCATTAAAGCTGATGCTTCATGATTTACAAGTGGTGCAGACTCAATCAAAGCCATCGGTGAGAAATTTTCGATAAAAATATCATCTTCTTGAATTTCATTACCTTGGAACAAAATCAGGGCACGTTGAATAACGTTGTCTAGCTCCCTTACGTTTCCAGGCCAACTGTGTGAACTGAGCTTACGCTTTGCACTGCTGCTTAATATAGGTGTTGGCTTACCTACTTTTTGCGTATGCCTTACCAACAAATGCTCGGCTAACACTGCGATATCACCCGCTCTGTCCTTCAGTGGCAACCATTCTAGCGGGAAAACATTGAGGCGATAATATAAATCTTCTCTAAATACCCCATCCTCCACCGCTTCTTTTAAATCGCGGTTACTGGTTGCCAACACTCTGACGTCCAGTGAAATGGTTTTTCTACTGCCTAAACGCTCTACTTCCCGCTCTTGTAACACGCGAAGTAATTTTGCTTGTAATCCCAAATCCATCTCTGTGATCTCATCAAGCAAAATCGTTCCCTTTTGTGCTTGCTCAAATTTTCCAGGACACGCCTGAATGGCACCTGTAAATGCCCCCTTCTCGTAACCAAACAGGGTCGCTTCGAGCATATTTTCTGGGATTGCAGCGCAGTTAATTGCGATAAAGGGCTCATCTGCTCTGTCGGATTTATCGTGAATATAGCGAGCTAACACTTCTTTACCTGAACCGCTCGGTCCAAGTACCATAACGCTGGCATCTGACTTAGCTACTTTTGCAGCCAGTTCAAGTAGTTTAATACTCTTTGGATCGGCAACAATGGGGCCATCTGTCTCTTTTTCCTTCTCAGGTAGATAACGTCCAACCATATTGAGCAATACTTCAGGCGCAAATGGCTTAGCCATATAGTCGATGGCACCCAATCTCATCGCCTCAACCGCATCATCAATGGTCGCGTATGCCGTCATCATCAATACCGGTAATTCGGGATAGTTGAGTTTAATGGTCTTTAACAAGTCAAGCCCACTCATGGCACCCATTTGCACGTCACTCACCACCAAAGAAAAGGTTTCTTGCTTGAGCAATAAAACGGCTTGTTCCGCACAACTTGCTTCTACGCACTCGATATTTGAAAGCTGCAATGTATCAATGAGTGCTTCTCTTAAACCAGCATCATCTTCAACAACTAAAACTCTGTTACTCATAGTTCCTCCGCCTCAATTAGTGGTAGTACCAAGCTAAAACGCGCACCCTTACCTTCAATATTGTCTGCCTGTGCAAACCCTTTGTGTGCGTTAGCGACCGAATTAACCACCGCAAGTCCTAACCCAGTCCCCTGCGACTTAGTTGTAAAAAATGGTTCAAACAACTTGTCGACTAAGGTTTCATCAATACCAGGACCATTATCAACAACTGAGATACGTACATACTCGCCACACGGCTCGCGCTCTGCATTAAGTTCAATATGTGCCGCACTGCCAATTATTTGAATACTGTTGTGGATCAGGTTTTGGATCGCACTTGCAAGCGCAGTGCGATTACCTAATATTTCGATATCTGGCTCAGGTAAAAATGCTTCCAACTTTGCTTGGTTAAGCTCAACCATAGCGTCAGCACCCGCTTTAACTTCACTCAATAACTGTTGCATTGACACTCGCTCAACCACTTGTTGTTCACCGCTTTTAGCAAACAGCAGCATGTCATTAACTTGGCTTTCTAAGTCTTTTAACCGAGACATCAACTTATCGTGAAACTTTTCTCGAGAAGCCGGAGGAAGATTAGCTGCACCTAGATTTGCACCATATAACATCGCAGCCGATAACGGCGTACGCACTTGATGCGCCAATGAAGCAACCATTTTTCCCAACGCACTTAACCTTTGCATATGCGCAACACGACTTTGGAGTCGGCGCGTTTCGGTAAGATCTGTCATCAAAATGAGTTGCCCAGGTTCCGGTGTTAGCGCGGTTATATCTAACTTAATTCTTCTGCCATCTTTAAGAGAGACTTCATGACCATCGTCCTGCTGTGGTCGAAATGAACGCTGAATAACGCTAAACCACTTTTCACCTTCGAGTGGTTCACCCAACATATCCATCGCGATTTGATTTGCCTTGGCAATCATACCTTGACCATCAAGTACCACGACACCCGCAGGCATAGTATCAACAAGATGGCTTAACCAACTCGCCTGCTGCCTAAGGTCGCTAAGCTCACCAACGTAGGCTTCTTGCAGCAAACAGGGATTGTAGCGATTCGTCGTTGGTACAAATTGTGGATTAATAACATGTGCTAATGCCATTTTTCCGCTCTCTTAAAAATAAACTCAATGGATAAAAGCAAAAAACGATCCAACTTTATATTCCTTTTAAAACATAGAGTTATATAACACTTAACAATATCAATTTATTGACACTGTTTTTATATACAGCATTGTGATAGAGTTTTTGAAAGCCAAATGTGATGCCGCAATGAGTAGTTGGCGTAATAAATCATTTAGCTTATTCATATTCACAATTAGATAGAAGAGAGCCAACAATGACAATACGATGCGGCTGGGTGGACGAGAGCAAACCCGATTATGTTGAATACCATGATAAGGAATGGGGAAGACCTGTACTGGATGACCAGAGCTTGTTTGAGTTTATCACATTGGAATCTGCACAAGCTGGCTTAAGCTGGTATACCATTTTGAAAAAACGTGAAGGCTATAGAAAAGCATTCCACGATTTTGATGTACACAAAGTGAGCCAGATGACAGAGCAAGATATCGAGCGGCTATTAGCATTTGACGGAATTATTAGAAACCGCGCAAAAATCGCAGCAACGATAAACAACGCTAAGCGATTTATTGAAATTCAGCAAGAGTTTGGCAGCTTTGCAAAATACCAGTGGCAATTTGTTAATTACAAGCCTGTTATCAACCCCATGCGTGACAAACACGATGCCGTTGCCACCAGTGAACTCAGCGACAAATTTGCTAAGGACTTAAAAAAACGTGGATTTAAGTTTTTAGGCTCAACCACCGTGTATGCACATATGCAAGCTTGCGGCATGGTTAACGACCATGCCGATAACTGTTTTTGCAAACAAACCATTATTGCCAGTTATCAAGACTTGGATTTTACTCAACTTTAAACAATAAAGTACAAGGCCGCGTATTAAGCGGCCTTGCTGAGTTGAGCCGGTAACCTGAACTTGGAATAACAACTTGTTCTCTAGCAGCTGTTATCCCTTACTACTGCGTTAAATTTGCTTGCAATAGGCCAGCTATTGACGCACAAATTTGCCTTGTATTAAGAAATAACTTCTAGCTAGAGTGATACTACGCTTTTGAATTTAGTGATTTTAGTGGATTAACTTACTTCTTATCCCGAGTTCAGGTTAGGTAGTAATTGATGAACTATCAGTCACGATTGAGATTATACTTTTTCATCTTCTCAACTAATGTTGTTCGGCGAACGCCCAAGATTTCAGCCGCTCGAGCAACCACATAATCGTAGCGCTCTAAAGCTTGAGTGATCAAATCAATTTCAAGCTCTGCTAAATATTCTTTTAACTCTATCCCCTCGTCAGGCAGTAAGCCAACATTCGCTGCTTGCGGCGCAAAATCTTCCGCTACCAAATCCTCTTCATCGTCACTAAAACCATCGCTAAACAATTCGTTGAAGGCATCTTTTTCTAATAGTTCTTCTGGATATTCAGGCTCAAACGCTTCAACTTCTATATAGCGGTATTTTTGTGGTAAATCCGTCACATCGACAACCTTGTCTGGGAACATAATCACCATTCGTTCCACAAGGTTTGCAAGCTCTCGAATATTCCCAGGCCAAGCGTGTGACTTTAAGCTGTCTACGGCTCTATCGGTAAACTTAACCGAATTGCCCGTTTGTTCATTTACTCTACGTGTTAGTTCTTTTAGCAGTAGCGCAATATCTTCGGCACGCTCGTTTAGAGAAGGGTTTTCAATAGGGAATACATTGAGTCTATAAAATAAGTCTTCGCGAAACTTGCCGTCTTCAATCATGGTTTCAAGATTCCGGTGCGTCGCGGCAATCACACGAACATCCGCCTGAATAGGCTTTGTGCCCCCGACTCGTTCATAGGTGCGTTCTTGCAAAACTCGTAACAATTTCACCTGCATTTGCAGTGGCATATCACCGATTTCATCGAGAAAAAGCGTACCTCCTTGCGCAAGTTCAAAACGCCCTTTTCTGGCTGAAATCGCGCCAGTAAACGCACCTTTTTCATGACCAAAAAGCTCGCTTTCTAACAACTCCCCAGGGATAGCACCACAGTTAACTGGCACAAATGGTCCCTGCGCACGTTTAGACAATAAGTGTACGTTACGTGCAACCACTTCCTTACCGGTTCCCGATTCCCCCAAAATAAGGACATTGGCGTCGGTTTTAGCCACTTGAGAAATCAAGAAACGAACGTTTTTAACCGCTTCGGTTTCCCCAACTAAACCATCAAAGCTCTTATTTAGTAGCTTGTTCTCTTTGTTTGGAAGCATACGTAAATATTGCTGACAGTCATGTAGCAATTGCATCGTGACTTCTTGCCCAAAGGGTTCGGTGATGAGCCCTATCACATTCGGCAACGCAAGTAGTGGTCTGAGCGTTTCACCTATTAATAAAAATGGGACGGCGGGATGAGATTTTATTAGTGCTTCGTGTGTTAAGCTTTGCAAAGCGCCTAGCACAAAAATTGGTTCTTGGTTGTTATCAAGGATCTTGGGCTCATAATGCTCTTCGGCCAGCACATCGTTTGCTTGACCGACAAAACTAAGTGCCGCCCCTAATCCGATCGCTCTTTTGTTGTTGTTATCTAAGATCAAGACCATTGCTTGAGAACCAATCTACTTAAAATTCTTTAATAGTTAGATTGTAAGAGAGATTAAGGGGGATGCAATACCTAAGTGGCAACTTTTTGACATTAACGCCAAAAAATCGCCACTAGAGCTGTTCTATATCAATACTTTGGTATTAATTTATAATAAACCTAGTACCGATGATGCAGACTGATTAGCTTGGCCACGCAAAGCAATAGACGCTTGCGATAAAATATCGTTGGCGACTTGATCGCTCACCGCTTGCGCGTAATCGGTGTCTTGAATTCGACTTTGGCTCGCTGCGATGTTCTCACGTTGGTTACTCGCAGAGCGAATCGTACTAGATACCGCATTTTCAAATGCGCCAAGCCCAGCGCGTTGGCTGTTTAAATCTTCAGAAACGGTGTCTGCCGCATCAATGGCAGCTTGGGCACCCGCTTGCGTCGAAATGTCTACACTCAATATTGCATTGGCAAAACCACCATCAGTCTGCTGTAGCGACTGAGTCGTATTAGCGTCGGGACCTACCTGAAAACTACGAGGCTCACCGTCAAAAATTTGTGCGCCGCCAAATGTAGTATTTTCAAACGTTTCACTGATTTGCGTTTGCAGCTGCGACACTTCCTCTTGCAATGCTTGACGGTCACTATCTGTCAGCGCCCCATTACCGGCTTGAATCGATAATTCTCTAATTCGGGAAACCGCATCATTCACACCAGATAATGCCGAGTCAGCGGTTTGCGAATACGAGATACCATCGTATGCGTTACGAATGGATTGACTATAGCCGTCCTGCTGAGACGTCAAACGGTTAATGATCTGCAAGGCTGCAGCATCGTCTGCAGCAGAATTAACCTTCTTACCAGAAGCCAGCTGTTGATTGAGTTTATTAGCAGTTTGCTCCGTGCGATTAAAAAAAGCAGTACTTTGTGATTGGATTTTCATATTTACCCCCATTCACTATCATTAGGTTAAATCTACGTTATTGTGAGCAAAAAGTCATCATAGTCGTTAAATTTCCTGCAATGGCTGGCATAAATACTGCAAAACACATAGAAGTGATATAAAGTATTGAGTAGTAGCTAATTTATTGTATCGGTGAGATATCTAGAGCAGTTTCGATACTCGATACTGTAAAGTTTTGATTGCACCTGTAGGTGGACACCCTATGTTTGATAATAAAACCATTTTAATAACCGGCGGCACTGGCTCTTTTGGCAAAAAATATGTCAAAACATTGTTAGATCGTTATAAGCCAAAGAAGATCATCATATTTTCGCGCGACGAGCTAAAACAGTTTGAAATGCAACAAGAGTTTAATCAACGTTGTATGCGCTACTTCATCGGCGATGTACGAGACAAAGACAGGCTGCGCCGAGCAATGCAAGGGGTTGATTATGTGATTCATGCAGCGGCGTTAAAACAGGTGCCTGCTGCCGAATACAACCCAATGGAGTGTATCAAAACCAATATAAATGGTGCCGAAAATGTGATTGAAGCCGCTTTAGATAATGACGTCGAAAAGGTAATCGCACTTTCTACCGATAAAGCAGCTAATCCAATCAACTTATACGGCGCTACAAAATTAGCGTCGGATAAGCTTTTTGTCGCCGCAAATAATATGGCTGGCGGACATAAAACTCGATTCTCTGTTGTTAGGTATGGCAATGTGGTTTGCTCAAGAGGTTCAGTGGTCCCGGTATTCCAAAAGTTTATTGATGAAGGGAAAGGTCATATTCCTATTACTCATGCAGATATGACTCGCTTTTGGATTAGTCTTCAGCAAGGCGTTGACTTCGTACTTAAGAATTTTGAGCGTATGCTTGGCGGCGAAATCTTTGTGCCAAAAATTCCATCGATTCGAATCGTAGATCTTGCAACCGCAATGGCGCCCAATGTACCGCAAAAAATTATCGGGATACGCCCTGGCGAAAAGCTTCACGAAGTAATGTGTCCTCAGGATTTAAGTTTTGACACCTTTGAATTTTCTGATCATTTTGTTATTGCTCCGGGGATCAAGTTTAGTAGCAGAAGTAATTCTTTTGACCTTAATGCGCTTGGTGAGCAAGGAAAAGCGGTGCAACCTGGATTTGAATACAACTCTTTGACTAACCCAGTTTATATGAGCGTGGAAGAGATAAAAGCGTTTAACCTACAAGCACTATTATGATCCCATACGGAAAGCAATCAATAGACCAAGCGGATATTGACGCCGTTATCGAAGTACTGCAATCGGACTGGTTGACACAAGGTCCCAAAGTCCCAGAGTTTGAGCAAAAACTTTGTCAGTATACTGGCGCAGATCGTGCCGTTGCGGTAAACAGTGCAACATCTGCACTACATATTGCCTGCCTCGCCCTTGAAGTTGGTAAAGGTGATATTGTCTGGACCTCACCAAACTCATTTGTTGCTTCATCTAATTGTGCGCTTTATTGCGGTGCGAGCGTCGATTTTGTCGATATTGAAATCAGTACCGGTAATATGAGCATTCAAGCGCTCAGTAACAAGCTAGCACTAGCAAAGCAACAAAACCAACTCCCCAAAGTAGTTATACCGGTGCATTTTGCAGGGCAATCATGTGATATGAAGGCCATCCATCAATTAGCTGCGCAGTATGGTTTTAAAGTAATTGAAGACGCATCACATGCTATTGGGGGTTCCTATCATGATAAAAAGGTGGGCTGTTGTGAGTACTCTGATATCTGCGTTTTTAGCTTTCATCCGGTAAAAATAATTACCTCGGCTGAGGGTGGTGCTGCGCTGACAAATGACTCAACGCTGGCAAATACGATGGCGAGGCTTCGCAGTCATGGTATTACTGGAAATCCAGACGAGTTTAATGAACCCAGCCATGGGGTCTGGTACTACCAACAGCAAGATTTAGGCTTTAACTACCGTATGACGGATTTACATGCGAGTCTAGGGTTAGCACAGCTTACTAAGGTCGATACATTTGTTAAGCAGCGAAATAATCTTGCTAACACTTACGATACGCTATTTGCCGATAGTATTGGGATCACGCCTCTCGTGTGCTCTGAAAGCTCAGTTTCTGCCTATCACTTATATGTTATTCGACTCGAAAGTTGTACGCCTGAACAGCATAAATTTATGGTCAATGCGCTTCGGGAGAAAGGCTTTTTTGCGCATGTTCATTATATTCCAATATACCTGCAGCCCTATTATCAGAATTTAGGCTTTAAGGCTGGCTATTGCGCTGAAGTTGAATCCTACTACTACAGTGCAATCACTTTACCTTTGTATCCAACCCTCACTTTAACCCAACAAGAGTACATCGTTAGCACGACTGAAGCACTTTATCTTGAGTGTACCAGCAGTGATGAAAGCTAAAGGAAAGATTATGAATAATAGACCATTGCAACTGGCTTTTATTGGCGGAGGTAATAACTCTGCAGTCGGCTATGTACACTTTTCAGCAGCGCATTTAGATAATAAGTTTCAGGTCGTCGCGGGTGCATTTAGTCGAGACGCTAAGGTCAATCAGCACACGGCTGAGCAATGGAATATAAGTACAGAGCGTACCTATAACTGCTGGAAGGAGTTAATTTTAGCAGAGCAAAACGCGGTAGACGCTTTTGTTATTTTAACACCAACCCCTCATCACACTGAGGTGTTAAAGGCCTTATTGACAAGAGACTTAGCTGTGATTAGTGAAAAGTCATTGACTTGTGGATTGGCTGAGGCGAAGGAAATTGAAGCTTGTTACGATCCCAAAAAACACTTTCTTGCAGTAACTTTCAACTACAGTGGTTATGCTATGGTGAGGGAGCTCAAGCATATCATTTCTAATGGTGCGCTTGGAGAAATTCAAAAAATTCATCTTGAAATGCCCCAAGAAGGCTTTAAACGCCCACCAGATATCGCAGGTAAGCCTAGCCAACCTCAATCATGGCGTTTAAAAGATTACGACGTCCCCACTATCTGTCTCGATTTAGGTGTGCACCTTCACCATTTATCTAGCTATCTATTAGAAGTCGAGCCTGAAGCCACCTGCGCGCAATTTGCTAATCACTCAGAGTTCAAAGGATTAGTTGATGACGTTAATATGCTCTTGAAATACCCAAATGGTATCGTTGGCTCAATGTGGATGTCTAAAACAGCAATTGGTCATAGAAATGGTCTGTCCGTACGTGTGTATGGCACCAAAGGAAGTGCTCGCTGGTTTCAGTTAAATCCTGATGAATTAGAACTCAACTATAATGATGGACGTCGGGAAGTGTTAGATAGAGCAGGCCAATGCCAGTATGCGAATCAATTTCGATATAATCGGATGAAACCTGGCCACCCAACCGGTTTTGTCGAGGCCTTTGCCAATTTATATAACGATATTGCGGGAGCACTCCAGTTACACTTAAGCAACCAACCCAGCCGTTCAGAGTACGTTTTTGGATTTGAGCAAGCCAAGCAAGGTTTGGCGTTATTTGAAGCTGCAAAGCGCTCTGCTGAAAGTGGTACATGGCAGCAGGTGAAGTAGTTGACTTCGCCTGCTTAGGTTATTCATTCTATTGACTAAATTGTGTCTTAACGTCGTTGCGAAGCACTTTTCCCATCTGGTTTCTCGGTAAAGCTTCCACTCTTTCTATAAATCTAGGCTGCTGATAGTCAGTTAGCTCTTGCAAGCACGCTTTTCTAATTACAGGAATTAAGTCGGTGTCTTGGCTTTGCTCTATGACCACTTTTACAATTTCGCCCAATAGCGCGTCTTTTATCCCAAACGCAACGCAATCTTCTACGCCTTCTACTGATTTGACAACTGTCTCTATATCTTGAGGGAATACATTTATCCCACCGCTAGAAATCACCTCCTTTTTACGGCCAACGTAGTAGAGATATCCGTGCTCATCCACATAACCTAGGTCTCCTGTTTTAAAAAAACCTCCCACATAAAAAGCCGCCCGAGTTTGCTCAGGCATTTTTAGGTAGCCACCAAAAATGGTAGAAGTGTTACAGCATATCTCTCCTACTTGGCCAGCTGCGACTTCACACCCTTGAGCATCCGTAATTTTCAATGAGACAAATGGCAGTGCTTTACCCACACTGCCACTTTGCTCAGGGTTTTCTGAAACCGCAAAATCAGTGACCACTCCCACTTCTGAAGCGCCGTAACACTCATGAAAGCGACAACTTAGCATCCCTAATAAACGCCTTTTTGTTGTACCTTCAAGCACTGCAGATGATGAAACGATACATTTCAAAGAACTTAAATCTGCACCAGATGTACCTTTTGCAATCAAACTTTCTAGTTGAGCGGCTACGGCAAACAAAAAGCTGACCTTATATTGCTCAATCGCACTTAGCCATTGTGAAAGATTAAACTTGGGCATAACAACGGTTGTAGCGCCAAGCATTAACGGCATTAGCACCCCTCTTTGTGCTAAAGAGTGATACATTGGCGTTGCTACTAGGATCACATCTTGTTTGGTCAAACCGTAATATTGGATAGTTGCATCCATAGCGCGGTTTATTTTACATGCTTGGCTTAACACAATTGGTTTCGGCTGCCCAGTGGAGCCTGAGGTCATCGTCAAAATAAACGGCGCATCAAGATCAACACCATGTTGCAAGTCATCTAATTTTTCACAAGATTGAACTGCTTCCCAACTTAGCTCTTCACTCACAGCTTTACCAAGAGTTACCAAGTTACTAGGCTCTATCAAATTGGCATCGAGTAATATCTTACTTATCGTCGGCCATGCCACGACCATGGCAACTGGCGTTTTCTTCAGCGCTGTTATTAATGCATTACCTTTGAGGCTAATTGGTAATGGCACAGCTGCGATTCCCAGCTTAGCAATAGCGAGTAGTGTTACGACAAATTCGATACCATTAGGCGCAAATACACCCACTCGTTGACCTAGGGTAAGGCCCGACCGTACAAAGTGTGCACTTAACTTTAATACCTGTCGATTCAGCTCCTCATAGCTCACTTGCTGATCTAGATAGACAACCGCCGCTTTCTTGGGAGTCTGTTTAACATTTTCTTCGAATAACTCGTAAATACTCTGTGTCATGTATTTACCTCTTTACCAACATAATTAAACTCGCAGAGCGATGCATTTGGAAACAACTGTTGCGTTGCGCGCATTTTCTTTTCATCATGTTCGATAGACACGAAGCCCGCACGCTGGTTGAGCAGATTCACAAACTTATTTTCTTTGTTTATTACCGCAAGCCAAATGGCTTTAGGATATTTAGCCGCGGTTTCACGGAGTTGCCACTCCAAAACCATTTGTGCGTGGGCAAAGTTCACCTCATCAGAGGCTGCAAACCACCCACCAACCAGATATTCCTGCGCTTCAATACTATGCATTTGATGCCAAACGTATAGTAACGGTTTGCTGTTAGACTCCATCACAAATGACTCTCTACTGTTAGCAAACCACCACTGATAATGCCCCAGAACGTCAATACCAGAAGTAATTGTCATACGCCAAGTGTTATCTGGTAAATTCCTCGCAACAAGGTATCTATTTACGTCAGAATCGTTGACTTGACGGATCTGCACCTGTGTAGTCAGCTGGCATATATTTGTCTCTTGGCTATGTAGAGCCCTTTGTGTCACAGAAGATTTAATATCGTTCGCTAAAATAAACTCTGCAACTCGAATTGCCCCTCGGCCATCTACCTTAATCGGCGCAATTTCTCGCGCTTTAATTATCCGCGTAGACTGCTTCACTAACGTCAAAATTAACGCGACAACCTCACTAGCCTTTCGCGTTAATAGCTCTGGTACATGAAAATAATGACCTAAGTCATCAAGCGCACTTTGTTGATTGTCTTGATTTGGAGCAATCGAAAACGTCAACGCTGGCGTATTGGTTGCGGCCAACTCATAAAGCGAAGTACCAAGTGCGCCCACAAATAGGCTACAACTTTGATAATAAGGCACAAGAGAAGGCGGTTGCCGAATTAGCTGCAATCTAGAAGTCGTATTCGCAAGCAGAGTTAACGCCTCTACTCTCTCAGCCATCGGCCCTAAGATAACGTCAATTTCAATTTCTGGTGCCATATTTAGCAACAAGGCTATCCAGTCAGAAACACTATGCCAATCCCCTCCACCGCCAAGAGAAAACATAACACGATTTAGCTTGCGATCTTGATGTGTGCAGTGTTGATATGCCGGTGACAGCATAGCAAAATCAGGGCCTAGTAGCTTATACTGGGAGCTTGCGTAGCGCTCACCAGTCTTATCACCACACCACTTGCTATCAATAAGTAGCTTAGCACTATGCGCTCTTTCTAAATCGTCCACTGCAACAATTGAGGGAATCTGTTTCGCAACTTCAAGTTCCCATTCTGAGTCAAAACGGTAGCTGTCCACGATAATGCTTTCAACCGGTTTTTGTATCTCAGAAAGTGCCTTCAAGACATTGTGAGCATCTTCTTTTTGCGTTTGTGCAAAAGGTAAAGCTTTTGTGTTGCTCTTCAGCTCAAGTGATAACTGCTCGGGAACCGGTTTATCGACAAAAACTATCACCTCTTTGCCACAAGCTTGAAGCGCTAACGCTAACCACTTACAACGCATAAAGTGGCCAAGGCCACATAAGGTATCAACTCTTATCGCGATCATTGACAAGCTTAACCAGTGAATTGACCAAAGTGCCTACATTTGCATTTTCCGTGTCCATTAATAATTCGGGCGGCACCGCAATACGGTAGTCACTTTCTAACTGCATGATTAGCGTTAATATTTCAAACGAATCCAGTGTCCCTTCTGCGACAAAGTTATAACAATCTATGTCATTGTCGGCGACCATTACGCCTCGTTCTAGCAAAAACTGTTGAATAGTTTGAGTCAGCATTTCTTTGTTCGTATTCACGATAAATCACTCCATGCTAGCTGCTCACCACAGCGCAGATCTCTATTCACTGACCGACCTATTAAGCTCGGCAGCTCTTTTGGCATGATTTCACCGCCGCCGGGTCGCATCTGCCTTAAATGTTCTGCAGTCAGACGCTCACCCAATTTAATATCTTTTATAATGTAGACACAGCGACGAGCTTTTGACGCTTCAGTAGGATAATTAACCTCACCCATCGCTTTTTCAATCTGTCTAACGCCATGGACTAGCGCCTTTAATTCATCTGGTGTCATTGAAAAAAAGCTATCCGCGGTGTTGTCACTTTTATCGAGCACAAAGTGCTTTTCGATCATGCATGCCCCTACCGCAACCGATGCCAGAGGTACATCATTGCCAAGTGTATGATCGGATAGCCCTACAGGGCACTTAAACGCTTCTCTCATATGTGGAATTGTGCGCAAGTTTATCGTTTCAGCAGGGGCTGGATAGGTACTCGTACATTTCATCAGCCCAAGCTCAGTTACACCCGCCTCTTCAGCTACTTTCACTGCCTCAGCTATTTCTGGTAGCGTCGCGCCTCCGGTAGACATAATTACAGGCTTACCTGTCGCGGCGACATCTCGGATCAGCTGATGATCGATCAATTCTGGCGAAGCAATTTTATAGGCCGGCGCATTCAGTTGCGCCAGCAGATCGACAGCAGTTTTATCAAAGGGCGAAGAAAAGCAGGTGATGCCAATTTTTTCAGCCAGCTCAAACAGCTCAGCATGAAAATCCCAGGGCATATAGGCCCCTTTGTAGAGGTCATATAAATATTGCCCCTGCCACGGGCCGGTTGCCTCAAAGTGCGGCAATTTGCAGTCCATAGTCAAAGTATCTGCGGTGTAGGTTTGCAGCTTTATGGCATTCGCACCGGCTTCTTTCGCTGCATAAACCAGCTCTTTGGCTTTACTTAGTGACTGGCCATGATTTGCAGACATCTCCGCAATAATGTAGCAAGGCTGATCATGGCCGACACTCTGACCTGCAATGTTGAAACCTGATTGAAACGTCATGATGTTCTCAAATTCAATTTAACTTATTTATTATCTTAGCTTTTTTGCGGTTCCCTGTCTTTGATGTATTGAATCACAGCAAGCTTGGTTTAGGTACAGCGTACAGTTGTGTTTCCAAAAGCCAATGCCCCTCTTGTCTCAGATAGTAATGGTACCGACCTGGAGCATATGATTCGATCAATAACGGGATTCTCCACAAATCCTCAGGTGTATGATACAAAGATAATGCCAATGTTGGTGTGTACTTAGAAATATATTCATCAGCCTGGCACAATGCATCAAAATCAGCGCCTTCAATGTCCATTTTCAATACGTTACACCTTACTTGATGCATTATAGTACCGAGGTTAACACTCTCAACCAAGCAATTTGGTGGTACCTCTTCGTCCGCAGCAACTACGCTGACAACCGTAGCTGACGAATTCTCTTCGACCCTAAGTCTTTGTCCTTCAGGGAGCCCAACAGCAAGACGACGTATATTGACAGGTTTGCCCTCTACACCCATAGCATGCATGCGATTAAGAAACAGTTTGATATTATTGGCGCTGGCTTCAAGCGCCGTGTAATCTTCAATAGACGCCGCATAACGCGCATAGAAAGCTGCAAAAGTGTCACCATCAAACGCACCAATGTCTAATATGCGCATCGTATCGTATTGGTATAAATCAGGTATTCCTTGCGGAAAGTACATCTCGTATTGCTCCGGTATCGGATAATACTGCCGGCAAGGCTTACTACGATAGTTAACAATCTGCTCAAAAGTATGGCGTGAGCGTTGATCACTGAGCAAAGATAAAACCTCCTCACAACAGGTTTTGTTTATCTGGCTGCTCGCTGGCGCCTGCATCCACAACACACCACACTCATTGAGCTTTTGAAGAGCCGCAGGGAAGATGTCAAATGAAGCTAAAGTATCTATGATGTGTTGAAATCCGGCTTGGCGTAGATCTTCCTCTACCCCACTAAAACCGAGAATAGTGACTATGACCGGATAGTTGGTATCCAGGTCAGCATGTGGAAAAGTAACACAAGGCACACCTGCATATTCTTTGAACTTGGGCGCTCTGTCTAAAATAGCGCGTGGTCTGAGACCCATTTCCGTTAAATAGGCAGTTAACGCCTGCCCATAGTGACTCCCACCATAGACATAAAATTGAGTGTCTGCCAGTTTCACTGCATTCCCCTGTTAACTTATTTTCAATCTAGCTTGTGTGCACTACTCCTACTTCCACAGCTACTTCTAATACTGCCGCCTTTTACAAACACGTTCACCATTGTTTGTAAAGCGTTTCTTATAAGTTAACTCTATGCATGATCGTTCTAGGGTGCAAGATTCCGCAGTAATAATCAGACTTTATTATAAATAACGAACGACTATTGAGTTACTTTTGTACAGAACCATCAACTCACTCTATGGATATCCGAATTTGGCTTTACTTGCCTGATGTCACTCATATAATATCCAAACCAACACTGAGCTCTAGCGAATAGGTTTATCTTGAAGGACGTGCAAATAATTATTCAGGCCAGAATGACTTCTACCCGCCTTCCTGGCAAAGTAATGCTGCCATTGTGTGCCAGCTCGGTACTTCAGGTGATGCTAGAACGTCTTGGCGATTTGGCCAAACACATTATCATTGCAACCACAGATGATGGCACAGAGCACCCAATCGTAGAATTGTGCGAAAGAATGGGCATAAACTATTTTCGGGGCAGCACAGAAGATGTGCTAAGCCGATACTACCAGGCTGCGACCCAATTCGGTGCTCAACGTGATACTGCGATTGTTCGTCTAACCAGTGATTGCCCCCTGATCGACGCAACGCTTGTCTCGCAGGCTATTCACTATTTTCAAAATCATGACGTCGATATGGTCAGCCTGGGTCCCCATAGCGGATTTCCACGTGGGCTAGACACATGTGTGTTTGCCTATCACTTGCTTAAACGCACACATCAAAAGGCCACTCATCCATCAGACAGAGAGCATGTCACCTTAGGTATGGCAAAGTTCAGCACGATAAATAGCCATATCATCAGCGCAGGAGACGATCACAGTCATTATCGCCTGACACTGGATGAGCCCGATGACTACACTGCAATTGAGGCGATTTATCAGCAATTTAATAATAATCTATGCTTTAGTTACAGTGAGTTATTAGAAACATTAAAGAACCATCCCCACCTTGCCGATATAAATAAGCACGTTGAACAAAAAACTGTCTAGCACAGCGAAAGTCAATGGCGCCCGCACACATGGGCGTAATTTTTGCTAGAGCATTGTCATGCCGGGTGATTAAAGTATTCAAAAAGAGAGAACAATGAGTAATAAAACCGTTTTAGTGACCGGTGCCACCGGATATAAGGGCACGGTATTAGTACCTAAGCTGCTCGCCAAAGGCTACCAGGTTATCGCACTGGATACCCAGTGGTTTGGTAACTTCCTGCCTGAACATGAAAACCTTACCGTGATAAAAGGTGATGTGCGCCATACCTCAGACATTGAGCTGAGCGGTGTAGACAGCATCATTCACCTCGCCTCTATCGCCAACGACCCATGCGGTGACCTGGACCCCAAATTGACCTGGGAAGTCAGTGCACTGGCCACAATGCAATTGGCCGATAAAGCCAAACGCGCCGGTATCAAACAATTTATCTACGCTTCCTCGGGCAGTGTTTACGGCGTGAAAGATGAAGCTCATGTCACTGAAGACCTTACCCTCGAACCGATATCAGAATATAACAAAACTAAAATGGTTGCCGAGCGTGTATTGCTGAGCTACGCCGAAGATATGGCTGTACAAATTGTTCGTCCTGCCACCGTATGTGGTTTATCACCCCGCCAAAGACTGGATGTATCCGTCAATATGTTGACGATGCAGGCACTTGAAAATGGCAAAATCACCGTATTTGGTGGTGCTCAGGTACGACCAAACATCCATATCGACGATATCACCGACCTGTACATTTACATGCTGGAGCACCCAGAAAAAACCAGCGGTGTCTTCAATGCTGGGTTTGAGAATATCTCTATTATGGACATTGCCAACATGGTCAAAGCCCAGATTGACTGTGACATTGAAGTGACGCCATCGAACGATCCAAGGTGTTACCGCATCAACTCAGATAAACTGCTGGCGACTGGATTTAAACCCTCTAAAAATGTCGCCACTGCGATTGAAGAACTGATCGCTGCCTATCGCGCAGGTCAGTTAAAAAATGAAGATCGCTTCTATAACCTTAAATGGATGCAGCGAGAAGTATTATGAGTAAACAACAAGGCATCGTCGCCCCCATACCACGCAGGGATCCCATTGTCGCTCTGACTGAGGACTATGTTCACACGCTCAGCCAGGTACTGACACAACTTGATGGTAATGCAGTCAAACAGCTGGTCAGCACTTTGCTGGATATGAAAGCCAACGGCGGTACCTTGTATTTGTGTGGCAACGGTGGCTCGGCCGCCAATGCTATCCACCTTGCAAACGACTTTACATTTGGTGTTCACCCTCAGGGCGATGCCCTGAAAGTGGAAGCACTGGCAGCAAACAGTTCAGTGTTGACCTGTCTTGGCAATGACATCGGCTACGACAACATTTTTGCTCACCAGCTAAAAGTGAAAGCATCCGCGCAGGATGTGTTGCTGGTTCTATCTGGCAGTGGCAATTCAGGCAACATCATCCGTGCCATTGAGCAAGCCCAGGCTTTGGGGATGCACACTGTCGGAATTCTTGGATTTGATGGCGGCAAAGCCAAGCCATTGCTCAACCAGGCATTTCACTTTGCGATTCAGGATATGCAGATCTCTGAAGATACCCAGGTGGTGATCGGACACATTCTAATGAAAGCCCTTTATCAGGAGCTCAATCATGGCTAATGCGCCAATCCTTGTACTCGGTAGTAACTCCTTTTCGGGCGCTTCTTTTTGCGCCCATTTACTAAAACAAGAACATTCAGTGTTGGCAGTCAGTCGCTCAGCAGAACCTCACACCGCTCTGTTGCCCTACAAATGGCAGACTAACCAGCCTGATTTTCATCAGTTCGACCTCAACCACCAGCTGGACGATATTATGGCCCTGATCAAACGCCATAAGGTCAGTACTGTTTATAACTTTGCGGCGCAGAGCATGGTGGGACAAAGCTGGCAATATCCGGAACACTGGTTTATGACCAATGCGGTGTCAACCATCAAACTGCACAATCAGTTAAAAGACCTGGATCACCTGGACAAATACGTACATATCTCTACACCAGAAGTGTACGGCAGCTGCGAAGGTCTGGTGAAAGAGCATAATAACTACCAGCCCAGCACCCCTTATGCGGTATCGCGTGCTGCGGCAGACATGAGCTTGCATACCTTTTTTGATGTCTACAAATTCCCAGTGTTATTTACCCGCGCAGCGAATGTGTATGGTGAAGGTCAGCAGCTCTATCGCATCATCCCCAGAACCATTTTGTTTGCGCTGCTCGGTAAGGTATTGCCTCTGCATGGCGGTGGTCATTCCACCCGCTCGTTTATCCATATCGATGACGTGTCAGACGCGACACTGAAGATTGGCACACAAGGCACATTGGGTGAGACGTATCATATCTCAACCGAACGCATGATCACCATTCGCGCCTTGGTTGAGCTGATCTGCGATATGCTGCAAGTGCCTTTTGAACAGGTCTGTGCCGTCACCGAGGATCGCCTCGGCAAAGACGCAGCCTACCTGCTTGACAGCAACAAAGTCCGCTCAGAACTGAACTGGCAGGATCAAGTCTCTCTGGAAAACGGCCTGGAGCGTACCATTGCCTGGGTCAAACAGTACCAGAGCGAACTAAGTACATTACCCCATGACTACATTCATAAAGCGTGAGTTCCCTATGTTCGGACAAGAAATCGATTTATTAAAAAATTACCCTAAGTCTAAGCGCGATACTAAGGGCCGTGCCAACGTGATCACCGAAGCAGATCGCGAAATTGCCAGACAATATAGCAAAGACTTTTTTGATGGTGACCGTACCTATGGTTACGGTGGCTTTAGTTACTTTCCGCGTTTTTGGCAGCCTGTTGTACCAGACCTGAAGGCACACTTCGGCCTTAATGAAAGTTCTAGCCTGCTGGATGTTGGATGTGCAAAAGGCTTTATGCTGTACGACCTGCAGCAGATGATCCCGGGTATGACATTGCGCGGACTGGATATTTCTCAATATGCCCTGGAGAATGCCAAAGAAGAAGTCAAGGAGCTACTGACTTTAGGCAATGCCAAGGCGCTGCCCTATGAAGACAACAGCTTTGATGTGGTGATGTCAATCAACACCATTCACAACCTGGAAGAAAATGAATGTGCCATGGCGCTGCGTGAAATCGAGCGCGTCAGTCGTGGCAAATCTTTTATTACCGTCGATGCCTACCGTAACGATGAAGAAAAGGAACGCATGATGGAGTGGGCACTGACAGCCAAGACCATTATGCATGTGGATGACTGGAAACAGTTTTTCCGTGATAACGGTTACACTGGCGATTTTTATTGGTTTATTCCGTAGGCGTATTATGACTTTGAACTCCATCGCTGCGCAGATCCGTTACACTTTGTGTGACGTATCCAGCCAGACAAAAACACCACACCTGGGCAGTTGTTTGTCCTGTGTTGATATTCTGACCGTGTTGTATTGGCGCACGATGCATATCACGCCCAACAACCCGGCTAATCCTGAGCGTGATTACTTTTTGTTGGGTAAAGGACATGCCGCCAGCGCGCTGTACACAACGCTTGCCTACCGTGATTACTTCTCTCCAACGGCACTGTACGAGCATGGTCAGACTGGCAGCCAGTTTGAAGAGCACCCGGGAATACACGCCCCGGCAGGCATAGAGACGGTTTCGGGCTCTCTGGGCCACGCTTTATCGTTAGCAACAGGCATGGCACTGAGCAAACAGTTACAAGGCGCTAAGAACCGCTTTTATGTGCTCATGGGCGATGGAGAGATCAATGAAGGAACAGTCTGGGAGGCTGCGATGTTTGCAGCCGGTAAGCGCTTAAGTAACCTGGTTGCCATTGTCGACTTTAACAAATTACAAGGCACAGGTGAAAGTACCGAGATTATGCATCTGGAGCCGCTTGAAGAGAAATGGCGTGCCTTCGGCTGGCATACAATGCGCGTCGATGGTCATGATCTTGGTGCGCTGGAACAAGCTTTGGAAGCCGCAAAATCCATCCAACAACCGGTGTGCATTGTGGCCGATACGGTTAAAGGCAAAGGCGTGTCATTTATGGAAAACGACAACAACTGGCACTACCGCATTCCGACTGAAGCAGAAGTGGCTCAGGCAAAACAGGAGCTGGGAATATCATGAGAAACGCATTTGCACGAGTCCTGACTGAGCTTGCTAAAGACGACGAATCACTGTTGCTCTTTTACGCAGATATAGGTAACCGGTTGTTTAACCCCTTAAAGGAGTTTGCCGAAGAGCGCGCTATCAACGCGGGAATTGCGGAGGCGAACATGGCCTCTATGGCCGCTGGTAGTGCCATGATGGGCCATAAACCCTTCATTTACACCATCACCCCGTTTACCACGTCACGAAACTTTGAACAGATCAAAATTGATATCGCTTATCAGAATCAGCCCGTGATAATCGTCGGCACCGGCTCTGGCTTATCTTACGCTAACCTGGGCCCGACTCATCACTCATTCGAAGATATTGCGCTGATGCGCGCACTGCCAAATATGCACGTGATCTGCCCGGCTGACGCATACGAGCTTGAGCAACTGATGCCACAACTGATTGAGCTTAACGCTCCTTGCTACTTCAGAATTGGTAAGAAAAACGAGCCGGCAGTCCACGAAGGAAACCCTGCCCTTACCTTTGGCAAGGTGCATGTGATGCGACCAGGTGAACGCATTGCCGTACTGAGTACTGGCACCATTATGCCTCTAGCACAAGCATTATTAAGCGAATTGACGGAGCGCGGATTATCGCCAGAACTGGGGAGTTTCCACACCGTAAAACCGCTCGACCAAGCGTATTTAAACGATGCGATAACCCGTTTTGATCATGTGATCACACTCGAAGAACACAATGTCAGCGGAGGCTTTGGTAGCGCTGTGCTGGAATATGTTAGTGAGCAGGCAAACGGGCCACGGGTGCACCGTTTCGGGATCCCGGACCGCTTTATCGACCAGGTGCATTCCACCGCAGATGCCAGAGCCAAAGCGGGTCTGACTGTGCCTGATATTATGAGTACCTTATCAGAGCGAGGTGTGGTGTGATCATAGGCATAGATTTTGATAACACCATTGCCGACTACACCGGCGTATTTTATCGCGTAGGTTGTGCGCTTGGTTGGCTACCTGAGTCGGTCGGTCAAAGCAAAAATGAAGTTAAACAGTATTTTATTGACCAGGACAACGAAGCCAGATGGACCGAGCTACAGGGTATCGTCTACGGGAAAGAAATCACCCAGGCACGCCCCTATCCAGGTGCACTGGCAGCAATGCAACGCCTTTATGCGCAAGGACATAGACTGGCCATCGTGTCGCATAAAACTAAATACCCGATTATCGGGGAGCGTGTTGACTTTCATAACGCAGCCACACAGTGGCTCCTCAGCCACTGTTTTATCGGATCAGCCAATGCGCCTGTTAACTCTGATTTGGTCTTTTTTAACGAGACCAAAGTACAAAAGGTTGCGCGTATCTCACAGCTCAAGTGTGACGTGTTTATTGATGATCTGCCAGATATTCTGACGCACAGTGATTTTCCTGCACAGTGTCATGGGGTATTGTTCGCCCCCAACGCACTTCAGGGGTTCAGCGGCCCGCAAATCAACCATTGGCAAGCATTGGATGCCTGGCTATGTTCTCTGCTGAACTAACAGACTTTATCTCATCTACTCTGGGACAAACCCACTGGCGCAGTTCCAGCTTGCCGCAGGGCGCAAATAATCAGGGACATAAGCTCTTTACAGAGAACAACGCCTATTTTCTCAAATGCTTTGCGCCAGACGCACGGGCATTCGACAAGCTTTACAATGAATTTCAGTTTAGTCAGCAGCTACATAAGGCCGGTATCTCAAATATAGCCAGGCCTATCGGTTATTGTTCTAACACCCTGTCTGCCATATACGAGTTTATCGACGGCCACACCTTTGAAACAGTGACAGCACAGGATGTCAGGGCAGCATACAATTTCATTGCAGCCATCAACAGTCATCAGGTTGAACGCACGGCGCTCAATGCGGCTGCGGATAGCCCGGCTAAACTGGAAGACTTTATTCAATTAGTCACACTGCGTCTTTCACGATTCGAACCTCTGCGTGATAACGCTGAACTCAATACTCTGCTGACGGCAATAGAACTACGCACCAGAGTTATCAGCACAACACCCGGTATAGACTGGCAACAGCCCTGTCCAAAGGACGTGGTCTCCCCCTCTGACTTTGGCTTTCATAACGCACTGAAATATCGCGATGACGTGTATTTTATTGATTTCGAATATGCTGGAAATGACAGTGCCTGGAAGCTGCTATGCGACTTTTTTGCCCAGCCAGCTGTGCCCGTGCCACTGTCTTACTTACCACTGTTTTTACGCTCGCCACTATTTGCAGCACAAGCATCCGCTGGGAACACTCTAAAGTGCGTCTTTGAGCTCACGCTGCTCAAGTGGTGCTTAATCATGCTCAACGAGTTTTTACCTGATGTTCAGGCCAGGAGACTGTTTTCCTGGAACATTTCTTGCTTAGAAGAAAGAAATGCAAAATTACAGAACATGCAGGCGCAGCAACTTGACAAGAGTCAACGCTACTTTGCTCAAATTAACGATAAAATGCATGCGTTACAAACCCAATTAAGAGACAACTAGAATGAAAGCAGCAGTACTATTTGAAACAGGTCAGCCTCTTAAGATAGTTGACAACATTCAACTGCCGGCGCTTATCACAGGCCAGGTGCAGGTCAAAATTCTCTACAGCGGCTTGTGTCACTCCCAGTTGATGGAAGTCAATGGTGGTCGTGGTGAAGACAAATATCTGCCCCACCTGCTTGGACATGAAGGTGTTGGTATTGTCGAGGCGGTGGGTGACAGCGTCACCAAAGTACAGGTCGGCGACAAAGTCGTAATAGGCTGGATCAAAGGTGAAGGTCAGGATGCTCCGGGCGGAAAATATCCACATGACGGATACCTCATTAACTCGGGGAGCGCAACGACGCTGTGCGAGCAAACCATAGTGGCTGAAAACCGGGTTGTTAAGCTGCCTGAAGGCTTTCCGGACAAGCTCGCCATACTACTCGGCTGCGCCTTACCCACCGGGCTTGGCCTGGTGTTCAACGAGCTCAAGCCTGAGACAGAAAAAACTCTGGCCATTTTTGGACTGGGTGGGATCGGCATGAGCGCATTGCTCGCCGCAAAGCTGAGTAATCCAACTAAGTTAATCGCTGTTGACGTTAGCGAAGAAAAACTCGCCATCGCCAGGCAGCTGGGTGCCACGCACACCATCAATGCCAACGATTCAGATCCTGTCAGTGCCATCTATGACATCACTGAGGGCCTGGGCGTTGACTATAGCCTGGAAGCCGGCGGAACCACAACCACCATAGAGCAAGCTTTTGAATCTGTGAGAGATGGAGGCGGTCAGTGCATCTTTGCCTCTCACCCTAGCAATGAACTCAAGATCCAGCTGGAACCCCATGCCTTCCACCGTGGCAAATCTCTTCGCGGCAGCTGGGGCGGCGGCAGCCAGCCGGACAAAGACATTCCTGTCTTTGTCGAGTTATTCAAACAAAATAAGCTGGATCTGCACTCTTTAATCAGTAAGACTTATGAGCTCGACCAGATCAACGACGCTCTGGACGACCTCGCAAACAAAAAAATTATCCGAGCAGTAATTAGGATGGAATAGAAATTATGTAACAAGGGAAAAACATGAACAAACAAGATAAGACATTTTTTGGCACCGGTTCATCTCAGATGGCCAAAGAGACTTGGCTAAAACAAGATGAGAATGTCGACATTGAAGAACAGGACCTGCTGACACTCGGTCCTTATAACAGCCAGGGGATTTTACAAGACCCTAAGCGCTTTGGCTTCTTGATGTCTCGCCATAAATTTGTTTCTAAAATGTTTGCAGACTTCGATAATGTGCTTGAGATTGGTTGCCAGGAAGGGATGGGATCTTTGATCGTTTCTCAGACTGTGAAAAAGCTCACTTCCGTGGACTTTTACAAACCACATATTCAAGATGCACAGAAATATATGGGGAAAAATCTGGACAATGTGACTTTTCAGGGCCACGACATGATTGGTGGTCCGGTTGAAGGCACGTTTGACGGCGTATTTACGATGGATGTATTCGAGCACATCGATCCCCAGCAAGCTGGTTTGTTCATGGAAAACATTATTGCTTCAATGACCCCTCAGGGTACTTTAATCTTGGGGATCCCCTCGTTAGAGTCGCAGAAGTATGCCTCGAAGGCATCTAAAGAGGGCCATATAAACTGTATGTCAGGCGCGGATCTTAAGGCATTTTGTGAACAGTATTTTCACAATGTCTATCCCTTTGGGATGAACGATGAAGTGGTTCACACCGGCTTCTTCCCAATGTGCCAGTACCTGATCATGCTGTGTGTGGCGCCCAAGAAAGAATGAGTTAGTTATGCACGTTGGTATTTTCACCTATCAAACAGGTCATTTAATGACCTATCAGTTGATACAAAAATTTTTAACTATGGGGTATGAGATCTCGCTATTTGCTTTTCCTTTTTCATACCGCCCAAGTCAGCCGCGCCCTTTTGAGGAGCGGCCATTTCAACTCATAGAGCTAGATGTAGAGGCCTTTTGCCATGCCAGTGGCGTTCACTACCACGCCATGAATTGCTGGGGTACAGCCTCGTCAGAGCGTCTGAATACGCTGGCAAACAAACCGGATTATTTTGTGACAGCCATCGCAAAAATCATCCCGCAGCACTTTATTGAAGGTAATACTATTTTTAACTGTCATCCAGGTCTGATCCCCGAAAACAGAGGCTTAGACTCGTTTAAATGGGCCATTGTCAGACAGCAGCCAATCGGTATTACCCTGCATAAAATTGATAAGCACATTGATGCGGGCACCGTGATTAAAAAAATGACAGTGCCGGTTATCGCATCAGACACCTACAAAGAGGTCTGTGACAGGGCGTATAACATGGAGTGTGAGCTGCTCTCGCAGTTTGCACTTTATCTCGACGACACTTCGAGCCACTTTACGGTAGACCCGCAAACGCCATTAAGCAGGCAAAAGATCCCGTGCGAAGTTGATGCTGATTTTGAACAGGTATTTGCACGCTATCTTAAAGCGCTACACAGCGATGTGAATCAGTAATGTTTCAGCTTGTCTGATCCAGGAAGTCCTTATGAGTGAAATAAAAACCCGGTTTCTCGAACAGTATCACAAGCACAATCTGGCCACCGAGCCTTATGCCGTTTACGGCAGTGGTGGAGGATGTGAGCAAATTCTGGCGCTGATTAAACAAGATGCTTTAGTCGCTCCGGCGATGCTCATCGATGACAAACCCGGCACAGACACCGTCACCGGATTAACCGACTTAACGCGTGAAGATATAAAGCAGTATAAGATAGTGGTGTCATCACAAACATTTTTTTATGCCATTAAAGATAAATTACTCGAACGCTTCGCTCCGGCAGAACTTGAGATAATCTCACTGCTTGATTATCAAACCAGCTTTGATAATCCCTTGTATCGCTCAGAGCAGGCATGGAAAGAACACACCCGTCTGGCCCGACGCGACTACGAGGGCGCGCGCACAGCAGATTTTGCTCGCGACAAATTTTATATTGGCGAGGTTAACCCTGCTTTTGCCGACCGCTTCAGGCAGGTTGCCGAATCTCTGCCTCGCTCAGGCTATGACACAACTGCCAGTCAGTCAGACTACACCTATTACCGCAACTTTGCCTCACTGAACGATGATGCGGAGGTACAACGATTACAATTAACGCATGAGGCCCGACAACATATCGATGAATTTCTGGCTCATGTGTATGACGATGTCTGCACTCAGCTTGGCTATAACTGGCAAGTCGTCAATGGCCGCATTACCCGCCTGGCGCAAATATCGGACTCTCAATTGGGCTCAAATGCCTATCACACCGACAGTTTGCCAGACACGGTCATAAAGCTGCTGCTCTTTTTGACACCACCCAGTAAAACGCTTGGTACAACAGCAATAAAAACAGAGCAAGGCCAGGAAGTGTTTGTGACCGGGCCAACCGGCACCTGGGCTTTACTGGAGGTCAGTCAACTACTACACAGAGGCATTTCGAGTGACTCTGCACAGCGCATCGTCTGCGAGCTAACCATTACGCCCAGCCGTCGTCGCAACACTGAGGCCACGATAAAAGGGATTGTCTCACATTATCCCCTTATGCCATGGCAACGTTGTAGTGAACTCAAAGTGTGTGTTTATCCAATTGGCGCACTGGAAAACGACAACTGGGCCATCTATGGCGACTCACCATCGCTGTTTTACAACACACTTAGCCCAGAGAGTGAGCAACCAGTCGAGCTCTATCATGACGCCAACAGCGTAGCGCTGGTTTATCTGACCCCCCGCACATTCAATCTTGAGCAAAGCCAGTTACAAGCGTTACTGGCCGAATCATTGCATGTACTTAAGCCCGATGGGGATCTGCTGTTACAAGTGAACGAACAAACACAGTCAAACCAGGCAGCGTTACTAGAGCGCACAGCAATGGAGCTTGGATTTACGTTTATTAGCTCGGAGCAGGCGTTACTGAAAAGCATCTTCAGCGATGTCACAACGCTTAATGCAACCGACACACATATTTTATTATTTAAAAAGCCTAAGGGAGACCTTCTATGAGAGTGATCATTTTTGGCACAGGAAAAGGCGGGCAAAATACCCTGCAGCTATTCTTAAATCAGCAAGGGCATGAGGTTGTATGCCTGATAGATAACAACGCTGCACTTTGGGGCTCGATGCGTGAAGGAGTAGAAATCAAAGGGCCTGACGTTTTACCGTCTTTGTCCTATGATCAGATCATCATTGCCAGTCAGTACCACAAAGAGATTAAGCCCCAACTGCTCTCTTTAGGTGTCCCGGAAGAAAAAATCTATGTCGCGCATCATAATATGATGAACGGGTTTAGCCTGGATTTTGGCATTTTCACAGGCTACCCACAAGGCAAAGCGCCCGATATTCACACCTATTTTAGCTTCCGTGAAGACGTGCTTCGAACGCTGGCGATGCAAGTCGAGTTAGTCATGGCCAATCAGGTCGCAGGTAATATTGCTGAGTTCGGGTGTGGCACAGGCCAATCCAGCTATATGCTTGCCAGAACCCTCAGAGACTGCAGCCAGTATTACAATATGCCGGCTAAGCACCTGCACCTGTTTGATAGTTTTGAGGGCTTGCCTGCTTCTACCCATGATATCGATCTGGAGTCCCCTCTTGTCCAGAGTAACGTCTGGGGAGAAGGCGCCTGTGCAGACATCAGTGCACAACAGCTGGCAGATACACTCAATACTCAGCTCAACTTTTCAGATTTTAGTATTTATCAGGGTTGGTTCGAAGAAACTATGGTGCAAATCAAACCCGAAGAGCGGTTTGCACTGTTACACCTGGACTGCGATCTGTACGAATCTACCTATCAGGTACTCGATTATATGTTTACCAACGAGCTGCTTTCTAAGGGTGCCATTTTGCTGTTTGATGACTGGAGCTGCAACGGTAACCTCCCTGAGTTTGGACAGCAAAGAGCCTGGGCCGATATCTGCGATAAATACGACATCCAGTTTGAACCGCGTGGCCACTATGGCATCGGCTCATATATCCTTGCGATACGTGGCTACAGTAAAAAATCAGCGAGCAACATCTGATGAGTGTTGCTATCTTCAACGACAAAGACGTGTTGACAGTCGATAACAGTACCTTAGACATGTTAAAAGCGCGTGCGTTGGCCTCCCCGACTAAGCGCTTTAGATTGTGTTGTCACAGAAATAATCAGGACCCTATCCAGGAGATGATTATTGTGTTGCATCGCAGCGCGTTAATGACGCCTCACCGCCACCCCCAACATAAATCGGAGTCCTATCATCTGATTGAAGGGGAAATGGAGGTCTTTATTTTTGACGACAAGGGGCAGGTATCACAGCGTATCCCCATGTCAGATAGCGGTCAGGATGCCTTTATGTATCGCCTTAGTGCGCCATTATGGCACCTGCCAATTGCCCGCTCAGAGTGGGTTGTTTATCACGAATGCTATGTCGGCCCATTCGACAAAGACATAGATGTTGAATACGCCCCCTGGGCACCGTCAGAAGATAAACCTGACGAATTGCAAGAGTATTATAGAACAATAACAGGTCAGTAATGAAAATAGCTTTATACGGTATTAATACAGTCACCGAACAACTTACTTCAACATTAGCAGATGAGCACGAGCTAATATATGCCTGCACATCGGGACAAGAGCAGTTTGAATCCCACCCTACTTTATCTTTGCCTGAACTAGTCCAGACAGAGGTTGACAGGATCATCATCTGCTCTATGTTTGTCGACGAGATCGCACATGATTTAGTTAAACACGGTATCGACCTGGAAAAAATTTACTTTTACAACCAGATGCAAAGCATCATCGTAGCGTGCAAGGATGTTCTTATCCCCACCTTGCGCAAAGACAAAGTACTCTATGCTGTCTTCGATTTGTCTCGCAACGTTGCAACATTTGATTGCTGCTGTTTTGCCATTCAAGCTGAACTGTACCGAGAAGAGCACCAGTACGATTCCATCCATTTTGTGATCCAGCCAAAGCGCTCTGCGGATCCTGACTCCCTGAGTTTTACCACTTCTCATGAGCTGGATGATGTTGAATGGCGACTCAATCATATCGTTATTCCTGTTTTTGAAGCGCTTCCAGCCTGTTCGGGAGTGTCTAAAATGTCCTACCGCCAACAAGCGGTCGAAATGCTGCAACATCAGCCCCATGTCTTTCCTGAGTCATTCCGAGAAACACATAGAGGTATCCACCTTAAAATTGAGCAAGTGCTTAAATATAAACGAGCGGGTATAGACACAGCACGTTTCAGACCGCACGCCCATGCCGAAGCATTAGTGGATAGCTTTGTTGAGGACCGTAATATTGGCGATAAAAAGTTGCTGGTCATCACACTACGCGAGTACCCTGTGCATGCACACCGCAATAGTCCGGTGGAAGAATGGGCTGAATTTACCAAACGGGTCGACAGCGATGAATTCCACATTATCGTCGTGCGCGATACCAGCAAAGCATGCGAGGCTCTGCCTGAGTGCCTGAGTCATTGCGATACCTTGCCGCTGGCTTCTATCGACATGCATGTCCGGTTTGCCCTGTACCGTCGTGCTCATATCAACATGAGTATCAATGGCGGCACCAGTTACACCTACTTCTTTACCGAAAACGTCAATTCGATCATGTTTATCCCCACCAGCCGGGAGCATTTTTCAAACAGCGTCAAAAATGTTGCCACCGGTGGCTATTTCTTTGGTGAACAACCAGAATTTAGGGCTCATGAGAATCAGGTTGTTATCTGGCACAGCGGTACCACTGAAACCATCCATAGTGCCTTCTTAAAACTGCATCGTCAGATACAAACCGGCGAACTACAAGACTTCTCCGACCTGTATGACGATCCCGCTGATATGGAGCAAAGCTAAATAATGAGCGCACACACTTCACTTTCACTGGCACTGGTTGGACTTGGCAGTTGGGGACAAAAAATTGCGCGTACACTCAATGAAGAAATCACCAGCGCGTCTCTGGACTTTGTGGTCACAAGCAACGAAAACCCTCACGACTTCGTATTACCGCATTGCCAGGTTTTTAATTCTGTGGATGCGCTACTGAGCAGTGATGTAAAAGTCGATGGCGTGATTTTGGCCCTGCCTCCGCATCTCAACAAAGCTGTGTCACTGAAAGTTATGGCCGCTGGTATTCCTTTATTTATCGAAAAGCCTATGGCTATGAGCATTGCAGATGCAACCGAGATGCTTGACTTCGCCAGAGCACATAAAGCCATTGTGGCTGTCGATCACATCGACCTGCATCACAGTGCGATTACACAACTGCGCCGCCTGCAACCAGATGCGCCTAGACATATTGAGGCCAAAATTGGGGCGGCCTACAATCCCAGAGAAAATTGGCCGCCACTTTGGGAGTATTCCCCGCACTTTATTGCCGCAGCACTGGAGTTTTGCGGCGAATTGCCAGACACCATCTCCAGTCGGGCACTGCCTGTCGACGCCGGTCTGTCACAAGATGTGTTAAGAGAAAATATTGAAGTGACTATGAGCTTTAGTAATGGCAGCACGGCAACCGTTGTTGGTGGGAATGGGATGGCCAAGAAAACCAGACAAATGGCTGTGACCTATGGCAACGACGTCTACCATTTCGTAGACAGAGAGGACCCGGATCTGTTTGTCGAACACCTGGATAGCGGACAAAGTCAGCCGCTTAGCTCACCAGACCGGATGCCACTTGGGCTGTCTCTTGAGTCTTTCATCGCTAAGGTTCAACGCGGTCAGTCGTGTTGTGAGGAGTTTGAGCTGGGCCTCAATGTGGTGAAAATACTCACTGGCGCAGATCTGTCGCGTCAGACAAAACAACCTGTCAGGTGGAGTGCGTTATGAGTAAACAACCCCTTGCTATCTTGGGCGGTAACCCGGTACGTACCACACCTATGCCTGCCCGAAAGGCGTTTGGCACGAGTGAGATAGACGCGCTCAATAAGGTGATTGCACATTATCAGCACAGTGAATCTGATCCTCCCTATGGCGGCGACTTTGAGCAAGCTTATTGCAACGCCTTTTCAGAGTATATGGGTGGCGGTTACAGCGTAGCCGTTGCCACCGGCACGGCATCCGTATTCGTTGCCCTTGCAGCGCTGATGCTACCTAAAGGTCAGGAAGTTATTCTTTCACCGGTGACCGATTCGGGGCCTCTCGCGTCCATTATTCACCAGGGATATGTGCCTGTGATAGCCGATGCGGCTGAGGATAGTTATAACAGCACCTGGGAACAAATCGAACCGCTGATCACGGACAAAACCGGCGCGATTATTCTGGTTCACTGTGCAGGTATCCCCACCGACGTTGAAACCATAGTGACCCAGGCGCACCAACGCGGCATCAAAGTCATTGAAGATTGCTCTCAAGCGCCAGGCGCGAGATGGAACGGTCAAAAAGTTGGTGGGTTTGGCGATATCATGGCAACCTCCACCATGTATCGTAAAAATATTGCCGCCCCTGGCAGCGGCGGCATCGTCTACACTAAAAGCCAGTCTTTATATCACATGGCTTTGGCACATGCGGACAGAGGAAAACCAGTTTGGCAAGAAGGGTACGCAGAGCGAGACCCATCGCTTAACCTGTTTCCCGCCCTTAACTGGAACACCAACGAGCTTTCCTGTGCGGTTGCCCATGCTTCTTTGTCTCGTCTTGACGAGACCATCACTGCGCGTAACGCAGTGCAAAATGCGCTAATTGACTGGATTAACACCCAATCGACATGCTGTTATGTTGCCAGGTTCTCTGGCAGTGCGTCACCGTTTTTCCTTCAGGTGTTTATTCGCGAGGAGAGGCTCAGCGTAGATAAACTGACATTTTGTCGGGCACTGCAAGCTGAGGGAGTAGACCTGAATCCGGACTATAAATTCCTGATCAGTGACTGGAAGTGGGCACTGCCCTATATTAAGCCCCCATTATCGACGCCAAATACCGTGTCTGCGCGGGACAGATCGTTTAACCTGTACTTAAATGAACAATATACCCAGCAAGAAGTGACGGATATTTGCGCCGCCATTGCCAAAGTCGAACAACACTATGCCAAATGACACTCCACAAAAACACACAAGAACTGTCCTGGTGCAAGGCAACTTTGATGTCTTGCACGCCGGGCACATCCGGCTGCTAAAATTCGCCAAAGAATGCGGGGACAGGCTCATTGTTGCGGTCAACGCAGACAAATCTATGGCTGTACGCAGCCGTGTTAGTGAAGAGCTTAGACTGGAAGTGGTGCGCTCCTTAGAGTGTGTTGATGAAGCGCATATCACCACGGCCACACCAGAGCAAGAGGTTGCACAGTTCAAACCCCAAATCGTTGTTAAGGGGAAAGAGTTTGAGTCACGTTCAAACCCTGAACTCGCGGTCTTAAACAGCTACGGAGGCAAGCTTATTTTTGGCTCAGGTGAGTTTGAAAGTAATTCTGAGCACTTTTTCCGCCGCAGCAAAAAGCCCGCGCCGGGAATGGATTATGCCGAGGCACGTGGGTTTGCCAATCGCCATAACATAGCTGCTGAAGACTTACATGAGTTGTTTGATGCAATGAAATCTCTGCGTGTTCTGGTCATTGGTGAAGTCATCGTCGACGAGTATGTACAAGGTACGGCCGTAGGGTTATCACAAGAAGACCCGACTATCGTGATCACCCCAAACCGCAAAGACACATTCTTGGGTGGCGCAGCCATCACCGCAGGACACATAAAAGCACTGGGTGCTGAGCATGTGGTGCTCGCTTCAGTGTTGGGCGAAGATCAGACCGCTGATTATACACGCTCGCAAATCACCGACTATCAGGTCGAACCTTTGTTCTTTACCGATCAAAGTCGCCCTACCCCTTTGAAAACCCGCTACCGCGCCAGCAATAAAACCTTGCTGCGGGTTAATCAGGTACGTCAGCACAAGATATCACAGGAGTTGCAGGCGCAAATATATCAGACCATCGAAAGCCAACTCAATCAGATTGACCTGTTAGTCTTTTCTGATTTCAATTACGGCTTACTGCCGCAACCATTGGTCGAGAAAATTGCTGCAGCCTGCCACCAGCGCGGGATCAGACTGGTTGCAGACTCCCAGACTTCTTCGCAAGTGGGAGATATTGCCCGCTACTGCAATATGGATCTGTTAACCCCAACAGAGCGAGAGGTGCGAGTATCTCTGAATAATCCGGATGACGGCTTGGTTATCCTGGCGCAGAAGCTCACAGAGGTGTCGCAGCCAAAAAACCTGGTGATTACACTCGCCGAAGAAGGGATCCTCATTCACAAGCCCAATCACACATTTGATGACTGGGAGAACGACCGCCTGCCCGCGTTAAACACCAACGCCGTTGACCCTGCCGGCGCGGGTGACTGCTTTTTAGCTGCCAGTTCGCTGGCGCTGGTTGCGGGTGCTAACATCTGGCAGGCCTGCTACCTGGGTAGCCTGGCTGCCGCATGTCAGGTTGCTTCACTGGGCAATACCCCTCTGTCTTGTCAAACCCTTGAACAAGCCGTTAAGGATTCATTTAGTTAATATGAAAGCCATTCTACTTGCCGCGGGCCTTGGCACCCGCCTGCGGCCAATCACTGATACTCTGCCAAAGTGCCTTGTTCCAATCAATGGAAAGCCCCTGCTGGGTTTATGGCTAGACAAACTCGTTCAGCTTGGGGTCGAAGAGATCCTCATTAATACGCATTATTTTAGTGAACAGGTTGAAGCCTTTGTAGCCGCCAGCCCGTATCATGACCGCATTATCCTGAGTTATGAACCTGAATTGATGGGCACTGCGGGCACACTGGTGCGCAATCGGACTTTTTGGCAGGGAGAGACCTGCATGGTGATACATGCTGACAACTACTGTCAAAGCTCATTAGAGGGCATGCTTGAGGCACATAAACAACGCCAGACGCAGACCGATGCTACTTTACTTTTGTTCGAAACCCCGACGCCACGTAGCTGTGGTATTGTTAAATTGGATGAAAATCAAGTTATTCAGGAGTTTCATGAAAAGGTCGAACACCCTCCTGGCAACCTTGCCAGTGGCGCCCTCTTTATATTTTCACCTGACGTCTATGAACGCTATTTCTCGCACCTAGAAGTGGATCGGCCCTATGAGCTCAGCCTGGATGTAGTGCCTAGTATGATTGGTAAGTTACAAGGCTGGCTGGTCGATGAGCATTACATTGATATTGGTACACCAGAAAGCTACTCAGAAGTGCAAAAGATTGCCGAAAGTCAGACAATGCCACTGTTATAATGGCGCAAACTTTGCTTAACTTAAAAGAATAATCTAAGTCTAAGGATTTATAATTTATGTCATTTTGTCAAAACTGGGATCAACTTTACCGCAGTAATCAGCACATGTCTGTTTGGCCATGGAGCGAAATTGTGAGCGGAGCTCTGCGCAACACTAAGCTGCGCGAGGGCAATCCAGACTTTACTATTTTGGAAGTCGGATGTGGTGCTGGCGCAAACTTTCCCTTTTTTCTCAGTTATTGTCCCAACGTTTATGGTATTGATGGCAGCGAGTTTATTATTGGTGAGCTGAAACAAAGATTCACTAACATTTCAAATAATCTGTATGTGGGTGACTTTACACAGCCCTGGCCCTTTCAAACACAGTTCGACTTAATCGTCGACCGGGGCGCATCCGTACACAATCCAGCCAGTAGCATTCAGCGCTACCTAGATCAGGCTTACGATAAACTTAAGCCTGGCGGTGTATTACTGATCACTGATTGGTTTAGCACTGAGCACTCTGATTATGCTAAAGCGCCTGAGTCGGTCGATGAATATACTAAAACAGGCTACACTTGGGGACCATTTTCAGGTGTTGGAAACGTCAATTTCTTTAGCGCAGACCTCATCCACCAGCTAGTATCGCGATTTGAAATTGTGTCACTCAGTCACGCTCAGTCTAGCGAGTACGGCAGCGATGGAGTACATGCTGCTTGGAGTATGGTACTGAAAAAGCCAACTCATGAAGAATAAGTTTACTCTTGAGCGTTGTGAGCTGGACCATCACTGGGACAGCTTTATCGCCACATCTCCCCATGGTAGTCCGTTTATTCATAGCCAGTTTATTGCGCTGCTGGGTGTGAAGTATCACGCCTATTATTGCTGTAAAGGCAAAGAAAAAATAGCCGCTGTGCTACTGATCGTAGATGAAAGCGAAACTCAGGTCATCGGCCACCATGATGTTATCCATGACGGCATAGCGCATCGCAATATCAGTCACCTTAATCGTGCCCAGGGCCACTCCGAGTTGTTCGCAGCGCAAGAATATATTGCCGAGTACCTCACAGAGCACTACACTCAGGTGCAGCTCAAATTGCACCCGGCCATTAAAGATATTCGTGCCTTTTTGTGGATCAATTATCATAATGACGGCCCTATGTTTGCTGCTGTGCCGCGCTATACTTCTATACTTGAACTCGATGAATTTAACACCACAGAAGTAGAACTTGAACAGTCTGATAACTACAGCAATAGCTCAGTATCAAGGCGTCAGGAGATACGCTATGGCATTAAAAAAGGAGTAACACTCCAGCCGTCACAAAACTTTGATTTGTTCGCTCAATATTATGGGTTGACCATGGCGCGTCAGGGAATTGAGGTCGATGGTAGGCAATTGTCGTCACTAGCACTAAGAATAAAAAGCTTAGCTGAACAGGGGCTGCTATGTATGTATCAAGCACAAACTCAGGACCAAAAAATCGGTAGTTTTGCGACCTATTTAATTCATCAAGATACTGCTTACTATTTTTACGGCGCAAACCACCCAGACATGCGCGATAGCCATACTGGGACGGCTGTTTTGTGGCAAGCCTTCCCGCTACTAGCGCAAAAAGGTATCTCGCGATTGGATTTAGAGGGGATTAACAGTCCGCAGAGGGGCTGGTTCAAATTGAGTTTCGGTGGCAATATCGAACCATATTTTCATATCAGGCTTGGCTAACACAGGCCGACGTTTAACTCGCGTCGGCTGCCCGCATAATTGACTCATAAGCCTCAATCAATACCTCAGCCTGACGCCAGCATTTTCCACTGAAACGACCCGAAACAACGACGTTGTCGACGCAGTTTGTCAATGTCTCGTAGTTCTGCTGATTAACGGCCTGAAACTCTGTTGTTGGAACTGGAAAAGTGTTATTGATCACTTGAGTATGACCGCTTACAAGCTTCGCTTCTAGGTCAACAATCCCCATCGCCTTGAGTTGCTTGATAATCTCCGCTTCTGTAAAGGAACTTACTTCATCAGGACTGCACAAAATCTCCGCAGATATGTGATGATGTGTGCTTCGACCAATTAAGTTTGGATATAACGTCAAACGAAAAATAGCGCAGTCTGGATCCCAAACCCAAAGATAATGGGAATTTCTATCTAGCAAAGGACGGTCAAAATTTAGGTGAAAAATCAGCGCAGTTCGCAAGGTAATTTGGCCTCTGGAAGGCGTCAGCCCCATTGCACTCAAGGCAATGAAAGGTGGAGCACTCCAGAATAAAAAGTCACACTTTAACACTCGTTCAGTATTAGCTAACACCAAGTTGGTAACCTTACTGTTGCGATGCACTATTTGCGTAACTCGCTCTGAAGTAATGATTTCTACTCCTGCTTGTTCAACCTGCTGTTGCAATTGCGTTACCCAGTAACCAATCCCCTCCCCTGTGGTTGGATAGTAGTAGGTCATCTCACTGAGGTTATCTTGCACCTTACGTTTTTGAAAGTCAGATTCACGCTGGTATCCAAGCTTAGCATCAAATGCTGGTAACTGCTTGAGGTTCGCAGTCACATCTGCAGGTAATGCAAGAATGCGTGTAAATCCAAACAGCCCCGCCGCCATTGTTAACTCCTTCAGTGGCGCATCCTTACCATAGAGCTTTTCTAAAATAGGCAGCACAATACTTTCAGTAAAAACAACGCCTAAGGAATCTACACAATAATCGTAAATCAGGTCAGTATCCGGTAGTTCTGTACAATTGATCAGTTCACCGCAGCCACTTAAGTAAGTCTCTTTTGGTAACTTAGTCGCATCAGGAAATGGACTGTTCAAATCCCAACTACCGCCGAAGAAGTTTCCTGAGCGTAGTCTAGATATTTTATTCCAACTGCCACTATCGGCATCCGAAAACAAAATCTTATCAAGCTCTTCTATTCCAGTAGCATTAGGTATATGCGAACCCATATCGTAAGCAGCACCAGAGCTATCTTTCACGGAACAAAACAAACCACCAACGGTTTCTGCCTGTTCAATCAGTACCACATTGGTAAAGCGTCGTTTTAACAGTAAAGCTGCGACCAGACCACATATACCTCCCCCAACGACTACCGCTTGACTATTTGCCATCATGACTCCTCCCTATTAGGAGATAACATTTTTAGTAGCGCATGCCCCTCAAGTTTACTGATTGCACTTGCAAACTCCGTAACCGGTTGACTGTACTTACGTGCAATATCTATCGTGTCATGTTCCCCGTCGCTGTAGCAAAGTAACATCTTGATATGATTTAGTTCATCCAGTTGGCGGGTTCGCTCTTCACTAAAAAAGCTGAGAGTTGGGTATAAATCACGACTACCCAAATTGGGCTCACCATAAGGATGCGTGTTTTCAAACCGCGCACTTTGCTCAAAGGCTAGGAAGATCTTTTCCAGTTTGTCTATGCTATCTAATAACGGCTTGATCCCCATATATTCTTTGTCATCTAATGATGTATGGTATTCTTTGTAACCTGTGTGGAAACTGCGGCTTACACAACATACGGGAAACTGGAACCCAGGGGCATTATACTGACGCTCATCAGAGCCACTCAGTGGTGTGAACGGAATATTGCTATGGCCATATCCTTCTTCGCTAAGATGATAAAGCAGCTTATCTAATAACCCATTATCATTTCGACTGTGCTTAAACACTAGCTCCCGTGGACTTCCGCCCAAGCAATTCAGTACAAGTCCTGAAACTAAGTTTTGGCGGAAATGATTTTGCATTACATGTAACATCCCCAAACTTCCAATGGTCTCGGGGTGAAGCGCAAAACGATATGAGTAGCGGCGCGTTGGCCATTGCTTTATTCGATGATAAAGCCCAAGCAACACCAGAGGACCACTAAGCTCATTGTTCGCCATAGAGGGGTGACATAGATAAGAGCTAAGTAGCACTTCCTGTTTAGATTGCCCTGCAAGCAGTGTGTGCTCGATATCTAAATGACCGTCCACAAATTTGCTTTTAATTACAGCTCGATACTGACCAGCCTTTAGTTCGTCTCTACGTGTCTGGCTCAGGCAAAAGCCCCAACGCTTTTTATAATAACTAGTAACATAGGGAACAGCTTCTGGTAATTCAGGTAAGCTATACAGGTGAGGCTGGAGTTCTTCTAGCGTTAAGATCTTATCTACTGGCTCAGAATAATTAACAACTTCAAGGTTAAGCCGTTTTATGTCAGCAATACGTTCGCCGTCAGGGCCCACCAAGTAAGCCTCATCACAGTGCCACTCCTGAGGGACCTGCCAGTCAAATAAAGCAGTACCAGTTGGAATAGATAGTCTCTCCAGTGGCATATATCGTCCAAAAATGTCGTAACTTTGTCTGAGCCCAGGCCCTGTGATAGACCTCAAGATTGGAAACAACTCGTCATAAAGGTCACTGTAAAATTGCTCACTTTCTTCGTAGTGCACTACTGCAACTCCTTTCCTAGATCACATTTTTCAGTGTAATGATCACAAAAATGAGTATAAATTTCCTTGATATAACTCATCCAAAGCTGATTCAGCCTTTCATATTGTGCTAAACAAAAAGTTTCATCTTCGTATGTATAAAGTAAGGTTATCATCGGACAGTGATAATACAGTAGCGACCCTTTTACCAAGTGAAATAGGTGTCCCAGAATAGAGTCTCGATATGCAAACAAATAGCGTGATTGACGTCTTAGCTGATCCGCTGCTTCTTGCCTAGACTTCACGGGTTCTGACGCTATCTCACAAATATGCAAAACAAGTTCATTAAGGCTATCTAGTGCAATAAATTCGTCACTTACATCATCAAGATTAAATACATCAAAGCAATCAGACTTAATTAACTCTACAGTTTCAGTAATATCATAATCTTCTTCAATATCGAGTAAGTCATCTGCTTTTACTGGTAGTGCCTTTTCAATTTTAGCGCCGCTCCCGATATTTAAACATGTATTGACGTCATAATAATTAAGCAGCTTTTCAAGTTGGGCATGAGCGATCATAAATAGATCGTTTGATACAACGATGCCACCGAGATTACCGTCTAAAGTGTGGCCTTGTATCTCTAAGTGGCCCAACCCCAACGATTCATCATCGTCATTACTAGGTCTGTAAATACTGTCTTTACTGTGATGGGCACCTCTAGGGTCTTTTCCATTATCAACGCCAAATAGGTACACATTTCTAAACCCTAAATACAAGGCAAATGATAAAGCGGTATTTGCAACAACTGGATTACTATACGGGATTTTTGGCAAAGTCTGTGACATATAACGCAATGCGATAATGTCCATCATAGAAGTACCAGCCTCAGAGCCTTTTGCAGCGATGCCAGCCCATTTGTATCTTTTATTTGTATCTGGGTATAAGGTGCTTAAACCGATTAGATTGGTATTTTGATAAACCTCTGGTGGAACAATATCACCAAAGATTTTGTAATTTGAATATGGCCTTTCTACTAAAACGTGGAAATCAACTGGGATCCCCTTCCTGTACAAAGTGGCGATCGAAGTGCCTGCAGCAATTACAATTGCTTTTTTGTGATTGCGCTTAATAAAATCTTCAGCTTCATCTAATGAAGGGCCATTGCCTATAATGAAAACAGGTGTGTCTTTATTTAAGTTTGTGCTCGCCTTGGTAAGCCATGCCGCTTTGTTTCTAACATGGTGAATACTGTGTGCTAACCCTGTCACGGCGTCATTATAAAATCCGTGCCCAAACTGAAAGCGGAAATAATCCTTCGCCCATTGTTGAATAAGCACATTTAATCGTGCATCTGGTGTGTGCTGATAACAAAAGCTTCTAACTAGAGCAAATGCGCCAACATCTTCCGCTATTTTTTCAATGTCTCGGATAAACGTACTATGGTCAACTCCCAAGTGAAAAAATAAGCATCCACCCTGCTCGTCAATATCTGAAATAATCTGGTACCAGTCGGTACAAAATAGGCTCGCAAAAAACTGTTCAAAGTCGGGCTCTATTAGGAAAGTATAATCAAACTGAGTCCGTTCAAACAATAATGGGATGTGATATCCCAAACCAATACCAAAAATAATAGCTGTTGGGAAATGTTCAGGTAAATGGGTTAATTTTTCTTCGCCTTGGTTTCGAATATCAACCATCAAATTAGTCAGTTCGGTCATATAACGGACATGCAGGCGATCATCTTCTTGATTTTGACCGTATCCGGTATAATCAGTAAGACTTAGTACAGGTTTACTGAGCTGCTTCTCAACTTGAGTTTGGGTTTGTTCTATCGGTGACTGAGAATAAAGTGGCGCTGTGCAGCCCTTTGGAATAAAGTTACCATGCCCTGATGCAGTCACGTGCAGACAAAAGTCTTCACGAACATGATACTCCTTGATGGTCTGTGCAATACTGGGGAAATATTTTTCGAAACTTTTTAAATTTTGATTAAAACGTTCGTTAGCTTCTTCAGCAAACTTGGCTTCTTTAGCCTGATGAGCAGCGGTATCCGAAAGTTGCTCACTCAGAGACTCTAATTGTTGTGATAAGGGGTCTTTGTTCATAAATTTGCCAGTGTCGTATTAAATATTTTTATACGCTTTGATCTTTTTTTTATTGCCAATAACTTGTGATAGTTCTTTTGCAACAGCGCTTTTTTCCTGCTGCAACTGGCTCATTATTGATTGGATTTGATTGAATATGACTAAAGCCGATTGTTGAGATTGTTCTGAATCAGCTAACACTTCAGCTGTTAATGTTGTCCGGAGCTGTTTGTCTATCTGAATGAAAAGACATTGAGCCTCTTCCAACTCACCTGCCTGACAAGCAGCATCCAGCTTATTAAGGATTGCTTCTATGTGAGCTAACTCAGCCGACATTAGCATCCGCGCCGTTAGCATCCAGTGTCTGCTTGCGTACATCAATTGGAATCGCGTCCCAAGCAGACTTGATTTCCTTCAGCAAATTCGATACTTCATCAACTATAGCGGGGTCATTTTGCATGCTAGCATCTAACAACCTGTCTAACATGTATGAATAGAGGGCATACAGATTCTCTGTTACTTCGCCACCAACTTCAAAGTCTAAGCTTCCACGAAGTGCTTCAATGATGGCTGAAGCCTTAGAAATATGTTCTGCTTTGGCTTCGAGATGACGCTTTTCAATAGATACCTTCGCAAGTACCATTTTTTCAACGGCACCAGCCATCAACATTTGAATTATTTCATAACGGTCTGCACCTGCAACTCTCGTTTTCAATGCTTCTCTTTGGTAATTTTTGACTCGGGCGTTATACATATCACATGCCTCTTAGTTTACTTAGATTTAGTGAAGCCAGGTAAATTTGCTAATTGAGCACCTAAATAGGACTGTGTTTGCTGCATTTGAGCAATCAACACGTCTAGACCAGCATATTTTTGACGTAACCCTTCTTCCATCGATTTCATTCGATATTCATGATTCAGGACGTCATCTTCTAAATCATCTAACTGGCTATTTAAGCTCGTCTCACGTTGCTTCAATATGCCTTTAGAATCGACGTAATTACCTAGCAACTCTTCAAGTTGTTTAGCTACACCGTTATCACCTGCAAAAGCCTTGCCAATATCATCGTAGTTATCGTCCATAGCTTCATTAAGACTTCTTACCAGTGAAGATTTTTCAAGATATCCATCTTTTTTAACGCCGAGGCCAATATCAAAAATGGAACCAAATGGACCTGCGTCTGTAAGCTCTGACGATAGAGTCGATATCATCTGGTCGCTCAATGTCCTCATTGAGGAGTCACCGTTTAACGGTCTACCAACTCGAGTGTGAAGGCCAATAGTGCCAATCAAATTATTATAATTTGCAATAAACTCGTCAATCATTTTGCTAATAGATTCACGATCGTAATCAATATTTAATTTAGCTGTCGCATAACCATCAGTATCGTTACCTTCACTAACTTCAAGGGCTCTAATCGTCATGTCTTGCACCGCATCCTTGAATGTGTTGCTATCACTCGTCACTTCAAGGCCATCAACAGTAATAATTGCGTTTTGCGCAGCTTGAACTGTTGTCATTCCACCAGCACCACCACCAGATGCAGTTGTGCTGATTGCATCAAGCTCTGCAGTATCCGAAGTTATCGTTAAGTCGTTATTGTCGCCGGTGACATTAGAAGTAAGTACAAGCTTAGAACCAACATTACCCGTATTCACGATATTCGCGGTTACCCCGAAATTAGACTCAGAAGAGTTTATTGCGTCTCTAAGTTCAGCAAGTGTCATTCCCGCTGTCACATTTAAATCAAATGACTTATCTGGCCCAGCTCCGAACGAAAGTGTACCTCCAGATGCACTCACTACCGCATCAGTCGATGCAAATGCGTCGTCTGCCGAAATGATTCGGCTACCCTCTGCCAATTGTTTGACGGCAACTTTAAAGTTTCCTACGGATATGTCTGATGTTGGAGTAACGCTGATTATATCTCCGCCACTAGGTTGGGTAATGTTTGCTACTCGCTTACCAAAGTTGTCAGGATCTGCAAGCTTCGCCATCGTATCTTTAAGTTTAGAGATTGCTGACTTTAACTCACCAACCGCAGATAACTCCACTTTTAAAGAGTCTTCTTTTTTGGCAAACGCTTGTAACTTAGGAACATTTTCAGCATCAATTGTCGCTTTAATGATGCTTTCTAAGTCAAGCCCCGAGCCTATACCCGCAGATGTAATTAATGGCATACAACCTCCAACCCAATATTAAGCTGTTTTATCAAACAGCAATCCTCTACTTGACACCTTATCGGCAAACTCTTCGAGAGCTTTAGCCATTTCACGAAACTCCTCTGAAGGAATTTCCCGTATTACTTCATCATTGTTCGTATCGATCACCTTTACAACGGGAGGATCTCCACGTTCGTCAAACTCGAAAGACAAATTAGTTGCTGTAACAGGAATAAACTGATTCAGCTTTTCTAAGTTGCTTTTAATTTCTTCCAAAATGTCAGGCTTTACAGCACCTTGTTCCTCGCTTTGCTTCGTACTAGATTCTGTTTTGCTAGTAGACTCAACCGCACGAGTCGTCTCAGCAGAAGATGCCGTCCTAATTAATTCTTCTGGTTTTGTATGATTGACGAATCCATTTGGTGTAGACGCTTGAACTTCTTTCACAACACACCTCCAAACCTTTTACCGTAAAGTATACGCCAAGTTTGAGAATTATTCACAAACCTGACGCTACAATACTAATCAATTAACCTAGTAGCGATAAAGCTACTTGCGGTCTTTGATTCGCTTGGCTCAAGATAGAACTACTTGCTTGTTGCAAAATCTGCATCTTAGTCAAGTTTGCAGTCTCTTGTGCGAAGTCTGTATCTTGGATCCGAGAACGTGCAGCCGTTAAGTTTTCAGCAACATTCGATTGGTTACGAATAGTTGATTGGAATCGGTTTTGAACCGCACCTAGCTCTGCGCGTTTCTTATCAACTACCGCAATCAAGTTATCCATACCAGCTAATACAGCCTGGGCATTCGCTTGCGAAGATACAGAAATACCAGCCGCCGTGAATACATTTGAGAAGACTTTCGCATCTGCTTCGGTACCAATCGTGGTACTAATTGTACCTGTAGTCGCACTGAGTGCCACACCAGTTACACCACTTGCGATGCCTGCGATACCAGACAGTGTGAAGCCGCCATCCGCTTGTAAATCGTTTGCAGTACCTGCTACGTTTTGCATACTAAAGCCGATAGTTTGAACTGCATCGGCACCAACTTGGAAGTTCGCATCATAACTGCCATCAAGCAAGTTTTGGCCACCGAATGTCGTATCCGCAGCGACGCGGTTTACTTCTTCAGCTAATGAACGAATTTCCTCTTGTAGTGCAAGCCTATCTTCATCCGTATTCGAGCCGTTCGAAGCCTGCTGAGCAAGCGTTCTAATGCGCTGGAACATCTGAGTGGTTTCATCCAGTGCACCTTCGGCTGTTTGCGCTAATGAAATACCGTCGTTGGCGTTTCTCATGCCCTGATTCAGACCATTGATCTGACCATTTAGACGGTTTGTGATTTGCATACCTGCAGCATCATCTTTTGCGCTGTTAATGCGCAAACCTGACGACAAGCGTTGAAAGGATGTATCTAACGCACCTGAGGATTTATTTAGTTGCCGCTGCGCGTTCAATGAACTCACATTGGTATTTACATATAAAGCCATAATAGCCTCCGCTTTATCAACATAACTCGCTGGAGCGGGATACCCCTACCCTGCTACCAACGATGAATAAGAGTCCTAAATTTATAGTTCTCTAATTCTGCTATCGGCTGCTAAAGCGAAAGCTTGAGCTTTATTTGTAATTTTTTTATTTTTTATTCATTTCTAGCCCTGAAGTAGGCTCAGTGCCGCTTGTGGACGCTGATTTGCCTGGCCGAGAATCGTCTGACTTGCTTGCTGTAATATCTGATTTTTAGTTAATTTCGCTGTTTCTAGTGCAAAGTCAGCATCTTTAATTCGCGATTTTGCTGCCGACAAGTTTTCAGAAATATTAGCCTGGTTCCGTATTGTTGACTGGAACCGGTTTTGTACAGCACCCAACTCTGCACGCTTTTTATCAACTACCGCAATCAGCGCATCCATACCAGCCATAACGGCTTGTGCATTGGCTTGTGAAGAAACCGAGATCCCTCCTGCTGTGAAAACATTTGAGAACACTTTGGCATCAGCCTCAGTACCAATATTTGTACTAATCGTAGCAGTTGTTGCACTTAATGCAGCGCCAGAAACACCACTCGCTACCCCTGCAATTCCAGAAAGTGTAAAGCCGCCATTGTCAGCTAAACTATTTGCTGTCGCACCTACATATTGCATGCTGAACCCAATAGTTTGAACCGCATCACCACCAACTTGGAAGTTAGCAGCATAAGAACCGTCAAGTAAGTTCTGTCCACCAAAAGTGGTATCAGATGCCACCCTATTAACCTCAGAGGCTAACTGTCTAATTTCTTCTTGAATGGCTAAGCGATCTTCATCAGTATTAGAACCATTCGCTGCCTGTTGAGATAGGGTACGGATACGTTGGAACATAGAAGTGATTTCATCCATTGCCCCTTCAGCGGTCTGAGCCAATGAAATTCCATCATTGGCGTTTCGGTTCCCTTGGGTTAAACCTAAAATTTGAGATTGTAATCGATCGGAGATTTGTAACCCGGCCGCATCGTCAGCCGCACTATTAATACGCATACCAGATGACAAACGTTTGAAAGATGTATCTAGTTCATTGCCCGAGTTAGTTAGCTGTCTCTGTGCATTAATAGCACTAACATTTGTATTTACATATAAAGCCATAATTCACTCTCTTTTTGTCAAATCAATATCTAATTGATAGATAGTTAAATGACAAAGCGGCACTTATGCATCGGGTATTCAACCAACTAAGGCAACCAATTGCCACTTTGACGCCAGAATTTACTGTAACTAGTAGTAAGCAAATAGCAGGCCAAAAATCCAAAGCCATGATTAAATAACACAGGGAATTTAAAAATAGCTATTAAATACTTTGTTTATCGAGGAACGACTATCTAGCATTTCGGCATCTAGCCCTAGCCGCGGCTTTTCTGATGGATAGAGAGGCTTCAGCTCACAAAGAGTAAGGAAATAAAAAGAGGCCAGTTGGCCTCTTTAGACAAATTTGAGAGTGAGTGTCATTTTTCTAGCATAAAGTTGGCATACTTAATGCTTTGATTAACGTGTTCATTGTTTTAATGAACGCTATTGGATTTAAGCACCTCCGCTTTATCATCCAATTCGGTGCCTAAGCAAATACCCCATTCGGCTTAGGCACCTTTACTTTCCAACTGTTATCCTAGAAGACTTAAAGCAGCCTGAGGACGTTGGTTAGCCTGACTTAGGATTGTTTGGCTAGCCTGTTGAAGGATCTGCATTTTGGTTAAGCTTGCAGTTTCCTGAGCAAAGTCAGTATCTTTGATACGTGATTTCGCAGCCGACAAGTTCTCAGAGATATTTGCTTGGTTACGAATCGTTGATTGGAATCGGTTTTGAACCGCACCTAACTCTGCACGTTTCTTATCAACTACCGCAATCAAGTTATCCATACCAGCTAGTACAGCCTGAGCATTCGCTTGCGAAGATACTGAGATGCCGCCAGCTGTGAATACATCTGAGAATACTTTTGCATCAGCTTCAGTACCAATGTTTGTACTAATAGTTCCTGTTGTTGCACTTAGTGCTACACCTGTTACTCCACTTGCGATACCCGCGATACCTGACAGTGTAAAACCGCCGTTGGCCTGCATATCATTTGCTGTACCAGCAACATTCTGCATACTGAAACCGATAGTTTGTACCGCATCAGCACCTACCTGAAAGTTTGCTGAGTAACTGCCATCCAGTAAGTTTTGACCACCAAAGGTCGTGTCAGCAGCGACTCGGTTAACTTCCTCAGATAGTGAACGAATCTCTTCTTGAATCGCCAAACGATCTTCGTCTGTATTTGAGCCGTTTGATGCTTGTTGTGCCAGTGTACGAATACGTTGGAACATTGACGTTACTTCGTCCATCGCACCTTCAGCAGTTTGTGCTAAAGAGATACCGTCGTTCGCGTTACGGTTACCTTGGTTTAGACCATTGATTTGTGAACTCAAACGGTCAGAAATCTGTAGGCCTGCAGCATCATCAGCAGCGCTGTTGATACGAAAACCTGATGATAGACGTTTGAATGATGTATCTAGTGAATTACCAGATTGCATTAATTGTCTTTGTGCGTTCAATGAACTTACGTTAGTATTTACATAAAGTGCCATGATGGTTCTCCCACTTTAAATCGAGTCTTTCACTCTCAAACTTAGATTCTTTTCCAACCTTTGAATTTTTTTCACTCTCCGGCTTGGTTAATTAAGTTATCGGTCGGCAAAAAATTTCCTTTAGTATTTTTTTTAAAAAAAAATTATCGTCATGATTTCTATATGCTTTTATTATTGCTCAACCAAATATGGCAAAGTTTTGACGCACCTAGGTTACGGTCAGAGAGTTAAATGGAAATATTTTATTATTCAGCTTGTTACGAGGAAAAGTTGAGTTTAAAGCAGTGTGAAAGTAAACGGCCCGTAAAGGCCGTCTTTTAACGAATATAGTCTAATAAAGAAAGGTTAGTTAGGCGGCCAAATGTTGCCTGAGAGGCCTGCAGCGCAGTTTCATGCTTAGTGAGTTCTGAAATCGCAGAATAAAAATCGACTTCTATTAAAGCCGCTTTATTTGCTTTGTTATCGACGTCCAAGTCTGAATTTGCATCAGATACAAGCTTTGCAGCATTTAACCTACCGCCGAGCCCCGCTTGTCCTTGCGATATCTTGATTTTGGCATTATCTAGGCCAGTAATACCATCAGCCAGGACCTGTTTGTAATCATCACCCGTAATACTAGTGTCTCTCAATGACGTAATCATAGATTCTAACGTATTTAGAATGTTTTCCTTCTGAGGCTTTTCCAAATCAAAACTGATTTGACCAGAACCGGCACCCTCATATTTAAATTCCATACCTGCTACTTTGACCGAATTACCTTCAAAGCTACCTGTTGAAATAACCGTTCCTCCCTGCTCAAGCTGGTAAGTATTTGGCGTACCCGCTGTCACCACTAAGTCAAAGGTGTTTGCAGCGGCAGGCGCACTAGGATCAGCGTTGTAATTTGCCTTATGAAACTTGTCAAAAATCCCTTGTTCGTCCACATAAACGGAGGCCGATGTAATACCACCAGAAACCACAGCTGTATTTGACGTAATATTCAGTCGCTTTTCTGCACTTTCAAATACATCAAAACCGTTATCACTTGAGCGTATTTCAACCCCTTCAGAAACCTTTATTTTATGCTGTCCTTGATCACCATTATATACGTACTTTCCAGTGGCAGAATCAAAGCTGTAGGTTTGCGTATTATCTTGGTAGCCGGAAAATATAAACTTACCATCCTCACTTTTTGAGTTCATTAAATCCAAAATAGTATCCTGAATGGACTCGAGCTCATCAGCAATCGCTTCACGGTCAACGTCAGATAACCCACCGTTACCTGCCTGTATCGACTTCGCATAAGCGCTATCAATGGCCGTTTTAATATTTTCTAGTACTGATTCTTGAGTATCTAATCTCGAAGACAACATAGTCAGGTTCTTGGTAAACTGATCGTTTGCTTGGATCCTGTCATCAAAAAGCATGGCTCTAGCAGTCGCTGAAGCATCATCAGAAGCACTCAATACCCGCTTTTGCGTGTTCAGCTGCTGTGTTGCTTTATTCACGTCCTGCTGATTACGCAAAATAGAATTAAGATTAGAATTAAAAATTTGATTTTGAGATAAACGCATAATTACCTCGCTGCACTTAATAAGGTATCGAACACAGTTCTTGCTGCCGAAATGACTTGAGCCGAAGCCGAGTAAGACTGTTGAAAACGTAACAAGTTGGCCGCCTCTTCATCTAGGTTTACGCCCGATAGAGACTCAAACCATGCGCTTGACTGATTAGCCAGCGCTTCAAATGCCGCGCCGTTGGTTTTTGCTTGATTGGTAATAACCCCTACACCTGTGACAATATCGGCATATGCTTCATTAAAGGTTTTATGGCTTTCGGTACTACCTGTAGACTCTACATTTTGTCTAACTAAATCCGATGATTTCAGACCATCGAGCGCTGCACCATTACGGTTGTCATCAAAGCCACCTGTGTTAAAGCTAATCTCAAAACTATCACCGGTATTCGGTGTACCCTCGATATCGAAAGTGAAGCCAAGATTATCAAAAGGTACAGGCGCGGCTCCCACTCCAGAAAGAATATCTTTACCATCGGCAGGAGCCGTGAAGGTATGCGTTGTACCTGAATTACTGGTTAACGTATATTCGTTAGCATTTGCTGTTTTAGTCAAAGTATAAGGACCATCATTCAACGTTGGCGGCGTTCCTGCAGTAAACGCACTAGTCGCTGGATCGGTATCAGTGACGACTCCCGCTGAAATGGTTGCCGTACCATTATTGTCTGCTGATTTTTCAGTACGAATTGGCGACGCTAATGCGAGTGCTTCTGGTCTTTGAGTTGCAAGCTCCAACCCAGTTGCAGCCTGTTGATTTAATTTCACAAGAAATCTATCACCTGTTGCACCACTACCCGTTACGTTCATTTGTAAGCCAAAATAATCGCCCGTTCCCGTGATGACTCCACCTGCAATATTACCAGTCGTCGGAGTACCGACAGGATTGCCTTTGGCATCTACAGCTGTTATTTCAACGGTTGTTGCACTGGTATAAGTAACTTGGAAATCGGTAGCTGGCAACTCATTGCCGCGCCCAGGCTCAAGTGTTGCCGTAAGCGCTGCGGTACCTGTATTTTCGCTGTAAGCAAAGCCACCCACGGTAGGTATTTTAAATATATCTCCACCTATGTTGCCATCTAAATCCATTCCCAATCTATTTTGCTGATTAAAAGCATCTGCCAATGCAAGGCCAATTTGACCTAGTTGGTTTTGTGCCGGGATCAACACTTCATCTCTAAACGCCAGTAACCCACCGATTTTGCCTTTCAAGCTGCCGCTATCTAACTCGAGCTGCACAACATTTTTATCTTTAATGTCTAAGATTAGTTCTTTATGGTTAGGATCTGGGTTGCCTTTCATCGCGAATAAATTGAAGGCTCCACCTTGCATCACAAGTGCATCCCCAGTGCCTAAAAACACGAGCTTCTCGCCATTTTCACCATCGAGTGTTTCTATATCTACAAGTTCAGCGAGCTCCTTGATAGCTTGATCTCGTTCGTTAAGCACACTGTGATCGACATTGTTCAGGTTGAGTGCTGATTTACTCGCTACTTGCTTATTTAATTCGCTGATTTTTTGAACAAGGTTATTGGCTTCTTCTGAGAAAATATCCAATTGCTCGTTCACAATACTGTTTTGATCAACAACTATCCCTGACAGTCTATCCATTTGATCAACAAGACCTTGAGCGCCTGTCATAAATAAAGAGCGGTTAGTTGTCGATGAAGGCAAGTTAATCGCGCTTTGTAAATTGTTAAACATCGAGTTGATGCTTTTGCTCAGACTGTTTGAGTCTTGTGCAAACAACGTATCAACACGGCTTGCCTCAGTGACAAACTGCTCGTAGTAAGACTGATTAGAAATATCACGATTTAATTGCTGCTGCGCAAATTGGTTGAGCAAACGCACGGTTTCACCGCGGCCAACCATGCCACCTATCATTGTTCCGTGTTCAGTCCGTTCACGGATATACCCTTTGGTATTTAGGTTAGCGATGTTTTTACTGGTGGTTTGTAGTAACTCAGAGTTAGCCCTAACCCCTGCCGCACCAATATTTAATAGATCAAATGACATCTCATCTGACTCCCTTTGTTAGCGCACCGGATAAGAAATCGGATACATCAATACGCTTTAAAACTGACTTAATTTTGTTGGCATAATTCGGATCGGTCGCGTAGCCTGCATTTTGAAGCTCACTTAAATAAGCATGACTATCACCAGCCTTATTTAAGGCTTGCTCGTATCTCGGATTACCTTTTAGGAAACTGACATAATCATCAAAGCTTTGTTCAAGCGACTTATAAGCACGGAAATCGGCTTGCTTTTGCACAGGTAACCCTTGCTCAAATTCAAGTGTCGATTTTCTGGCGCTTTCACCACTCCAGCGGCTATCCGCTTTGATATTGAATAGATTAAAACTGCTACTACCATCTTTTTTGCTGATGATGTGTTTACCCCAACCGGTTTCCAGTGCAGCCTGTGCAACCATTACCGCAGGGTTCAAGCCTAACTTTTTCGCAGCTGTTTGAGCGTATTCCCAAATTCTGTCGACGAATTCCTCCGGAGAACCAAAGCCTGTTTGTTCATCGCTTGAGGTATCTGCCTTCACATTGACAGCCTGCGGTTCAGGCTTATTCATACTTTCACTCGTTGTCGCCTGTCTTTTAAAGGAAATATCGCCGTCAGCTCTCATTACTGAGGCAGGCTTATACTTTTCAGAATTAGGAGACAACTGCTGCACAATCAAATCTGCAAGTCCTAAGCTGCCCTGCTCAGATAAATGCATCGAAAGTTGCTGATCATGCATTTCTTCAAAAAATTTGACACCACTAGAGTTAAATGGACTGTCTTTATCCTCTAGCGCCTCATTCGCTTTACGCATGCTTTGTAACAACATTTGCGTAAAGATAGACTCAAACTGTTGTGCCGCCTTTTTCAATGCCTGATCTGAGGCACCTTGATCGCCAGCACCTTTCAGCGCCTCTTTACGGATCGAATCAAGGTTTCCTAGGTCAAAAAAGCTTTGATTTTTCAATTGGTCGGTGTTCATACACTCAGCACTGTTTGACGTTAATAACTATACAAATAGAAATGCAAAATCCGAGCCAAAAAAAAGCCCCACAATTGTGGGGCTAACTAGTTGATTAATAATAGAACATCAGATGACGACTAATTGACCATTTATTGCGCCCGCTTCTTTTAGCGCTTCAAGGATCGCCATTAAATCACCAGGTGCAGCACCAACTTGGTTAATTGCCCTAACCAAGTCATCAAGGCTCACGCCTGGGTCAAACACAAACGCTCGAGAGTCGTCCTGATTTACGTCGATAATACTTTGCTGCGTCACTGTTGTTTCGCCATTCGCCAGCGCATTAGGTTGAGACACATTTTGTTGCTCAGCAATCGTTACGGTAAGACCGCCATGAGTAATTGCCGCAGGCTGCAACTTGACATTTTTGCCGATAACGATAGTACCAGTGCGCGAGTTAACGATGATCTTCGCAGCGGTGTCCGCTGGTTTGAATTCAAGATTCTCAAGCGTAGATAAATACGCAACGCGCTGAGACGGATCTCTTGGTGCAATTACTCGAACTGAAGCTGCATCCATAGGTTTAGCACTGTTTGGTCCAACAAGACCATTGATAGTGTCGGCCAAGCGCTTTGCGGTAGTAAAATCCGGCCTATTCAAGTTAAAGGTAATGTAATCACCCTGAGTAAACGGACTTGGTACTGCTCGCTCCACTGTCGCGCCGTTTGCCACCCGACCTACTGTCGGGGTGTTGATCACAACTCGACTCCCGTCGGCACCATCAGCGCCCAAACCACCAACAATCAAGCTACCTTGCGCGATTGCATATACGTTACCATCGACCCCTTTTAGAAAGGTCTGAAGTAAAGTACCACCTCGTAAACTACCAGCACTACCAATAGATGAAACAGTAACGTCAATGGTTTGACCGGGTTTAACAAAAGGTGGTAAGTCAGCATGAACCGCAACAGCCGCAACATTTTTAATTTTTGGCTTTAAGCTTGCGGGCATCGTGATCCCAAAGCTATTCAACATCGCTTTAAAGCTTTGCTCGGTAAATCTGGTTTGCTCACCGGTACCAGGCAAGCCTACAACTAGGCCGTAGCCAACCAGTTGGTTTGAACGAACACCTTCAACCATACTGACGTCTTTAACTCGCTCAGCAGAAGCCAAAGAAGAAAAACTAACCAACGTAATGGCCGCACCGATAAGCAAAATATTCTTAAGCATATTGTTCATTTTCAGCACCTTAAAACGGCATCAGCGCGCTCATAAAGAAACTCGTTAACCAACCTGCACTTTGCACTTCTTGTTGGTCGCCTTTACCTGAGTATTGAATTCTAGCGTTTGCCACTCGATTGGACTCAACAGTGTTATCTGCCGTTACATCCTGAGGTCTTACTAATCCTTCTAAGCGAATAAATTCCTCGCCAGTATTGAGAGTTAACCACTTTTCGCCGCGGATCACTAAATTGCCGTTTGGAAGTACTCGGGTGACGTTTACTGAAATATTACCAAATAGGCTGTTTGACTGATTGGCTTGAGAATCACCAGAGAATGAAGAGCTTGAACTTGCTCCAAATTGTATCGCTTCCTTACCAATATTGATGGCATTGCCACCAAGACCAATAATCGGATCGAGACTAGCATCACTAGATTTATCAAGTTGAGAATTCGCAGCTTTGGTAGCCTGAGTCGTTTCTCTGAGTACGATGGTAATAATATCACCGACTCTTAACGCCTTTTTGTCAGCATAAAGATCATTGGAAAACTGCGTATTAAACAATGATCCTGTTGCTACCATTTGGGCTTGATTATCCTCGGGATAGATAGGTGCATAATACGGATCGTCACGCACCACATTTTTATTTTGTGTTGTACTACATCCAGATAATGCAGCGACCGTTACGATGGCTAAATATAATGCACGCATAATACCCCCTACCCAATTACAACTGTTGATTAATGTAGCTCAGCATCTGATCTACCGTTGAAATCACTTTTGAGTTCATCTCATACACGCGCTGTGTTTCGATTAGATTTACAAGCTCTTCGGTCACATTAACGTTTGACGTCTCAAGTGCGCCTTGCACAATCTTACCTAGCCCTTCAACACTTGGATTACCTTGCACTGGTGCACCACTTACCGCAGTTTCCGTGTACAAGTTTTGTCCAATCGGTTCAAGACCTGATGGATTAATAAAATCACTGATCGTCAACTGCCCGATAACAACGTTTTCAGCTTGTCCTGCAACGCGCACCGATACTTCACCATCTTGAGAAATAGTAATTGACTGTGCATCATCGGGGACGTTCATCTCAGGTAACACAGGGAAACCTGCACCAGAGGTAACTATCCGCCCCTCTTCGTCCGTCGTGAACTGACCATTTCTTGAATACGCGGTTGTGCCATCTGGCATCTGAATCTCAAAAAAGCCCGGACCTTGAATCATCCAATCCAAAGAATTTTCGGTACTTAACATATTACCTTGAGAAAAGTTCTTTTGGTTGGCGACTACTTTGGCACCTGCACCAAGCATCAAACCAGACGGTAATTCTGTATCTTGAGAGCTGCGGCCACCTGGTTGATTAATGTTTTGATACAGTAAGTCTTCGAATATCGCCCGACTCTTTTTGTAACCGACGGTACTGGCGTTTGCTAAGTTGTTCGAAATAACTGAAATATCAGTTTGCTGAGCATCTAAACCTGTTTTACTTATCCACAATGCCGGATTCATAATCTCTACCTCACTCTTAAACTATGCGTAGGAGCGAAGTGTGTCGCTCATCTATTTCTTCAGCTGTTTTCATCAGCTTAATTTGCATTTCAAATTGTCTTTGATGGTTGATCATATCCACCATCTCATGAACGGGATTGACGTTGGACATCTCTAAGAAGCCACTCATTACTTTTGCAGTTGGAGATATTTCACAAAAGCCACAGATCCCATCTTCTAGCTTATCTTCTTTTGGTCTATACAGGCCGTCATTGCCTTTTTGTAGCTTACTATTATCTGCTTCAATAATTTTAAGCCTATCAACCACCTCAAGAAAGTTAGCGGGGGCACCTTGTGGACGCACTTGAATAGAACCATCGTCACTAAACACCACTTTATCAACGGGGATAGGTAAGACAATAGGTCCACCTTCGCCAATAAGTTGACGCCCGTGAGCTGTGACTAACGCACCGTCATTACGAATGTTGAGCGTGCCGACTTTGGTGTAAGCTTCTTCGCCAGACGCATCAACGACGCTGATCCATGACTTATCATCTACTGCAATATCAAGCTCACGACCAGTTTCAACGATTGCACCACCAGTCATATTAGTACCTGGACGTTCTTGCATAGCAAAAACCCGAGAGGGTAACCCTTCTCCGAATGCCTGCATTGAACGCGCTTGAGCAAAATCTGCTTTGAAGCCAGTCGTGTTGGCATTAGCAAGGTTATTCGCTTTGAGTGCCACACCGCGTAAGCTCTGCTTAGCGCCTGACATTGCGATATACACCATTTTATCCATGACGATGACCTATAAAATTCAAACTTAATCTAGTTAATGCAAACACAGTGCCAAAGTGATGAGATGTTTTTGACGGGCATAAAAAAGGCTGCCTTTGTAGCAGCCTTTGGAGGGCATAATATATTATCGGATCTGTAATATATTTTGTTGTAATGTTGAGTTAACCTCAAGCGCTCGAGAGTTCGCTTGGAAGTTACGCTGGGCACTGATAAGGTCAACTAACTCGTTTGTGAGGTTGACGTTCGATTGCTCTAATGCCGATGAACTAATACCACCAAGCGTACCTGTGTTTGGCTCGCCTGCTAGTGGCTCACCGGAAGATAGGCTTTTCTTCCACTCAGTATTACCAATCGCTTGGAGGCCTTGAGAATTCGGGAAGCGTACGAGCGCGACTTGCCCTAGGAAAGTCGAGTCACCGTTAGTGTATGAAGCTACTACTTTACCATCGGTACCAATATCAATGCCAGCTAATCGACCAACGGTTGCACCGTCTTGTTCCAGTGCTTTCACTTCAAACCGACCTGATGAATATTGTGTTGGTAACTTCTGAGCCGTGTTTGCTTCATCACGCCAGTTAACAACAATATCATTCGGGAAGGTTGCGCCGTTTTCTAACAGGTTTGACATACCAATAGTTGGATCCGTCACATCTTGAGGACCTGCAAGACTAAGCGGGTTAAACGTCGTACCCGTATTGTTACTAAATGTCAGTGGTGAAGCTGATGGATCATCCGCTGTTTGTGAAGGAATACCACTTGCATCAAAACGAAATACGCTTACTGGAGTGAATGGCACTGGTGGCGTAGCAGTTGGGTCAATTTGCTGCGCATTGTGGTTAAATGGCTTATCGTCCATTGTTGCATAAGTTGACCATTGATTATCCGCTGTTTTTCTAAAGAACAGTTGTAACGTGTGCGACTCTCCCAATGAGTCATATACCGTAATTGCCGTTCTTGAGTTATACGATGCACTTTGCGTCGGATCGAATGCAATCGTAGGTGGCTGCGCCGTTGCATCTAGATTAAATGAAGTATAGATTTGCGACGTTGCTCGAGGTGAACCCGATGCATCTGGAATTTGAACTGGCGATGTTGTACTTAGACTCAAAGACGTTGTATCACCTGTTGATGGATCAACAGGGAAGCCTTGCAAGTAGTCACCTTTTGCATTCACGATAAAGTTGTCTTTATTTAATTTAAATGCACCAGCTCGAGAATACGTAAAATCCTGTGATTGAAGAGAGTTTGACATGGCAAAATAGCCTTCGCCCTCAATCGCCAAGTCTAGCGAATTCTGCGTGAACTTTAATGAACCTTGGTGAAACTGCTGCGCTACCATGGTAGTTTGTACACCATCACCATTTTTCGTTTTGCCAGAGCTAAAAACCGAAGACGCGTAAACATCAGCAAATTCTGCGCGAGATTCTTTAAAACCCGTCGTATTCACGTTAGCAATGTTATTTGCTGTTACGTCCAAGTCTTTTTGCGCGGCGGCAATACCTGTCAGTGCTATATTGAAACTCATACTCTCACCTCTAAGTTCTTAAGGTTAATTCTTTAAAACTACTATGCTATTTCAGCAATATCAGTTAAGCGCACCGCGCCTTCTTTGGTATTAATGACGATGCCGTTAGCACCATTAACATTAACACTGTCTATATTTCTAAATGTGGCCGAAGGTAAAGTCTGATATTCACCTTCAATCATGCCTTCCGCTTTTATGGTGTATTCACCAGGGGGCATCATCTCGCCATCTTTATTCTTACCATCCCAATCGAATCGCACTGCGCCCACACTTTGTTCGCCAAACTCAAGCGTCTTAACAAGCGCTCCAGATTCATCATAGATACCCACTGATAGATTCTGAACTGGTTCCTGTACAATCACCGAGCCTTTGGTAAGTGCATCGTCGCCATGTTCTAACGTCGTTGATTCGAGTAATGCTTTTTTACCAATCAGCGTTGATGCTTGAAGCGCCGAGTTAGAAGTCATTGATGCAGCCAACGAGTCAAAGTTTTCATTTAACTTTGAGATCCCCTCGGCCATAGTAAAACTTGTCATCTGCGCGATCATTTGATCGTTGTCCGCAGGCTTACTTGGATCTTGGAAAGAGAGCTGTTGAGTAAGCAGCGAGAAGAAATCTTCTTGCGATAGCTCATCTCTGGGCTTTTTCTCCTCGGCCTGTTTTTGCCTATCCCAGTAGAGTGAATCTACACCCGTTGAAGAAGTGGCATTTACATTATTACTCATCAGCTGTTACTCCCAATTTAGCGCTGGCCTAGTTGCAATGTTTTACTAAGCATTTGCTTTGCAGCATCTGCAACTTGAACATTGGTTTGGTAAGAGCGAGAAGCAGAAATCATATTTGCCATCTCCTCTACCACGTTCACATTCGGTTTATAAATGTAGCCATTTGCGTCAGCACTTGGGTGGTTTGGGTTGTATTCAACTTGAAGCGGCTTGTCGCTCTCAACCACACCTAAGACTTTTACTCCAACTGAAGATCCCGCAACATTGTTCTGGGAAGCTGCAGCTTTGGAAAGTTCAGCGGCAAATACAGGGTGTCTAGCGCGATACACAGTATCCTGACTAGAGCTCACTGAGTTTGCGTTCGAGATATTACTTGCGGTGGTATTAAGTCGCACATTCTGTGCGCTCATTCCTGAACCCGCAATATCGAAAACGTTATATAAACTCATAATTATGCCCCTTGTCCGCCGAGTGCCTTCTTAAGGCTACTGAACTTACCACCAAGAAATTGCAAACTGGCTTGGTACTCTAATGCATTCTGTACATACAAGTTTCGTTCCACTTGTATATCAACTGAGTTACCATCACCTGTATCTGCTTGATTTGGCGAACGATATAGCTCAGATGAATTACTCATTTTGGTACCACCAGTGAGGTGTTTTGCATCTGTTCTAACCATATCATTGCCGCTTCTTTGCATTGTCTTTGCCGCTTTTAAAGCACTAGCAAAGTCAATATCTTTAGCTTTGTATCCTGGAGTGTCTGCGTTTGCGATATTGCTTGCTAGAATTTCAGCGCGCTGTGAGCGCAGCAGCATCGTATGCTGATGTATACCCAACGCTTTATCGAAACTAATTGCCATTATCTGACTCCAAAAAATTGACTCTGGTATGATAAAGCAATCTTTAGGCCAGTTTTAAAGTCAAATTTATTCATTAATTTTCAATGTGTTACATTGTATTTTTGGAATAATTAAACTTGAGCCAATATTGAGGAGTGAAATAAATAAGAGGAAGCGTCTGAAGAGTCAGCGGTTGAACTTAGAAAACCCAAGGTTAATTAGTATAGACACTGGAACTGCGACTGAGTACAAATATTCAATACCTAATTATAGCGAACGTCCCTGCCGCTATATGTGAATATTAAGTCTTTTTCTGATAGATAATACCAGGATTACAACGGATCATATTAAAGTCGTCACTTAAACCCGCCATCGATTCTGACGCACCTAAAAACAAATAACCATTAGGATTTAACGACTGAGCAAATTGCGAAATGATTTTGGCTTTCACTTCCGGTGAAAAGTATATCAGGACGTTACGGCAGAAAATTACATCAAACTTACCCATCAATGCATAAGAATCTAGCAGGTTTAAATGTCTAAAACTGACCATTTTACGGATCGGTTCAACAACCTTAGCCATTCCATTGCCACTATCCATAAAGAACTTCTTTCTGCGCTCAGGCGATAACCCCCGCGCCAACGCCAACGCGTCATATTCAGCATTCTTACACATATCCAGCATTGTATTAGAAATGTCCGTACCGGTAATCTGAACACCCATTTTCAGCGCACCAGGGCTTTTACTCACATATTCACTCGCAGACATCGCGATTGAATATGGCTCTTGTCCTGATGAACTTGCCGCCGACCAAATCTTAACAGGGCGTCTCAAGTCTTTAAACTCTGGTAAGATTTTCGATTTAATTAGCTCGAACGGATAAGTATCCCTAAACCAAAGTGTTTCATTCGTTGTCATCGCATCCACCACAGCGGCACGCAATTGCCGCTCATGGGGACTGAGTGTCTTAGCTACTAAGGACGAAAGTGTTTCCACACCAAAGCGAGCCATCAGAGGAGCAAGCCGGCTTTTGACCAAGTACAATTTATTGTCACCCAGTACAATACCGCACTGTTGCTCCAAAAAGGTTCTAAATTGGTCGTACTCTTTTTGCTCTAAATGCTTATTTTCCAAGTGCTACCACCAGCTTTAATCACAATGAACCCATTTTTTAACCGCTGAAGCTAATTCATCTGGGTTAAACTTAGCAATAAAATCATCAGCGCCCACTTTCTCAATCATGGCCTGATTAAATACGCCACTCAGTGAAGTATGGAGTATCACATGCAATGGCGCTAATTTTGGATCAGCTTTTATTTCAGCCGTTAACGTATAACCATCCATTTCCGGCATTTCAACGTCAGAAATTAATAGCCCTACTCGCTCGGTGACATTATTTTGACAGTCCATTTCCGCAATTTCGCGAAGCCTAATAAGTGCTTCTTTGCCGTTCTTCGCAAGCTCAGTCTGAACACCTAATGGCTCCAATGCACGTTTGACCTGATTACGAGCAACCGCAGAGTCATCAGCAATAAATACAATACGTTCGCCTAAATCTTTTTGCATTTCACCATCAGAGACAATATCAGCACTGACTTCTGTGTTGATTGGGCAAATTTCATTAAGGATCTTTTCTACGTCCAATATTTCAACTAGCTCATTTTCAATTTCTGTAACCGCTGTCAAATAGGAATAACGACCTGCCCCTGATGGCGGTGGCATTATTTTTTCCCAGTTCATATTCACAATGCGTTCTACTGCACTGACTAGAAAACCTTGGACTGAACGGTTGTATTCTGCAATCACAATAAAACAGTTACGAATATCTTGAATAGGAGGTCCACCTACCGCAAGTGACATATCAATTACGGATATAGTTTGGCCTCGAATATGAGCAACCCCTCGGATAAGCGGGTTTGACTTGGGCATGCTTGTCAATGCTGGACATTGAAGCACTTCTCGGACTTTGAAAACATTAATGCCGAAGCGCTGTCGACCTTGAAGTCGAAAAAGTAATAGCTCGAGACGGTTTTGTCCAACCAGCTGTGTACGTTGGTTAACCGAGTCTAAAATACCTGCCATTTCAATCTCCTACTGTATAAACCGCTAATCGGAACGATCTTTGCTTCGACTCTGATATGGTTTACCACCCTTGATTAGGTGCAGTTATTAAAGCAGAATCTTTATACCTTGTTTCACCCCATAAGCATAGTCGAAACATCATGAGTTTGTTAAAAAAAACCCATTACATTCAGTTTTTTTGTTTGTTCGCTTATTTTATAGGCGTTGACTATGGTTATTGTCAGCAATATGACAACAAAACTTTAGAACAAAGCGCAATAGAATTTGTTGAACCGAATGTAGAGCAAGATCCCGACAGCCAGCTATCACTGACCGCTATACCACTTGATTCAAGAATTCCAGCACGGGATTGTCAGTTGCCACTGCAATATAGTACTGCGATGGCTCCACCTTTTGACACTCAAGTGACAGTGCAAATTAGATGCAACGATACTCTCAGCTGGACTCAATACGTCCATGTGCGTATCGATCACCTCTTCCCTATATTGGTTAGCGCGACCATGTTAGAGAAAGGCCGTGTTATTCAGGATGAAGATGTAAAAATAGAATATCAGCCAAAACGTTTTCGTAGAGTTTCCTATATAGAAGATAAGTCGATACTAATAGGCAGCAGAAGTAAACGCAATATAAGAGAAGGCCAAGCCTTTACCCAAGCTCATATTTGCATGGTCTGCAAAGGCGATACTGTAACGATTATTGCCAAATCAGGTGGACTCGTAATCAAAACTCAAGGAGAAGCGCAGCAAGATGGCAACCGAGGTGAACTGATTAATATTAAAAACACTCGCTCTGGCAAAACCTTACGTGCTAGAGTAATAGAAGTGGAAACAGTAGAGGTGAATTTATAAAAAATTTGCTAAAGTAATACTATTAAACGCCGATAACAAGGCTGAGAGTATAATTTTATTGGGTCTACAATCATGGTTAATCAAGTTAACGGTCAGAATCAGTCTACATCCGTTGCTAATAATGTTAAGCAACAGAAAGCTGAATTGCAAAGAAATGATGCCAACAGCGCATCAGTTAAATCACCTGCTACACCAAAAGCAGCTGCGGATTCAGTCAGTCTGACTCCACAAGCGCAACAGCTGAAAACAGTCAACGAAAAAGCGCAGCAATCATCAGGCTTTGACGACAAGAAAGTCGAAGAATTGAAAAAAGCGATTGCAGAAGGCAAGTACCAAGTTGACGCGGAAAAACTCGCCAAAAACATAGCTGCATTTGAGTTCGAAATATATGGATGATTTGGTTCGGCTTTGCCACCACAAACTTTCTGAACAAATCTCAACGCTAGAAGCGATGACCCAGCTTCTGGCGCGTGAGCTTGACGAGCTTGCATCTCGGCGTGGCGACAACTTAAAAGAAATCGCTCGTGAAAAGCTAACTCTCATTTCAAAACTGCAAAAGCTCGACAATGAATTGTCAAAAACAGAGTCTCACGTCTTTGAACACAATGAAGTAGCCCCGCTCGTTACTAAAGTGCGAGCACTACTCAGTGAATGCCAAACCAAAAATGAAATCAATGCTAAAACTGCTCATCAGGCGAATGTAAGCACACGTGAATTAAAAGGGATCTTAATTGGCGCACCAACTTCGATTACATATGGTCAGGATGGTAGTGTTAAAAGTAGCGACAGTGAGTTAGTACGTAACCTAAAGGCGTAGCCACGCCAATCATATTTCAGTATTGAAGAACAACCGAAATGCAGCATATTAAGTAAGCGACATGTGATGAGTGCTTACTTAAAACTATAAGATATCTTCTTAATTTTCTGCGGCTTGACTTGAGTAATATACAAATCATAAACGCGTTTCATATCAAGCTCTAATTCCGTCGTGTAAGTATCACCAACAGCGTAACTTTTCAGCACCTTAGCCCCTCGAACGAGTCCATTTACTTGGCTCTTAAGGCCGTCGTTTTGCGCAACCGCCCCTTTTACCGTAATAGTGGATGTCAAATTCTGGCCATACAGTTGCTCAGCCAATTCACGATACGCTTCTAATTTTGAGACTTTAATAGCCATTAGTTGCTTCTCACCCGCAGTTTTACCCGGCTGAGCACTCAAAGGCGCGTACCCCACAGCCCGTAAAACAGGAAAGGTTTCCGGTTGCACCGTTTCATATTCAATGTGCTTGTCAACGAGGCTTGAACAGCCACTGAGTCCCGCTAACGAGCAAACCATAACAACTGCACTGATAGAATTAGTGATACGCATTTCACTACACTCCGCTACAATAAATACCAATCAAAATTTAACGCTTCCCCAGCATCTTGGTCTCGCAAGGGTTGTTGTGGTTTCATCGAGTATTGGCAATAAATAAGATTAACTTTCATAAAATATGATTATGCACGAACCTTGCCAAAATTTGGCACAGGTATTGCTGAGTTAAAAGGTAGTTTTTGATCTGGGCATTTAAACATGAAAAAGCAATTCACGATCAGTCTATCACTGTTGTGTATCACCTTAACTAATCCTGCTTATGCCGAATGGTTTGAAGTTACCGGCATGGCTGACGTTAAAAATGGCGATCATCAAAAAGCCAAAAGAAAGGCCGTAAACGACGCCATCACACAAGCATTGCTGTTTTCTGGTGCTTCTGTGAGTAGTGTACAAACCGTCACCGATGGTGTGCTCACCCAAGATCAACTTAAGATCCGCTCAAATGCCGAAATCCAGAGCGCCAACGTGATTGCTGAAGCAAAAGTCGGTGACTCATGGCAAGTAACATTGCATATCGATATTACCCCACAAAGTGCTCAGTGCCCAACTAGTGCATACAATAAACAGGTTGCAGTCACACAAAGCCAGTTAAAAAATAAACATCAAGCAACTTTAGGTCAAATTTTTGACGTAAATAAAGCGGTGAGCGAGCGCCTATACCAGACTATGACTGAACAAAAGTCGAGCTTAGAACCCGTTCCCTATTTTGCACAGACCATAGATGTTAGCCGCTTTTTCAGTCAACGTTTTGATTATAATGAACAGCTAATCGAGACCATTACAGCAAATACCAACAGCCAATTTGTACTACTGAGTCAAATTACTGATGTTGCTAGTGTCGATAAACTTAATAGTGACCTCGCATTTTGGCAAAGCGATAAATACTTAAGAAGCTTCAAGGTAGACTTTGCGCTGTTTGATGCACTTTCTCATGAAAGGGTGTGGCAAAAACAATATGCCACTCAAGGCGTGTGGCCGTTTAAGAAAACCAAATTAATTGATGTGTACAGTGAGCGCTTTTGGCAGACAGATTATGCTGATGAGATCCAAACCACGCTGACACAAATCGCAACTGATTTAAACGCAGCGGTCGCCTGCTTACCTACCAATGGCAAAATCCTACATATCGATGATGAACAAGTCGTTATTAATTTGGGCCGCATGCATGGCTTAGAGAATGGCCAGATCCTTAACGTAGCACATAGTAATCCGCTGACTAATGTCGATGGTAAAATATTTATGCATCAAATTAAAACCATTAATAAGCTGCAAGTGATCCAAGTGAACGCTCAAAACGCCATTGCGGTAAATATCAGTAATCGCCCACTTCACAATGTGCAAATTAATGATTTGGTTGAAATTCAAATAGAAAATGAAAATGAGTTTGAATTGTAAGGCAGAGCCTTCCTGCAGCAAAAGGCAAGAATTTCGATGACTTTACCCCCTCTGCATCATGCTTCCACCTCCCATTTACTTTGGTCATTCCACACAGAAATGATACCAATGGCGTCCCCAGTAGGAATCGAACCTACATCTAAGCCTTAGGAGGGCCTTGTTTTATCCATTAAACTATGGGGACAATCTCTAAAGTCAGATAACAATCGCCTTTTTTGACCTTCACTAGCGGGATCTACATTACTTAATACCCATGAAAGTCTGGAGTTGTCGATTCTCTGTTGTACTGCATCTCAGTGACTTCGCTTTAGTATACTGATCTTAATGAACTTTTAAAGATTAATAGTCAATTTATTCGCGATAATAAATGAGGTGGTTCAGTAGGTGAATACGCAGCAGTTAAGACCCACTACTGCGCTATCAGTTACTTCGCTTGAGGTGTGAGTAAGAAGTAGGATAGTTCTTCGTTTAATAAAACCTAAACGGTATTTCTTCTAAAAACGCTATTTGAAGTACTACCTTGAAGCGGTTGCCTGATCATCAAGGATAAAATACGGGATGGTCACCACCGTGCTTGCGATCACTAAGTTAGTGTTAAACTCTAACAACCTTGCGTTCACCTCCACGCCTCGTGGACGATAAACCATAGTGCCTGTCAGCAAATGACTGGGCGATTGCGTGTTTTTCAAGCGGCTTGCGTTACGCGAAAAAGTCAAATCACCACTGGATGTCACTTCAATTTTCCCCAATGCTTTAAAGTCTAATGCTTGATAACCCAGCTTTTGCATTTGATGCATTAAAGACTCAGCCAATTGGTTTCCTAGCTGGTTTGTATCCCTTAATGATTCATTAAAGTTAACAAAACTAGCTACCGCTATCGACTCAGGCTTTTGCCCTAACACAGTATCTGACAGTTCCAACGCAATTTGATTGGCGTAGTTAGCAATTTCTTTGCGATGACGATAGCTAACGAAGCCAATATCTTGCGATATCGCCGCTTGTGAATCTTCATTACGCTCTTGCTCTTCCATCATGGCATATAATATTTCCATATCGGATTGCTGCGTTTCTGTAGATTCAGGAGTCGCCTGATTTGTCACTTCGCAACCACCGAGTAATGCGAGTGTCGTCGCGAATAGCACTACGTTTTTCATCATCGCCTCCGAATTAGTTCGCACGCTCTATACGAATGCCATCGTATGCCGCACCATCTTGTAGGGCGTTAACTACGTTCTGCGGTAAAAAGCCTTGAGCAGAACCCACGACACTTTTACTTCTAAGCCCAACCACTCTGGCATTAACCATAACTCCACCCTGATGATTCACCAAAGTACCACCTAGCACATACAAAAAAGGATGGTCGTCAGATAGCTCTAAAAAGTCACGACTAAAAATAAAATCGCCTTCAGGTGTCACCCGGATATAGTCTGTTGTTTTAAAGTCCACAACAGGGATCCCAAACGCATGAAGCTCATGGATAAAGCTTTCAGCCAACTGGTTACCCAGCAAGGAACCTTTATCAAATTCTTTATCTAAAAATACAAAGCTTGTCACTGCTACCGGTGTTTTCTCATTCACGTGTTTCAAGTTTGCAACCATGTCTTGCATAATAGATTGGACATAGTGAGTGACATTTTTACCAGCCATTTGCTGAGAAACAGAAAATTGCTTCATACCGTTTGGGTTACTTTGATACATCGAAGATTTTTCAAAGCCATTACGCACGGGCTCAGCCTGAGCATTATCCACCGCAAAAAAGTTACTCTGAGCACAGCCAACCATCAATGAAAGCGGCAAAACCAAACTTAATACTTTTTTCATTACTTTCATCTCCACTAATATTGGCTTCGTATAATCTGACCGTCACGATTTGTGACACGCTCCGTACCCCACATCACAGCTTTAGGTATGCTGATTGATGCGGCTGAGACGGCTCGATTATGTAACGTATCAACCAGCCGCGCATTGACCAAATAGGTATCTCGACTTTCTACGATTGTCCCAACCACCACGAGGTCAATTTTCTGGCGCTGATTCAGCACATTCAATTCTCGACTTAACATACTATCGGCAGAACTTTGTAAAGATAAAGCGTTTCTGAGTCGATATTCCACGACATCTGCCCCCATTTGACTTAAATGGGTCATGAGGGATTCTTGCAAGGCCACGCTCAAGCCTGAACCTTGCCCAGCAACGGTATCATCCAGCTGATTTGCTTTAAAAAAGCTCGTCACAGCAAGCGTTGAATTCGGCTTGAACGGCCGTACATACTGCCCGAGTTCCGCGGCTAACTGAGCGCCAAACCCATCTAAGTCAGGTAAGATTTCTTGCTGCTGGGTCGCTTCTCTTTTGCCGACCAGTTGGCTGTTTGTACACCCCGCCAACAACATAATCACTATGAGTGCTAGATATTTCATTTCACCAAGCCCACGATAAACTTATTGGATAAAATGCAAAATACGCACCAAGTTTTAAAGTCGATGACTGGTGTAATGACTAACCAAACAGATTAAACCTGCACGCTTAAGCTGCTGGCAACCTTTGTATGCAGAGGCCTTATCTGCAAATGCACCTAATTTGAGCCGATAATATTTCGTATTTTGAATATCTATTTGCTCGATATTCACTTCGCTTGTTGCAAAGTCTTGCGGTAACTTATCCTTGAGTTGCTCGTAGGTTTGCCTAAGCTTGGTATATTCCGTTGTAGAGGCCAATTGAATTGCAAATTCAGCTATCTCTACAGGCTGTTCTTGTTTCTCGGTGGGCTTTGTTTTTTGCTCTATCACTTGCTCGGGTTGCTCTGCTAAAAGCTCAGCATCCTTTTGCTTTGCAAGCGAATTTGATAGCTGCATCGCAATAACATCTAAATCTTCCTGCACTTCTTCAAACCTAGCAACCTGCTGTTTTAGCGCTCTGAGCTGCTCTACTTCTTGTTGTAAGGTGCTTACCTGCTGTTCCAATAAAGATATCTGCTTCTTCATTTGTAATGAGTCAAGTTGACTCTTGCTCGCAGTTGCTTGGCAACCACTTAACGCAACGAAACTGAGCATAATGAGGTGCCACTTAATTGATTGCATTGTTTTCTCTTTCATAAATAGTTAAGGCTTCCACTGTGCAAGAAACTTTGAAGGGAAGTAGATTTTGGCAAATATTTGCCGCATTTTGTGTGGCGTCATCTCTTAATATAAGTAAATAAGTGGCGTCGCCTTCTTTTTGCGCATACCCAAAACCACCGCTTAATAACGCGGGATAACGCTTAGCCAAAATCGCCGCATACACTTTTAATATCGTTAATGTCTTGAAGCGTCCAGCTACAGCAAACTCTTGCGTGGTTGCGCGCTGTCGTTGTAGTTCGTGATTTACATCAAGCAGTAAGTCTCCCTCTGCACTTAACTCCACTTCTATCTGTTGAGTACTGGCTACCGCGAGCCTTTTCGCATCACTTATCGCTGTACGGTAAGTCCCAGGCTTCAAACCAGTAAATACATAGTAGCCGTCATATGCCGTCTGAGTGCGCGCGACTTCGTTACCCGTTTCATCAAGTAAACTCACGGTGGTGAACCCTGCAGGTCGGCGCTCAGTACCCTCATTGATTTCAACAATACCTTCAACTTCCGACGAGTTTACAAATGGTATTTCAACATATTCAATATGACCGGGTCTTGGAGTGAATGAAAAGCCATCGTTAGCGGGAATTAAAAAGGGTTCGGGGATCGTTTCTTTGTCAACAATAATATCTGTTCGTTTGTAATTAACCATTGCGGGTAATAGAGCCACACCATCGTCGTTAGTTTTACCTTGTGCAAAGTTTTGTAATGCTTTTATAGTTACCCCCTTCAGCGGTAACTCCCCATCGTCAAGATAGCCGTTATTATTTTGGTCGATAAAAGCACGAACCATCAAAGAGCCAAACTGCGACAAGCGTTTGCCAGTTAAAAAAACCTGATCTATGGATTCGCCCGCTCCGATACTTACTTGTCCAGAGAGGCCTACTTGCCAGTTATCATCGTTATCGTATTGCAAGTCTGTTAACAACCTAAACTTCTCATGGTTCCAGCTCAATCCAAGTTCAGTTTTATTGTAATCGGCAGCAAAGTCTTTGTATAAGGTAATGCCAAGATCAAGCTCAGGACTTAGTTCTTTGCTCAACTCTAGCTCTGCGGATGTAATTTCATTAGAAGGTTTTATGTCATACCAAGTAGTAAAGCGACTATATATCCCAAACACCCTGCGCTGCCAGCGCAAGTAGCCACTCACATCGCTGGCTTGATTTGTCTGCTCTTGCCACACAAATTGGTTACTGAAAGTGCCCCAATAATTACCCGTACTAAACAGTAGCGACGCTTGCTCGGTGGTGTCTATATTAGCTCTATTAAGCTGAAAGTATTCAGCACGATAGTAAATCTTAGCGGCATCAAAAAGAGACCAATCTCCCGCCGCCGTTAATTTTATCTCGGTCGCATTTTCATCCCGTTCTAAATCTTCCTTTAGCTCAAATTTAGCACCTACCTGCTGGCCAAATAGACGGGTTCGAGTATTTGCAGATAGACGTTGGTTCGCTTCGCTCTTACTATAGTCAACATCCAGTAATAGTCGTTTATTAATATTGGTGTTAAACCCTGTAGAAAAGTACTGTTCCGAGGCGCTATTTTTCACACCTTGACGATGCTGCAAACCTGCATACACCGCAAAGTTTTTAGTAAGACCGTAGTCAAATCGACCATTTACTTGCCAGCTTGATGCTCCTGATTCCGCAGTCTTGTCGCCCAGTATACTTTTGCCCGTCTCAGTAATTGATACGGCAAAAAAGCCTTCACCTTCATTTACAGTGCTCTGTTCAACATAATAGGTCTGCACTTCTTTTGATACTTGACCTTGGCCTCCATACATCACCAGTTCAAAGGTATTTTCACCAAATAGTAAATCAATATTTTCAAACTCATAGCGCCCAGATTGGACATTATTTTCTTGTCCTATTAGCAATCCATTTCGATAAAGCTCTACGTCCCACCCTACCTGAACAGGACCTGAGATGACAATGCGCTGACGGTTCGTACGCCTATCTAACGGCGCGTTACTGAAGCTCACTCCTCGCCCTTCTTCATTTAGCGCATCAATTCCAACTTGAACACTCTGGACATCACCGAGCGATACCTTGGTAAAGTTGCCAAACGGTAAAACATCGGCTTTTTTAGAAGCACGGTTGAGGGATAATCGCGAACGATTAATCACATCCCCTTCTCTACCAGCAATAAAGTACTGAGCTTGCCAATAGGCGATGTCTTGCGAGCCAATAAGGGAATAAGACATCTGGCTAATGTCTTCAGTCACCTGCGCATTTATCTGAGCATCCAACACTGGTTTACCGATGCTTTGATAAGGACTTGACCGCCACGGTAATGTTGCGCTGGCATTGCGGTCAAAGCTAACAACCTCTCTTCCTAATCGCTGTTGCTGCGCTTCTATTGGCAGAACTTGCCTACTTTTAACCGTAAGAGATAAATCCTGTATATCGGTAAACAGGCTCACATCGAATAAGGTCGCAACGATATAATCGGCGAGAAATACCTCACCATTGATAACCTGAACGTCCTTATCACTCAATTGTGTTCGCTGTCCTTTGCTCTCAACTAAAAGCGCTTTGGCATTAAGACTAAAAGTGTTTTCAGGTGTGAAGAACCAGCCATCAAAAGTTCCTGACACATCTTCTGATACCACAAACCCCAAAGCTGAAAACAAGCTCAAGAGTTCCACATTGACGCCTTGTTCCGACGTCACCGCGATCACTTCACCTAAATATAAATTCCCTTTATAGGCGGATAAAAACAGTTCCGTACCAACATCAACCCGAGAGACCACCCGCTCACTTTGCTGTATCGCAAGTTTTGCTTTCACTCGTTCAACCCGTTCAAATAGCTGTTGCAAAGTATCAACCTGCGATGCCATAGCAGGTTGATAGCATAGTATGCCTATTAGTAACGTGCGCCAAATAGCGGGGGCTCTCATTACGTTCGCTTACCCTAAACTACAAAGATACCGAATCATCTACAAAGGTGCGGTCAGTGTACTCCTCATCACCCACATACTTGATTAAGACCTTGCCTGATGGCCCGAGCTTGATTGCAGGGTCTATCGAAAATTCTACACTCCTTTGATTAAGCTCTGGATATACGGCAAACTTATTTAATACTCCGATCCGCACTGGTTTAACGTCATTTTTCCCCTGCCAATAAGCGGATAGTTCGCCAAAGCTACTATATTTCCCAGTTCGATTCAGTAGTACCGTAATTGCCTGACGACCATTTTTCGCGTTGCTTACAATGACATCCTCAAGCTGTACTTGCGGGTTCGCATCGCCAACTCGTAGCATCACCGGAATGCTATAGCTCATCAGCACGTCAATATTGATACCTTCTTGCAGCTTGCCTTTATTATTCGGCAGCTCCCTAAAAAGCAAATGTGAGCGATACTCTCCTTGTTCCATATTCGCCTTTCTGCGCACAGCCAGCTTTATTACCTGACGCTCACCAGGCCCTAGTGTTACTTGCCTAGGTGAAATACGGATGAAATGGCTTGCAGCCATAGGGTTCATTTTTTGCTCGGCAAAGTTGGCATAACCACCTTCTTTAAGTGCTAGCTTCTCTTGAAATTCAAGTCGATAAGATTTGGTCACATCACCATTATTAATGATTGTAACCCTCTCAATTCTCTGACGCTCTTCGAAAGCAACCCGTGTTGGGGTGATCATCAGATTGGCGCTTACTTTACAGCAACAAAACAAAAGCAGCGTTAATATTAATTTATTCATAATTTAGTAAGACAAAGTTATTTCAACGTTCAAGGTTTGCACCCCATCCGATAGCGATTTACCGTTGCCAGCAAAGCGCAATTGACCACCGACCTTAAACCCACCAGACCCAACACTATCGGTGTAAATCGCCTTCTCGTGATACAGCTCAGTCAATTGGAAGGCATCGGATGCACCAAGATTCCAATAGCCAAACCAGTCGTTGTAAATGGTAGATTGGACGCTAATTTGGCGATTGTGAGGAAAATCGGTCAAGAGGATTTCTGCCGCATGACCAAACTCTACGAATAGAATATTGCTTGAGGTTTGTGGCCTAACATTAGGTTCTATTGTCACAGTGCCTGCGCTATTTTGGTCAATAATCGCAATAGTGCCAAAGCTCAATTTCTTAACGACCGATATATCTTGAGCTTTGGCCAAGTGACTGGCAAAAAGCAATGCCAGTACCATGTAACGCCACATGTTTTAGTAAGCGATTTCGATATCAACTTTACTGGTGTATACACCACCACCATACGTATCTGTTCCAGAAAGTGCTTTCGTACTTAATGTCGCACCAACGGAAAGCGTTGCGGCACCATTTGCATCAACCCTAAACTTGTTGTTTGTCACTTCACTATTAGGCTGTGCACCACTTACCACATAAAACTCAAAATCCTTTAAATCAAAAGAGGCATTACCCACGCTATCAACCGTAGTTGCGGCCGGAACCGTAATCGTTAGCTCAGTGTTTGGCGCTGCATCAGTGATATTGATAGAGCCTGCTCCACCTGTACTAATAAGGTTTATTACTGCGTCACCAGTATTCTTAATTTCAGGATCGGTCAGTGTTGGATCCGCCTCAATCTTCATCGTGGCGACATCAGCTGCATCGCCCTGCACTCGAATGATACCGAAATCAAGCGGATCACCAGCTTCCGCTGAAAATAAGTTTTTAACTTCTACTTTAACTTCAAGACGGGCAGTATCTTTAGCAATTGCTGAAGAAGTAAGTAAAGCAGCGGAAATAGAGCTTGCAACAAGCGCAGATTTAATCAGTGTTTTCATCTTTAAATTCCTTTAGGAGTCATTTTTATCATCACCGCAATGCCATTTTTTTGGTGACTTATTGTTTATCGTTCCCAAATGGGAAAACTTTAGTAAAAATTAAAGCATTAATCTCCTACAATCAATGCTTTGGATAGAAAATAGTCTACAGTAGATTTTTGCTTCTTGAGTTGATCTTAATCCAGAAACTGTTGCCCAATCCCGCATTTCAAATGCTTGAATTCGAAATTCGGCCTCAGAGAATATACTAGGAAACTTTCGCTTTACTGCCGCTAATAGCGCTTGATGTTGCTCAACTTGAGGCATGGAATTGATAGATAGGGGAAACAACTTAAGTTGAATTCCAGTCGTTTGATTCGCCTTTTGTTTACTGGCGGAATAACGCTTAACCTCTACGTCAGTAGTCGATGCTGCTTGGATATTATCGACGCTAGCTTGAGACTCTAACAAAGTCAGCAGGTTTGAGAGATCCTCTTCTAACGAGCTCAATCGCTTAATACTTTTGAGCTGTTGCTCACTTAACTGCGAGGGCTGCTGAACTGAATGACTACAGCCACCTAAGGTGATTACAGAGCCGAGTAGTAAAAGTTTAAAAAACTGAATATTCACAATAAGTTATAACAAAAATCCATTTTCTGCTATGGTACATAAATCGCGGTAAATAACCAAATGCTTTTACCGCAAATATCGGTACATTTAACTTTTTGCAATAGAATCGATAAGAGAAGCAAGCTCAGTCGAATACTCTTCTCTTCGCATCGCGTGCTCAACTATCGCTTTTAAATAGCCAATTTTACTTCCGCAATCATGGCTTTTTCCACGTAGCGAGTATGCATCCACTTGCTCTCGCTCCATCAACATAGCAATCGCATCGGTCAGTTGAATTTCACCACCAGCACCTAACGGTGTTTTTGCCAAAAGTGGCCAAATAGATTTGTTAAGTACGTAACGACCAACAACGGCTAAGTTTGAAGGTGCACTTTGCAGTTCAGGCTTTTCGACAATAGACTGCATGGCGCCCGACTCTCCTTGCGCGAGCGCTGCTCCTCCCAAGTCCACAATACCAAACTGGGAGACAAGTTCAGGCGCTACCGCTTCTACCATCACTTGGCTATTACCTGACGTTTTAAAACGCGCGATCATGTCAGCAAGATTATCTTTTGTTAGATCGCATGCAGCATCATCAACCAATACATCGGGCAGCATAACCACAAAGGGCTCATCGCCAATCACAGGGGCTGCGCAATTGATGGCATGACCAAGGCCACGAGCCTCACCTTGACGCACATGGATCAGCGTAACGCCTTTGGGGCATATAGATTGTACTTCTTCTAGCAGTTGACGCTTAACCCGCTTTTCCAGTGTCGCTTCCAGCTCAAAGCTCTTATCGAAGTGATTTTCAATTGAGTTTTTACTTGAATGAGTTACCAGTACAATTTCTTTGATGCCAGCCGCAGCTGCTTCATCTACTACATACTGGATCAAAGGCTTATCGACAATTGGCAGCATTTCTTTGGGAATGGCCTTCGTCGCGGGTAACATGCGGGTGCCAAGACCCGCCACTGGAATAACGGCTTTCATAAATGCTCCTAAATCGCGACCGGTGCCTTTATATGCGGGTGACATTCGTAGTTCACCAACTCAAAGTCCTCAAACTTAAAACCAAATATGTCTTTTACTTGAGGGTTGATCTGCATTTGTGGCTTCGCAAACGGCGCTCGGCTTAGCTGCTCTTCAACTTGTTCCATATGGTTGAGGTATAAATGGGCATCGCCGAAAGTATGTACGAAATCACCCACTTCTAAGTCACAAACTTGTGCAATCATCATCGTTAACAGTGCATAGCTTGCGATATTAAAAGGCACGCCTAAGAAAATATCCGCGCTGCGCTGATAAAGCTGACAAGAAAGCTTGCCATCAAGTACATAAAATTGGAATAACGTGTGGCAAGGTGGCAACGCTTGTTTGCCCATCGCTGCATTTTCTTTGGGTGAATAGTTAGTATCAGGCAAAAGCGCAGGGTTCCAAGCACTCACAATCAGGCGACGAGAGTCAGGGTTGGTTTTGATTTGCTCTACAACGTCTTTGATTTGATCTATAACTTCACCATTTGGCCCCGTCCAAGAGCGCCACTGGCTGCCATAAACTGGCCCTAAGTCCCCTTCATCCGTTGCCCAGCCATCCCAAATGCTAACGCCATTTTCCTTTAGGTATTTGATGTTAGTATCGCCTTGCAAGAACCAAAGTAGCTCGTGAATAATCGAGCGTAGATGACACTTTTTCGTCGTTACAAGTGGGAAGCCTTCTTGCAAGTTGAAGCGCATCTGGTATCCAAAAACACTCACAGTGCCAGTGCCCGTGCGGTCTTCTTTTTTTGTGCCATTATCACGCACATGGCGCATCAGTTCTAAATATTGCTTCATTGTTCGCTACTCTTTAACTTTTAACTTGCCCGGTAGATGGGTTGCTACCTTCTCGCTTATATGCCCACACCATAAGGATAGCGCCTGCAATCACCATAGGGAGGGATAAGATCTGACCTTGAGAAATAAAGCCACCATATAAGCCAATATGTGCATCTGGTTCACGGAAATACTCGATTGAGAAGCGGAACACACCGTAGCCGGCTAAAAATAGACCAGCTACACTGCCCGCTGGGCGCGGCTTTTTCCTAAACCATACCAACATCACAAACAATACCAACCCTTCAAAAAACGCTTCATAAAGTTGTGATGGGTGGCGCGGCTGTGGTCCGCCCGTTGGGAAAATAAATGCCCAAGGAACATCCGTTACGCGACCCCATAATTCGCCATTAATGAAGTTACCGATACGACCGGCAAAAAGCCCAACAGGCACCATAGGAACGACAAAGTCGCCTACCGATAAAATCGAACGTTTGTTTTTAAGCGCATACACGATAATCGCCGTGATAACGCCTAATGCACCGCCATGGAAAGACATACCGCCTTGGTCCACCCTAAACAAATAAAGCGGGTTTTCAATAAAGTGAGAGAATTGATAAAACAACACGTAACCAATTCGCCCGCCCAAGATCACGCCGAGCATACAGTAAAAAACTAGGTCGCCAACTTGGTCTTTATTCCAACCAGAGTTTGGTTTTTTTGCTTCTTTCCCTGCCCACCACATGGCGAACATAAAGCCGATCAAATACATCAATCCATACCAACGAACACTTAACGGTCCGATGGAGAAAATCACAGGGTCTATCTGTGGAAACTGCAAAGCCATAGCCTTTCCTTAATTCATTAACATATTGCCAGCGATAACAATGAGTAACGCCGCAAACACTTTCTTAATCGTTGTGACTGGTAAGTGGTGCGTAGCTTTAGCACCAATAGGCGCCATAAACCATGAAGTTGCCACTATACCAAACAAAGCCGGTAAATAGACAAAACCTAAAAATCCATGTTCAATGTCCACATGTTGGCTGCCTGAGGCGATATAGCCAAAGGAGCCAAAGATAGCGATAACGATACCACTGGCAGACGCACATCCTATCGCTTTTTTCATATCAACAGAGAAAAATGTCAGTAGTGGGACGATTAATGCTCCCCCGCCGATACCAATCATTGCAGACAGCGCCCCCGTTACAGAGGTTAGCATCGCAAGTATCGGTCCTTGCGGTATAACTCTGGTTGATTGTGGCGGTCTTCTGGAACTCCACGCCATTTTCAATGCAATGCCCACAACACTAACCACAAAAATAATTCTGACGAGTTTTTCAGGCAACATCACTGCGGCAAAACCACTGCCCAACGCGCCGACTGCCACACCTAACATCACCCATGGAGCAATGTGCCATGGAACATTGTCATTTTTATGATGCGCTTTGGCTGAAGATGTCGAAGTGAAAATAATGGAGGCGAGAGACGTCGCAATTGCAACCAACACCACTTGATCTGTGGGTATAACATTAAATTTGGTCAAGATAACAGATAAAATAGGGACTATCAGCAGCCCGCCGCCAATACCAAGCAGACCTGCCAAAAAACCAACTGCACAGCCAAGCAAAGCGCAAAGTACAACGATGAGTATAATAGTTTCCATCAACAAGCTCTTATTCTTATAGCGCCGTAATGGTAGCGTAAATAGCTTTAAGAAGCACCCTTTGCTTGGTGGCTGGTATAGAGTAATTCTGCAAAATGATGTTCTATCATAAATTCTTTAATAATCCGGCGCACTTGCTTAGATGAAGGTTGTGCTAAACAATTTTCAAGTAGAGCTTCCATATCCGTTACTCTCAGTCTGCGCAGCACCCATTTTACTTTGTTCAGTGATGAAATATTCATGCTCAAACGGCGATACCCCATTGCAATAAGCAAGATTGCTCCCTCAGGCTCACCGCCTAATTCTCCACACAGGCTAAAAGGCAGCTCGTGTAATTCACACTGCTGTGCAATCTGGTTTAACACTCGCAATACACTGGGATGATAAGGGTCAAAAAGATCTGCCACTTGTGCGTTGGTTCTATCCACTGCTAATAAATACTGCGTCAAATCGTTACTGCCCACAGAGCAAAAATCGATTTTTTTCGACCACTCAGGTAACAAGTACACGCTAGACGGTACTTCAAGCATTACGCCGATTTCTGGCCGGTCGATGGTATAAAAAGGATCAGCCCATTCATCTTGCAGCTCAAAACAAGCCTGCTCAATGAGTGCCATCGCTTCATCTATTTCCTCACTATGACCCACCATAGGCAACATGATCTGTAAATTGCCAAGACCTGCGTTTGCTTTGATCATCGCTTTGATTTGATCCAAAAAAAGCTCGGGATGATCCAACGATACACGAATGCCTCGCCACCCTAAAAATGGGTTTTCTTCTTTGATATCAAAGTAATCTAGAATTTTGTCGCCACCGATATCTAAAGTCCGCATTACTACGGGCTCAGGGTGATAACGTGATAGCACCTCGCGATACCAGACTTCTTGCTCCGATTGTGTTGGGAATTGGCCTTTTTGCATAAACCAAGACTCAGTACGATAAAGACCAACGCCATCACAATAACTGGCGCTTAATGTCTCGGTCGATAGATCAAGCCCAGCATTTAAGAGTAAATTTATACGCTCACCATCGAGTGTAATAGGCGGCAAATCATGTTCCGCCTCAAACTTATCATGCAGAATGTTGTCTTTACGTTTAATTTCAACGTACTCATTGACCAACATTTGCGAAGGCGAAATATAAAGCCGTCCAGAATACGCATCCATGATCATAGACTTACCATCAAACTGTAATAATGGAATGTCTTCTATGCCCCAAATAGCGGGGACGCCCATCGCGCGAGTGAGAATGGAAGCATGAGAGTTGGCCGAGCCATGCACACTGACTACCCCTTTGAGCTTTTCTTTTGGTACTTGCGCTAACATAGTTGGGGTCAAGGTATGGGCGATTAGAATCGTATTATCTGGATAGTGTTTAACAGCTTGCTCAGTTGAGACTAAATGCTGGAGCACGCGCAGGCCAATATCATTAACATCAATCGCACGCTCTTTGATATAAGGGTCGCTCATCATATCAAACTGAGCCACTAGCTTTTCGATAACAAGCTTTAGCGCGGTTTTTGCGTTCCAGCCTTGTTGTATTTCAGACTCCACTTGTTTACCTAAACTCTTGGCATCCAAAAGCTGTTGGTAAACCTCAAACACAGCTACCGCTTCTTTTGGAATATCATCACTCAGAGTTTTGGCTAAAATATGAAACTCTTGCCGAGTCGCGGCCACCGCTTGATGAAACAGCTGAATTTGCTGCTGAATATTGTCACTATGCTGCGGTTCAATACTCGCAAAATCAATATGGGGTAACACCACATAACCATCACCTAAGGCAATACCTGGTGCACTCGATACCCCTTTTAACACTGAGGTTCTGTGACTGCTTGCATCTTGTTGAAGTAAAGTTTGGATCTCGGTGTTGGCAAGCTGTGAAGCCAATTGCGCTGAAAGCGTAATAAGAAAGGACTCTTCATCATGGCTAAATACACGAGCAATCTTTTGCTGCACCACAATAACCCCAAGCACTTTACGCTGGTGTACAACGGGCACTGATAAGAAAGCATTGTAGCCTTCTTCATTGACCTCAGGTGACAGTTTGAATCTTGGGTGTGATTGGGCGTGGGCAACGTTAATTGGCTCTTCACGCTGGGCAACAAGACCGACAAGGCCTTCGGTAAATCCCATTCGGAATTTTCCGATTGCTTCAGGGTTTAAGCCATCCGTTGCCATCAGGATAAAGTTATCTTGACTGTAATCGGCAAAATAAACTGAGCAGCATTCAGTGTGCATGGCATCTTTGACCATAGTAACAAAGCAATTTAACGCGCTTTGTAGGTCACTTTGCTGTGCCACTGACTCAGCAATCGATCTTAACGTTGCTAACACCTGCTGCTCCTATTTTTATCGTTTTGTGCGCCAGAAATCCTTCTGCCCTTGCTGTTCACGTTTACCAAATGGCATCGCAAACGGAGCGAATTCCTTCATCACTCGACGATAGACATCACGCTTAAACGATACAACTTGACGTACTGGATACCAATAGCTGACCCAGCGCCAATCATCGAACTCAGGGTGATGCGTACGTAATAAGTCTACGTCTTCATCTTTACACCTAAGTTTCAATAAAAACCATTTCTGCTTTTGCCCAATACAAACTGGGCTTGAATCTCGTCTAATTAACCTTTTTGGTAGTTTGTAACGTAACCAATGTTTAGAACTTGCTACTATTTCAACATCTTCTGGCCTAAGTCCAACTTCTTCATGAAGTTCACGATACATCGTTTGCTCAGGTGTTTCCCCTTGATCTATTCCGCCTTGAGGAAATTGCCAAGAGTGTTGTCCGTAACGACGGGCCCAAAAAACCTGCCCCTGATTATTACAAATCACTATTCCGACATTGGCACGAAACCCTTCGGCATCAATCACCTTAGTGCCTCATTTATAAGTCGATTTTTAATGATTGTTCCACAACTCCCGCGTCACGGCAAATTTAATTCCATTCTATACCTAAATTATCTCAGCATACTCTCAAGTTACCCACAACTTGTGCATAACTAAGTATTTTCCAGTTCAAATTACGAACAAATCCACAATTGCACACTTCAAACCTCAGGTTTTCCACATATTCTGTGGATAATTATGTTTATAGTCTTGTATTTATCCAAAGCCATACGTTTTCCAAACCGCTCTGACTGTAGCAAAATAAAAATAACCTCATATTTATCATATAGATAATAAAGTTATTACTTTAACCATATGTTGAAATAACAAGCCACACTTAAGTTGAGTGTAAAATAACCAACTTACTTCACCACATGATTTCTTTTATAATCGTGTTTTTAAGGGATAGACTCAGGAGTATCGCTTGCCATCAGTTACACCACCACGCTCTGTGGGCGAACTTATGCAACGTGTTGAAAACATAGCCGGTTTAACATTGGGAGAACTCGCTCAGCAGCTCTCGTTTAAAACACCACAAGATTTGCTCAAAGAGAAAGGCTGGGTAGGACAACTCATAGAAGCAGCCTTAGGTGCTACCGCGGGCTCAAAGCCTGTACCTGATTTTGAGCATATTGGCGTTGAACTCAAGACTTTGCCAATAAGCTATCAAGGCAAACCGCTAGAGACCACCTATGTTTCTGTCGTGCCGCTGACTCAGTTAACAGGATTAACGTGGGAAGCGTCGAGTGTTAAAAAGAAATTAGCTCACGTTCTTTGGCTACCCATATTAGCCGAACGAGAAATTCCTTTAATAGATAGGGTTATTGGACACGGCTTCTTATGGCGGCCAGACGCGCATCAAGAGCAGTTGTTACGAAGAGACTGGGAAGAGCAAATCGAGTTAATTGCTACAGGTCATGTAGACCAAATCTCAGGGCATCTTGGAGAAGTCATGCAAATAAGGCCAAAGGCAGCAAATGCCAAAGCGCTCACTGACGCCATAGGGCCGAACGGTAAAATAGTGCAAACTTTGCCAAGAGGTTTTTATTTGAAAATCAATTTCACTCAATCGATATTAGCGCAAGAGTTTGGTGCTTAAAAACACCTGTTGACTTTTTGTACAAAAAGTACAAATGTAACACAACCAACATTTTGTATGGATTTGGTTAACATTTATATTTTTTATAGAAGGAAACGACAATGAAATTAAAGTTCAACAAAAAATCGATTAAAGAGCTTAGTGTGAACAAAACACTTGCTACTAAGATAACGCCGGCAGTTGCTGGAGGTAATGGTCCTGCAACGATGGGTGATGCTTGTAATTCACTTCAAGTCTGTTGGACATTTAGAAATGGCCAAGCAAATTGTGAAATTTGGGGTGATGACCGTTAGCAATAAAAAACGCCAGTAACTAAACTGGCGTTTTTACAATACATCAAGTAATGCTAATTACTGACCTTTGATTTCACTACGGCCTTTGTATACCGCTTTTTCACCTAGCGCTTCTTCAATACGTAGCAATTGGTTGTACTTAGCTACACGGTCCGAACGGCAAAGTGAACCTGTTTTAATTTGACCTGCCGCTGTCGCCACAGCTAAATCAGCAATGGTAGCGTCTTCAGTTTCACCAGAGCGGTGTGAAATAACGGCAGTAAAGCCAGCATCTTGCGCCATTTTGATGGCATCAAGCGTTTCAGACAGTGAACCAATCTGATTGAATTTAATCAAGATTGAGTTACCAATGCTCTCTTCAATACCACGCTTTAAAATCTTAGTGTTAGTAACAAAAAGATCATCACCCACTAGCTGAACTTTATCGCCAATTTTATCTGTTAGGACTTTCCAGCCAGCCCAGTCACTTTCGTCTAGGCCATCTTCGATTGATACAATTGGGTAACGTGCTGCAAGATCGGCCAAGAAGCCAGCAAAACCTTCCGAGTCGAATGTTTTACCTTCGCCCTTTAGGTCATACTTGCCATCGACATAAAACTCAGACGCTGCACAGTCAAGTGCTAGTGTTACGTCTTTGTTCATTTCGTAGCCAGCTGCTGCAACCGCTTCAACAATTACTTCTAGCGCCTCTTCATTTGACTTAAGGTCTGGAGCAAAACCACCTTCATCACCAACAGCAGTGTTCAGGCCACGTGACTTAAGTACGTTTTTCAGGCTATGGAAGATTTCAGCACCCATACGTAACGCTTCACGGAAGCTCTTTGCGCCAACAGGCTGAACCATAAACTCTTGAATATCAACGTTGTTATCCGCGTGCTCACCACCATTGATAATGTTCATCATCGGAACTGGCATTGAGTACTGACCTGCTGTACCGTTGATGTCTGCGATATGTTCGTATAGCGCCACGCCTTTGTCTTGTGCAGCTGCTTTTGCTGTTGCTAGAGATACCGCAAGGATAGCGTTCGCACCTAGTTTTTCTTTGTTTTCAGTGCCATCTAAGTCCAACATGATTTGGTCGATTGCACGTTGCTCTAGCGCGTTTTGACCTTCAAGTGCTGCCGCGATTTCGTTATTTACGTAGTTTACCGCTGTTAATACACCTTTACCTAAGTAACGAGACTTATCACCGTCACGTAGCTCTAGTGCTTCACGGGTACCCGTAGATGCACCTGATGGCGCACATGCACGGCCCCATGCACCTGACTCTAGGTGTACGTCCGCTTCTACTGTTGGGTTACCGCGTGAGTCCATAACTTCACGGCCAATCACTCTAACGATTTTTGACATCTTGATTCCTCTTATTCCCAAAGTGGTGTGTGTTGCACTGCTCTGTCGCAGGCGAATTCAGGGTCAATAAACCCGCTTTAAAGTTTGCCTTATCTCTGTTGCTTCGCAAAGTGAAGAATTTACACGTATCACATCGACGCGCCGGTAGATAAGAAAAAGTTTGGCGATAAACACTACACTTAGCGCCTATTGCAAAACCTTCTGCAACAAAAAAGCCGTGCAAGAGCACGGCTTTTTCTTATTACGAAGATGCTTTTTGGTGGCTGTATGCCGCCGCAACAAAGCCTTCAAATAATGGGTGACCATCACGAGGCGTTGACGTGAACTCAGGGTGGAACTGAGCCGCGATAAACCAAGGGTGATCTTTATTCTCGATAATTTCAACTAGCTTCTTGTCTTCTGACAGACCAGTAAATTGCAGACCCGCTTTTTCAAGCTCAGCAACATAGTTGTTGTTTACTTCATAGCGGTGACGGTGACGCTCAACGATTTCGGCATTACCGTATACTTCACGCACCTTAGAGCCCTCTTTTAAGTGGCAAAGCTGCGCGCCAAGACGCATAGTGCCACCAAGATCAGAATCGTGGTCACGTACTTCAATCTTACCGTCAGCATCTAACCACTCAGTGATCAGACCTACTACTGGGTGTGGGCTTTCAAGATCAAATTCAGTTGAGTTAGCACCAGTCAGACCTGCAACGTTACGCGCATACTCGATTAACGCAACTTGCATCCCTAAACAAATGCCTAAGTATGGTACTTTGTTTTCACGTGCATACTTTGCAGCTAAAATCTTACCTTCAACGCCACGGTTACCAAAGCCACCAGGCACTAAGATAGCATCAAGGTGCTCAAGTAACTCAGTGCCTTTGCTCTCGATATCTTGAGAGTCAACATATTCAATATTCACCGTTAAACGGTTTTTCAAACCAGCATGCTTCAACGCTTCGTTGACTGATTTATATGCGTCCGGTAATTCGATATATTTACCAACCATACCAATTGTCACTTCACCAGTAGGATTTGACTCTTGATAAAGTACTTGTTCCCACTCAGATAAATCCGCTTCTGGACGTTCAAGGTAGAAACGACGACAAATGATGTTATCAAGCTCTTGCGACTTCAATAGCGCAGGGATTTTGTAAATACTATCTACGTCTTGTAGTGAGATAACTGCTTTTTCTTCCACGTTTGTGAATAGTGCAATCTTCGCGCGCTCGTTCGCTGGTAGTTTACGATCTGAACGACAGATCAAAATATCAGGTTGAATACCGATTGAACGAAGCTCTTTCACAGAGTGTTGAGTTGGCTTAGTTTTCACTTCACCCGCAGGGCCTAAGAAAGGCACTAGCGTCAAATGCATAAACAAAGCGCTCTCACGACCAAGCTCTGTGCCTAGCTGACGAATTGCTTCTAGGAAAGGTTGTGACTCGATATCACCAACCGTACCACCGATCTCTACGATAGCAACATCATGGCCTTCCGCGCCTTCAAGCACGCGACGCTTGATGTCGTTTGTGATGTGAGGAATAACCTGAATAGTGGCACCTAAGTACTCACCTCTGCGCTCTTTGCGCAACACGTCTTCAAATACACGGCCTTGTGTAAAGTTGTTACGCTTGGTCATTTTAGTGCGAATAAAACGCTCGTAGTGACCAAGATCAAGGTCGGTTTCCGCGCCGTCTTCGGTTACGAATACTTCACCGTGTTGGATAGGGCTCATGGTCCCAGGGTCAACATTGATGTAAGGATCCAGCTTTAGAATCGTTACTTTCAAGCCACGTGCTTCTAAAATAGCGGCTAAAGAAGCAGCTGCAATACCTTTACCCAAGGAGGATACTACTCCGCCCGTTACGAAGATAAATTTTGTACTCATGCGAACCCTAGAAATTTCAGGAAAATTGGAATTTAAATAAGAATCAAGACGGGGCGATAGTATAGCAAAAGCACCTAAGTCATTCCAGCTAAAAATGACTTAGCACGGTAATATATTTTATCAGGAGGTCGTTTTAAGTAACGAACAAACCGTAAAGTCAGTCTCTGTTTTTACTGCGTTGACGACGTTTCACTGTCTCCCAAGCACCATCCATCTCCTCCAAGCTCGCATCTTTAAGTGATAGTGAGGACTCATTCAAAACGGCTTCGACTTGCACAAAGCGATTTCTAAATTTCTCGTTGGCTTGACGTAGCAGCTGCTCCGGATCTCGTTTTATATGTCGGCTCACATTCACAGTTGCAAACAACAAGTCGCCCACCTCTTCCGCCGTATGTTCAGAGAGTGGATCAACTTGCAGCGCCTCGCTCACCTCTGCGACTTCCTCTTGTACTTTATCCCACGCGCCGTGGTAACTTGGCCAGTCAAATCCGAGTTTGGCTGCTTGCTTTTGAATTTTGTAGGCTTTTGATAATGCAGGCAAGCTGCTTGGAATATCCGCCGCGAACGCCCCTTGTTTTTGTGCCTGTTTTTCTTGCTGTTTAATGGCGTGCCATTGCTGCTCAAGCTCTGCTTCGCTTAAGCTTTCATGCTTTTCAAATACATGAGGGTGACGTCTCACTAATTTGTCATTGAGAGTTTGCACTATGTCAGCAAAATCAAACAACCCCTGCTCTTTTCCAAGCTGAGCATAAAAAATCACTTGGAACAGCAAGTCTCCCAACTCTTCTTTTAAGTGAGCAAAGTCGCCTTGCTCGATAGCATCGGCAACTTCGTGTGCTTCTTCTAACGTATGGGGTACAATGGTATTAAAGGTTTGCTTCTTATCCCAGTCGCATCCAGTGCTTGGGTCGCGCAGCTGCGACATAATCTCTAGCAGCTGCTCTATCCCCATTGCTGTAGAAGGCTTAGAGTCGTTTAGCATCAAAAACACCTTCGATTTGCATCAATTTAGTCAGCAAGCGATGCATAGCAGAAAGGTCATCCACCTCTACCTTCATCATAAATACTGCTACGTTTTTATCGTCTTGTGTTTGTACGTTCATATTGAGCACATTGACTTTTTCATTGGCAAGCACAGAGCTAATGTCTCGGATCAGCCCTTGACGGTCGTGCGCTTCAATTTTTAATGTAATGGCGTACGACGCTTTAACATCATCTGACCAACTGACCGCAATCTCACGCTCTGGATGTACATCCGTAATATGAGCAAATGACTCACAATCAGAGCGATGCACAGCAATACCTCGCCCTTGCGTGATGTAACCCACAATTTCATCGCCCGGTACCGGCTCACAGCATTTCGCCATATGACTCATCAAGCTGCCAACCCCATCAACCACCACTGCGTTTTTGTCGCCTTTAGTGTGTTTTGGCGAGGAGATTTTTAACTTAGGTGTATCCTCAGGTTTATCTTGAACGTAGTTCAGGAATTGGTTGATACGAATATCACCGGCACCAATCGCCACCATTAAATCGTCGAGCTCTTTAAAGTTAAAGCGGTCAATCGCGGGTTCTAAATCTTTATAGGTAATATCTAGTTTTTGCAGATGACTATCTAAAATCTCCTTACCCGCTTGAAGATTTTTGTCTCTATCTTGCTGCTTAAACCAGTGATGGATCTTACTGCGCGCTCTTGAAGAATGAATATATCCCAGCGACGGGTTTAACCAGTCTCGACTTGGCGAAGCATTTTTCTGGGTAAGAATTTCTACCTGATCGCCGGTGCGCAATGTGTAAGTGAAAGGCACTATTTTACCAAACACTTTTGCACCAATGCAGCGATGTCCAACATTGGAATGAATGTAGTATGCAAAGTCGAGCGGCGTCGAGCCTAACGGCAAATCAAAGATATCGCCCTTGGGCGTGAATACATAAACGCGGTCCTCGACAACCTGATTCTTTAGCTCATCAGCTATTTCACTACCATCTACCACTTCTTCTTGCCACTGCAACAGTTTGCGTAGCCAGCTAATTTTTTGCTCGTATCCTGAGTTTCTGCCCGGCAATGCACCTTCTTTGTACATCCAATGTGCCGCTACTCCAAGCTCTGCATCTCGATGCATGGCCTCGGTGCGAATTTGGATTTCTACCGTTTTGCCCTCAGGACCAAATACCACGGTGTGGATAGACTGATAGCCGTTTTGCTTAGGCGTAGCAATATAGTCGTCAAACTCTTTGTTTAAATGTCGCCAACTGGTGTGCACAATACCCAAAGCGGCGTAGCAATCTTGAATTTCATCTACCACCACTCGCATCGCGCGAATGTCGAACAACTGTTCGAATTCATAGCTTTTCTGCGCCATTTTTTTATAAATGCTGTAAATATGTTTAGGGCGACCGTAGACCTGCGCTTTAATGCCTGCATCCGCAAGTTTTTGTGCCACCGAATTAACCATATTTTCCATATAAGCTTCGCGGTCTAGGCGTTTATCAGAAAGCTTCTTGGCAATAGACTTATACGTATCCGGATGTAAATAACGGAACGAGAGATCTTCAAGTTCCCATTTTAATTGACCAATCCCCAACCGATTCGCAAGTGGCGCAAAAATATTTGCTGCGGCTTTTGCAGCAACAACTCTTTCTTCTTCCGATGCTTTCTTAACCGCACGCAAATGGCAGATTTGCTCAGCAAGTTTAATCACTACAGCACGCACATCTTCCACCATAGCGAGTAACATACGGCGGATATTATCGACTTGTACCTTACCCGAGCTTTGGTGTGCCAAAGTGCTAATGGTGTCCATGTTTTCCACCCCTCTTAAAAGCAGCGAGATGTTTTTGCCAAGCGCTTCCTCTACTTGCTCAAGGGACAACTTTCCAGCAACAAAATAAGGAGTTAAAAACGCGGTTGCTAAGGATTCGCTATCAAAATTTAAGTCTGCAAGGATCTCTACCATTTCGATGGCATTATTGAGATGTTCCGTTGACTCATCCGCGGGACAAAGTTCATAGGCCTTTTGCAGCCATTCTCTTTGATCCTCAGACAAGTTTAAGATAGTGAGTCGCGCATCAAACTCTAGTGGCAAAGTGGTTTGATGCGACTGCCGAGTAGCAACCATGTTTTGATACCTCCTTAAAATTACTTACCCGCCTCATTTTCGGGTAAATTATTTAACCTAATGCTCGGGCAATAACGGCCTCAAAGCTCAGGTTATTTACACTGTTTTTTAAACAGCGCCATGGTTTCGATATGTCCCGTATGAACAAACATATTCATTAAGCCAAGCTTTTCTAATTCAAAGCCTGCCTGCGCTATTACCAAAGCATCGCGCGCCAGTGTCACAGGATCGCATGACACGTATAAAATACGGGTAAACTGCGTCAAGGGTAATTGCTGCAGAACCTCAAGTGCACCAGGCCTTGATGGGTCCAGTACCAACACATCCAGATTTGCGTCGAACCAAGCAGCCTCTGTAATCGACTGGGTTAGATCAAAACAGTGAAACTGAACATTACTGATTTGATTAGTTTGCGCATTTTGCTGAGCCATTGCAACCGATTGCGCTTCACCTTCTACCCCAATCACATTTTTTGCTTGTTTTGCGAGCACCAATGAGAAATTTCCCACCCCACAGAAAAGATCGAGGACACTTTCATCGTTACTCAGCTGCAGCCAGTCTGTCGCTTGGCGCTGCATTGCTTCGTTTACTGATTGATTCACTTGAATAAAGTTGTTCAATTTAAACTCAAGTGTTAAGCCGAATTCATCAAGGTGATAGTATGGCAACTGAGAGTACACAACTGGCGTCTCGCCATCGTCGAAAAGGACCTGACAATTTTCCAGCTCATTTTGTAACGTTTCGCGAGTCGAAGCGGACAGTGGCTTTGTATGACGACACAACACATAATTATGGTTGTCGGCCTGACAAAGCTGAATATGACTGATCAGCCTAAACTCACTTAGCGACTGTGCAAGCGCACTTAACGTATTAACAATACGATCAAAAGGCGACACCAATACGTCACACTGCGCTATTTCGATAATCTGCTTCGACTGACTTGCTCTAAAGCCCAACTTCACGCTTTTGCTTTGTTTATCATAAATACACGCCAAACGAGCTGCACGGCGATAATGAAGCGGCATAGAGGTGATCGGTGCTTGCCAAGGTAAGTGTTTGATATTTGCAAAACGTGCAAAAAGTTTTTCAACTGCATGTTGCTTTTCATTGAGCTGACCATCAACACTTTGATGCTGCAAGCTACAACCACCACACTGCTGGTAATGCGGGCAAAACGGCTTAACACGCTCTTTAGAGGCATTAAGTACTTTGGTCATCTTCGCTTCCAACAATTTTGACTTGGCCTGTACAACCTGTGCTCTCACTCGCTCGCCAGTCAAGGCACCTGCCACAAAACAGACCTTACCTTCGTGACGAGCAACACCTCGCCCCTGATGATCCATTGACTCAATGTTTAATTCTATTTGCTTTGACGGCTTAGCAGCTTTCTTAGCACGAAAAATCTGTGCCATTGGGTTCCTCATTTGTTTGCTTATCACGTCGGTAAAAGATAATCTTAGTTACAGATTTCTCTGCACTTTTTTGACCCTATGACAAAATTAAACCTGCGTGACAGTATTTTACTACTCACTCTTTTGCCAACTCTTTTGGTTGGCTTGCTACTTGGTGGTTATTTTACTATAAATCGCTACGTAGAGCTTGAGGAAATTCTGATAAGTCAGGGAAATCGCATTGCAGATTCTCTGGCCATGTCAGTAGAATACCCAATAGAAAAACAAGATAAAGCACATTTACACCGCATTTTAAGCCAAGCACACAATAAACACGCACCACTGGTAAAAAGTATCGCGCTGTTTGATAAGCAAAATCAGCTTATTCTTACCAGTAATTATCATAGTGAATTCGACAAATTACATTATTTTGGTGAAGTGCAAAAGCTACAAACCACCGAAGTTACTACACTAAAAAATACCTTTGTGTTTTATTCACCAGTTAAAAACCATTTAGCCAAAAAAACCGATTGGCACAGTGCAGAGCCAGCTACGCTCGCGATTTTAGTTGTAGAGATCAGTAAAGACCAAGCGTTGATATCGCAGCAGCGCGCGCTGATCTTGAGTGCTATTGTTATTATTTTCTCCTTTTTACTTAGTGTTATGTTGGCCATGCGATTATCACGTATGCTGACCAAACCGATTGCCAGTTTGATTTTAGCCACAGACAAGCTCAACGAAGGTAAACAAGACATCGCTATCAATGAGCCGATGCGGGGTGAGTTTGAGCTGTTGCGCCAAGGCTTGATTGTTATTGGCAGAAAGATGGCCAATCAAAAAGACGAAATGCAAAAGCACATTGATCAGGCAACTAGTGATTATCGCGAAACCCTAGAGCAGTATGAAACGCAGAATATTCAGCTCAATATTGCCAAAAAAGAAGCACAAGACGCTAACCGCGTAAAATCGGATTTCTTGGCTAAAATGAGTCATGAACTTAGAACGCCGCTCAATGGGGTCATAGGCTTTACTCGTCAACTTTATAAAACACCATTAAATAAACACCAAAAAGATTATTTAGATACCATAGAGCTATCTGCAAATAGCCTGCTTACCATCATTAGTGACATCTTGGATTTCTCAAAACTAGAAGCCGGTGCAATGGAATTGGAGAATATTCAATTCGAGTTACGCGATGCAGTCAATGAGGTCATGACCTTATTAGCACCAAGCGCCCACGACAAACAGCTAGAATTTTCGATTTCTGTTAATCGCCAGGTGCCCGACAACTTAATTGGCGACCCAACGCGATTTAAACAAGTATTGACCAATCTAATTAGTAATGCCATCAAGTTCACGGAAAAAGGCTCAGTCAAAGTGGATATTAACCACCGCTTGATGGATGAATCTCAGTCCTCCTTGTTAGTGTCTGTCAGCGATACAGGAGTTGGTATTGCGCAGGATAAACAAGACGCGCTATTTACACCGTTTGCTCAAGCCGATACCAGTATCACCCGTAAATTTGGCGGCACCGGCCTAGGTCTTATCATCACTAAGCACATTGTTGAGGCGATGAATGGCCGTATCACTCTGAACTCAGCACCTGGAAATGGTACCTGTTTCTCATTTAATGCCGTCTTTGCCCTGCCAAACCGTCTCTACAACGACGATTTACCAAGCAAGCCGCTGGAAAATAAGCGCGTGCTTTACTTTGAACCGCAAGAGCATACTCATCATGCTGTTATGGCTCAGCTACAAGCATGGGACATGCAAGTAACACGCTGCCTCACCGAAGAAGAGTTTGATACAGCCTTGGCGCAAGATTTTAATTACGATATCTGTCTAATCGGCTCTATGGCAAGCGTCGATCAAATGCAGACGGTTAAGAGTTACATCAAGCAAGCACGCGGCTCCGCAGACTACTTATACTTGATGGTTAATACAGTGTCTCATAATATGCGTGAGGCGCTTATTGGCAGTGGTGCTGACGCTTGTTTAAGCAAACCGCTTAATCATAGAAAACTCTGCGAAATGCTTGCAGCACCTTATCGTTTAGACCACCCAGACATGAGTGCCAATGAAATCGAAGCTACCAGTTTACCACTTAAAGTGCTCGTTGCAGACGATAACGATGCTAACTTGAAGTTGATCTGTACTTTGTTAGATGAGCAGGTAGAGGCAATAGATACCGCACATAATGGCGCTCAAGCAGTCAGTTTATGTAAATCAAGGAAATACGACCTGATATTTATGGATATTCAAATGCCCATAATGGATGGTATAAGCGCCTGTAGAAGCATAAGAGATTCGTCCTTAAATGAGGATACCCCTATCATCGCCGTCACCGCACATGCGCTTGCGGGCGAAAAAGAGCAATTGCTTAAAGATGGTTTTAGTAACTATATGACTAAACCCATAGATGAAGATATGCTCAAACAAATTATTTGCGACCATAGCGCATCTTCACCAGTCGCGAGACAAAAAAATATCGAGAGTCATCAGCACAGTGTGCCGCCATTTAATAGCCAAATGTTAGATTGGGGATTAGCGTTACAGCGCGCGGGTAATAAACCTGATTTAGCATTGGAGATGCTTAACATGCTGCTTTCTAGCGTGCCCGAAACGTTGCAGCAGTTGGAGTCTGCACAAGACGCAGAGGATCTCCCAACGTTGCTCAAAGTAGTGCATAAGTTTCACGGGGCATGTTGTTACACTGGCGTGCCAACCCTGAAGAAATTGGCCGAAACCATTGAAACAGGATTAAAACAAGAAAAACCACTCAGTGATATCGAGCCTGAGCTATTTGAGCTGGTTGATGGACTCACTTTATTGCTTTCTGATTCCGAGCCCACACAATCCAACTGACCTTTATGTTCACACTCTTCTATTCGCTACTTTTATGCAAACAACCATAGAAATAGCGAATAGAAGAGTGTGGCAAATGCCTCCTAGCACACCAGACAACGCTTCCCGACAATTTATTACACTTTCTAACAGCACTTTTCCAAGTCTTGTAACAAACTTCTTACATTCTAAATTCTCGCAACCTTTAACTTACGAAAGGAATTCTGTATGTATCCCATCAAGTCAGCACTTACCTCTGCTGCCATCTTCACTCTCGCTTTTACTTCTTGTAGCCACGCCATTGAAACGTCATCTGACGAATGGCAAGTTCGTCTAGGAGGAGGAGCTGCCGCTGCAGATTTGCCATGGAAAGGCATTGAAAGTGAGCTGATCTCAATTCCCATTATCGATATCCAAAAAGGAAACTGGTTTATCAACAAAGACAGCTTAATTGGCTATCGCTTCCCTATTACCGAGGATTTATCTGTCTACTCCGGATTGGGCTATCGTCAAGACGGCTATGACGGCGTGTTCCGAGATGCGAAATCTGAGGACGAGGTTTTTGAAGGGTATGACGCACCGGATGGCGATGTTACCGTTAACTATGGCGTCACCTATTTGTGGTTTACGCTCGCTGGTCACAGTGATATTTCCGATAATTCAGATTCAACCACGGCTACTTTTTCGGTATCAATCCCACTGTACAACGATGGTCGAGGATTTAAAATCTCGGCAGTAGGTAACGTAGAGTGGCAGCAATCTGATTACGTCAATTATATTTACGGGGTAAGCGGGAAAAACATCGATATAAGCCGTGGTCGAGTGGGCTATTTAACTGCTGATGACGCCGTGAATTATTCGGCAGGGTTTACCGCACATTATCAGTTAAAAACACAACTCAGTTTGGTTGGTGGGATAACACGAACTAAGCTCGATGATGCTATCGCCAATAGTCCTTTGCTAGACAGAGACACCAGTGACCTCGCTTATGTTGGCCTAGTCTATCAATTTTAGGCTGTTGCCTGAGTTAAAATTAAATAAAAAACCCAAGTTAAACTTGGGTTTTTATCATAATGCTTATTCACATCATCAAATAGTTTAATCGCTTTCGGCGCTTTCCGCTTCTTGATTATGTAACTCAAGGCTTGCAGACATCGCAGCTTCACGATTAGACTTTGCCGAATCGTTTCGCAATTCATCAATGTGATTGAGGTAGTTTTGGTCAACATCACCTGTGATGTATTGACCATCAAATACCGAAGTCTCAAAGCGAGCTATCTCTGGGTTTTCTTGACCAACGGCTGCAATCAAATCACTTAGTGATTGGTAGATCAAACCGTCCGAGCCAATACTCGCATTGATATCTTCCACTTCACGACCATGAGCGATTAGCTCTGATGCAGAAGGCATATCGATACCATATACGTTCGGGAATCTTACCTCTGGTGCTGCTGATGCAAAGTACACGTTTTTCGCACCCGCTTCACGCGCCATCTCAACGATTTGCGCTGATGTAGTGCCTCGTACAATCGAATCGTCGACAAGTAGCACGTTCTTACCAGCAAACTCTCTGTCAATTGCGTTAAGTTTACGACGTACAGACTTCTTACGCAGCTCTTGGCCTGGCATAATAAAAGTACGGCCAATATAACGGTTCTTAACAAACCCTTGGCGATAAGGAAGCCCTAGCACGGAAGCAATTTCAAGTGCGATATCACATGATGTTTCAGGAATTGGGATAACCACGTCGATATCTTTATCGCCCCACTCAGTTGCGATTTTCTCACCGAGCTTGGTACCCATATTCACGCGAGTTGCATAAACAGACATTTTATCAATGTTTGAATCTGGACGGGCAAAATATACAAACTCGAAGATACAAGGTGCAAGCATCGTTTTAGCTGCACAGATCTGAGAGAAAAACTCACCTTTTTCGGTTACGTAAATAGCTTCACCAGGTGCAACATCTCGCACAAACTCAAAGCCATCGGTTGCCAATGCAACACTCTCTGAAGCGAACATGTATTCCATGCCACGCTCAGTTTCTTTCTTACCGAAAACAAGCGGACGAATACCGTGAGGGTCTCTAAATGCCAAAATACCATGGCCGATGATCATCGCGATACTCGCGTAACCACCAGAAACAATAGACACAACCTCCGTTACTGCCGTAAACATGTCTTCCGCGTCTAATTTCATCTTGTCTGTTTTGCCAAGCTCGTGAGCTAAGATGTTCAGCAGGATCTCAGAATCAGACGTAGTATTAACGTGGCGACGCGCTTGAGTAAACAAACGCTCTTTTAATTTTTCTGCATTGGTTAAGTTGCCGTTGTGCGCAAGGGCAATACCAAATGGAGAGTTTACGTAGAAAGGTTGAGCTTCTGCTGAGCTTGAAGAACCAGCAGTAGGATAACGTACATGACCAAGACCAATGTTGCCCTGTAGGCGTTTCATGTGTCTTGTATGAAATACGTCTTTCACTAGACCGTTTGCTTTTCGTAAGCTAAACGTATTGTTGTCAATGGTAATAATGCCAGCCGCATCTTGGCCGCGGTGTTGCAAAACAGTTAAGCCGTCATAAATCGCCTGATTAACAGGAGATGTTCCGACTATCCCAACGATACCACACATTAAAAATTTCCTCGCCGATTAACGGTTTACTGAATCTAAAAAGCTCGAGTTATGTTCAAGATAGGAGAAAAACCACTCTATCACAAAGCCAAATTCAGGAATTAAGTTTGATGTTTTCCACCACTGCGTGTCTGGTGCACTGGTAAACGCATCAAGGAAAAAGAGTAAGGCGCTAACGACCAACACACCTCGAAGTCCACCGAATACAATCCCAAAGATCCTATCGGTGCCTGAGAGCCCAGTTCTTTGAACCAGTTCACTCAAGACATAATTAACAAGCCCACCTAACATCAAGGTCGCAAAAAAGAGTATGGCTATTGCGGCTGCATTTCTTAAAAGGGGTTCTGAAATGAATGTTAGGAAGGTTGCGAGATATTGGTAAAAAATACTAGAGATGAAAAAAGCGCCGATCCATACGACAAGTGACATCGCTTCTTTGACAAAGCCTCGAAGCAAGCCAAAGATAGTCGATAAACCAACAATACCAAGAATGGCGTAATCAACCCAGATCATAGTAACCAATAAGTCGTTAATGTGGGGCGCATTCTAAAAGGTTTGGCATCTAAATGCCAGATCATTTTGTCACTTCAAATTGCGTCAAACGACCATTTAACTTAGTTAATTTCTTTAATTCTGGTAACTTAGCTTCAAGTTCAGCTTTATTTAAATCTGGTCCGACAAACACTTTTGTCAGTGTACCATTGGGCGTTTTAACGGGTTTAGTAAAGGTTTTAAAGCCATTATCTGCAAGCTTCTTCGTCAGCGCATCGACGTTCGACTTATGTGAAAAGCTACCAAGCTGAATAACGTAAGCCATTTTTGAAAAGTTAGCAGTCTCAGGACGCGTTAATTTTGCCACCTCAACTTTGTCGGTCGTTACGACGGGTTTCGCCTCAACTTGTGTAGGTGACGTATCTAATTGCTGCGTATTGGCTAGCGTTGCCTCTTCTGTGCCTTCCAGCTTAGCATCATCGGCGTCAATATCTTCCAGCGGCTCTGAGGGCAACTCAGGCGCAAGCTTGGCTTGCGCATCTACTTTTTCTTGCAGATCAATGGTTTTGAACTCAGGTCTTTCAGGGATCGCTTGAAATCCTTCCTTGTAGTGGACCTTTTCACCATCAAGGATATTAGGAATAAAGATCACCGCAGCTACGACGACGATACTTGTTCCAACAAGGCGATTTATAAATACTGAGTTCACAACTTTACTCTCTACTTTACATTAAATCATCTATAACTATTTTCGCCAGTACTCCATTGCCTCAGCAACGGTAAAGAACGAACCAAATATCACTAGTACCTGCTCGCTCGCAAATGTATCGAGCTGAGTATCAAGTGCTGCTGTAACGCTATCGAATAAGGTGACATTGCAACTAGAGTCAAGCAATGGCTTAAGGTTTTCCGCACGCTCTCCACGAGGCCCTGAAAGTGAAGCTAAACTCCAGCTATCTACATATCGGCTGACTTCTTTCAGCACACTGGCTTTGTCTTTATCCGCAAGCATAGCGACTAAGGCATGAATTTTAAACCCTTTTTGCTTGAGTTCTTGTAACTTAGTTGCTAAATATCTTGCAGATTCTGGATTATGAGCAACATCGGTATACACCAGCGGCGTGGTATTGAGTTGCTGAAAGCGGCCTTCTACTTGCAAATTTGCCAAACAAGTCTTCACTACATCATAGCTAGGTAGCAACTCTAGTTTAGCTAATACCGTTAACGCTGTCGCAGCATTTTGTGCTGGAATAGCTGGTTTGTCGAAGTGCCAATCAAAATCAAGATATTGCCATCTAAACTGAGAACCTAGCGGGGTAAAATAAAAATCGCGCTTTGATAACACCATATCTGCGGCAATTTCATCGCCATAGTCTATAACCGTATGTGGAATATTTAAATCACCAACGATTGCAGGCTTACCACTGCGGAAAATGCCAGCTTTGTCATAGCCTACCAGCTCTCGGGTATCACCCAGATACTCTTTATGATCTAAATCGACAGTCGTGATAACAGAGGCAAATGGCGAGACTATATTTGTCGCATCAAACCGCCCGCCTAAACCCACCTCAAGCAAAATATAATCAACCTTACAGCGCTTGAAAATACTTAACGCGCCAAGCGTACCAAACTCAAAATAGGTCAGCTGAGTGTCTTTGCGGGTGTCATCGAGGAATTTAAATGCATCGATATGATACTGATCTTCAAGCTCTGCCCCATTCACTCGGACACGCTCGTTGTAGCGTACTAAATGTGGTGAAGCGTAGGTGCCAACAGAAAACCCTTGTGCGAGCAACAACGACTCTAAGCACCTGGCTGTTGTGCCTTTACCATTGGTTCCACCAATTAGAATAATTTTACTGAAAGGCTCAAGTAATCCGGCTTGCTCGGCAACTTGTGCTACACGCTCAAGTCCCATTTCAATGGTGGCTGGATGAATTGCTTCTAAATAACAAAGCCAATCATCAAGGCTTGATGATTGGCTAGGCTGGTTAACCGTCATAAGTTGAGTAGCTCAATTTGAAAAATTTACGCTACTCTATGCTCTTGTTCAGTGGAAGGCAAGTCCATAAACTTCGCCAAAATACGCGCTAACGTATCACGCATTTCACGACGGTCGACGATCATGTCAATCGCACCGTGCTCTAATAAGAACTCACTGCGCTGGAAACCATCTGGTAAGGTTTCACGTACAGTTTGTTCGATAACACGTGGACCCGCAAAACCGATAAGTGCTTTTGGCTCTGCAACGTTGATATCACCTAGCATCGCTAATGATGCTGAAACACCACCCATTGTTGGGTCGGTCAATACTGAGATAAATGGCAAGCCTTTGTCACTCATTTTTGCCAATGCAGCACTTGTTTTTGCCATTTGCATCAATGACATAAGTGCTTCTTGCATACGTGCACCTCCAGATGCAGAGAAACAGATTAATGGCATGTTATGTTCTAAACAAACGTTAACTGCATCAACAAATCTCGCACCAACAACTGACGCCATTGAGCCACCCATAAAGGAGAACTCAAAAGCAACAGCAGCAACAGGAATACCCTTTACACGACCTTTCATTGCAACTAAAGCGTCTTTCTCACCGCTTGCCTTTTGTGCTTGAACAATACGATCCGAGTATTTTTTAGAGTCTTTAAACTTTAATACGTCTTGTGGCTCATGCTCTGTGCCAAGCTCTTGACGATCTGCATCATCTAAGAAACTTTCAAGACGTTTACGTGCCGTAATACGCATGTGATGATCACACTTCGGACATACGTTTAACGACTTTTCTAATTCCGCTTTGTATAGGATTGAATCACAATCTGTACACTTTGCCCAAACCCCTTCTGGGATCTCTTTTTTACCAGAAGATTTAGTGGTTTTAGGTAAGATCTTTTCTAACCAACTCATTTGCAACTCTCTATCGTGCTTTATTCTGTTCCGTCAGCAAAGACAGACATCTTTTCCCAATTAAATCATGATTTAGCTATAGGTGATATAAAAAACTGGTCTTAAGAGTATAAGGTACTACATAAATATGACCGTTACACTAATTCCTCAGGCAAAAATAATGGCCCAAGCGGCATCTTTTCTATTTGCCATTGTTCAGGGTAGTCCACATCAACTAAATACAATCCGTTAGGTTTTGCCGTAGCACTTGCTAAGGTGCGGTCTTTGGCAACAAGCAGCTCCGCCATCCACTCAGGCTCTTGCTTACCGACACCAATATCAAGTAAACAACCTGTAATATTGCGCACCATATGATGTAAAAATGCGTTCGCTTTAATATCAATGACGATATATTTGCCAATGCGTTTCACCTCTAAGTGATGGATATTACGAAACGGCGTATTAGACTGGCAATGTACCGCCCTGAAAGAAGTGAAATCTTGCTCCCCTATCATCACAGGGCATGCTGCTTTCATTCTTTCAACATCAAGCTCGTGGTGAAAATGCGTTACGCCACTGCGTAAAATACCCGGCCTGTAGGTGTGATTATAAATAACGTAGCGGTATCGACGAGCTGTCGCAGAAAAACGAGCATGGAACTCAGGGTCGACTTCTTTAGCAAATCGTACCGCAATGTCGTCAGGAAGCTGAGAGTTCATTCCTAATGTAAAGGCACTCATATCGCGAGCAGAATCCGTGTCAAAATGCACGAGTTGACCCGTTGCATGAACGCCCGCATCAGTGCGCCCCGCGCAAGTTATCTCAACGGGATGATTACAGATATTCGATAGCGCTTTTTCTATTTCTTCTTGGACACTGCTGACATGATTTTGCCTCTGCCAACCACTATAATTTGCACCATTATATTCAATGCCTAACGCTACTCGCATACTTTTTCTATCGCAACCCATAACAAAAACGACATTTTATGCGATTGGCGATGTGAATTAAAGCGCTTAAGCTAAGAAGTAGATGATGATACCGACCAAACAAGGCAATTACTTTGTTTGGTCGGTATCGTTGATGTGAGTATTAAGACTCTGTAAGACTGGATTTAAGCGACTTTGCCTCAGCTTGCACTGAATCCGGGCCGTTCTCAATAACATCGTTGAGCGTTGATATCGCCGAATCATAATCTTGAATTTCGATGTAAGCTTTCGCTAAATCTAATTTAGCGGCAAACCCTTCATCCTCTAAATCAACATCCGTGGTATTTTCACCCGCTAATAGCTCTTCAAAATCGCCAAGCCCAACGTCCATATTTGCACCAACGTAAGGTTCAACATCGCCATCAAGGTCGTCGCTTTGTTCAAGTAAGTCTTCAATTTCTAAGTAATCTTCTGTACCTTCGGCATCCGTTGGTAGCGCTTGGGCTTCCCCTGCGACCAATTCGTCTTGTAACAAGCTATCGAAATCTACTTCGAAATCTTCTGCATTTCCGGCGTCAAAGTCACTGGGATCATCCAGTTCGCTGAGTAGAGCATCGAAGTCTGCTTGGGTGAAGTCAGCCATAAATTCTTTTTCAATTTCGGCTTCATTGACCTCTGGTAATTCAGATTCTGTTTGTGGCTCAGAAAGTAGAGTTTCCAAGTCATCTTCATCGTTGAATTCAGACAGAGTCTCTTCGCCAAAATCTGCATTTAATTCAGGCAGCTCGTCTTCGATTTCAAGCCCAGGTTCAGACTCAAACGTGTCACTTTCTGCTTCTTCAACCTGCGCTTCAGGCTCGTCTTCAAGCAAAGCCTCTTCATCAAAATCTGCAGTTAACTCTGGCAGCTCGTCTTCGATTTCCAGATCTGGCTCGGACTCTAGCGTGTCACTCTCAGCTTCTTCGACTGGTGCTTCAGGCTCATCAGCAAGCAAAGTCTCTTCATCAAAGTCTGCTGTTAACTCTGGTAGCTCGTCTTCAACTTCCAGTGCAGGTTCAGACTCAAGCGTATCACTTTCAGCTTCTTCGACTGGTGCTTCAGGCTCATCAGCAAGCAAAGTCTCTTCATCAAAGTCTGCTGTTAACTCTGGTAGCTTGTCTTCAACTTCCAGTTCAGGTTCAGGTTCAGACTCAAACGTATCACTTTCTGCTGCTTTGACCGGCGCTTCAGGCTCGTCTTCAAGCAAAGCCTCTTCATCAAAATCTGCAGTTAACTCTGGCAGCTCGTCTTCGATTTCCAGATCTGGCTCGGACTCTAGCGTGTCACTCTCAGCTTCTTCGACTGGTGCTTCAGGCTCATCAGCAAGCAAAGTCTCTTCATCAAAGTCTGCTGTTAACTCTGGTAGCTTGTCTTCAACTTCCAGTTCAGGTTCAGACTCAAGCGCATCGCCTTTAGCTTCGTCGAGCGGCGCTTCAGGCTCATCAGCAAGCAAAGTCTCTTCATCAAAGTCTGCTGTTAACTCTGGTAGCTTGTCTTCAACTTCCAGTTCAGGTTCAGGTTCAGACTCAAACGTATCACTTTCTGCTGCTTTGACCGGCGCTTCAGGCTCGTCTTCAAGCAAAGTCTCTTCGTCGAAATCCGCAGTTAACTCTGGTAGCTCGTCTTCAACTTCCAGTTCAGGTTCAGACTCAAGCGCATCGCTTTTAGCTTCGTCGAGCGGCGCTTCAGGCTCATCAGCAAGCAAAGTCTCTTCGTCGAAATCCGCAGTTAACTCTGATAGCTCGTCTTCGATTTCAAGCCCAGGTTCAGACTCAAACGTGTCACTTTCTGCTTCTTCGACCTGCGCTTCAGGCTCGTCTTCAAGCAAAGCCTCTTCATCAAAATCTGCAGTTAACTCTGGCAGCTCGTCTTCGATTTCAAGTGCAGGTTCAGACTCAAACGTATCGCTTTCTGCTTCTTCGACTAGCGCTTCAGGCTCATCTTCAAGCAAAGCCTCTTCATCAAAATCTGCAGCTAACTCTGGCAGCTCGTCTTCGATTTCAAGTGCAGGTTCAGACTCAAACGTATCGCTTTCTGCTTCTTCGACTAGCGCTTCAGGCTCATCTTCAAGCAAAGCCTCTTCATCAAAATCTGCAGTTAACTCTGGCAGCTCGTCTTCGATTTCCAGATCTGGCTCGGACTCTAGCGTTTCACTCTCAGCTTCTTCGGCTGGCGCATCAGGTTCGTCTTCAAGCAAGGTTTCTTCATCGAAATCTGCAGCTAACTCTGGCAGCTCGTCTTCGATTTCAAGTGCAGGTTCAGACTCAAACGTATCTGCTTCTGCTTCTTCGACTAGCGCTTCAGGCTCATCAGCAAGCAAAGTCTCTTCATCGAAATCTGCAGTTAACTCTGGCAGCTCGTCTTCGATTTCAAGCTCAGACTCAAACGTATCACTTTCTGCTTCTTCGACTAGCGCTTCAGGCTCATCAGCAAGCAAAGTCTCTTCATCAAAGTCTGCAGTTAACTCTGGCAGCTCGTCTTCGATTTCAAGCTCAGGTTCAGACTCAAGCGCATCACTTTCTGCTTCTTCGACTGGTGCTTCTGGTTCGTCTTCAAGTAAGGTATCTTCGTCGAAATCCGCACTAAATTCAGGTAAATTATCTTCATCAAAGCCTGAGATTTCATCGTCGAGAAGATCGTCATCAAGCCCATCCTCTATATCAAATTGAGCGTCATTGGATAATGCTTCTGATAGTGCTTTTTCAGTTTCGCTTTGCGAGTCAGTAGTTTCAAGCTCTTCGCCAAGTTCCAGCTCAGGGTAACTATCTAGCTCTGCGCTTGGTTGCAGATCTTCTTCGTCAAGAAACTCTTCTTCTGCCAGTAAATCCACTTCGTCATTAAGTGGATCATCTCCCAGCTCAATTTCAACTTCTTCATCCGAAAAGTCGTCTTCAAGTTCAGCATCCAACTCAAACTGTTCTTCGGCTTGAAGCTCCTGTAATAGCTCATCAACACTTTTTAAATCAGGATCTTCAAATTCACTGTCGTCGTCAGCTTGAACATTCTCATCACTAAAATCTGCTTCATTGGCTAGATCGGACTGTAATGTATCTTCCACCGGTTCTTCAGATGATTCAGGAATAGCATCCTCTTCATCCAACATACCAGACAAGTGTCCTGACTCCGTTTGCTCAGACTCTGCTAAATGCTGTTCAGACCCCAGTTCAGGCTCGTCAGATTCTTCTTCCAGCTCCGGCAAATCACCTTCTGGTGTTTCGTCAACTAATGCATCTATTTCGTCATTGGCCAGTTCATCAGATTCTTCTTCCAGCTCTGGCAAATCACCTTCTGGCGCTTCGTCTAGTAATGCATCAAGTTCGTCATTTTCCAGTTCATCAGATTCTTCTTCCAGCTCTGGCAAAACATCTTCTGGTGTTTCGTCAACTAATGCATCTAGTTCGTCATTTGCAAGTTCATCAGATTCTTCTTCCAGCTCTGACAAAACATCTTCGGGTGTTTCGTCAACTAATGCATCAAGATCGTCATCGGCCAGTTCATCAGATTCTTCTTCCAGCTCTGGCAAAACATCTTCTGGTGTTTCGTCAACTAATGTATCGAGTTCGTCATTTTCCAGTTCATCAGATTCTTCTTCCAGCTCTGGCAAAACATCTTCTGGTGTTTCGTCAACTAATGCATCTAGTTCGTCATTTCCCAGTTCATCAGATTCTTCTTCCAGCTCCGGCAACGTATCTTCTGCAGATTCGTCTAGTAACTCATCTAGATTGTCATCTGCAGGCTCACCAACTTCTTCTTCAAATTCTGGTAATGCGTCTTCTGGTACTTCGTCTACTAATGCATCGAGCTCGTCCTCTGCAGACTCACTACCTTCCTCTTCAAGATCCGGCAACTTATCTTCCTGCGCTTCACTTAATAAAGCATCAATATCATCGCCAGCTAGATCATCGGACTCTTCTTCCGGTTCCGGCAACGTATCTTCTTGCGCTTCATCCAATAAAGCATCGATATCATCACCAGCTAGATCATCGGACTCGTCTTCTAATTCCGGCAACGTATCTTCCTGCGCTTCACTTAATAAAGCATCGATATCATCACCAGCTAGATCATCGGACTCTTCTTCTAATTCCGGCAACGTATCGTCCTGTGCTTCATCCAATAAAGCATCAATATCGTCATCAGCAAGATCACTAGGCTCTTCTTCTAATTCCGGTAACGTATCTTCCTGCGCTTCATCTAATAAAGCATCAATATCATCACCAGCAAGATCACCGGATTCTTCTTCTAATTCTGGCAACGTATCTTCCTGCGCTTCATCCAATAAAGCATCAATATCATCACCAGCAAGATCACCGGATTCTTCCTCTAATTCCGGCAACGTATCTTCCTGCGCTTCATCCAATAAAGCATCGATATCATCACCTGCAAGATCACCGGACTCGTCTTCTAATTCCGGCAACGTATCTTCCTGCGCTTCATCTAATAAAGCATCAATATCATCACCAGCAAGATCACCGGATTCTTCTTCTAATTCCGGCAACGTATCTTCCTGCGCTTCATCCAATAAAGCATCGATATCATCACCGTCGAGCATATCTGACTCTTCGTTAATTTCAGCTAACGTATCGTCTTGCACTTCATTTAACAGGGCATCAATATCATCACCCGCAAGCTCAGTACTTGGTTCCTCAAAATCAGGCAATGCATCATCGTCAGCATCTTGAGAGGCATCAAGTAGCGCATCGATATCATCGGCATCGACTAAGCTCTCACTATCAAAATTGCCGCTAAATTCGGGCTCTTCATCTAGCGCACCGTCAAGAATTGAATCGATATCATCATCGTTTGCAACAGCACCAGCTTGCTCATCAGCGAGTTCCTCGCTCAGGGCTGCAAGGGCATCATCACTAACATCAATTTCTTCATCTTGAGACTCATTGAACAAATCATCAAGATCGCTGTCACTTAAAATATCTTGGCCATCATCAACATCAAGCGAAACTTCATCACCAGTCTCGTCAAAGCTCTGTTGCATAAAGTCTTCGTCATGATCATCATCAAACGAAATATCTTCATTTAGTAAGCTATCTAATTCATCTTGGTCTAACGTATCACTTCCTTCATCGAAGTCGTCATCAAGTGAGTCAAAGGTAATTTCATCGTCTTCAGGTAAGATATCGTCATCTAACTGTACGCTTGCGCCCAGAGCGTCTTCATCGTCGCCCATTCCGATATCAAGTGGGTCTGGCTCAGGGTCAAATGCAGTCGCAGCGGTTGCAGCTCCCGCCGCCGCAGCGCCTGCAGCCACAGATGGTGTTTGCGGAAGAAAATCGTCGTCATCTGTCGACGCTTGAGATTGATTTCTTCGGCGTAGAAACATAACGAATCCAGCAATTGCCAGTAGTGCCGGTAATGTGGCAAGTAACGCAATGCCAGCTGGTGAGCTAAAGAATGTGCTTAACTCGCTACTTTCTTGCGCTTTTGCCTGAGCTGCCTGCTGATCAATCATTTCATTTTGCAAGTCAATAACAGCCTTGAGCTGTTGCTGGATTTCGCTGTCTTTACCAAGTTGGGTACGAACCGTTTGAAGTTCAGTAGAAATAGCGCCGAGCTGCTGTTTTAATTTATTGTTTTCGGATAGGATTTCTTCAACATTACGCACCGAGGATTTGAACTCTTTTTGTAAGTCCATCAGGCGCATGTCCTGTTCCATTTTTAAAGAGCGCAGTTGATTAGTCAGGTCTTCTTTTGCTTCTTCTACATCGACTTTACGAGCTTGTGTAACCTTTTTTTCGGCTTCGTTTATTGCATTTGGATTCAATAATCCCTTACGCTTCATTTCCCAAAGTTTGTCATCTTGATCCGACTTTTGCTTTGCCAACTCAGGGTTAACACTGCGAATTTCATTGATGGTAGGAATACGTAAATACGCCCCATCCTGCATATGGTTGAGGTTTTTATCTAGAAATGAATTAGGATTTTTATCGTAAAGCGCCTTCATCACCTGATAAATGGTGACCGAGTCATCTGGTCGCACTTTTTGTGCTATACGCCACAATGTATCCGTGGGTCTGATAGGCCCTATTGACCGACCTTGAGCCCCATAATCAACCCCTTTAGGGCCTTTTAGCACTACCCCCTCTTGGGTATATACTGGTGTGGCAATCAGTGCGAATACAAAGATACTAAATAAGGCTAAACCGCGCATGCCGATCCTTTACTCAAATGTTTAACACCCGTTAAACGACGTTTTATTATTATGGCTTTGAAGCAAGCTCTATTCCAAATGCAAACTATAAACCAGATATGTTGGAATATCCATTGCAACGTATTGAAAGTTAACATGGTTATAATGCTTTTTATTGATTTTGGAATAGCTGATATAGGTGAAGAATAGTCAAGTATTTGACTTAACGGCAAACTTCTTGGCAGAAGTTTGCCGTTATAGCGCAGAAAGGTAAGCAAAACTCTGCTTACTTTGCGATATCAATGGGTACTTATAGATAGCTTTCTATCAGGGCTTCTGCAATTTGGATGCTATTTGTTGCGGCACCTTTTCTAGTGTTGTCTGATACCACCCATAAGTTTAAGCCTAGTGGATGTGAAATATCTTGCCTTACACGACCTACATAGACGGTATCGTTACCACTTGCATCACTTACCGGTGTTGGGTAATCATTTTCGTCTTCAATTAGCTCAACACCCGGCGCATCAGCAAGTAACTGCTTAACATGTTCAAGATCATAAGGCATGCGCGTTTCAAGATGAATGGCTTCAGCATGACCGAAAAACACAGGAACGCGAACCGCAGTCGGGTTAACCAAAACACTCGAATCGCCCAAGATTTTTTGCGTTTCCCACACCATCTTCATTTCTTCTTTGGTGTAACCATTTTCTTGGAACGCATCAATTTGAGGAATGACATTAAAAGCGATTTGTTTGCTAAATACTTCGTTTTCCATCGGTCTTGCATTCATTAAGTTTGCAGTTTGCTTAGCCAACTCATCTACCGCTTCTTTACCTGCGCCAGATACCGCTTGGTAAGTTGAGACATTAATTCTGTCAATGCCATAGGCATCATAAATTGGTTTAAGTGCCACTAGCATTTGGATTGTAGAGCAGTTTGGATTAGCAATGATGTTACGATTTCTAAAATCTGCAAGACTGTCTTTATTCACCTCAGGAACGACTAATGGAATATCAAAGTCGTATCTGAAATGTGAGGTGTTATCTATCACAATGCAGCCAGCTTCAGCGGCGATTGGTGCATATTTCTCTGACACGGCACCACCCGCTGAAAACAAACCGATATGGGCATTAGAAAAATCGAATTCTTCAACATCCAGAACTTCGATTTTTTCACCCATAAAGTCAATTTCTTCACCCGCGCTTCGGCTACTCGCGAGTGGGTACAATGTGTCTACAGGAAATTTTCGTTCCGCTAGTAATTCGATAATTTGCTTGCCAACAAGACCTGTTGCACCAAGTACCGCAACATTATATTTTTGCGACATTATTTTTCCTCATTCTGTAATATACCAACCATTGCACTTAGCTCTTGTGCTCAGAAAAGCCAAGTTGGTAAAGCTTTTCACTGATTGGTGAGTCATTATTGACTGCAATTGTACTAAATTCTCGACGCACGGGATATGCCTTACGCAAGGTATCAAAGCCCAATGTGTTTAGCTGTTTTCTCATGATGCCATCATCGCGACGAATGTCGTAAACAAGATGCGCTAAGTTGACAATATCCTGCTCGTTGGCTGTGCTTTGCAATTGGCAGCCAGTGACACTTGGCTTAGGAAGAAAATCACTAATCGTTTTGTTGGCTGGTAAATCGAACTCTCGGCATACGGCTTCGTATAACATTTGCGTGCCTCGTGCCTTGCCTTCTAGCGTATGGCCGGCAATATGTACAGAGGCAAAACGAGTATATTGCAATAATGGCTGCAAAATATCCGGCTCATTTTCCCAAACGTCTAAGATCAGCTCAAGCGTTTGCCCCTTCTCTACCGCGTGCAAAAGCGCTTGATTATCGATAACATCTCCACGGCTTGCATTGATTATCACCGTACCCGGCTTTAATGCCGCTATCCGCGGTGCATCAAGTAGGTGAACCGTTTTATGCGGGCCCTGCTTAACTAATGGAACGTGAAATGTCACGATATCCGCGCGCGCTAAGGCTTCATCTATGGCTACATGTGAATCCAGTGTCCCCGCTTGCTGCCTTACTGGGTCACACAATAGTATCGTAAGACCAAGCCCTTTAAGCTTTGATGCCAAACACGCGCCAATATTACCAACACCAATGATGGCAATCGTTTTATCTTGAAGTGGCGTGGAGGTTTCTTGTGCGTACGCAAGTAAAGCGCTTATCACGTACTCGGCAACAGCTATCGCATTACAACCCGGTGCGCTGCTAAACGAGATATTGGCGCTGTCCAGCAACGAGGTATCAATATGATCAATCCCTATTGTCGCAGTCCCCACAAATTTCAGTTTATCGGCTTTTGCTAACAGGGCCTTGTTGACCTTAGTGACTGAACGAGTCAACAGAATATCGACATTTTTTAGCTCATCAGGTTGAAGGTTACGGCCATCAAACCGAGTTACCTCACCAATTTCACAGAAGAATGACTCAACTAAGGGCATATTTTGATCGGCTAATATTCGCATGCGGGTTTCCTGTCACCTATTGTCTCGAGTACTCAGGCGATAACACATCGCCTGAGTCGAGTTTAACATGGCAAGGTAGGCGACTAATAATAAAACCTTTTATTTTGTGTCACCGTTTTATTGCAACCAAAGGCTATTGCGAAAAACATCACACAGCATACAAAAACGACCGCTCCCTTAAGACTTAACCAACCTCCTGAATCAAGTAAAGGACAAAACGTCATGGCCAACACATTAATACAACACAATAATAAAGCCCAACGGGTATAAGCACGGTAGCCAAGTAATGCGGCAAACAAGCTGCTAAAAACATTAAAAATTACCGCCTCAGGAAAGAGGTGAAAGGCCGACAACATAGCCGTGAAGGCCAAAATAGTGACTAGATAAAAAATACTCTGCTGCATCTTGTTTCTCCTTAACGTGGACAGCTATATCAACCGCTACACTAGGGCGTGGCGGTGAATCCTAACTCACATAGCGACCAAAAAAATGGACTGCATTTGCTACTCCTTAGCAATTCTTAAAAGCACCATTTCGTGGCTATGCTTAACCCAATTGTAGAAACATTAACGTGTATTTCAATGCAAATCAGACATGAAGTTTTGGCAATTATAATGCACAGATAACGAACTTCTCTGAAAGAAATTTCATGTGCATTTTCGTCATATTGCACTACGTTCATTACACTTAAATATCGATCAGTAATTAATAGCGTTGAAAATTCTCTCAGGTTATAGCTGGGGGTGTAATCAATAACTTTTAAATTACTGACATGAGAAGCATGACTCATTTAACACTCAGATTAAGTACAAAACGTAAATAATATGTCACAACAAGGCATCAACTAATTCGCATACAGGATATGAAGACGCTTGAAATATCAGCGTTAACCAGCTAGTCTAACTGGGTGGTCAGACCTCTTATAAGGAAGAACAACATGACACTTATATTTGTTCTCGCGTTGTTAGCCTTGCTCAGCGCAGCAAGCTATCATCGCGCAAGCTGGAATACCGCTCTAGGTATTGCAGCAGTTACAATGCTAGTTGGCACCTTTGCTGGTGCATTTGGCATTATATCTTGGTTAGTTTTCTTAGCGATTGTTATTCCGCTTTCAGTAACGAACCTGCGTCAGCAGTACATCGTGGCTCCGGCATTTAAAGCGTTCAAAAAAGTTACGCCGACAATGTCAGAAACCGAGAAGTCAGCGATTGATGCAGGTACTACTTGGTGGGAAGCCGATCTATTTTGTGGTAACCCAAACTGGGATAAACTTCATCAGTTTCCAAAGCCTCGTTTGAGCGTTGAAGAACAAGCGTTTTTGGATGGTCCGGTGGAAGAAGTGTGTGCCATGCTTAACGATTGGGAAGCAACACACGAGCTGACTGACTTACCGCAAGACGTGTGGCAATACTTAAAAGACAACAAGTTCTTTGCGATGATCATCAAAAAGCAATACGGTGGTCTTGAGTTTTCAGCTTACGCGCAATCTTGTGTACTACAAAAGCTTACCAGTAAATCAACTTTACTTTCGTCTATCGTGGGCGTACCTAACTCGTTAGGCCCAGGTGAACTACTTCAGCACTACGGTACTGACGAGCAAAAAGAGCACTACTTACCTCGCCTTGCTGTGGGTGATGAAATCCCTTGTTTTGCATTAACGTCACCGGAAGCGGGCTCTGATGCTTCATCGATCCCTGACTTTGGTGTGGTATGTAAAGGCGAATGGGAAGGTGAAGAAGTATTAGGTATTAGCCTAACGTGGAACAAACGTTATATTACTTTAGCACCTGTTGCGACTGTACTTGGTCTGGCGTTTAAGATGCGCGACCCGGACGGCCTATTAGGTGATAAAGAAGAGCTAGGTATTACTTGTGCGCTTATTCCTACAAACACGCCTGGCGTAAAAATTGGCCGCCGTCACTTCCCACTGAATGTGCCGTTCCAAAATGGTCCTACCCAAGGCGAAAACGTGTTTGTACCACTCGATTTCATTATCGGTGGCGCAAAAATGGCAGGACAAGGCTGGCGCATGCTAGTTGAGTGTTTGTCGGTTGGTCGTGTTATTACGCTACCTTCAAACTCTGCCGGTGGTATTAAATCCCTTGCAGTTGCAAGTGGCGCATACAGTCGCATTCGTCGCCAGTTCAAACTTCCTATCGGTAAGATGGAAGGGATTGAAGAGGCACTAGCGAAACTGGGTGGCTATGCGTATAGCTCCGATGCTGCGGTGACTATGTCAACTGGCGCGGTAGATTTAGGTGAAAAGCCTTCGGTTGTTTCTGCCATTTTGAAGTACCACTTAACCGAACAAATGCGTGCTTCAACCATCCATGCCATGGATATTCATGGTGGTAAAGGGATTTGTCTAGGTCCAAACAACTATGTTGGCCGTGGTTACCAAGGTGCACCAATTGCAATTACGGTAGAAGGTGCAAACATCCTAACCCGTAACATGATCATCTACGGTCAAGGCGCTATTCGTTGCCATCCTTTTGTACTGGCTGAACTTGAGGCTTGTTCTATCAAAGATAAACAAGAAGCGCTTGATAGCTTCGATAAATCCTTGATGGGTCACATCGGTTTCACTATGTCGAACTTGGTAAGAACTAAGTGGTTAGCGCTAACCGGTGCACGTTTCACCAAAGTACCATTTAACGATGAAACTGCGGTTTATTATCGTAACGCTGCTCGTTACAGTGCATCATTGGCATTAATGTCTGATATTTGTATGGCTGTATTTGGTGGTTCACTTAAGCGTAAAGAGCGTATTTCTGCACGTTTAGGCGACCTATTAAGCTACCTTTATCTGGTTTCTGCAACGCTTAAGCGCTATAACGATGAAGGTCGCCGTAAAGAAGACTTACCGTTTGTTCAATGGTCTTGTCAGGAGCACCTGTACCTTTGTCAACGTGCCCTTGCTGACTTAATCAACAACATGCCTTCTGCTGCATTACGTGGCCTGTTGAAAGTGGTCCTGTTCCCATTTGGTCGTCCGGTTCGTAAACCAACCGACAAAATGGAGCACAAACTTGCTCAGTTACTTCAAGTACCTAGCGAAACGCGTGACCGCCTTGCAACACATATCTACTTAAAAGATGAGCCTCTGTGCTTGCTTGGTAAGCAAGAGCAAACGCTAAAAGACATTCTTGCCGTAGAGCCGTTATTTGAAAAGGTATGCCGTGGTACTGGTAAAAAGTTACCGTTTATGCAACTTGATAAAGTGGCAGCAATGGGACTTGAAGCAGGTGTACTGAGCGAAGACGAAGCAGCTAAATTGACTGCCGTTGAAGCAAAACGTCTTGCCGTTATCAACGTTGATGACTTTGACCCTGAAGAGTTACTTGCCGGTAAAGCAAGAACTAAGGAATCAAGTAAAGCAGACGCAGCATAACTATTTTTGTTTAGGTAGTGCTATCCATACTACCCTAGCAATTAGCGTGGATATAAAGGTCAGAATTTTCTGACCTTTTTTCTTGGCAGATTAGAGCCGGGGGAACACAGCTCTAGTGATTTAAAATAAATATCGCACCTTAAACGTCACTAAGTCTTGCACTGGTTGCTGCCATAAATCGGCGACACTCCCAAACCAGTCTCTGCGCCCTACTTGCGACTTTTCAAGTGTCGAAAAGTTTGCACCTCCTCGCTGATATACTAAAAAAATATCTGAATATGCACCCATGCGATAACGCAGTTTTATCTGGCTTGCTAAGCGCCTGTCGTCAAAGCTGGTATCAGCATGAGCTTCACGAAGCTCACCGTTGGTAATTTGATAAATCGTCTTACTTTGCGCTTCAAGTATCGTCCACTGTAGCGAACCACTGAGTTCAAGGTTGTCGGTGATCCGGCCATTAAATTCAAACTTATTGGAAAACTCATCTCTGTCGTATTCACTCAAGCGGTTTTGCCCGTTCGCCATCAGCCAGCCATCACCGCTTCTAAAGAAATTACTCAACTTAAGGTTCCAGTTGTAGTGTGGCATCCAAGTCAAATCCACGGCGTATTGCTGTGCTGAGCCTGATATTCCTTCTTGGTCAAGCTCAACACTTGCTGCCCAAGAAAAGTCTCCCACATAAGGGCTTTGATAAAATACTCGAGACTCCACACGGCTTGGCATCTCAAACACCTCAGTGCCTCGCCCTAAGTTGTCTTGTTTACCACTGGTGTAATAATCTAGCCCGAGGTTGAGCTGACCACCATTTGCCAACAAAAACTGCGCTAAATATGCTTGTCTGGCCGCTAAACCTGTTCCAGCATTATTTTGCTCATGCCTCAGTGTGAGTGACTGCTTTAATCTGGTAAACCAGCTGTCTTTTGGGTGCACCGAGTATTCACCATAAAGCTCGCTCACCTGCCAATCATTGCGTTTCATATAGCCGAGATCACGGTTATCAAATTCGTCATCCACAGCAAAGTAGCGCGCAGCGAACTTCGTCTGTAACGAATGTTGATACTCCGCGTCTAGCGATACACCTTGACCTGTAACACTTTGCTTTTGTGTTTCTACCTCAGTTTGTAATAGCGCGCCTTTGAAAGACCAAGTATCACTACGATACTGACCATCAAGGGCATAACTCATGGCATCGCGCTTAAGAAAAGGTCGGTCCGTTTTGGTCGCAAGCACACCCGCTTGCCAATCTTGCGTGCGATAATTAGCTCTTGCTGCAAAAAACTGCTTGCCAATATCGTCCGAAAAGTCCGACTCAGACACGGCAAAAGTACCAAATTGTACCGACTTTCCTTTATGTACAAATCGTAGCGCCGCATCTATAGGGGTGATCGCGCGTGAACCGTCATCACTTGATGCCCCTATACGACGAGTATGAATAAGCTTAGTGCTTTCAAGTGCAGCAACTTCAAAAAGGCTGATATCTTGGGTGAAAAATGGACGTTTGTCGGTGCGCAACGTTTCTACGGCCGAATAATTCACGTCAACATCATCGATATCCACCTGACCAAAGTCAGGATTCACTGCAAGACTCACCTTCTGATGATGAGAAGGCTTGTAGAACAAATCAAAGCCAACATCGGACTGGTGCTGGCGCTCTGAAGGCGAAGTGCCTACAGGTGCAAATTGAGCCTGATGCGCAAAGTAAGGCACAAATGCCAATTGAGAATGCGCGGGGATCTGTGCTGTGATCTTTGGCATGGTCAGGAAGAAGTCGCTATTTGCTGTTGTATCCTCATGGTTTGCATAGATAAAATTACTTTTAAGCTCATACAACTGTACCGAAACCCCAATTTTTGTAAGCCCCTGCTCATCTCCTGGCTGAAACGACACGGTATGCCAAGGGATCAATAATTCCGTGGTCCAATACGTATCGTCAATGTGATTGGCATAGTGCCAGTCCCCATCCCAATCGTAATCCACGTTTAAGCTTGGGGTTACAACACCATCTTGCGAGCCACCACCTAATGTCACCGAAAATTGATATGCACTACTACCGTCGCCTGAAAAGTCCACAACTACCCGATTGAAGTCAGCTTGCATAAAGCGGTCATGGATATTGAATTGTCGCTTGCGCTCGGCTTTATTCTGGAAATTTTTAATACCAATATAAACGCCATCAGCAGTGGCAAAGGCTTTTGCGGTAATTTTGTCATTGGCAGATGCCAAAGTTACAGGCACAACCTGAACAAATTGTTCAAAGTGCGTAGCAGAACCCCACTGCGCTTCATTCAACTTACCATCAACCTCGATAGGTTCCGCAAGTACAGCGCCTGCCATCATGGGATAACTTAAACCGAGCCAAAATTTATTGCTTTTATTCATACATACTTTCCTCAGAGTTATGCCTGCTATTGCAACAAACTTTGCCGTAAAAAGTTCTTAACTTTTTCTGAAGAAAGCTGACTTAACCTTTATAAACATTGACTTAATCTTAAGAAACGCTAACGTTATGGGAACAATTGGTTTTGATTATTGAAATTGGTACTCGGCGTGCAGGCACAGGAAGTAGAGATGATTTGTTTTGGACATTGGCAGTTTGATCTCCAGCAAGATTGCCTAACACATAGGCAAAGCCAAAAAACCGTAAAACTTGAGCCACAAATGGCAAGGTTACTCGCACTTTTTATTGAGCATCATAACGAAGTGCTAGAGAAATATTGGCTTACCGAACAACTGTGGCAACACGCGGTTGTCGAACCCAATAGCCTTTATCAGCTTCTGACTAAACTGCGAAAAGTGCTCGGGGATGACCCTAAAAACCCGATTTACATCAAAACCATCCCAAAACGGGGCTATCGCTTTATCGCACCACTAGAAAGACATGAAATAGCGCCTCGTCATACGGCAAAACCAGTCAACGTAATCGCCAAGTCTCGTATTTTCTCACTCAGTGCCGTCGCAATGGCGGTTCTATGCTTTGGCGCAATCGCCTTTTTTAATCAAACGCCAACTGAAAAAACACCATCACGCTACGAAACCTCAAACCTCAGTCATGAGCTTGGCCTTGAATTTGACGTTGATGCCCACCAAAGCAAAAATCTCATCGCCTATGTAAAAGATTTTACTCACCTTATTATTGCCAACAAACAAGGCTATCAATTAAATAAACACCGCTTTGATTCGAGGATCAGCTTTCCAAGTTGGAGTCCCGGCTCAGACAAGCTGGCTTTTTGGCAATATCAAGGTAGTGGCTGCCAACTTCATGTTATGACTGCCGCAGGGCAATTTTTTCATAGCTCGCAAATTCTTCCGTGCCAAGTTGGTACTAAACCCGTTTGGAAAAATGACAAAGAGCTCATCTTAACGTTCGGCCAATATAATGCCAAAGCAGCACACCTTTACCGGCTTGAGTCCCATCAAATGGTTAAGCTGCCACTTGCTTTGGCAGCCAATGAACAATTAAAAATGGCCCTTCGAGCGTGGCAAGACAAAACCTTTTATTTGATTCAAGATAAACAGCGGTTAGCAAGGCTACAAACGCTTGATGGCACGGTACATCTGCAGTGGTCAGCTCCAGTCACTTCGGTTGCGTTTGATGTTTATCATCAAGCCGTGATTGCGAGTCAATATGGCAGCCTATCACGACACTTTAGAGACGGTGACAGTCAAGCCATCAAAGAAACGGAAATTGGCTTATACACGAGCTTCTCAAGCGATAATCGCGGCGATATATTCGCAGCATTGGAGAGTTTTCAAGTTAATATCAAAGACCGAGACGATCTCCCCTTATTTTCAAGCTCAAGCATCGATTATTTACCACTGACCAACAGCTTGGGAGAAACGGCATTTATGTCGAGGCGCAGCGGCGTATGCGAGGTGTATCTATATCGCGATGATAAAATCAGTCAGCTTTCCTTTCATCAGGGGCATGAGTACGTCGGTTTTTTAGTATGGAGTCCAGAGCTGAGTTATTTGGCCTCAAACCGTGATAACGATTTAGTGATATACGACCGAAAACGCCCACTCACCCAGTTCAATTCACAGCTGAGTCAGCCTATCAAAAGCATGGGCTGGATAGATGAGCAAACACTATGGGCTTATGACGGTGAGACATTAAACCAATACAGCTTGTCTGGGGCGCTTATCAGCAGCCATGACAGTACAGCTGACTTTGTCTTTTATCACCCCGAAAGGCAAACTTGGTTTGTGCTACAACAAAACCTACTGCTGGAGTACGAGACGCTCTTCGAAAGCGACTCGGAAGCGTTAAATAAATATGCGCTAAGTCAAAAGCAAACCAATCAATTTAGTAACTTAAGAATTCGCGGCAACGACATCTATTGGCAATCCGCTTGGTCAAAAGAGGACTACATTTGGCAACTCACATTGATGCCAGAGCAAAACCCTACGCTTAAAAAAGTCGGCCACTTGATTTGGCACTACGATATCGACGCGCTTGGGGATCTACTCATAGCAAAAATGGAAAGTGTAGAAGGCGATATCAAGAAACTGACTCGCCTATCTGAAGCTGCCAACTAACGATTATCATTACAACAGCACATACGCGGTATAGCTCAGCACTAAAGTACTGAGCCAAGTCATAGCTAAATGCTGTGGACTTTTTAATGCACTTAACACTAAAAGTGGTAGAAAGGCATAAGGTAATAGACTCACTACACTCAGTCCCAATAACATATAGACAGGCACTGAAAAACAGACGGCGGCCGTCAGAACAATAATCCAAATACTCTGCTTTGCCGATTGCAGCTTATCTATACTCAACCAATATGCAGTGCGGTCGTAGACTTCAGGTTTGAGATCAATGGCTAGGCTCGACCACCATAATAGATTTAACGTCACCAGACCTGGAACGTAATTTGCCATCAGATCGGGGCGCTCTGCGCTTAAGATCGCGCCAAACCATAGCACCAATACACTCATCACAATGCGCCAAAGCAACACAAAATAGTGGTTGTAAGCAAAGCTCAGCCAAAATGTCGTCAATCCTTTAACCATTATCGATAGCGTCACTTTACGCGGTAGCAAAACTGCACAGCCAAGTGCTATTAGATTGACAGCAACCAAATACCAAGTAATTTCGATAACAGCAAAACTGATAATAGCTGTTATCAATAACCCAATACTGGTCCCCAAGGGTCGATAAATAAAACAAAGGGCAATGAAGAATTGCGTCACCGCAAAAACCAGTAATTGCCACGCTTGTGTGATTTTCTCAATTCCAATCGAATAGCAGAGAATTAGAGTCATCAATAATAAGGGATGAACAACAAGCACGGACAACCCATCTGCCACTTTTTGATGGATGGCACGATGGAGGATTGTGTGGTGGTAACTTCTGTGCGCTTTGTCCAAAACCGCATCTCTAAACACAAATAAAATAAAGCTTTGCGCCGCAAGTAATCCCCATGCAATTTGTACCTGTGCAATGGGATTATCACTTTCTACAATTTTACCTATACCTATAAATAGTATTGCGATAAAACCTAGCAGATAAACTTGAAACAATGCAGCTATCATCAAGCCAAATTGCTGAAGTTGCTGGCCTATCGCTTGCAGCGATAGGGAAAGTGATGCTTTTCTGTAACGATAGTAATAAAGCATATTAACTACCCTGCTTTGGTGCTAAGGGAACAGAGTAAAATCCAACTTGTAAAAAAGGTTCAGGCTCATGACTTGTCATCAGCACCATGCCAGCGTAGTTTTGCGCAAGCTCAACGATATACTCGCAGCCTGCCGCGTCCAAAGCCGCAGTAGGCTCATCGAGCAATAAATAAGGGGTATTACGCATCAAGGCATTAATAAGCTGAAGCTTCTTTTTGTTACCAGAGGAGAGATCCGCGTAGCGCGTCATTAAAAAGGTTTCAAACTGAAAGTCGTTTATAAGCTGCGAAGGAAAATCACATTGCCATGCGGTTGATGTGAGAGTTAATAACTCTTTTGCACGCAAAAAAGCAGGAAATGGAATATTGTCTGACGCAAGTGCAACAAGTGTTTGGCGTTTATCGATTTTTTTGCCTTGTAAAAGAATGTCGCCTTTGAACGCATCATCAAGCCCAGCAATCATACTCAGTAAGGTGGTTTTCCCTACGCCATTCGGCGCCGCTAAACAAATTCTATTATGATCAAACTGTTGTGAATAGTTGTCAAACAGTACCTCTTTGGAGAAACTTTTACTTAAAGATTTTATCGTTATCATCTTGCTCTACACTATAAATCCAAATAGGGATTTATATTTATGTTTAAAAATGTAGTTGTCATAAAACTTAACTTATTACAAAAGCCAATATTTATCACCTAGTTAGAAAGTAAAATGGCGAATACCACGTACCTTATTTTGTAACAAAGCCTTACATACTACATTTTTTAACATCTTATAAACATCATTAAGTAACCTTTCATTTTTCCATCCTATACTCTTGCTCCGAAATCGCTTGAATAACGACCTATGTTCAAAATATTGATAAAGGAGATCAACTATGAACTTTCGTATCCTAACTGCAGCCACCCTATCCCTATTAGCGGTTGCCTGTTCGTCTGAAGATGTCGAGACCGCCAACTTCGGTTCTGACATCTATAAAAACCAATATAACTTGGTTAATGCCACCGATTATGAAATTGCATTTCACCTTGCTAACACTGAACTAGACGGTGATGAACGAAATGTCGCTGACGATAAATATCGCGTCAAAGTACTAGCTTCCGGTTCAGAACCCGTACGCATAACACACGAACATAACACCAACCGTGAAATCAGTTTTTATGCTGAGTCAGTCAACAAGCTTGGCATGGTAGAACAAGAAAAAATTAAGGTGAGTAATGACCGAGATTATCACTTTGTGGTAATGCAGGATAGCAACGATACCTTAGATATAAAGGTTGTTAGAAAGTCTAAAGATGATCACGATAATAAATTTACCGTACGAGTATTAGCTGCTAAAACAATGACATTAAATATTAACGGTTCAGACGTTGAATTTGATAAAGGAGAAGTCAGTAGCTGGTATCAAGTGGATGACTGTAATCAAGATATTATGATGGGTGATGAGGTTATAAGTCTTTGCAATGCATCGCTAGACCGCTCTTACTTACTCGTCGTCGGTGAAACTGGATTAATGAGCACCGTTTTAGAATACTAATTAATCACCGTCTTTGAGGCTGCCGATATTCCGGCAACCTCAACGGTTAGCCGTCTAGATTTATATTTATAACGCATTTTTTATTCACAAAAAATTCAACTTTCTGTCGAAATAAGTCAATTCTATTCATTTTCAGATCCGACCATACAAAATAGTGACATTTGTCATAAGTCAGTTTTATTAAACTTTCCACGTACAATAAAAATAGAGTTTTAGCTTTAAAAATCAATTAATTCTTTATATCTCATAGAGATAAAAAATAGCTATTAACAACTCCAAATTGCAATCATTTTATAACATTTCAATTATGTTAACGTTAGATTTAATTAACATTAAAATGTCAAATTTTTCGTGTTGACACCCTGAAAACTCAGGCTTAACCTAGCCGCCGTTCTTAAAACACAACAATCAAAAAATCACATTTAATATTTTTTATTTACAAATAAAATAATCTTGTAACAAAGATAGCGACAATAGTATCGCGACAAAGCCGGCCAAGTTAACGGGTTGGCACACACGGGACGTTGGTTAAGTAGTACTCGCCTCTAACAAGTATGATTGGGTTTTCTAAACAGTTTCCGGTCATACAAAAATATAAGCATTGTGAAAATCACAATCGGATTCATTATTTTAGTCAGAGTAGGAAAGTCATGAACCAGTACAACACAGAAAAGGAAGCAATTCAGGTCGAGAAAAAGCTCGGTAGTATTGTTTTCATCTCGCAAGATCAATCACTTTCTCTGGAGTCAGTGCAAGATTACGCAGCTCAGCCCTTATCCAAAGTAAAATTGGACGAGTTGGCATTAAAAGCTAGAATCGAGCAAAACCGTCAATACCTGGACAATAAATTAGCAAATCAAGAAGATATATACGGCGTGACGACTGGTTTTGGTAACTCAGCAAGTAACCGTATTTCGACTTCTCTCTCTGAAGAATTACAACAAAACCTCATTGCTTATCATGGCTGTGGCGTTGGTGATTACCTTTCAGAGTCTGATTGTGCCGCGACTTTATTGATCCGCATGAACTGCAATGCCAAAGGCTTTTCAGGCGTTAGTTGGGAATTGCTGGCGCAGATGGAAACCTTCCTAAACAACCGCATCATCCCAGCTATCCCTTCTATGGGTTCTGTGGGTGCGAGTGGCGACTTAACACCACTTTCTTATGTCGGTGCCGCACTTGGTGGTAAGCGTAAAGTGTACTATCAAGGACAACTGCGTGAAACCGCTGAAGTATTAGAAGAGCTAAACATTGCGCCATACAAGCTAAAGCCGAAAGAAGGTTTAGCTATCATGAATGGTACTTCGGTTATGTCTGCTATCGCCACGAATGCACTAAAAGACATCCGCCGCGGCATTGATTTAAGCTGTAAACTGATCGCGCTTTATGTCGAACTTATCGAAGGTCGAGCATCACCATTCCATAAACGCGTACACGAACTTAAACCACACCGCGGACAGCAGATCTGCGCAGAGAAAATTCTAGAACGCTTAACTAACGTCGATCAGCGTTTAGGTCGCAGAAACCGCACCGATGACAACATTGAGTTTGGCAAGCAAGAAACGTTTAGGTTACAAGATAGCTATTCAATTCGCTGCTCTCCGCAAGTGTTAGGTCCATTAATTGATGCTGAGATGTGGGCATCACAGATCCTAACGACTGAAATCAACTCAGTGAACGATAACCCACTATTTGATGATGAGAACGACCTTATCCTCAACGCGGGTCACTTCTACGGTGGTCACGTTGCAGCGGTGTGCGATACCCTCAAACCACTCGTTGCAAACATGGGCGCGTTACTAGAGCGTGAATTAGGCATTTTGGTTGATGATCGCCTTAACGGTGGAATTTCTAACAACTTGGTTGCGCGTGAAGATCTTGGCGACAAAGCTTGGGTACACCACGGTTTCAAAGCAATGCAAATTACCTCTTCTTCTCTTGTTGCAGAAGCACTTAAAAATGCAGGCCCTATGTCAGTATTTTCACGCACAACAGAAGCACTAAACCAAGACATCGTCAGCATGGGCACTATCGCTGCACGTGACCTTCGTCGTATTACAGATCTTATCAAGCCAGTTATTGCTATTCAGGCAATGGCGATCCGCCAAGCATTTTATGTTGACGGGAAAGATGCGAAAGCAGAGAAACTCAACGCGCTTTCTCGCGAGTTTTTCGACGAAATTAGCAGCAACTTCCAACCAGTCATTGAAGATAGACCGATGGATGTCGAAATCAACAATATGGTTAACGCCCTATTTAATGAGCAGTAACCCTCTCTAAGTCATTTTTGAGATGACGATAACGCTATAGCTGGCAGCTTCACTGCAGCCAGCTAGGGCTTGTTGTTGCTCAAAAACCACTAATGAGACGTAAACTACACACCAAAGAAACTAAAAAGGATATAAAAATGAGTAGCTTAGAATCAATAACACAATTTATTAAACAAGACATCATTGTAGACAATTTAGAAGTGGTAGATAGCATTGATGAAATCGAAGATGATGCTCAACTTATCGGTGACGGTCTAGATCTAGACAGCATCGAGGTGCTCGATCTTGTGGTATCTATCGAGAAAAAATACAACCTTAAGTTCAAAGATTACCCAGAACAAACCATTCAAGAAAAAATGAAAAGCGTCAGTACCTTAGCTAGCTTTGTTCACGAACAAGTTGAAGCACAAACAACAGCTGAAGCTTGTTGATCTGACCGTAACCATTTCCGCTTGGAAGGACACCATGCAAACATACAGTGCCATTCGTTCAACACTCATGCAACTGATTGAAGCTGAGTTAGAAGTAGATAAAGAACAACTAGACGTACTAAGTGACGACGCCAATTTAATTGAGGCGCCACTGTTTCTCGACTCGGTCGACCTTATGCAGTTATCTGCTGCATGTAAAAAAGCGTTCCAATTAAAAGACTTGGGCGGATTGAGCACTGTAACTTTGGCGACACTAACACGTCAAATAGCGTTAAACTTAACGCAACAAAAACAAGCAACACCCTTAGAGACTTGGGCAGATCAAGTCACCTCTCTCAAAGAGACCGATTTACTAGCACTGATACAGCGTAGTCTAGAGTGTGAGATCAACGGTCAGGCTCGTCTTATCAAAGACAGTACGCCATGCGATATCATTGTGAGCACTATGGTGTTATTAGCACACAATATCACTCCGGTATTAAGTGCGAATACAGCCGCGAACGCCAATGCGTTTAGCTGGCGAGAGCTCACGCTTGCCAATCAAGAGGTGGAAATTCCGTTTCATTCCATGACGGCATTTTTACAGCACCATAGCGATAAGACAATTGGCTTTGAAACGTCAGGCAGCACAGGTAAGCCACAAACTTGGCATAAATCCATCGCCTCACTCCATGCAGAAGCCGTCACCTTTGCTGACACTTTCTCGTTTAACGCAGTAGATTATTTCTGTGCTTGCGTAGATATCCGCCACATGTTCGGTTTTATTTGGGCATTTATGCTCCCTCTTCAGCTAGGCAAACCAGTGTGTTACGAACTCGGTTCAACACCGGATTTACAACCTGTAAAAGACAAACAGGTAGGTGTGATCTTAACGCCAACTATGTTTGACTTTGTGGCCGATCAGTTAAATCAAAACCACTGTTATTTAATAAGCTCAGGTGCACCATTCAAAGGTGAGAAAGAGCAAAAACTTGCCGACCTTATTTCTTACCTATCACTTTCAATACAAGCTTTTGAAGTACTAGGAAGCACTGAAACCGGCGGTATCGGCTATCGTCCATTAGGCAACAACGAAACGCACTTTACTAAGTTCACTGCCGTCGACATTTATCAAAATGGCGAGCACAAAACCATGTTGAGATCGCCGTTTTTAGTGGCTAATTGTGAAGAGTTTGAGCTCAAAGATAAGCTGATTTTCAGCAATGAAAATCAATTCACACACGGTGGGCGCGCAGACCAAATATTTAAATATGCAGGTAAACGCTACTCGCTACAAAGTATAGAAAAAATCCTCCAAGAACGCTTTGTGGGACTTCGCCATCGCGTGTTTTTTATCGAGGACAATAACAATAATAAAGGGGGCGAGCTGGTCGCCTTTGTCGAAGGACTATCTTGCATCCCTACCCTTCAGGACATCAGAAGTTGGTTTAAAGATTTACCCACGCCGCAGGTTCATTTTTTGGCGCAATTTCCAGAAAACGAGCTCGGCAAAATCACCCTCTCGGCACTACAGGAATGCGTACATGAATAATAAACAACAAACTTTCATTACTGGTTATGGTGTGCTCTGTGCAGCAGGCGAAAATCGCCAAGCGCTGCTAACTAGCATCAAGGAAAACCGCACTGGTATTGACCGCATTAATCGTTTCGACACACAGGGACTAACACACAATGTTGGGGCGCTCGCTATCAACTACGAGAACCACAGCGCAGAACATTTTGATATGGATCTGGCGAGCCAATATGCTATCCATGCCGTTACAGAAGCACTTGAGCATGCAAATTTAGCCTTAACTCAGATGGACAACACCCGTGTGGCATTTATTCTCGGTAATGCAAACTGCGGTATGTTTTCATTGATGGAGAGCCTTAAAGGTCAGCACCAACTGGGGTTTAAGTTTTATCCACCACATCAAATTGCAACCGATGTCAGCCGCCACTTCGGTATTCAGGGCCCTGTAATGACTTTCACCTCGGCCTGTACCGCAAGTAGCAGTGCCATTGCTTTTGCTAAACAACTTATCGAAAACGACCAAGCAGATGTCGTCATTGCTGGCGGTGCGGATGCCCTGAGCGAGCTGGTTTACGGCGGCTTTCAGTCGGTACAGTCCTTGAGTCCTGAACCTTGTGCTCCGTACAGCGAAAAAATGGGATTAAGTTTAGGTGAAGGCGCAGGCTTTTTAGTATTTGAATCACAAACACATGCCAATCAGCGTAACGCAACGCTGCGATATCAGTTGCTCGCGACAGGGTCGAGCTTAGATGCTCACCACGCTACAGCGCCTAACCCCGAGGGCGATGGTGTACGCCGCGCTTTTACGCAGACATTGTCCTATGCGCCCGTTGCGGCAAGTGATATTGAATATATCAACAGCCACGGGACTGGTACGCCAGCAAATGATGGCGCAGAACTAAAAGGGATCCAATCAGCCATTGGTGAACAGGCCATGCGCGACGTCTCGGTTTCAAGTAGTAAATCTTACTTTGGTCATACCCTTGGTGCCGCTGGTGCCGTAGAACTTATTTCAACTTTGGTCAGCCAGGATGAAGGACTTCTACCAGCAACACTGGGTGTCGACTCAATAAGGTCGTGTTGCCAAGCGTATCAATTAGTCACCAATCAGGCGAAATCTCAGGTTGTTGATGTTTTTGCGGTGACTAACTCAGCGTTTGGTGGTCACAACACCAGCATGCTACTCAGTAAACACCAGAAAACGTCGATTAACACGGCGACAAAACCGGTGTATCTACTTGCCGCCACCAGCCTGTCTGATACTGAAGTGTACAATGCTAGACAAAATAGTACCGACCACTTTGCTGAATTTAACTTAAAACAGCAGTTCCCAGCACTTTTCCAGCGCCGTACACCGTGTGTTGCACAATTTGCCTTGGGTGCCTGTCAATTTACCTTACAAGACAGCGATCTCGATCTAGCGCAATTACCACTGCCAGAATTCGCAGCCTACTATGCTAATCCCATTGGCTCGCTGGAAACCTTAGATAAAAACCTCGCATCATTTCAAGATGGCATTGCAGAGCTAAAAAGTACGCACTTCCCCAATACCGTCGTCAATGCCACATTAGGGCAACTGGCGCTCGGCTTTGGCTTTAAAAACTCGGCCACTTGTGTGAGTGATTTAGGCAATGACTTTTTACATGCGCTTTGGAGCGCAGCACTTGATATGCGTGAAGGTCGAAGTCGATATGCGATGGTATGTAGCTCGCAAGACGATACTGCACTCTCGCAGCAAGTCTGGGCTGCACATCAATTCCAAGCAGATATCGGTCATTTTTCCAGCGCAGCACTCTTGGCAACCAGCGAGGTGTTACCGGCAGGCTACCGACCTCTCGCAGAAATTATTGATTTCATTCAAATCAATGATGCGCAGCAGCATCAAGCACTAGACAGATTATTGGCAAGCAATGCTAGGAAGCTAAGCCAAGTGGGCAATGTCGTGTTAAGTACTCATCACGACGAAGCGTTTGCCACCATTGCAGCAAGCTTGGACAGCCATTTACCACAGGCTCAACTTATAAAATATCAACCACAAACCACGCCTCTACACAGTACAGAATTAGCAGTGCGTGCGCTAATGCATGCACTCAACACCCCAGCTGGTGATACCGAGTTAGATCAAACCCTACTCCTAAGCGTTAATCTCGCGGGAAGTATGACGGGATGTATTTTACGAACAGTAAGGAAATAAGATGACGACCGTGATCGAAGTGAAGAACTTAAGGAAGGTCTACAAAAGAACACGAAAAGTTGCCGTCGACGACGTCTCTTTTAGCGTTAGCGAAGGCGAATGTTTTGGACTCCTTGGGCCCAATGGCGCCGGAAAAACCACGACGTTGGAAATACTTCAGGGCTTGCGTAGTGCAACATCAGGTGAAGTGACGTTATTCGGTCTTAATTGGAAGCAACACGAAACCAAACTTCGCAGCCTTATGGGTGGCGTGATGCAACACAATAACCTCTACGAAAAACTCAAAGTAAAAGAGTGCGTCGAGCTATTTGCCAGCTTTTACCCAAGCTACACGCCAATTGATACGCTGCTTGAGCGCTTCAATTTAAGCGAGAAAAAGGACGCTTGGCTAAGCGAGCTCAGTGGTGGACAAAAGCAACGCGTATTTTTGGCGATGGCAGTGGTTGGCCAGCCCAAGTTGGTGTTTTTAGATGAGCCAACTACGGGACTTGACCCCACGAGTCGCCAAGAGTTTTGGCACATCATTAAAGATCTCAAAGAAGCCGGTACCTGTGTGATGTTAACGACGCACTACATGGATGAGGCAGAGTTCTTATGCGACAACTTAGCCATCATTAATTCAGGTCAAATCATAGAGTCAGGCGCGCCAAGCGACATTATTAATCGCACCTTTGAGACTCCGGTGATTAAAGAACCCAGAAAAGCCACACTCAACGACGTATTTTTGAAACTCACAGGTTCCACGATGGAGAGGGAAAGTTATGCCTGAGTTAAGTCAAACTAAGCTATATCCATTTTGGCAATTAATGATGGTCAATATTCGACCTTTTTTCCGTGATAAAGCGGTATTGCTATGGACATTCGGTTTACCTATTTTCATCGCCCTATTGTTGATCCAAGCCTTCTCAGGTGGACCAAAAATGTCACCTATGAATGTGGTGGTGATGCATGGCGAGCAAATTGAACAGAAATGGCTAAAAGCGATGGAAGAAGATCCACTCGTTACCGTTACCCGCCTCTCACAAACCGATTCAATTGTGCTGGAAGACAGTTTTGCTTCTGCTCAGCTGGCGGAAGTGATCAGCTCACCAGGCTCGGTGCTACGTAAGCTGCAAAATGAGGTGAGCCCTGAAGTCTACCTTGCCCCCAACGCTATGTTTTCTACTCATAACTCCGATGAGTCGTTAATGGCACGTAACTATCTATTGCGTCTTAAAGCGCAAGCTAACGGCGAAGAGATGCGAAGCAATGTCATTAGCGTCAAAGGTTATCGTTACACTGACTGGTTGATCCCTGGGATCATCGTGTTACAAGTCCTTGGTTTAGCACTGGTGTCGATTGCCAACAGTTTAGTGTCGGACAGACAAAACGGCTTTTTTAAACGTCTACGCCTTTCTCCTTTCAAGCGCCGTGATTACATCATTGGGATCGTGCTCGCACGCTTATTCTTACTGGTGTTCCAAATGCTGATTCTGTTCGTCGCATTTCACTTTTTATTTGGTTACACGCTGCAAGGAAACGTGCTGGATATCATTGCAGTAATGGCACTCGGTTCATTTTGTATCTGTATGCTCGGCGTGTTGGTCGGCGCCCGTAGCCAACGGGTTGAAGTCTCATCAGGGATAGCTAACTTACTTTACTTTCCGTTGATGTTCTTATCAGGCATTTATTTCGACACGGCTAACTTTCCCACTCTACTGCGAGAAATAGTTTCGTTACTGCCAACCACTGCGTTTTTGGATGCACTGCGCTTAGTCGCAAACCAAGGCGTTGAACTGGCTGCGGTAAGTCGTCAACTGATTATTTTAGGCGTCACCAGTGTGGTGTTCTTCCTCATCGTTTACTTCTGCTTTGACTGGGGAGATGAAAAATCATGATCACCGATAACTTGCCGCACAAGGCACCATTTAAGTTTGCAGACAAGATAATCGAACACTCTCCAGGAGAGATGATTGTTGGATTGAAGTTCGTCTCGCATAACGAGCCTGGCCTGCAAGGACATTTTCCGGATGAGCCTATTTTCCCAGGTGTGTTAATCATTGAGACCATGGCGCAGATCAGCGGCTTGTGCTGCAACAACACGCACACAGGAGGCATGCTGTCTTCCATAGAAAAAGCCAAATTTAGTCGCCCTGTTCGCCCCGGTGAAATCATTAAAGTAACGGCAAAACTGGAAACTGAATTTGGTGCGATGGCACGCTTTAAAGCACAAGCACACGTTGAAGATGAGTTGGTTGCAAAAGCCGAACTCACGATTGTTTACACGGATTAAGGAACTTGGTTGTGTTAACTGGAAAGACAGTAGTAGTGACTGGCGTATCCAAAGGGATAGGCAAAGGGATCGCACTCGCCTTTTTGCAAGGTGGTGCTCGAGTATACGGTATTTGTCGCACACAAACCCCCATCGCGGAGTTACATAAACCTGAGTATCAAGCTCGTTTCACTCAACAAAGCGGCAATATTACCGACAGTGAGTTCGTCAATTCCGCTATTCGCCAAGCGATAAGCGACACGGGTCGGGTTGATGTGTTGGTGAATAATGCTGGGATCACGGATGATAGCTTGTTCTCTCAGATGTCGTACGACGCTTTTCATAACGTGTTAGATATCAACTTCAAGGGTACATTGCTGTGTTGCCAAGCGGTATTGCCAGTCATGACTAAGCAAGGTGCAGGCAAGATTATCAACATGGTGTCGCAAAGCGGAATAAGCGGACGAGAAGGCCAAGCCAACTACGCGACCTCAAAAGGCGCAATTATTGGCCTCACTCGGACTATTGCACGGCAATATGGTCACTGTGGTATTTACTGTAACGCACTCGCTCCGACGTTTATTGCAACCGATATGATTGATGATATTCCCGCAAGCATTATCAACCCGGTGCTTAAACATACCGCACTAGGTCGTGTTGGGAGTGTCAAAGAAATTGCCGATGCCACGCTATATCTCGCTTCTAGCGCCTCAAACTACCAAACTGGAAATGTGCTTCGTTTGGATGGAGGGCTTGCGGTATGAATGCTCAAGCGTTTATTTTACTTTATCCAACAAGTGAGTTTGATAGCCACTTCGTTACCCATTTGCTGTCGCAAAAACATCCGTTACTCCTTATCAATGCAAGTGCTGAAGTGCTCGCGCATAATCCAGAAGCGAGCCATATCCAACTTTGCGCTCCCCTCTCGGAGTCAAATACCAATGCATTACTAGATTGGTTTGAAATCAATAATAATCAGCAAGAAGTGATGGTACTGCATTGTGCCAATCGCCTTGATGAAAGCAACCTACTCGAAGACATTGCCGTTGGTGAGCAAGTGATCGCACGCCTAGAAAGCGCATTTTCGGCACTCAGAGTCATCGCCGACAACCTCAGAGTGAGTGGTGGAAACCTCGTCTTTTTAACGCAATCCGACACCTTAAATTACGAGTTAGAGGCCACCGCTAGTGTCTGTAACCACGCTCATAACGCATTGATGATGACGCTCGCGCGCGAATATCAAGGTAGCAAGCTGGCAGTTAACAGTTTTGTGTTACCGCTACTGGCTACCGATAGCAAAGCCGCAAGGATCCAAAAGCGCAACCTAAAAGGAGGCGTACTGGGTGCACGACCTGCGGTATACAGCTATCAAGACTTGGTGGAATACCTAGTCAACTTTATGAAAACCAACTCCATGCTCACCGGTCAATCCATCGCATTCACACCAACGCTGGAGCTCAAGCTATGATGCCGGTTGACTTATACTGTTTCCATCACGCAGGTGGCTCTTCTTTGTTTTTTAGGGAATGGGCCAAACATTTACCTGCGCATTGGCAACTCCACGGCATCGACTTACCGGGCCGTGGTACTAAAGCAGGTATGCAATCTTTACGGGACTGGGATGAGGCACTTAGTCACCTAAGTAGTAGCGCGCAACTTCAGCCGCGTAGTGAGCGGCTGTGCGTGTTTTTTGGTCACAGTCTTGGCGGGATGGTGGCTTATAAGCTTGCCGATCATCTTGCTAAACACGCACTGACAACACCGGATTTACTCTGTCTATCTGGGTGCCGCGCGCCAAGTATTCCCTCGGCTACCCAGTACTCAAAATTGACTGGCTCGGACTTGCTCACGACTTTATATCATCTCGACATGCTGCCTAAACATCGTTTAACGAAGGATGTAGAAGCGGTTGTGGCTGCCATGTTTAAAGACGACTTTATGTTAGCCGAGCAACCCGTCAGTACAGACATTACGTTGACGATGCCGGTCGAACTGATCCTCGCCACACAAGATCACTTGGTTAAGCCTGAGTCACACCAAGCTTGGTCTGAGTACTGCGAGAACCATTTTCAGCACCATCATGTCGATGGTGGTCATATGTATTTACAACAACGCCCAACGCTGGCGTGTGAGGTGATTGTCGCCGCAGTAGCGCGACACTTAGCACGCTTGCAGCAAACAAAATACCAAAAAGCAAACTGGCAAAAGCCGTTGTGTTAAGGCGAAAAAACAAGGATCACGCAATGAACTCACTGTCCAATTCCGCCAATTTCAAGTCTCTGACAACGAGGCAACTTCACGTATGGCAAGCCCAACAGCTTGATTTGGCAAATCCAGTATATAACATCGCTTGCGCGGTACAGTTTACCGGCGGGCTCACAGCCGAGGCACTAGAGCAAGCCTTGGTGTTGCTATTTGCAAGGCACCCAGTTTTATCGAGTCGTATTGATGAGGCTCAAGGCGAACCACAACTCGAATTATTAGCCAGTGCCCCTAAGTTATTAGCCGTGCCTGATGAGATTGCCGCTTTTAGTGACTCTATCACCGCCAAAACCTTAATTGAGCAAGCCATCGATATCACCAAAGAGACCTTTCAATTCTACGCTTGTAGCTCGGAAACTCGGTTGCTATTGACCATCAAAGGGCATCACATCAACTGTGACCAGTGGGCATTGCAAGTACTGATGAGCGATTTACTCGCATGTATAGAAGCGGTGCTTGATAACTCTGAACTTGATCTCGCCCCCCTTGATTATCAAGTGATGTTTGAAGAAAAGCCTGAGCGTGCAGCAACCTCACAAAAGAGCGAACTCTATCCTATCGATTTTTACCAGAGTAATACTGAGGCACTAGCGCACCATTATGACGGCATCGCGTTTCGTGAAGAAAATCCAGAGGCACTCAAACAACTAAAACAGGTGGCCTCTCAAGCTGGTGTTACGAGTTTTAGCGTCGTGCTTGCCAGCGTCTTTTTGACTTTATTTCATACCACTGGGCAAACCGATTTGACCATAGGGATCCCGATGGCTCGCCGCACCCGTAAAACACGCGCGATCTTAGGTCATTACTCAGACGTTGAAACGGTTTCTATTTGCGATATTGAGCAGTACACAGGTGCATCGCTTATCAGTGAAGTCAGTAACCAGCTCACCCAATTACTGCTTTCAGGAAATAATAATAAAGACGCTGCAAAGCATATTAATGTCACCTGTAACTACTTAGCCAAGCTAAAAAGCAATGGTATTCGTCCAGGGATCACCCCGTTGATGATTGGTCGCCAAGGGTACGAACTTGCCTTGGGCACAGCGGGAGATACCATTATCAAAGGGGTATCCATTGAGCCTGGTGTTTCACAATTTGATATCGAATTTACGCATTTTGAAACTGAAGGTGGCCTTTGTCGTAAAGTGGTCGCCGCTAAGTCTGTCTTTTCTCGCGTGGCAATGACACGGATCACCGATATTCAGGCGCGCTTTATTGAATTACTTACCCACTCTAGCGACCTTAATATCGCCGAACTGCCGGTACTGGATGAAGAAGAGCAAAAGCTTATCTTGGCGCGCAGCAATCAAGACAATGAAACGTTCTTTTCCGACACCACTTTAAATCACTGGTTTGAACAAGCGGTAAGTAAGCACCCAGATCAAATCGCGCTACAAACCCAAACACAATCTATCGATTATAAAACCCTTAACGCCAGAGCCAACGCCCTGGCCTTGCATTTACGGGAGCAATATCAGTCTCAGTATCAACAACCCCTCACTGCCGATACGTTAATTGCGCTGTACATGCAGCCTTCTATCGAGATGCTGATTGCAATTCTTGCTGTCACTAAAGCGGGGGCGGCATATGTGCCGCTGTCTCCCGACCATGCCAGCGAGCGAACAACCTTTATTCTAAGTGATACCAACCCAAGCCTGTTGATCGTCGACGAGCAAGAGTATGCCGCCGCACAAGACAAATGCAGTTTGGCGGAGGTGGCTTGCCCATTAATTACGCCACTTAATGCTCAGCAACAAAGCGACACAGCACCTGTCATCAGCCAATCACCGCAGGACTTGGTATACATCATTTATACCTCAGGTACGACTGGCCAACCAAAAGGCGTGATGCAAACTCATGAAAACGTCGCCCGATTGTTCACGGCGACGGAGCAAGATTATGGCTTTGACCATCACGATACTTGGGTGCTTTACCATGCCTATACTTTTGACTTTAGTGTATGGGAAATGTGGGGTGCCCTACTTTATGGCGGTAAACTCTGTATTCCTGACAACAGCCTGATCCGCGATTTTGAGGCCTTTGCAGACTACTGCTCAGACAATCAAGTGACTGTGCTTAATCAGACTCCTGCCGCATTCTATGAATTTAGTGCAGCGGCACTAAACGCAAAATTGAATTTTGACAAACTGAGGTATGTGATTTTCGGCGGTGACAAACTCAACCCCGAAATGCTCAACCCTTGGTGGAACTGCTACGGCGATGAACAGCCGCTATTGGTCAACATGTATGGGATCACTGAAACCACGGTGCATGTAACCTATAAAGCACTCACGCAACAATCAAGTTCTAAAGCCTCTCATATCGGTAGACCCATATTAGATATGAAAGCGTACGTGCTAAATTCCAAATTGCAGTTGGTCGAACCCGGCGCCTGCGGTGAGTTATATATTGGCGGTGCAGGTCTTGCTCGTGGTTATTTAAACCGCGAAGCGCTCAGTCAAGAACGCTTTATTAGCAGCCCATACGCAAGCGAACAAGACATTCAACAAGGACGAGCCAGACTGTATAAAACCGGTGACTTGGCAAGACGCCTACCGGATGGTGAGTTGGAGTATATCGGTCGTAACGATAATCAGGTGAAGATCCGTGGCTACCGTATTGAACTGGGTGAAATCGAAAGCGTGATCAACCAATTGCCAGAAGTTGCCCAAGCGGTGGTTATCGACCGTACCTTACAAAGTGTTCCCTACCTAGCCGCTTATATCAAGTTTAAGCCACAACATCACGGCCAAACTGCCCAAGTGAAAGCCCATGTGAGTCAAGCGCTACCCAGTTATATGCAGCCAAAAACATGGACTGAGCTTGCGGAAATACCTTTGACTGGCAATGGTAAATTAGACCGTAAAGCGTTGCCAGAGCCTGAGCTGGTAAGCCAAAGCGAATATGTAGCGCCGCAAGACGAAACTGAAGCGCAACTGTGTGAAGCATTTAAAACTTTGCTTGGTGTTGAGCAAGTGAGCACCAAAGATGATTTCTTTGCCATCGGCGGCGATTCTATTCTCACGATTCAACTCGTTGCTTTACTCAGAAAGCAAGGCATTGAACTGCAAGTAAAAGATATCTTTGACTGTCCAACTGCAGCGGCGTTGAGTCAACGTATTGTTAGCGTACAAGCGACTCAACGAGAGATAACACAAGAGCAAGGCCTACTGAGCGGACGCTTTGATCTACTGCCAATTCAACAATGGTTTTTCAATAAAGCACTACCGGAGGAGAATCATTGGAATCAAGCATTTGCAATTAGGATCCCAAGCGGCTTTAGCCAAATTCAATTACAAGAGGCACTACACAGTTTAAGTGATCAACATGATATGTTGCGCACAACCTTTATGGAATTTGAAGGCCATATTACGCAAGAATATAACGATGTTAGTACGATGGCGCCACTCAACGTCCTTAACGGCAAGTCACACGATGTACAAGCAGAGCTCAACGCGCGACAAAGCCAGTTCGATATTTGTAATGGCCCACTTTGGCAAGTTACACATATCGAAGCGTTTTGCGAAGACTACGACCTGCTTCACTTTGCGCTTCACCACTTAATCATTGATGCGGTTTCTTGGCGGATCATCGCGCAAGATCTGCAAACCCTTTTAGCACAAGGTGAGTTGCTGAGTAAACGCACCAGCTATCGTCAATGGGTAGAAATGATGCAAGCTTACCCGGCAGCACACCCACAAGAAATGGCATTTTGGCAGCGTTTAGCAACCAACTTGCCAAGCTATCCGCCAAGCATGGCTGCAACACCGTCAACCGCTTGGTTAGAGCTAGACGCGCAAACCACGGCCCGCTTCATACGTGACGCGAATGCAGGCTTCAATACGCAAGGTGAAGAGTTACTACTGGCTGCTTTGTGCCAAGCATTGAGTAAAACCTTTAAGCAAACTCAGCATGCTATCACGTTGGAAAGTCATGGTCGTGAAATGTGGCGTGATGATGCTGATATCAACCAAACAATTGGCTGGTTCACTTGTTTGTACCCGCTACGCCTGACTCAACAAGCGACACTAAACGACACCATTATTGATGCCAAAGAAGCGCTACGCCAGATCCCGAATAAAGGTCTTGGTTTTGGTAGTGCACAACTGCAAGACACCAGCTTAACGTTGCCAAGTATCAGCTTTAACTACCTGGGCCAAATGGGTGGGCAAAGCGATGCGCTTTGGCAGATAGACAACCAACTGCAAACCGAGACAAGTTCTGCACAAAACGGCTCGGATCTGATCCTCGATATCAATGCGCTAGTTCAGGGCGAACAACTCAGGATCAAAGTGGATTCATTACTAGATGGCAATCTTACCGATGCCTTCGCTACTCACTTAACACAAGCGCTACATGACGTATTGGATATGGCGCTCGAGGCGAAAAAGCGCGGCGGTGTAAGCACCCCTAGCGACTTTGGTGCGGGCTCGCTTTCTCAGGAGCAACTAGCTGCACTGCAATCCCAGTTAAGTGAAACACAACTAGAACAAACCACGACTCAGTCTGAAAAAACACAAGAATTAGAGATTTAAACCATGTTGAATTTATGCCAATCACTTGCAAAGGATAACATTGCGCTTTGGGCCAACGGCGACAAACTTAAGATTGTCCATGGTGAGCAAGGACTCAGCCAACAATGGGTTGACTACCTCAAAGCAAATAAAGCCGCATTATTAGATTACCTTGTATCGCAGCAAGTTTTTTCCGAACAAGACTTTGAACAGTTACTAGCGACAGAGCATAAAAAGGCATCTGAGATCCGTGCCATCTTTGATGCTAACAGTATGCAAAAAGGTTTTGTTTATCATCACCTTGCCCAACCAAATGACGATGCTTACCGAGTTCAGTTAGTCATCGATTACCATCAAGCACTCGATGTCGATGCTTACCAACAGGCTTGGATCTTGGCATCAATGCGTTACCCTGCGCTACGTACTGCGTTCAACTGGGAAAATGAAATCATCCAAGTGATCAAAGGAGGGGCCGGATTTACCCCAAATCACTTCAGTTTTCACGACTTCAGTAGGTTAGACCAAGTTGAACAACAGACGCGTATCGATAAGCTCATTCACGACGACCGTAATACGCCTTTCGATTTGACTCAACCGGGATTAATGCGTTTTGCTATCGTTAAACGCGCTGATGCACATTACACCCTAATTAAAGCAGAACACCACAGCATCAGCGATGGCTGGAGCTTTCCGGTGATGCTGCAAACCGTGCATCAAAACTACGCCAAATTAACCAAAGGCGAGCCGGTCATTGTTGAAGAAGAAACGGCTTACCTACAAACACAAGCGCGCTATCAGCAAAATCAAAAATCTAGCGATAGCTATTGGCAAACCCAAAAGGCACAATTTGGTGAGCCCAATGATATCAACCGCTTATTGAGTAAAAATATTGACCAATCTGGCTCGTCACAGATCCAAAAAGCGGCGGCGAGCGAATTAAAGCTCTCTTCAGAGCGACATCAACAGCTCAAAGCATTTGCTAAACAGCACGGACTAACGCTGAACGTCTTAATGCAATTTGCTTGGCATAAAGTACTGCAATATTACTGCGACGCTGAGCAAACCATAGTAGGCACAACCGTCTCGGGTCGTGAACTACCCATTGACGGGATCCATGCCAGTGTTGGTCTATATATCAATACCCTACCTCTTTCCCTTAATTGGCAAGAAACGGCCAGTATTCGCACCCAGCTTACAGCGCTGAAAGAAAAAATTGCAGAACTTAACGGCAACAGCAGTGTTTCACTGTCGCAACTACAAGAGCCGAATACTCGCCTGTTCAACAGTCTATTTGTATTTGAAAACTATCCGACGCCAGCGGGACAAGACGTACTCGAATGGTCATTCGATAAGATGATTGAAAAAGTAGACTATCCGCTCACCATCAGCATTGTTGAACAACAAGATATCTTGCTACTTAAGTTGAGCTTCTGCGAAACCATGCTGGCACCAAGCAAAGCACAGCGATTGCTCACCCAAATGACATTGGTGTTAGATGCCATTATTGCTGATGAAAACCAGTCGCATAGTCAAATTTCTTTGTTAAGTAATGATGAGCGAACACCCATAGTTGAGGTAGACGAGCATGCGGATTATTTGCACGCTACTATCCATGAATTGGTTGCTCAGCAAGCACAAAAAACGCCAGCTCGAATAGCGCTGGTTGAAGGCGAAATGCAGCTGACCTATCAAGAATTAGAACAAAGTGCGAATAAGCTTGCCGCCTACATTAAAGATCATGTGGACGTTGGCGCTAGCCATCGCTTTGTTGGGCTTTTCTGTGAACGCTCTATTGCAATGGTAATCGCAAAACTGGCTATCCTAAAGGCGGGTTGTGCTTATGTACCGCTTAATCCTGATTATCCAGATCAGCGCATAGAGTATATGCTCAACGACACGCAACTTAGTTTGATTTTAACACAAAGCGAGCTGCGCCCGCGTATCGAAGCACTCGTTGCAAGTTGTAATGCTGAGCCGCAAATTACCTGCTTAGATAGCTTGTCTTTGTCTGATGCCGCGCCGGTACTGTCAGGCGCACATGCGCAAACCGAAGCCTATGTGATCTATACATCGGGTACGACAGGTGAGCCAAAAGGCGTGGTCGTTCCACACCGTGGCGTTGTTTCTTTGGTACAAGATACTGATTTAATAAACACGTCAGAAAACGACGTTTTTATTCACCTCTCTAATCCAAATTTTGATGCCGCAACGTTTGAAATTTGGACACCATTGATAAACGGCTGCAAATTGGTTGTAGCAAGTGCGCAACAAGGCGCGGATCCTGACAGTCTATCAAGGTTAATTAAACAGCACGGTGTTAGTGTACTTTGGCTAACGCGCACACTGTTTGATTCGCTGTATTTACAACAACCTGATATTTATGACAATGTCCGCTGCGTACTAACAGGCGGTGAGGCAATCACTCCAAGCATAGTCAAACGCATTCTCGCCAGAGATACGCGACCAGAGTTGGTGATAAACGCGTATGGTCCAACTGAAAGCACGACATTTACCACTTTCTATCCATGTGCCAATATTGATGGCCCGGTGCCCATCGGCCAAGCCATTAATCATCGCCAAGTATTATTGCTTGATAAACATCTTAATCCAGTGCCATACGGCGCGACAGGCGAGATATTTATAGCGGGTGCCGGACTTGCCTGTGGCTACCTTAATAAACCAGAAATGAGTGCTGCGCGCTTTATCGATAACCCCTTTGCAAGCACAAAGGCCAAACAACTCGGCCTAGATAAACTGTATAAAACAGGAGACTTAGGACGTTGGTCCGAGTCTGGTGTGCTAGAGTTTTTAGGCCGTAACGATCACCAAGTGAAGATCCGCGGGTTTAGGATTGAGCTTGCTGAAATAGAAGCACAGCTCAACGAATTGGCGCAAGTGAAAGTCGCCGCTGTGGTGGTATTCGAACAAGCGGGCAACAAGCAACTTGCTGCATACGTGGTACCAGAGCAAGGCGAGTTAGACCTCAATGCAGTAAAACAGGAACTGGCTCAGGTTTTACCTAGCTATATGCTCCCAAGCTACTTTGAAGTGATGTCGGCGTTACCGTTTAACAACAATGGTAAGCTGGATCACAAGCAATTACCTACTCCAACCGTTGTGGATGAAGACAACTATCAAGCACCGAGCAGCGAATTAGAAAAACAATTGTGTGGTATTTGGCAGTCAGTCTTGGGGCTAGAACAAGTGGGTGTTAATGATGACTTTTTCAAAGTCGGTGGCGATTCTATTGTCAGTATTCAACTTGTGTCTGCGCTGCGTAAAGCTGGCTTTAACCTTCAGGTTAAAGACATCATTGACGCCCCAAGCGTGGCAGCGCAGGCCTATTTAATTCAACACGTTAGCACTGAAACCATTGAGCTTATCACGGAGCAAGGTAGGTTGAGTGGCGAATTTGCACTACTGCCAATCCAACAGTGGTTTTTCGATTTAGGGCTACCAAATCCACACCATTGGAACCAAGCATTTACCCTTAACTTGCCTGAACACATTGATTACAAAGGGTTGACTCAAGCTATTCAAGCGCTGAGCGAGCATCATGACATGCTGCGTTGTCACTTTGTTCAGACCTGCAACGGGGTAAAACAAGCGTACCAAGCGGCGATAGAGTTTGAAGTCCCATTACTTGATGCAACAACTCTGAGTAAGGACGCGTTATTTACCGAATTGACCAAACTACAAAGCCAATTTGATTTATTCAATGGCCCCCTGTGGCAGGCAGCGTTGGTGAAAACGGCCGAGGGCAGTCAGGTATTCTTTGCCTTCCATCATGCCATTATTGATGTGGTATCGTGGCGGGTGTTAAGCCAAGACTTACAAACCCTATTAAGTGGTGAAGCACTAACAGACAAGCTTACTAGCTATCGTCAGTGGGTGGATGCCATTGCCACCTACCCTGCGGCTCACCCTGAGCAAGCGTACTATTGGCAGCAGGTACAAAAAGGCTTTACTAGCCAACCCACTTACTCAGCACAATCACAATACAGCATCACGTTTGAGCAAGAGACGACCGCTAAATTACTACGAGATGCCAATCTTAGTTTGAATACTGACATTAACGACTTGCTTTTGGCGGCACTCAATATTGCCCTACACAGCACTTTTGACAGTACCGTTAATCATATTCAACTTGAAGGTCATGGTCGTGAAAATATAGATCCGCGCTTGGATGTGTCGCAAACTTTAGGCTGGTTTACCAGTATGTATCCTGTGCGTCTTGAACACCACGACGACGTTATTGCAACCATCGCAAACACTAAAGAAATGCTGCGCCAAATCCCGGATAAAGGCGTGGGCTATGGCGCTTTTGTGCAAACAGACAAAGTCAGCGCAATTCGCCCTCAGGTGAGCTTTAACTACCTAGGTCAATTGAATCAGCAACAACAGCAAAGCCGAGACTGGCAGCTGGATGATACTCAAGCAGGCTATGTGATGACTGAGGCAAACGCTCAGGCTGACAATGCACTGCTACTCAACATCAATGGCGCAGTTCGCGGTGACAAGCTTCACTTTGATGTGGTTTCGAGGTTGAACCAATCACAGTCGCTGGCATTTGTTGAGCACTTTGAAATGGCGCTTCATCAGGTCATTAATGCAAGCTGTGAACTAGCCGCGCAAACACCACAGCAAACCCCAAGCGATTTGGGATTAAGCGACTTGTCTTATGGTCATTATCAAGCGCTGAGCAAGCATTATAATATCGAAGCGCTTTACCCTGCTAATAGCTTGCAACAAGGCTTTATCTATCATGCTGTTAACTTTCCAACGGATGATGCCTACCGAGTGCAATTGGTTATGGATATTGAACAAGCGCTGGAGGTTAAACATTTTATTCATGCTTGGCGTTTAGCGTCGCTTCGCTTCCCTATTCTACGCACCGCTTTTGATTGGCAAGAGTGTCTACTCCAAGTGGTGTGTCGCGACGCCAGTATTGATGACAACCATTTCACCATAGTAGATCTGTCATCCCTTGACGAGCACCACCAACAGCAAGCCATCAGCAAAGCTCAAGCCGAAGATCGACAAGTTCCGTTTGACCTAAGTCAACCGGGGCTTATTCGCTTCACCTTATTTAAGCGCAGTGAAAACCTCTACACACTTATCAAAACCGAGCACCATGCCATTAATGATGGCTGGAGTGGACCGTTAATGCTGCAAGCAGTCGCTGAGTATTATCGCCAGCTTTGTGCAGGGAAAACACCTGAGGTGCAAGCGCAGCAAACCTATTTAGAGGCGCAAGCTTATTACCTTAAAAATGCCAAGCAAACTCAGGCTTACTGGCAGCAACAACAAGCCGAATTTGATACCGCAAACGATATTAACTTATTACTCGGTGGTCAGTATGACTTGTCGCAAAGTCGAATCGTTGAGCAAGTGCAATCGGTGCAGTTTAGTCTTCAAGGCGAGGCGTTTAGGTCGCTACAACATACTTGTCAACAAGCTGGCGTAACCCTCAACGTTGCACTGCAATTTGCTTGGCATAAGTTACTGCAAACCTATTCTGGTGATAGCCAAACGATTGTTGGTAGCACAGTTTCCGGTCGTGAAATTCCAGTCAATGGGATTGAACAAGCGGTCGGTTTGTTCATCAACACCTTACCTTTAGTGGTGAATTGGCAAGCAGAAGCAAGCTGTAATGACATCCTCAAAGCCATTCAAAAAGGCGTCGCTGCACTCAATAGCCACAGCGACATGAGCTTGTCAAAGCTGCAGCGTGATGGTCAACGCTTGTTCCACACCCTCTTTGTATTTGAAAACTACCCGACTCCAGAAAGTACTGGCAGCTGGAAGTTCAGAGAATCAATAGAGAAAGGCGACTATCCGCTTTCTGTGGTGGCCCAAAGCGAGCAAGACCGCTTAGACTTTGTGATGCACTACAACGGGGAATGGTTAAGCACAGCGCGGGCAGAGTGGATCCTTGACCAAGTACAAGCTATTTTGGTTCAGCTTGGGGAGCGACTAACACAAAGCCATCAAAGCATTAGTTTGGTCAATAACCAAATGCAGACAACGCTTAGCCAATGGCACAACAACGCCGAGTCATTTGCCACCGACAAAGATCTAGCAAGCTTAGTAGAGCAGCACGCCGCTAACACCCCAGAGCTTACAGCCTTGTTAACAGTATTGGGGGGGACTCTATCTCGGCTATCCGGTTGATGAATGCTTGTAATAAAGCACTGGATTTAAACATCCCAATTTCAGCCCTGTTTGAGCATACCCATATTGCCGCAATCGTCGACAACTTAGAGACGTTGAGTGTGGATATCGAAATTAAAGCAGACTCCGGATCACAACAAGAACAAACTAATAGCATGAGGATTTAACCATGTTGTCATTGCTCGCTGAACTGAAAGATCACAATCTCTCAATCTGGTTGCAAGACGGCGGACTAGAGCTGTCATTTGGCGCGCAAGCGCCAGATGCTGCACTTGTTGCAAAGTTAAAGTCAAACAAAACGCAGCTAATGGGTTACCTTGAAGCAAAAGCCATTTTTTCAAAGGATGCGTTTAATACACTGCCAGAATTAAACCGCCATCCGCTTTCGTTTGCGCAAGAGCGTTTATTATTTATCGAACGGTTAGAAAATGGCACCAACGCTTATCATATTCCGTTTTTGGTTAAACTCTCTGAGCACACAGAGCTTACGCGATTAACACAAGCACTGAATATCGTGTTAGATAGGCATGAAGTGCTTCGCAGTGTCTATCGTCAAGACGATCAAGGCCACGACTATCAAGAAGTGTTGAACGCCAGTATTGAAATTGAACCGAGCGCAGTCGCTGACTTAGCAGCGCTTAATACGGCTGTTAAACAAGCGATTAGTATACCATTTGACTTAGCCAATGAGCCTATGTTCAAGGTTTGCTGTTGGACATTAGGCGCTGAACGTTACGTGCTATTCATGTGGCACCATATTGCGTTTGATGGCTGGTCCACCGAAATCTTTATGCGTGAGCTACACCAAGCCTATTTTATGCTAGCTTCAGGCAAAACGCCTGAGCTACCAGCGCTTGAGTTACAGTACCAAGATTACGCAAAATGGCAGCGCGAGTACCTCAGCGGCGATACCTTAACTAAGCTTTTAGACCACTGGACTGATGCACTTGCAGGCGCTGAGCAGCTTGAATTTCATTCGCCACTACCAAGGCCAAATGAATATCAATATCACGGTGCCGACCACCGTATTCATTTGGGTCAGGAACGAAGCGAAGCCCTAAAGGCCATAGCCAAAACGCAACAAACCAGTCTTTATGTAGTACTGCTCAGCAGCTGGGCATTGACATTACAAGCAACCAGCGGTCAGTCAGATTTAGTCATAGGTACACCGTCTGACAACCGTCATCTAAGCCAGACACAAAATCTTATTGGCTTTTTGGTCAATAGCTTAGCCCTGCCAATTCATATTGATAACGCACTCGACTTTAATGCCTTAATTCAACAAGTGCACCAGACCCTAAAAGCGGCAAAGGCGCACCAAGATCTGCCATTTGATAAATTGGTCGACGCCCTAAAATTACAACGAGATCCGTCTCGCCATCCGCTATTTCAAATGATGTTTGCGCTTGAGCAATTTAAAAATAACAGCGACGACAGCAGCCAACAGCTGTTTACGCCAGTGGATGAGTCACAAGTAAAAGCGCTTCATAAAGTGGCTAAGTTCGACATTAGTTTGCTGCTACAAAATGGTGACGAAGAAGTATTTGGTGATATTAACTACGCCACCGCACTATTTCCAAGTGACTGGATCGCAACTCTTGCTGAGCGCTTTATCAATATTATCGATCAAGTGATCGCCAGAACCGCACAGCCACTAGCAAAAGTAGCCCTACAAAATAGAACTGAGACTGACACAATACGTGCTTGGCACAACAACGCCGAGTCATTTGCCACCGACAAAGATCTGGCAAGCTTAGTAGAGCAGCACGCCGCTAACACCCCAGAGCTTACAGCCTTGTTAACCAGCAGCGGTGAAGCGCTGTCTTATGCCGAAGTGAACGGTAAAGCCAATGCCCTTGCGACGCAAATCCTTGCTCAGCACCCCAAAGCCCATGCAGGCCTATTGCCTGCCGATACCCCTATCGCCCTCTACTTTTCTCGCAGTAGCGAAACAAATTCTTGCTCAGCACCCCAAAGCCCAAGCAGGCCTATTGCCTGCCGATACCCCTATCGCCCTCTACTTTTCTCGCAGTAGCG
>NZ_AKXJ01000008.1:0-208926 GCF_000276645.1 Pseudoalteromonas sp. NJ631
CGTGTCAGTGGGGTCGCATTATAGGGCGATCCGATTTTAGTGCAACCCTTTTTTTCGGTTTTTTCTATTTATTTTTCAATTGCTTTTTAGCCCACCGAATCCTAACAACTTATCCACATTTTCTGTGGATAACCCACAGGAATTTCGGCTTTTGCTTTTCTTTGTGGTAGATTACCGCCCCATTATTTACTCGTTCTTAGAAAAAGGCTAAATACATGGCTGATATCTTAAACTCGATAAGTGGTCTTTTATGGGGCCATCTACTTATCTACCTCTTAATAGCTGCAGGTGTATTCTTCACAATTAGGCTTGGCTTTATTCAATTCACCCAATTCCCATATATGGTGAAGGTAATGATGCAAAGTCGCGAAGGTGCTGAAGATGGTATCTCCTCTTTTCAAGCATTCTGTACTTCACTCGCCGCACGGGTTGGTACCGGTAATATGGCAGGTGTTGGCGTTGCGCTCTATTTAGGCGGTCCTGGTGCGATATTATGGATGTGGCTCATTGCCTTGATTGGTATGGCGACTAGTTTTGCTGAAAGTTGCTTAGCACAGCTATATAAGACGAAAGATGATGACGGAAACTTCCGTGGGGGCCCTGCTTATTATATGGAGCTAGGTTTAAAACGTAAGTGGATGGGGGTGTTGTTCTCACTTTGCCTTATCCTTGCATTTGGTTTCGTCTTTAATGCAGTACAAGCCAACTCCATTGCTGCAGCATTTAACGTTGCCTTTGATGTGCCTAAATACGTGATGGGTATTGCGTTAGTAGCAGCTTCTGGGATTATCATCTTCGGTGGTTTAAAAACTATTGCACGCTTTGCCGAACTCGTCGTGCCTTTTATGGCCGTTGCTTATCTTATACTTGCACTTTACGTCTGTGCTGTGAACTTTGCGCAGCTACCAGACATATTCATGTTAATAGTAAAAAGTGCAATGGGTATCGAGCAAGCGGGTGCTGGTGCTATTGGCTACGCGGTAATGCAAGCGATGCTTCAAGGGATCAAGCGCGGCTTATTCTCAAATGAAGCCGGTATGGGTAGCGCTGCAAACGCTGCTGCAAGTGCAACACCAAATCCAAATCATCCAGCATCACAAGGTTATGTACAAATGCTAGGTGTATTTGTAGATACCATAGTGATCTGTACCGCGACCGCGTCGCTTATTCTTTTATCTGGTCAGCTCGAGCCAAACTCAGGTTTAACTGGCATTGAATTAACGCAATCTGCATTGGTTCATCATGTAGGGGAATGGGGCGCAATTTTCGTTGCGGTCGCTATTCTATTTTTCGCTTTTACCTCCATTGTTGCCAACTATAGTTATGCAGAAACCAACCTACTGTTCTTAGATCACCATTCAAAGAAAGGCATGATGGTATTCAGAGTTTGTGTATTAGGTATGGTAATGTTTGGTGCGGTAAGCGAACTTGGACTGGTTTGGACACTCGCTGATATTTCAATGGGTTTAATGGCTGTAGTTAACGTGATTGCACTCTTTATGCTTCGCAAAGTCGTGCTATGGCTTGCCAACGATTATAAAAAGCAGCTTAAAGCTGGCGTAACCCCAGAGTTTGACCCTAGTACTAACCCTGAAGTAGAAAAAACACTACCAAAAGGCATTTGGACTAAATAGACCAATACAGCGCACTAATGCTTATATTTAGTGCGCTTTCTTCTTATAAAACCCAATTTTAATGAAGAAGGACACAAAAACATGCCCTTGAGTTCATTTAATGTCCAAACAAACCAACCACTTATTGCCTTTCAAAAAAAAATCCGTATAGTAAAGCACAAGTCGGCATATAGCGCAGCTTGGTAGCGCACTGTCATGGGGTGTCAGGGGTCGCAGGTTCAAATCCTGCTATGCCGACCAGCTTTTCCTTACCCTGTTCAATAAGTTAACTTCATTCATTTCCTTTCGTAAATACCCGCTATTAGTACGGTAGTATTGAACTTTCTGATTTTCGCTCGTTATTCCAGTTTAGACTTATGAACTTTGTTTTCTTTGATGTATTAGAAGCTCACCTCAATGAGCATCGCTAGCGACTCCTTTCAATGTCAGCGCCTTAAAACAATGTAAGAACCATTCCTCGTCAGAGGCAAAGGCTTCAAAAACGAATAACTCTGATGGCTAATTCAGCTTGAATAGATTTGCCGAAATAAGAACACTAAAAATAGATTGCTGATATGAGCTGCTAAATGCTTTCTCCCGACACAACCTCTCACTTTACACTTCAAACAGTGTAATTTCTATTTCCAGTACTCTACGTGACCAGGCCAAAACGCATGCATTACTCAGGTTTGGATTATTTGTGCCAGTTCAAATATGTCGGCTCTGCCCCTAGCCTCTATTTTCCAGTTAATTAGTAAAATGAACATGATGGACTATTAACATACTTTACAGCTATAACACCTTATAAATCAGCTCTTCCATAGTAGTTCTCAACTAACAGCAGCAACCAAAAAACACAATATATTTACATTACAGTAATAATAATGACAAATAACCTACCTAGTATTGCGTGACTTTCAATTAAGCACAGAGATTAAAATGAAATTCGCAATACTTATGCTTGCAGTCAGTGCGACTGCAAATGCAAACACCAACATATGTAGCAACTACGGTTGCCCAACAGGCACACCATCAAGTAATGATATCGTTGAGCGACCTATATATGTGCTTAGCAATAATCGCGCAACAAAGTTTGCGGACTGGGTAGCATACAAAGTCACACCAAGCACAATTGATGGCCCAAGCCGTTCAAGGACTTGGAAATCTGACCCTAAAATTGCAAGTAGATACACGCTAGAGCCAAGTGACTACAGCGATGCATGGGCAACTATTCATACAGATAGAGGTCATCAAGTGCCTTTGGCATCGTTTTCCAATACATCCAATTGGAGCGATACTAACTACCTCTCGAACATTACCCCGCAATCATCAAACCTTAATCAAGGCCCATGGGTTAAATTAGAAAATGCAGTGAGAAGTTTAGTGCGAACGGGCGAAAATGCTTATGTGTTCACGGGTCCCTTGTATGAATATTACTTTGCTACCTTGCCTGGTGCTGATGAATCTCACACTATTCCGTCAGGCTATTTTAAAGTCGTTGTCACAATAGCAGGCTCAAATGTGAAGGCTTCTGCTTTTATCATGGAGCAAACTTCTGGTAGATATCTTGATTACTGCAAAACAGAAGTAACCATTGACGAAGTAGAGCAAAGAGCAGGCCTGAATATCCTACCTAGCCTGCCAAGCTATAAAGCCACCGACATTGAGGGTCGAGTCGGTGGTCTTAGCTCACAACTAGGTTGCTAGTTATGAGGGCTATCAGTTGGTAGCCCTTTAATTTACTTTGTAATTTGCACCAAGGCATTTACTCGATGAATACCCGCCTCATTTAAGGTTTGATTACATTACTTTTCATGCCATTTTACGGCTATGTTTTTGATTCGGAATTTCCCATTGGCCTGCCTGTCACAGCGGCTCTGATTGGTACGTTCAATATGAATGTTTGGCAGGTCTACCTGCGAGGCTTCCACTTCACTAAGTTGCTCTAAACACATAAGTTGGGTCACTTCACGGAGCACATTATCTTCGACTAGATTTTCAACTAGACGTTTGCCTTTTGCCTTGTTCATCACATTACTGTCGCTTTTATTCTTTGAATGTAACTTGGGCATTGAAAACGTACTGCCTGCTGGATAAAACGAATAGTAGAAATGCTGTGGCTTATGGGTTTCAATCACAACTACGCCCTGCTTACCAAGTACCGAGAACTCCTCTTCAGTACTTTCAAATTTTAGTGCTGTGGTTTCATCCACACCAAAACCAAATTTTTGGCCGCTTTTAAGTGCTAACACCGCTAGCCTAAAACTTCTGCCTCTTTCACTAAAATGCGTATCTAAAACGCCAAAGGAAAAGACTCCTAAGCCACCTGTAGCATCATAAGTTAATGCATCGGCATTTAGCTTGCCACATCCACCATGCTTTTCGCAGTGTTGTACTGGAGCAGAAGCATTTATCGCGCCATTTAATATAGCTTCGATGCTGCTACCATTGGTGATCATGGGAACATAACCGAAGGCATTTTTTCCACCGGCCTGCACCGCAGTTCCGGCACTTGTACCGATAATTATTGGTATCTCCTTTAGCACTTCAGTCCAAGGATAAGGCGTTTGCTTATCGGTAGCATACATTACTAGCTTAGTGAGTGATTGATCACCGCCGTTAAACATGATCGCATCCGCATTTACCAACTGCTGTTTCACCTTCTCAATTCCTTGCTGGCAAAGATTATATTCGGTTAGTGTTCTATCTGGATAAATGACTTCACGATTATAAACCCCATTGAGCTGGTTACGATACCTATCTAGATTTTCACAGTCACCGCTACTAAGCGCCCCGGCTAATGCCGGAGTAAGGGGGAACCACTGGGCATTAACATTATAGCTTTGAAATAATCCTTCATAGAAATCAGCAGACTCATAAGGATCACGAGATGATGCAGTGACAAGCAGCAGTCTTTTGGTTTTTGTCTTGCCAATGCGTTTAGCAATATCTTCTATGATTTCGGTGCTCGCTGGCTCATTATTTCCGTTAGTATTAACTATTTCAGGTATACGTTTATGCTGATACAACAAGGGCAGTTCAAGCATATCGAAGAAGAAGTTATATTCTTTATCACTCCAACTGCGATATAAGCCTTCATCAAATTGCTTCGCAAACTGCGCAAGCTGTAGTTTAGATAAGACTTTGTTCGATGGTAATTTCTTAAGCAGTTTAAGGGTGCGCCTTAGGTGCGCGCGATTGTTAGTTGGCCAACCTTTAGTGAATTTATTTATTGTCATTTCATCAACAGAAAACAACAAATGTGTTTTCACAGCCGCTGAAAATTCGACATTTTCTGCACAGTTTTTTGTGGCCATACTAGAACAGGTTTTGAGTGCCCCGCCAATCAAATAAAGTGTTTGTGCAGAAGAGGTTAAGCTGAAGAAAAGCGTACCCACAGTTAACACTGTGGTTATAAAAAACACAACATTCATGATAAATTCCAAACAAATTTGTTAAAAACGACTTGTCAGCACAAAAACGCTTGTGCTATAAATTTTAATGAACATTGCGAAGCGCAAGCTAGCACACGCTGGTTTGCATTGTCAAAAAACACGAGATGAAAATATGTTGAAGAATGCGTTCAAATTTGTTTGCTACTTCTACTCACCTCACTACCTTTCTGAGTGGTTCGACGAGTAGACACACGGTGTAAAGCCGTGGCGTTGTCTATTAATTGCAACCCCACCTCTTGATTTCTATAAAAATTAAACGGCTGACTTAAGGCGTACTATCGCGATTATTTTTCGTAGTGGCGTGGTTTTTATCTGTCCAATTGAAACTGACCTATTGTTTTTAACGCTTTTTAAGCACAGACGATTGCGAAGTTTCAATGCGGTAGAGCAATAAACACAACAAATAAATTCTACAGCAACGCCATTCGCCTGTACCAAGCCGCTCATCAACAGAAAGTAGGTGAAGTAATGTACAACAAACTATTCGTAGCAATTTCAGCAGCCTTGGCTGCTTCAAGTTTTAATACTCATGCAGAAGAACAAACAGATCAAAACGTAAAAGCCGTTGAAAGAATTGAGGTCACGGGCTCTCGCATAAAAGGCGTTGATTTAGAGGGTACACAGCCCATTACTATCTTGAGCTCAGAAGATATAGACCGCTCAGGTGCTTCCTCAATTTTCGAGTTACTTCAAGACCTTCCTCAATTAAAAGGTGGCTCTGGCACATTCTCAACAAGCGAAAGTGGCAGTACGTCAACCTCAACACCCGCGGGGCAAGCAGCAGCCAGTTTACGAGGTATGGGTCCTTCAGCGACGTTAACCTTGATCAATGGTCGTCGTGTCGCGCCAAGCTCTTTTGCGGCGGGCACACAAAACTTTGTAGATGTAAACGCCATCCCTTTGGCGGCTATCGAACGAGTTGAGATCCTAGCGACTGGGGCATCCGCAATCTATGGAGCCGACGCCGTTGCGGGTGTGATTAACTATATTCTTAAAGACAATTACGATGGTGCAGAACTTGAGGTTAGCTATGGTAACAGTCTTGAAAGCTCTGATGAGGGCAAAACACAAGTCAATCTAATTTGGGGAACTGAAGTTGGTAATGGCAGCCTGATGTTGTTTGCAGATTTTTACGACCGAAACCAATTTAACGCAACAGATAGAGACTTCTTAGCAACACCCAACTTAGTTAACGGATATTCTTATCTTCCTAAACTCAACAATACGCCTAATATTTATTATTACAGCAGTCGCGACGGTAATGAACTTCCAGCACCTGGCTGTATGAGCCAGCTGGTCACCACTGAGTATGGGGAGCAGATCTGTGCTTACTATGGTAATCAAGATGATGTCCTAAGCACACCATTTGAGAGTATGTCTGGTGGTGCAATGTTCAATCAGCAGGTTGGCGAGTTAACTTGGAAAACTGAATTTTTTATCAGTAAAACAAAATCAACCGCTTATTCAGCCCCAGCCGCAATCAATCAGATTGATGACAGTGAAGGTCCATGGGTGAGAGAGGATGCCCTCTTCATTTATAGCGACGCAAGCGGTAACAACTCGCTACTTGATTCACTTTACATCGACCCATTCGACACACAACTTGGACAGGAGCAATGGGGGTTTCAGTTTGATGCTCGCTTTACCTCACCCCGCACCATTGAAGTCGAAAGCCAAAATATGCGATTGGTTTCGAGCCTAGAAGGGCTGCTAGGCGAATGGGATTGGGTATCTGGGATTATGTTCTCTGAATCTAAATCAGATCAGGTGGCCACCGATGGGGTATACAATCGTTATAAGTTTCATGCCGCTTTGGCCGGGGAGCTATGTGGTGATGGGAACATTGCCAGCATTAACGACGGCCAGTTAAGCTGTGCTAATAGTAACCTTCTCGACTTTTATAACCCATTCTTAGCAGGCAATGCCACTAACGATGCAACACTTGCACTTACCAAAGCACGCCCAACCCGAGAAGGTACAAGCCGTATTTACAGCTGGGATTTTACTGTATCGGGTGAGCTCTTTTCTTGGCAAGATATCGCGGTACAGTCCTCGTTTGGTGTCGAAGCACGAAAAGAAGAGCTGTCGGACACCCCTTCAAATGATGCGGTTGCAGACGCTGCCAACGATTACTTAGTTGATGTATTTGGTTATGGCTCTAGCATCGCGGACGCAAAAAGAACGCAGCTAGGTGCATTTGTAGAGCTATACATTCCAGTAACAGAAACAGTAGAAATGCAGGTGGCTGGACGATATGACCACTTTGACGACTTTGGCTCAACTTTTAATCCAAAAATCGGCATAAGCTATCGCCCTACTGATGCCCTAATGTTACGAGCCGGTTGGTCTACTTCTTTTAGAGCACCGTCTTTAACGCAGGCAGGGGTAAAGCTGAGAACAACGACTTCAACCTTCGATTGCGGCGCGAATCAAGCTGTCGCCGATCTGTATTGTGAGGGTGATGGCACGCAAGTTACGGTTAACTCCTTAGAGCTTGGTAACAGCCAACTTAATGCCGAAGAGTCTGAATCTATTTCTCTAGGTTTAGCTTGGAGCCCAACTCGAGATACCACTATCGCGATTGATTACTGGCAATTTGAATATACCGACGTTATTGATACAAATATGACCGCTGTACTCAGTCGTGCAATTACAGATCCGTCGTTGCGTCATTGTGGTCTTGTGCCTGATGGTCAGATGGGCATTTCGTATGATGAAGATGTTTGTAGCGTAACCGATACGCAAGGTTTGAGCATAGATCAAAGCAGCGCTGATCTAAGCGAAATTTTGGCGGCTTATATCGATGAATTTGACCCTCGCGCTCAAAGCCTACAGCTATATCGCGATCATGTTATTCAATTAGAGAACACAGGTAGCCAAGATATTGCTGGGTTGGACATTAAATTTAATCATAGATTTAGATTAGATAACGCTGACTTAACCGTGAAACTGGATGCAACTCATTACCTCGAATACGAACGCAATAAACCAGGTTCTGATCAGAGTGAAGAACTTGTTGGTACCTTTAGATACCCTGAAAATATAGGCAGAGTTTCAGTGACTTATAACGCTGATAATTTTTATGTCTCGCTGGGTGCAAACTATACTGACAGTTATGAGGACGACATCGAAGGGTTACGTGGTCGAGAAATCGACGAATTAGCTGAACTTGGGCAACTCGATAGCGAAGGGAAACGAGAAGTTGATAGCTGGACAGTGGTTGATGTTAGTGCGGGTTATGAGTTCTCAGCGCACCTAAAAGTAAGGCTCAGTATTGATAATCTTTTCGATAAAAAGCCTCCTGTGGTTTATGGCTCATCGCGAGGCTTCGACTCAATCAATCACAATGCGTTAGGCACTAGCTATACTCTCGGATTAACTTACCAGTTCTAATGGAGAAATGGGGGTAACCCCATTTTCGTTTTTTATATGCGAAAAACTATAAAAATGCCTGACGCATTCGTTATTTTGCTGGTGATCGCAGGGCTGTGCTATGCGGTGTCACACTTTATTTTGCCCGGCTCGTTCGAGCTAACAAGTGCTAATGATACCGTTGCACTTTCACAGTTTTCACAAGCACAAACACCTGCACCTTTACCTTTGTTTGCCACTCAAGGTGAAGCAGGATTGTTCAACGTACTATTTGAGGGGCTCGTGAGTGGAGACAGAAATGGAGCCGCTATTGGGGTTATCGCTTTTATCCTAATAACAGGTGGTGCATTTGGCGTGTTAATGCAGACCAAAGCAATAGACAATGGCATTATGGCGCTGATCAATTCTACACAAAGGATTGATTGGCTATTTATCCCTAGTCTGTTCATCACCTTTGCTTTGGGTGGTGCCATATTCGGCATGGGTGAAGAGGCTATCGCATTTTGTATTGTGCTTTACCCTATCATGATGAGGCTTGGCTATAACGCCCATGTTACCGTGCTTGTGACTTATGTTGCAACGCAAATCGGGTTTGCTACTTCCCCCATGAACCCTTTTAGCATTGCCATAGCACAAAGTATCGCTCAGTTACCGGTATTCTCAGGCGCAGAGTTTAGGGTTGCTCTCACCACCCTATTCACATTCGTTGGACTGGTTTTTACGGTGCGCTACGCTGCGAAAATACGAAAAAAGCGTGAGGATATCATTGCAAGTACTTCGCCCTCAGAGCTACAGCTTGTTGATAAGGCGTTATTGCTTGCATTTTTCATGGTAATTATTTGGGTCATTTACGGTGTGACTGCAAAAGGATACTACATCCCCGAACTTGCCACTCAGTTTTTTGTGCTGGGGCTGGTCATCGCCCTAATAGCTAAATTGGGAGGACGCCAGTCTATTAGCCAATCAGTGGCAGCATTTAAAGCAGGAAGCGCAGATCTGCTGCCTGCAGCTTTGCTAGTTGGTCTCGCCAAGGGGCTTGTACTATTACTAGGCGGGAGCGATCTCCAAACACCTTCAATCTTAAATACTGTGCTTTATTATGCGGCTACCTTAATAACCCAAGTCCCTGATGCGTTGGCAGCTTGGTTTATGTATGTATTCCAATCTTTATTCAACTTCTTTGTTTCTTCGGGCTCCGGACAAGCAGCTATTACTATGCCCATTATGGCACCTCTTTCAGACTTAATTGGTGTTTCTCGGCAAACTTCTGTACTGGCTTTTCAGCTAGGAGATGGACTGAGCAACATCATTATCCCAACCTCAGCAAGCTTAATTGGCTGCTTAGGGGTTGTTAAACTTTCTTGGAACGATTGGGTGCAGTTTATTTGGCGCTTTATGTTACTTCTTTTCACATTAGCAAGTGTGGTCACCATATTTGCTCACTTAACAAATTACCAATAAATTTATGCTAACACTTATTAAAAATGTTGAGCTTTTTACGCCTAAAAAGCTCGGAAAACGTGATGTCCTTTTTGCTGGGAAAACAATCCTCGCAATCGAGGAGGATATCGAAATAAACAGCAACTTGGAGTTCGCTATCGTTGACGGACAGGGATTTATATTAGCCCCCGGATTTGTCGACTCTTTGGTGCATTTTAGTGGCGGGGGGGGGGGGGGCGGGGGTGGCTTTGCGAGCCGTACCCCGCAAATGAACCTCACTGATGCAACGCTATATGGGATCACGACTGTCATTGGCGCACTTGGCACCGATGATGTCAGCCGAACACATACCGATTTAGTTGCTAAAGCGAAAGGGTTAAAACAAGAGGGGTTGAACGCCTTTTGCCATACTGGCTCTTACCACTTGCCAATAAAAACACTTGGTCACAGTATCCGTCACGACATTATGTATATCGACGAAATCATCGGTGTTGGGGAAGTTGCAATCGCCGATCATCGAGGTACGCAGCCTTCGGTAAAAGAGCTTACGACCATTGCAGCAGAAGCAAGAACTGCGGGCCTATTGAGTGGCAAACGTGGTACCGTTTCCATTCACGTTGGAACAGGTGTTGAGCACTTACAGCTTCTCCATGAAGTAGCACTGTCTAGTGAAATACCGCTCAGTCAGTTTTATCCAACTCATATGAACCGAAATGCCGAATTGCTAACTGCGGGGGTTGCATTTTGCAAAGCTGGCGGAACCATCGACTTTACCACTAGCACCACCGAGTACGACTTAGCCAATGGTGAGTTAGCAGCAGCCGAGGCATTGGCATATTGCTTAGACAAAGGCGTGAACGCACAGCAACTAACCATGAGCTCCGACGGACATGCGAGCTTGCCAATTTATAATGAACAAAATCATTTAGTTGGATTTGAAGTGGGTTCAGAGTCTTCGCTGCTTGGGGCGTTCCAGCAAGCGGTGCAGCAATTTAATGTGCCGCTTGACTTAGCTCTGCAATCTATTACGTCCAATCCAGCGAGGATTTTAGGATTAAATAAAGGTGAGATCTCTGTCGGTAGGGACGCCGACCTTGTTTTGCTCGACGCAAACACGCTAACGCCACATAGCGTTTGGTGTAACGGTCAAAAAATGGTTGAAAGCCATAAGCCACTAGTCACTGGTTTCTTCTCTTAAAGTTTGGCAGGTAGCACTATGCTGCCTGCTAATTTACGGAAGTTTTAAAAGTAATCAACCAGCTCATATCTAATCCGAGCCTCAGGATAAATCAAAAATAGCTGTACAACATAAGTGCCCCAGCGCTAAACATAACCACATTTTCAGTTAGTGATATAAAACCTAAAGGCACATCAGTGTCACCACCAACGCATGCACATTTGAGCGCTCTTTTATCAATGTATACGGCCTTGAACACCGAGATTGCACCTATAAGCCCTATGAATATTGCCACTGGTGCATAATAAATGGCAGGCAAAGTTGTTAGCATACAAACGCCGGCATATAACTCTAAGTAAGGGTAAGCATACGCGTATTTTAGATGACGCATCGCTAACAAGTCGTAAGTGATAAAGGAGTTTGTAAAGCTATGAACATCCCGTATCTTTTGTACCGCGAGTAACAGCATAGAAAACCCAATAAAAGGCTTTATCCATTCTACAAGATTATCGACAGGAAATTGTGTCGCGAATGTGACCAGCAGCGCGACTAAAAATATCGAAAGTACTGGCCAGTATACATTTTTCTTTTCCTTATGTGACGGCTTGCCTAGATATCGGCGTAGCGCTTCATAACCACCAATGTGTCGATCGTTGATAAATATTTGTGGCGTAGTGTCAACGTTATGAGTGGCTTTAAATTCATCCGTCTGTTCCCTTGATTTGAGCACATTGTCGTCTACACAAAAACCCTCTCGTGAAAGCAAATCCCTAGCTCTGAGACCAAAAGGGCAAATGTGCGATGAGGTATGCATTCGGAAAAGTGTCGCATTTTTCACTGGTGGCTCCCCCTATTTTATTACAAACATAAGTAGAAATTACCGACTGAGTAAATCAACTAAGAAAAATCTGCCGACATTAGTGCAATTTCAGCTTAATGATTGTAACTGAAGCGAATTCCATACCACCTTTAATTACACTCAATAACATGAAAACGGGTTGAATTTATTGATGTATCACAATCAAATTAATCTCGGTTAAGGTAACCATGGATAAACCTGATCTTGGTCAGCAAACCTTTTATTAAACTACGGTTTGGTTAAAAAAACCTTCTGACTATAAAGTCTTAGATTTATATTTCGCCTTGTCTTTAGCTACCGAGATAAAAAACAAATGTCAAAAATAATGGGTAGGGAAATAAAGTTAGGCAAGCACAGTGTATTGCTTTCAACAACGGATCTGGACAGTCGAATTACATACGCAAATCAGTCATTTTGTGACATCGCGGGTTTTAGCATTGAAGAAATGCTTGGTCAGCCGCACAACTTAGTGCGCAATCAGGATATGCCAAAAGCGGCATTTAGAAATATGTGGTCTACCATTCAAAACGGCCAATCTTGGATGGGACCTGTTAAAAACTTAACAAAAAATGGGGATTACTATTGGGTAAACGCTTTCGTCACTCCAATTAAAGACGAGCGAGGCAACATAGTTGAATACCAATCTGTAAGAACTTGCCCTTCTTCCGAAGTAATCAAACGCGCAGAAAATGCTTATCGCACTCTTGATAGCCAACAAAAAACGAGTCGCTATGACAGCACTTGCCTCTCATTTATGTTATTGCTTTTCGTCGCGATAACTTTGCCTCTAGCCCCTCTATTAAACAATCATTGGTTTACCCTGCTACCATTGACTCTGTTATGCATCACGATTGCGTTAACCGCACGTTTTCGCTCTAAATATAAAGCTTTGCTCACACAAGCCAAAACGATTTTTGATAATGATTTAATGTCTGTGATATACGGTCAATCTCGAGACAGAGTTGCCGATATTACACTGGCATTAGAAATGCAAAAGGCGAAAATTTCTGCGGTAGTAGGCAGAGTGAACGATGTATCTGTTCGAGTAAGTGAAAATGCAAAACTTACCACACAAAGCGGTCAATTCGTTGCCGAGTTACTAAAACAGCAAACAAGCGAGGCAAAAGAAATGGTTGTTTGCATGGACGAGTTTTCGCAAACGATTGATGAGCTCTCAGAAAACGTAAACCATGCTGCAGATGCAGCCAATAATTCAGAGCACCAAGCTGGGCTTGGTAAAGCCGCAGTAAAAGACGTTATCGATTCTATTCACTATCTTGATGAGCATTTAATGGAAGTGAACAATGCCGTAAATCGCTTAGTATCGGGAAATGACCGCATTCAAAATATTCTTAGTGTTATCAACTCTATTGCCGATCAAACCAACTTGCTTGCGCTAAATGCGGCAATTGAAGCCGCCCGAGCGGGCGATCATGGCCGGGGATTCTCAGTTGTAGCAGATGAAGTTCGCACGCTTGCACAGCGCACACAAACTTCCACAGAAGAAATCACGCAATTACTTAAAGAACTAAATGATATTTCCAGCTCTGCTGTTGATTCAGTGCAAAAAAGTAATAGTCTATCAAATCAAAGTGTTGACCTTGCAAAGAATAACGGTTCAAGCCTTGATACCATTCAAAGTCATGTCATGCATTTAGCCGATTTAAATCGCAGTGTTGCCGCCGCCATTGAACAACAAAGTTGTGTGGTAAAACAAATAAGCATAAACGTTGACAGCGTGACTACGCTCGCAGAGAGAGGCACAGAACATGGCGAGAAATCTTTTACTTTAAGTCAAGAATTACTAAGTCAAATTGAGCAGCAAACACGCCTAATACAGCAATTTTCTCAAACATGAGAAAACCAAATAGACCACAACTTATTATTTACGTAGTTCAGAGCCAAAAAGACGCTTAGACATCAGTGGACCTCAGTATTTAATTGGATACCTTGGGTCCACTGACCTAGCTGCCAAAGACAGTATTATAGCTCAGCCTCAAGAATGGCGAGTGCGTCCTTTTCTGCCTGTTTCACATTGCCATCGGCTTCAATAACACGCACGGCTAAGTCTTTCGCAAGTTTACGCATCGGCTCATCGATAATGTTATTCATGCGGTGTTGCACATAAGCTTCAATGTCATTATTTTTTATCGCAACAACAGATTTTGAAAGGCTATCTTCGATGTAATCGTCTAATGCGATTGCAGAGTTCCACTGAAGACTTTTTGCCCACTTTCTCACAACATGTTTTTCACTTTCACTGATGACCCCATCAACACCAATAAATAGTAATGCGATATCAATTAGGGCTTCTTTTTGCATCTGATCGACACAAATACCTGTGTCAAAGTGATTGAGTAGCTGTTCAAATTTCATAATTCTTCCTTAACCCTTTTCTGCAAGACAAGCTCACAGATATTTCAAGACGGAACAAAAAACGCTAAGATTTAAACATATGCTAACTTTTTCCATTTGTCATATTAAAAAAGTGCAAGTTCAATTACGCCACATCCCGTAGGCCGTAAAAAAGTCGAAAAAATAAGAAGGCTCCACTTATTACATTTCACTTTTCACAATTAAAAAATTCCCAAATACTGCCAACTTTATTACCTCTACCGCTAAAAAGCGTTATCCCTGCAAAGCAACACCACTAATACATACGACTAAAGAAGCAGCCCTAAGAGAAAATATCAATTATAAAGTTTGATTTAGTAAGAAAAGATCATTACCTCCACAATTGATTCATTTTGTTGAAATAATTTGCACACTCTCAGAATCAATCAAAGAAAAATAGGAACAACAATGAAAGAGTTAAAACTAGGAATGAACTTATCATTTTTCATTTCCCTTTCTATTATAGCGTTTACCTTGCTTGTTCTAGATGCCTTAATCGTGTCAGAAAGAATTAGCATGGTTTCTTTTGTCCAATTAACGCTATCTGCAGCAATCATGTTTTATATTGTTACAGGGTTATGGGCAATATTCAGTGGTCAAAGCCGAGTAATCATCTGCAATCAAGGCGTGGTTTATCACAGCCTGTTAGGCCAAAAGCACTATATTCCAGCAGAAGAAGTGGAAAAAATCTCGGTGGAACGATTACTTTGGTTTAGTTATACCAAGCTTTATCTGACAAGCGGTGTACTAAGAATTTGGTCTTTCAAACCCAACCTTGCGCAACAGCAAAGCCTTAAACTACTGGGATATATTTAATCCCAAGTTTATTGGTGTGTAGTAGACCTTATAAATTTGCTTTCAAAACGAGGCATTGAGTAAGATAACCTAAATTCATAACGAGGTTATTATGCAAAGACAATATGCGATAGGTACGCCCGGCGTACCTTGGACTTCCAAAGAAAAAACAGTGTGGTTAGAAAGCCAATCGATCAAACGCTCATACTCTGAAGAGGTCATAACTCAAATAGAAACGCTCAAACACGTTTTTGACGTCACCGAGTATGGTCAGCTTGACTACCCAAATCAAACTTATTCTCTATATGCATTAACAACAAAAAACTGGCAGCAAAACAAACCAACCATACTCGTTACCGGTGGCGTGCATGGTTATGAAACAAGCGGTGTACATGGAGCGCTCGCTTTTGCAAAATCAGAAGCGCAACAATATGAACAGGCTTATAATTTCATTATCTTGCCTTGCTTGAGCCCTTGGGGCTATGAAACGATAAACCGCTGGAATCCACAAGCCATTGATCCTAACCGCTCTTTTTATGCAGATAGCCCAGCGCCTGAGTCTCGATTGGCAATTAACTTTGTCGACAAGAAAGCAGCAGATATTCTGTGTCATGTTGATTTACACGAAACCACAGATTCTGATAATTCTGAATTCCGCCCTGCATTGGCAGCAAGAGATGGTAAAGAGAATCACAATTGGAACATTCCTGACGGTTTCTATTTAGTTGGACATACTCAAAAACCGGAAGCTAAATTTCAAAAACGCATTATCGAAGAAGTGGCTGCGGTAACGCAAATTGCTGATGCAGATGACCATGGGCAGTTAATCGGTGTTGATTTAGAGCAGCACGGTGTAATTAATTATGATGGCACTGCGCTCGGTTTATGTATGGGTATGACAAATGCCGCTTTTGTAACAACAACTGAAGTTTATCCTGATGGTCAAAACGCAACACCAGAAAACTGTATCGCGGGTCAAGTGGCAGCAATTAGAGGGGCCATTAAGTACTTACAAAGCGAGAGCCTATAAGATTTAAGAAGGTGTGGTTTGTTAAACCACACCTAGGAGAATGAAAAGAGCCTACCAAATTGTCATATTGTGCAGCGTTAAACTTTTCCGATGAAAACAACTCGTCCCGTTATAATAAAACCTAATTCGCTAAGTCTTCCTTACCGCTAACCACCCCAAAGATTTCTTTAAATGAAGTCGGCTTTTGCAAAATACTCACTGGAATATGCAATGCTCTTGCGATATCACTAGCAGAGATCATACCCCGGAGCCCTTCCGGACCAACCAATAAAACGTGCTGCAATCCTAAACTCTGTAATGTTTCAAGCACATCTCCTATCGTACTTTTGGCAACCATTTCATAGGGAACAGCATATAGCTCTTCTTTACTCACCATCACATCTTCAACGCACACATCTTCTCTCGACACCTGTTTTCTTTGTGCAACACTTAAGACCTTTCTGCCGGTGAGGTCACGACAATTTACCACTCCCAAGAAATTATCATCTTCGTCAACAACGAGCTTTGAGCGCACATGGCCATTTTTCATCATGTATAAAGCATGATCAATATCGACGTCTTTTGCTATCACTTGAGGCTGCCTGCGAGTAAAGTCAGTCACTACCTTAACCGCGCTACTGTCCATATTTAAAGGTTCTGAATCGAAGTGATCACAAAGCTGAAATACCCCTTCCAACTTAACGGTTTTTAACGCTTTGTATTGGCCCATTTTATACTCCTGCTTTTATAAAGCCCTTCGAAAGTCTGGTTTTTATGTTGTGGTTAACAATCCACAACTAAAGATAAAAAGAACAACCAGTGTAAAGGCAGTAAAAAATTATTTTTGGTAACTGGAAAAGTAAGAGAGGTTACGAAGCTCGAGCACATGAGATCTAATCTCACACCTCTCTAATTAAAATATGGTTTATACCGTGAATATATTCAAGTCAATGAAGTCTAAAACTCCTGTAATCTCAGTGTAATGCCGTGTAATAGCTAAATTAAAGTAAACGAATTAGACTGAAGATGTTTGCTAGGATTTATCACCCTAATATCAAACAATTGGTTTAAGCTTTGGGATTCTGCGTCAAACTAGAAAAACTGTAATTCCAAATTAGACCAAGCCGGTACGTAAGTACTGGTGAATTCTTCCCTCAACGAGACCCACCTCGTGGGTCTTTATCATTGAGTAGAAGGAAATAAAATTGTATGCTTCACGGCACTTATACATTGATATAGATGAAATTTACGCCTTGCTGAATTGTGATATCTATTTTGTATAAGCATGTAATTTTCATCAAAGTTATACGGAACTAACTATGGCTTATTTAATCGACGAACAGAAACTCGAACGAGTCTATCTTAAAAGCTATCATACGGTAGGCCGCTATAAATATAGTGTAGATACCTTGATAGACAAGCCGGGAGTGTCGCGACATCACGCCATTATCGAACTCAATGAAAACAAATGGTTTATTAGAGATGTAAGTACAAACGGCATCTGGATAAACGATAAAAAGCTCGACAAGAACCTGCCGTATCAGCTATTCGAAAATGATAAGATTGATTTTGCAGCACCTGGTCAAAACTCGTTTGTAGCGGCGAACTTGCAAACAGAGTGTCAATATTTAGTTTCTCAGTCAAACAACCAAAAAGTAGTAGAAGTAACGAATCAACTTCTACTTCCTAGTGAAGATGACCCTAAACACATCATTTACTATGATAAATTGCTCAACTATTGGTTTTTAGAAGATCTAAATACCTCAGATCGACAAGCCTTAATAGATGGCAGTATTGTATCGCTGATGAACGACCAATGGATGTTTTTTTCTGCCACGACAATCGCGGTAACTAAACACCTTGAATGCCAAAAAGCTGCCAAGCCAATGGCATTAGAGTTCAATGTAAGTCAAGACGAAGAAGATACTCAGCTAACACTAAGTGTTGACGATAAACACCTAGATTTAGGCGTCAGAAGTCATCACTACTTACTGTTGCTGCTTGCCAGAACTCGGATCCAAGATAAAGATGCAGGCCTTGAATCGGATGTTCAAGGTTGGGTTTACCGCGATGACTTAGCAAAAGCACTCGGCGTACAAACAAACCATATGAACATTATGGTTCACCGCGCACGCAAGCAATTTGTCGATTCCGGTGGCGAAGATTACCCGGAAGCAACCTTTTTATTGGAAACCCGCTGTGGCCGAGTAAGATTAAATTGCCAAGATATCACGATAATAAAAGGCTCTAAATTAGAAACACGCATGACAACTTAAGCGATATTGTTAGTTGGGCAGAAATCACATTTCAGCCCAACTATTTGCCTATGCTTTATACTCTCCAGCATTATTCACTATTTTGTTTTCGAGCTTTTTACATAGTCCTAATACGAATAAAAGCTCCACAAGCACAAACAGTGGTCCAATTGCTAAACCAATCAAGTCATCGACAAACGCAGGCTTTTTTCCTTCGAAATAATGCCCTATAAACTGCAACACCCAACCTACAAAAAAAACACCAGCCCAAAACAATACGGTCAATATTCCTGCATTAACAATGAGTGGGTTCAGCGTTTGAACAAGGAAATAAAAAGCCAGTATGATGGCGCTCATCATGAGCCCGAGAATGGGGGATAACATCAGGTAATAGCCACATAAAACTACCCCTATCAGCGCGGCAAGCGTGATGGTCACTCCTGATACATCGAATAACGGGATAAAAGTCATACCCACAACAGCAATGACAATTAACGGGATCCCAAAAAAGTGAGTCAGAATGTTTCTTTTGCTGCGATGATACATGGCATACTGACTTAATAACGTCTCTAGTTTGTTCATTATTGTTCTCTCATTGATACCAATTATCCTACTGATAATTAGTCAACAAAGAAAATTTATCAATAAAAAATTCTATTAGCGTATTAGGGCCTATATAAATAACCAAATAAACAGCATACCGAATACAATAGTCTGCATTATGAGCACCATCAACAGCTTAAAATTAAAGCTCGGTTTGATGGTTTTATGCCTGAGCATATACATTGCCACTGGTGTGATAATATTGAGCCCAAGTAACCCACACAGTAGTAAATTACGCTCAGGAATACGCGATTGAGCAAGCGTTGAAGCGCGCTTATCCCACCAAAAAAGTGCAAATATAAATACATTGATCACCAACAACACCACTGCAGAAATAACCGCTTGCCAAGGTAGCTTAGATACGCAAAGTGTCCCTAACCACACGCCAGCCCCCCAAAATAGACCCATCTGCTGATGCATTAAACGAACCGCTGACATGCTACCTTTCCTGTCTTATTGCATTGATTTTAATGAAAATTTCAGCGGTAGCATAAGCATCATCCATCGCTCGGTGATGATTAACCAAGGATACATTCATCGCTTGGCAAAACGCTCCGAGCGCATAAGAGCGCAGGCCCGGCACGAACTTTCGGCCTAACTGCACAGTACATAACTTCGCACGAGTAAACTCTCGGCCGACTCGAGCAAATTCCTGCCGAATAAAGCCATAATCAAAGTTCACATTGTGCGCGACAAAAATAGCACCTTGGCTAAACAGCTCAACTTGCTCCAAAATTTCAAAAAAACTCGGAGCATCACTTACCATTGCTTGAGTGATCCCTGTCAGTTCAGTGATTTTTTGTGGGATACGACGCATCGGATTAACAAGTGATTGCCATTTAGCAACAACCTCGCCGTTAACGACTTTTACCATGGCTACCTCGGTAATGCGATCAAACTCTTTATTGCCACCGGTGGTTTCAATATCAACAACGACATAAGGTTGCTCTTTGCAAATATGCCATTCAACGGTTTGCAGTCGCGTGGGAATATTGCATTGCAAGAGTTTAGAAATGTTAACTAGCTGACTTCGGCTAAGACTATCTCCAGGTGCCTTGATTTCTTCAAACCTTAAACCCGCTTTTTTGTCGACTATCATCAGATCGGGAAAACCAGATTTCATCAGATGAAAATCACGACACATTAGCCTTAAAACAGATTTGACATCCTCAATTGACAAGTTAGACAATAATATTTTTATTGAGTCGAGCATCTTATCGTGCCAAATAAACAACCGATTGGGTTCTCCGTAATGTTCGCTCATCTGGCGTAGAAGCCAGTTCATCCAAGCAGAAGTATCTGTAAAATTCGCTAAGCGACATTCAATCTCTTCCTCAAATTCGCTGTAAAAGCGATTTTCTTTTAATGCCAGTGGAGTTCTAGAAAACCCATTCGCTACGATACTTTTTGGGTGATAAAACAGTTCTTGCCAAAAGGTCAATCCAAATAAGGCCAGCCAAATTTCATTTTCAACATGATAGGCCTCAATGTCATGACGTTTATAATAAGCAATGACGCCAGCCTCTGTTTGTCCCTTAAAAGCCTCATCAATTTGGATTGCAGGTTGACTTTTTCTTAGCATATCCGTAAGTACAGAAGTGCGTTTTTGGTTAAATTTACGCTGATAAAAGTCTTCCGCGAAGATCATCAATGTTTCATCACTTTCCCCCTGTAATATGCGCTCTAATTGCTCTCGCACCAGCTCAACTTCACCTTGCTTATAATTATGTCGTATCAACATCTCACACGCTTGAGGGTGCTCACTCATACCCAGTAAGGTTTTAAAATGGGAAAATTCAGGACCTAACTTTCTGGCAAGCGTTAACAGGTACTTTGCATGTGCAATCACTGCATATTGCCCATCGACCTCAGGCAATTGTTGCGCTGCGGCCTGCCTAGCACGCTGTACTAACTCATCTTCAGGGGCGTTTTTGAGCTCACTGAGTGCATTTGCATAATAAAACGCGCTCACGGCTTCTGCTTTTTGTTCAAAATGTGCATGGTAAGCGGCGTCAGCGCTCCTGGTATTCATTACACCAAGATCTCGCATCGAAAATTGCGCTAAGCTAAAGCCTACCTTGCCAAAGTACAAAAATAGAAAGTAGTCGATATCGGCTTGAAATGAGAGCGTGAGATACTGGGATAGGTATTCTTGTGCATTTAGATGTTCAACGCAGACAGATTGATTGATATGCGCTACCCAGAGCGATTTTTTTGCCGATTTATTTGGCAGTGTAGTTAAATTCTCTCGCTCGGCAAGTTCAATTAAACATGGTTTAGTTAAGCAATGCAGCAGAGCTTGAAAGTCGTCTTGTTGTACCTGACGAAGTAATCCCTTTGCTTTTAATGAAAACGCGACTTCACAAATATTATTGATCTCTTCGTAGCGCAGTGAATTGATATCCAGAAAAGGTGTTTTGCGGGAAATAAACCGCACCAACAAACACAATTCATCTTCAGGCAAGCGGTGTAGTTCAGCCAGCAGCTCACGCTGAGCACTACTTAATAGCGGTTGACATACTTTAAGTAAATAATCGCTAAGCTCACTAAAGTGGCTTAAGTAATATTTGGCGGGTAATTCTTTTCTCAACACAAAGTCTGACAACTGTTTTTATATACAGTGCAGATTATCATAAATAGGAAATATTGCCAATTTGCTTCAGTTACCCCCTTAAGTCGTTTCTTCTGTATCGTCTGAGGAAGCGTATTCGCTTTTGTATAGCCAATATTGTAGTTTCTCGCTCAGTGGCTCTTCCGAAATGGGTTTTGTGAGATAGTCATTCATGCCTGCATTTAGACACTTTTCCCTATCACCGGACATTGCATTGGCTGTCATGGCTAGTATTTTTACTCCTTGATAACTCTCACCTGCGGCTCCCTCTCGGATTAACTCGGTAGTCCGATAGCCATCCATTTCTGGCATCTGACAATCCATTAAAATTAGCTCAAATTGACATTCATCTTGATGTGACTTGAGCAGCTCAATAGCAAGCAGTCCGTTTTCGGCAACTTCAATATGGGTTATCCCCAATTTTTTGAGCATACTTAATGCGACAACTTGGTTCACCTTGTTATCCTCAACCAGTAGAATACGACAAGGTTTTGGCCACGTAAATTCGGTTTCGTTCGCCTTTCTTACCAGTTTCAGATAGTGACTCGTAACCAGTGGTTTCGCATTCGCCAACGCCTTGCCATCTTCAGCTAAAATGGTTAACGCATCAAAAAGGTCTTTGGTTGTCACGGGCTTTGGAAAATAGCCTGAATAGCCACGCTCCGCGTAAAACTGGCCATCCCCCTTGGTACCCATTTGCGTCATCATGATAAGCTTTATTGCTTTGAATCGCTTATCATTTTTTAGTGCAGCACCGAGTTGCTCACCCGACATGCCTCTAAGCGTCATATCCAATAAGGCGATATCAAACACATTTTTATCACGTTGGTATTCAGCTTCACACAGAGATAGTGCTTGTATTCCAGAGCTGGCTTTATACACATCCGCCCCCCAATGCCTCAATTGAGATTCCAAACTCGTCAAGGCGCAGAGATTATCGTCAACTAGGAGTATTTTGATCCCTTGCAAATCAACTTTTGCAGCTTCGAATTGAGTATTGTCACCATGGATCAAAGTCACGAAAAATTCAAATTGACTACCATGCCCAAACCGACTGCTCACGGTGATATCACCATCCATTAATTCACAGAGTTGCCTGACAATAGCCAGCCCCAACCCGGTTCCCCCATACTTTCTAGTAGTAGAGGCATCAACTTGAGAGAATTTAGCAAAAAGTCTATCCGCTTTGTCTTCTGGTATCCCTATGCCGGTATCTTCAACTGAGCAATGAAATCTCAGTTTATTGTCTACCTCACTGAACCAAGCCCGGATGATGATCTCGCCTTGCTCGGTAAACTTGATTGCGTTACTAATTAGATTGGTGATGATTTGTCGAATCCGGCTCGGATCCCCCTGCACCAATGGCTTTTCAAGTTGGGTAACATCTAGAATAAGTTCAAGTCCCTTTTTCTGTGCTTGCAACGCAACGGATTCAATCAGTTCGCCAAGCAATGCCCTAATATCGAAATCTAGTGACTCAAGCTCAAGCTTACCCGCTTCAATTTTAGAAAAATCTAAAATATCGTTGATGAGATTTAATAATGACTTGGCACTGCCCATTGCAAGACTCACTTTATGTAATTGAGCTTGTGTTAGGTGCTCATCTTCTAGCAGACTTAACATGCCTATCACACCATTCATTGGTGTGCGGATCTCATGACTCATTGACGCTAAAAACTCGCTTTTAGCTTGCGCGCCCTGCTCCGCCGCTTGCTTCGCTTGTTCTAGTTCCTTTTTCGCCTCAACAGCGGCGGTAATATCCTGTTGGATACCAACGAATGCCGTTAATTGATTTTGTTCGTTGAACACCGGAGAGATCTGCAAACTATTCCAAAATGCCTTTCCAGATTTGGTGTAATTGATCAATTCAACTTTGACGAATTCGTGAGCTATTATTGCTTCCCTGATTTCAACTAACGCTTGCTGTTGGGTATTTTCACCTTGCAAAAAGCGACAGTTTTTACCCAGTACTTCATCACCATATTCGGTGATTTGTTGAAATGTTTTATTCGCGAATACGATTGGTAATTCAGGCTTAGTCGCGTCAACTATCGTTATGCCGACATTTGCGCACTCTATTGCTTGAGCGAGTAAGTCATTTTGTTCCTTGGCCTTTTTCAGCGCTTCTTGGTGAAGCTTTTGATCGGTAATATCCGAAAGTGAACCAACTATCCGCTTCGCTTGTCCATCTTTAAGTGCCGCAGCACCTTTTAGCCAAAAATAGCGATAGCTGTTTTGCCTCGTTTTTATTCGGCACTCGACACCAAAAGGCTCTTCTTCTGTCATATGAAACTTAATTGAGTTTTCTAAATTGGGGAGGTCTTCTGGGTGGACTCGGTCAAATAAACTAGAAATATGCGCAGAGAATAAGGCTTGTGTCTCTTGCGAAAAGCCTAGTAAAGATTTGAATCTGTCTGAATAAAACACAGCATTCCGTTCAAGATCCCAGTCCCAAAGACCATCATCGCTACCAAATATTGCAAGTTTAAATCGCTCTTCACTGCGTTTGAGTGTTGTCCTTGATTCCTCTAGCTTTTTGAACGGGTTTAACAAAAGTTGCTTACCAAACAAATAGAGCAAGCCAAATGATAGGAATAGCCCAAAAGCAATAGCACCAATAAGATCCCACACAAATATTTTCACTTCGTCAGTGACCTGACTTTTCTCTACACGATAGTCCAATACTAAATCGGTGGAGCCAACATCGAGACTGCTTACACTAAAGTAAGTTTCAACTTTTTGGGTGTTAGAAAAGTTAATCCACCTGCCTTTTAGACCAATGCTATGAAAAGATGTGGATGATGAGGAGCTCAGCAGACTCTCTAAACTTGTAGAAAACTCGCCAATAAGTGCTCCCTCAGCAAAGCCGTTATAGTAAATCGGTACTGCTATTGTGAAATAGTGCAAGTTGCCAATCTGAGTGAGATCTATCGCACTGACCAGCTCTGCATTGATCACTTTATCGAGCCACTTTGGTTTTTGGCCTAACACTTCATGAGAATCAAAGTTTGCGTAAACCACATCGCCCAATACATTGATCACCATTAACTTTTCTTCTCTACCTATAATTTGAAAACTGCGCATAAAGTCTCGTAACTTAGCCGCGGAGAGCCCCGTGCCCATCGCACCATTTACGATAATAGGATGTAGAGAAAGGTCAGAGAGGATCTGCTTACGACTTTCAAGATACTGAGTTAAGTTGTTAACTGCGAGTTGAGCTTGGGTTTCATTCGTTTCTCTTACTAAATCTTCGACTATGACATTTGATCTCAGCCCAACAAAAAGTGCACTGAGCAGAAGTGAAACGATAGCCGTTAACCCTAAAAAGGTGTAAAAAGCGCGATTACTCGTTAAGGTGAATTTAGTTTTCAATGCGACCCCGGGTAACTATAAACTAGTTTAATACTGCCATTAGACTGGTACTGTCCCATACACAAGTCTTGCACGGTTAGCGCTTCATGGGCTGAATCTTTTTTTTCACTCCAGACACTAAAAGGCCGTTGATACGTTTTTACTAGACCGTTAACCGGCGATTGCAAATCCTCAAATGCGCTTTTTAACAAGGCTCTGTTGGTCGCGACCGAATCTGTCAGTTTTATTTGCTCTGTTGCCGCAATAAGAAGCTTAGCAATGTCATAGCCATGGATAAATCCGGGAGCTGCTTGAACAAATCCATGCTTGGCAAACTCGGTCGGGAAAAGCTGTTTTGCACGATTAAATACCCGTGCCGAAAACGCACTTAATGGTTTATTCTCAAAAGAAAAACAGCTTTGTAGGACCGCCAATGAGACATCTGCAGATAGCTTATCCCCAACCACTTTAAAAAAGTTACCCGCAGTTACCCCCCAATGACTAACAATGGGCAGACGCTGCGCCTCGTCAATACTTGCCATGGCTTTTACAAACTCAGCGCCCTCAATCGCATTGCCAACAAAAATGATACATTGCGGCTCACTTTCAATAATATTATGGACCATGATCCGTGCTTCATTCTCTTGTGTTGCCCAGTTAAACCAAGATACGGGCAGCGCGCTGTTAGGCTTGGCCGTTTTATATTCTGCTAGCAATGTGTCGTAATTAGAGCGCCCCCATGCGGTATCCTCAAGGAGTAAATGAGGTGCAACACAACCTTGTTGCTTTGCATAATTGATGAGTACTTTACCCGCTTTGGTGTCATCCACAGAAAGCCTAAAAATCCAATTACCCTTACTCGGGTATCTTGTAATTGGTCCACCAGCGGCCCAAGGAACCAACAGCAGCGCTTCACCCTCATTGATAAATTTACGAAATTTAATATAAGGAGGAGAATGAACACCACCAAGCACAAGTAAGGCATTCGGGTCTTTTAAAAATTGCTTAAAGTGAAGCAAGCTACGATTACTATTACCACGATGGTCTTTGGCCACTAATTCAATCTTATAACCTTGGATTTGATTATCTACTTCATCTAATGCGGTTAAAAATCCCATTTTTATCGCTTCGGCTGACTCATTTAAATTAGAATAATCAGCGTCATGATAAATACGAAACACTTGCTTGGAGTTTGCTGCGAGACAAACTGAGCTCAGGAGGCAGAAAAACAGTAATAATATTTTCATCGTATTACTAATAACTCAACACATAACTAAACTTTAGTTCAAATCATTGTGATTGCTTAATTTTATAGCGAATACCTTGCTCGTTATAAATCACCAAGACAATTCATGGTGCACAAAGAAACCGCACCAAAGGTAGGCGCGGTGGTTGGGATCATTCAGGGCTATTAGCAAGTTGGCTCTGAATGTAGTTTGGTAAACCAATTAATTTGATTAAATTGATATGTTGTTCAAGCCAATAAATGTGATCCATTTCGGTGTCATCTAGCAGGGTTTCGAGCATTTCACGGGTAACATAATCTTGCGCTTGCTCACACACTGCTATCACCTTTTTCAAATGATCTTTTACCAGAATTTCCGCAGCCAAGTCATTTTCTAGCATTTCTTTCACGTCAGCACCGACGTGAATTGGCGCACGAGAAGCAGTATCTGGCGTGCCTTCCAAAAACAAAATGCGCTCCGTGATCCGCTTAGCGTGATCAAGCTCTTCTTCGTATTCGTGAGATAACTTATGGTGTAGCTTTTCCAGTCCCCAATCTTCATACATTTTGGCATGAGCCAAATATTGATCCATAGAAGAAAGCTCAAGCGTAAGTTGCTTGTTGAGTAAGTCGATAACGGTAGAATTGCCTTGCATAACTTACCCCTCAATCTGCGATTGCAGATAGTTTTCAATGCCGGTATTTTTGATTAAGAAGTGCTGCGTTTCGAGCCAATCCACATAGCCCTCTTCATATTCAAGAATGTCTTCTAGTAGCTCTCGACTAACATAATCCTGTTCGTGTTCACACAGCGCAATTGCATCGCGCAAAGTCGGAAGCTGATCGAGTTGAAACGCCAAGTCGCACGCCATCATCTCTTCGGTATGCTCACCTATTCGTAACTTTTCTAAATGCTGGAGGTTTGGTAACCCTTCAAGGAATAATATGCGCTCGATAAGATCATCTGCTTGCTTCATGTCCTTGATAGATTTTTTATATGCTTTCTCGTTTAGCTCTTCAAGCCCCCAATTTTTGTACATTCTTGCGTGTAGAAAAAACTGGTTTATCGATGTTAACTCTAGCGTAAGCACTTGGTTTAGCGCTGTTATGACTTGCTTATTACCCTGCATAGGGCCCCCTAATAATGTCGAGTGACGCCCTATAACCCTAGTTCAATATTTATTCTTCGCAAGATTAAATAAAAATAACAGTTTTCTTAATATACCCTTTTAAAATAAACAACTTATAAGAGTATTAATAACAATTTTCATTACATTTAGGATTTCATTTTTTGAACCGCTTGTATTCAATCAAAACTCAGAATAAAAAATTTTCTAAGTTATTGAAACTCATAAAAGCAGCTTCGGTTACTCAACTCATCTGCTTTTTAACATCCAACCCTAAACGCTTTGCCAGTCGAACTAAATTTGCTCTATCCATTTCCAGCTCTCTCGCAGCTGCCGACCAATTAAACCCATGACGTTCCATCGCGTTAACGATCATGTCTTTTTGTAGTAGCTCGACGGCGAATTTCATGGCGACAGGAGGTGTTTTCTCTTGCGTGGTAAGGCACTCAGCCTGCTGAATTTGTTGATGGTGTTTTGGCGCGATATCTATGTCATGGATCTCAATGATATTAGCATGCCACTGTTGATGCTTAGCTTTTAACGCTGCACGACTGACACAATGTTCAAGCTCTCTGACATTGCCCGGCCAGTCGTAATGCATTAATCGGCTGAGTGCTTGCCTATCCATCACCACTTGTTTTGCGTTGAGCGTGCCTCTTAGCTGCTCTAAAAAGAATCCAACCAGCAGCGGGATGTCATCTAGCCTTTCGAGTAGTGGAGGAACAAATAAAGGATACACACTCAAGCGATGATAAAGATCAGCCCTAAATTTTCCGCGTCTCACCTCTTCTTTTAAATCACGATTAGTCGCAGCAACCACTCTAACATCGACAATATGAATACGATCAGCACCTACCGCTTGCACCTCACCGCTTTGCAGCACACGTAATAGTTTGCTCTGTAAAGTCAGACTCAGCTCGCCAACTTCATCCAAAAACAGCGTGCCGCCGTCCGCGGCTGCAAATTTGCCTAATCGGTCTTTATCGGCCCCGGTAAACGCGCCTTTTTTGTGACCAAAGAGTTCACTTTCTGCTATCGAGTCAGGAAGTGCCGCACAGTTAATTTGTACGAACGGTTTGTCATTTCGTTGGGAGTTAAAGTGTACGTGTTTTGCTACTAACTCTTTACCCGTTCCTGTATCACCTTGAATAAGCACATTAAATTCAGAACCAGCAACCAGTTCAATTTCTGATTTAAGCGAGTGCATCACCGCACTCTCTCCTACCAAGATTTGCTTTTTAACGGACTTTTGGGATTGAGTAAGGGTAGATGCACGTGCTTGCTCATAGAGGCACTCAGCTTCAAACATACGTAATGCACTACTTGAGACAATTGCTTGTAGGGTTTTCATATAAACCTCAGACAAGTGCTCAAAGCTATCAGGTTTAAGACAATCGAACGTCATCAATAAGGTGCTACTTTGCAGCGCGACCTTAAATCCCATGCAGGCATGCACTGGTAAGCGACTTTCTTCGGCGAGCAACAGACCATCGTAAGGGTCGGGTAAGTCGCTATTGGCAGGAAAACTAACTAGTTCGTCAGACTCGAAAATGGACATCAATCTAGGTTGCTCTGTAAGCAAAAATTGCCGCCCAACAGCGTCCGCACTCAACCCATTGCAAGCTAGGATAGTTAATGCATGCTGATCGCCATAGAGAATGGCGATGGCATCAGCGGTAACAGATTGACTCAATGCTGATAGCAAGGACTTAGCGTATTGCTTAACCTCGCGACCCTCTTGCGCCAACGAAAGTCGTGACAACGACATACTAAGCTCAAGCAATTTGGAGAGCGCTAACGAATTCATGTCAAAAAGACTCAATTTATTCAAATAAACACCATTTAAGATAGGTCAATTTGACTCAAACATCAATAAGAGAATACTAATCCAATGATTTATAAAGCATTTTAAAGTTGGCGTGACACCTGCAATGTGCAGTCTATATATCAACATTCGCAGAGTTAACGATGAGCCGCGCATACCAACTTTTAAGATATAGCAACATCGCCATTTTCACTTCACTCGCAGCGTTTATGCTGTCACTGCAAGTGAGTTTTTTTAGCGTTGAAAGCTTCAGCCTCTTCTCACAAATTGCAGCACATATTAGTACTATCGTATTGGCCGCCTTGATTAAGCTTGCCTACGTCATCCGCCTTGTTTGTCTATACCACCTAGGTTTGGAGGTTAAATAAATGAGCTTAATCCAGCTAGAAGAGCCCAGTCCAAAAGCCGTGTGTTGGTATACACCATCTACTTGGCCCGTGTTGATGCTCGGCTTTAGAGCGCTATTTTTACTCGCAGGCTTATTCGCTGTCGTGAGTATTTCTGTATGGGCTTTATTACTCAATGGTAATGTTGTTTGGCGTAATGATTACCCAGCGACCTATTGGCACGCCCACGAGATGCTGTTTGGCTTTGGCGGTGCAGTCGTCGCCGGATTTTTGCTAACCGCAGCAAAAAATTGGACGCAAAGACAGACATTACATGGTGGCGCACTGCTGTCACTCTGTATTATTTGGTGTGCCGCTAGACTGAGCTTTTTTGTGGCAAATTCATCAGTCATCATCACCTTGCTACTACAACTGGGTTTTTGGCTCATTGTACTAGTCAATTTAACGACCGTAATTGTTGATGCAAAATCCAAAAACAATCGTGTTTTTATTTTTGCTGTAAGCATGTTGTGTGGCTGCAACATCGTATTTTTGATTTTACTTCACAACCAGCACTTTTTATTGCTAAGCGCTATAAGCCAAGCAACGCTTATTGCTTACATGCTGTTGATTGGTGTAGTGGGTGGCCGCGTTATTCCATTTTTTATTGCCCGAGGACTACAGCAAGCACAAAAACCACATACTCCAAGGTTAGATAGAACGATCTTTTACCTCGCCATCATCTGCGTTTTCACCTATATCCTGCAGTTTACGATACAAAATACTCACTATTTAAGTGCTGCACTACTGCTCCTTGGTCTACTGCACTCGGTAAGAGCAATTTATTGGTTTAAAAGTAAATTATTTAACGTACCACTGCTTTGGTCACTGTACCTGTCATATTGTGCAATCGCAGTGGGTTTAATACTTAGCGCATACAACAATACCTTTGCACCAGAGCATTTGCGCAGCCATCTTCACTTAGTGGCAATTAATGGCATGGGATTAATGATCTTAGCCATGATGACTCGCGTTACCTTGGGACACACAGGTCGACTATTACAAGTAGGCACGACAACTACGCTGGCATTTATCTGTATCGCGATATCAGGTCTTATCCGCGCCTTCCTTATTCATTTTATAAACCCACACAATGCATGGCTAATAAGTGCAGTGGCTTGGGTTTTTGGTTTTTTGCTTTTTTTCATTACCTTCGCGCCCATGCTGATACAAAAACGCGTCGATGGGCGAATAGGTTAACTCTACTCTCAAATTGGAGATATTAATGCTTACACACAATACGATTGAGTTGGTAAAACAAAGTGCACCGCTATTGGCTCAGGTCGGTCCTGAAATCACCGCCAAGTTTTATCATCGGATGTTCAATCAACACCCAGAGCTAAAAGGGGTATTCAACCAATCCCATCAGGCTTCGGGAAAACAGCCATTGGCACTATTTTCAGCATTAGCGGCCTATGCCAATTACATTGATCAACCAGAAGTGCTCAGTGACGCCATTTTACGTATTAACCATAAACACGTTAGCCTTGGGATTTTACCGGAGCAATACGCTATTGTTGGCCAGCATTTAATTGCAACACTCAAAGCCGAGTTCAGCGAGCAATTCACAGACGAAATAGAGCAAGCTTGGCTTAGTGCCTACCAGTTTTTAGCAGATTTATTTATCACCGCAGAGCATGGCCTTTATCAAACCGCGCTTAAGCAACAAGGTGGATGGCAAGGAACTCGTGAATTTACGATTGAAAAGGTGATAAGCAATACTGCAAATATTAAAAGCTTTTATCTCAAACCAGTCGACGGTAAAGCCCTACCTCATTACCAAGCTGGGCAATTTGTTTCTGTCTTTGTACCAAAAGAAGTGGCAGGGTTTCAGCAGATCCGCCAATACTCTTTGTCTGTTGCCCCTAATGGTTCGTACCTTAGAATTTCGACTAAACACGACGGTGCTGTATCGCAATACCTTCATTCGCTTAAGGCGGGTGACATCCTCAAGCTCACTCCCCCCGCTGGAGACTTTGTCAGACAACATACAGCCAGTCCAAAGGTATACATTAGCGCTGGGGTTGGAATAACCCCGATGCTTTGCATGCTGGGCGTTCATAGCCAACATTCACCTGAAGTCGAAGCGCACTTTTTACACGCGAATAAAACCGACCATGACTTAGGTTTCAACCAAGAAATCAATGAACTTGGTAGCAATATCCGAGATTTTAATGTGGTTACTTGGTTGGAGTCAGAAGCCGACAGTGCGCATTCCGGACTGATGGATATCAACGCAATCAAAGATACTTTGCCGCTCACAGACGGAGAGTTTTACCTATGCGGCCCAGTTGCCTTTATGCGCTTTATCAAAACCCAATTGATGAATGCCGGTGTACAAGCCGAGCAAATATTCTATGAGGTATTTGGTCCTCACGAAAATCTTCCAAACTAACGAGTTAAATTTGGCGTCCTAATACGATTGGTATTAGCGGCGCCTTATATTTTGCTCTGAATTAAAAAATCGGTAGACTTGGAGAATGAATACTATTGGTATAAAAGCGTACTTGAAGGACAACAATATGAGCGCAATTTCTAGTATCTTAGTCGTCTGCATGGGTAATATCTGCCGCTCTCCAACTATGGAGGCGGTATTAAAGCATAAACTCGCAGCAACAGAGTTAACAACCCGTATCGATTCCGCTGGCACCATTGGCTATCATCAAGGTAACCCTCCAGATCCACGAAGTGTCGCAGCAGGCAGCGCAAGAGGGTATGACCTTTCAGGCATATCAGCGCAGCAAGTAAAACCCAGTGATTTTGAAGATTACGACTTAGTTTTGTGTGCAGACAACGCTAATTACCGCGACCTACTCTCCATTTGTCCTAACGACTTAGTGCATAAAGTTCAGCTGTTTTTAGCGTTTGGTGACATGAGTGAGCATGAAGTGCCTGATCCATATTATGGCGGTGAACGTGGCTTTGAACATGTGCTTGATTTAATCGAAGTAGCCTGTGAAATCATCATTAACAAAATTCGCTTATCGACAAGGTGAAATTAACTCGCTGGATCGGTACCAAACAAAGCGGTAAAAAGACCTTTTTCAGAGGCGCCGCTATTGTTAGATTTAGACTTAGAATTTCCGTTCGAGAAATTAGCTCAGGACTTACAAACCACAGGCATTAGTATTTTGCCAAATTTCGTCAGTCCCGACTTTTTATCCAAGTTAGAATTGAGAATAGCAGAGCTCAGCAGTGACGACTTTAAGCAAGCTGGAATTGGTCGTTTAGCCTCTCACGAGCAAAATAAGAAAATTCGCAGAGATAAAATTCACTGGTTAGACACCAGCAATGAGTTGGAGTCTGTTTGGCTCAACTACATGAGCGAGCTAAAGGCCTATTTGAACAGACGGCTGTTTATGGGACTATTTAGCTATGAAAGCCACTTTGCCATTTATCCTCCTGGGGCGTTTTACAAAAAGCATATGGACGCCTTTAAGGGAAAGACCAACCGAATTTTGACCACAGTATTGTACTTAAACCAGTCTTGGGCGTCAGACAATGGTGGCGAACTAGTGGTTTACAATCCCGATAATCACGACGAAATACTCACTACGGTGCTGCCAAGTTACGGCACACTAGTTACCTTTTTAAGTGATGAATTTCCTCATGAAGTACTGGTTGCCAACGAAAAGCGCTATTCAATTGCAGGGTGGTTTAGGGTTAACACCAGCATTAACCATTCGATTGATCCACCAAAATAATTGATGAGCTCAGTCTTAAGTTTATTATCCTGAGTTAAACTCAGGATAATTTGTTCGGTAACCGAATTTCGACGCACAAGCCTTTACCTTCGCGATTATAGAGGCTGATCTTACCGTTGTGTGCTTCCACAATTTCTCTGCACAGCGCTAAACCAAGCCCTGTTCCCGACGCTTTGGTAGAGTAAAATGGAATTAAGGCATTCGCCATCACGGTGTCACTCATGCCTTCACCTCTATCAAGCACCCAAATATAAACCTCGTCGCTGCGCTGCTCAGATTGAACACAGATTTCCTCTATCTCTGAGCCAGACTCGGTCGCATTCTTTATCAAATTAATAAGTAACTGTTCTAACTGTGTCGTGTCTGCCTGTAATTGCGTTTGACTAAGCTGATATTGGAATGACCAATGGCTTTGCAGCCGCTCACACAAAACCTGCAAATCCACAGATTCAGTGTTTGGCAAAGGAAGTTTGGCGAACTTACCATAGCCCTGAACAAACTCGCTAAGGTGCACAATGCGCTCTTCTATCGTCGCAAAGACTCGGCTTAGTCTAGGTTCATCCACGCGTTCAGCCAAGATCTGCCCGCTGTGCAACATAGATGAAATTGGCCCTAATGAGTTGTTTAACTCATGGCTAATGATGCGGATCACTTTCTTCCAAACTTGCACTTCTTGGCGGCTCAACTCTCGAGTGAATTGCTTAAAAATATATAATTTGTGAAAGTGGTTGTTGAGTAATAACTCACCGTTGGCGAGATGCCACATTTGCGACTCACCACTGCTGTTTTGTATTGAGAACAAGCCATCAAGTTGGTTGTTTGCAGCTTGCTGAAGTTCATCGGGAACTTCAGATAACAACTTACTAAAACGCTCACCTTCAAGGCGATGCTCAGAGTTAAAAAACGTTTTTGCACTATTGTTAGCAAATACCACCACATCCTGTGAGTCGACGAGGACAAGTATCTGAGGTGACGACTCTAGCACTTTATCAAGCATCAGCTCACGCTGATAAATCCATTGTTTTTCATCTCTCAGCTGCTTTGCTGTTTCATTGAATAACTGACACAGTCTACCGAGCTCATTGTTAGCGTTATAGGTAATGGACGTAGAAAATTCGCCATCCTTAAAGTTCATCAAGCCGACTTCTAACGCCTCCCACCCCGCTTTATTTTCACGCATTAATAGTTTATACAACAGTAGTGCAACACTGACGGAGCCCAGTACTATTACAATGAAGCCACTGTGGTCATCGAGTAAGAACCATAAAGGAATAAGGCCAATAATAATACTGATGGCAATGATCAATGCATGTTGTTGCGAGGTCGTCATTATTGTCCTTAATATTCAATGCCAAACTTTTGCAAGCGACGATAAAGCGCTTGTCTACTCATGTTAAAATGTCGCGCTACTTTCGCAATCACACCAAGGTGAGTCTTGAGCGCCTGCTCCAATTCTTCTTTACTGGGTTCTCTTATGGTTTGCGAGGCGCTAACTTGTAGTGTATTTGCCTGCACATCAAGACCAAAATCCTTAGCACTGAGCTCGCCATCAGGATTCAATACCGCCGCACGTTTACAGGCATTTTCAAGCTCCCGTACGTTTCCAGGCCAAGGGTGTTCACATAATGCTTGCTGGGCATCCGAAGTAAGTCCTCTTGCAGGTAAAAAATGCGCGACCAAAGGTAAAATATCATCCACCCGCTGTGACAACGCGGGTAAGTTTAGCTCGATGACATTTAAGCGATAATATAGATCCTCACGGAATTTCCCCCCTCGAATATCCGCTAGCAGATCCGCGTTCGTTGCTGAGATGACACGAACCGAAACTTTTTTTGTCTCGACTGACCCTAGCCTCTCAAACTCGCCACTTTGCAAAACACGTAGTAATTTTGTTTGTCCTGGGAGAGGTAAATTACCAATCTCATCCAAAAATAACGTGCCTTTATCTGCGGCTTCAAAGCGACCAATACGCTGCTTATTCGCACCGGTATATGCACCACTCTCAGCACCAAATAACTCAGCTTCGATTAAGTCACTTGGGAGCGCGCCTGCATTCACTTTGACAAACGGTTGGTTTTTTAGTGGTGAGTTCGCTTGAATGATCTCCGCGATTTTTTCTTTACCGCTACCATTTGGACCGGTTATTAACACTGACACATCAGATTTAGCGACTTGCAGCGCCATATCTATGACTCGCTGCATGGCCACCGATTTATACACAAACCCGCATAAATCCGCACCTTGATTAAACTGTTGGCGTTCTTGTTCAGCACGTTCAAAGTTTGCAACTTGCTTATGTGCCTCACCAAGCGCAACGAGATTTGCAATTGTGGTGAGTAACTTTTGATCGTCCCACGGCTTAGCTAAATAGTCTGCCGCTCCTGCTTTTACCAGCTCAACCGCAGTGGTGAGCTCAGTCCAAGCCGTTAATAAGATAATAGGCAGTGTTGCATTTAATGCTTTCAATTGGTGAAATAGCGCAGCCCCCTCCTCTCCTGAGGTGGTGTCTGCACTAAAGTTCATATCTTGGATAACTAGTGCAATTTGCTGAAACGACACCACTTTAATTGCTTCTAACGGTGAGCACGCGGTAACCACTTGATAATCATGCAGCTCTAGTAACAATGACAGTGCATCAAGCACTGCAGGATTATCATCCACAATTAAGATTTTATCCATATGACTTTATTCTTGTTATTACGTGTTACCTATACTAGCACAACTAATACAAGGCAAGTTAAGTAATACCAACTAGGCTGCTTACACAACCTAGTTGGTATAAAGGTTATACACTTCTTGTCGCGATACTCGGTGAAATGTTCGCCGCCTTCTTAGCAGGAAAAATAACTGACGCGATACAGAGCACGATAAGCCCAAGCGCTGTTATCAAAATATAGCTTACCTCTAGCGGTGGCACTGAATACAAAGACATTAGCTTTTGTCCTAGAAAAATCGTAGCCACAGTGCCAAGCACTAAGCCAATTGCACAAACAATGAGGTTTTCTACCACAAAGTAACGAACAATTGCAGACTTACGCGCACCCAAAGCTCTGCGAGTACCAATCTGTTTAGTACGTTTACTGATATTAAACTGAGTAAGACCAAATATTCCCAGCGCCGTCACGACGACTAATGCTGTGATTAGCACTAGCAACATTCTTAGCATCAATAAGTCTTTCGAATTGTACTTTCCTTTCACCTCATCAAGTCCTTTAATGCCTGTGATCACACGACTAGGATTTTCTTGAAGCAGCGCCGACTCTATTTTTTTCATTACTTCGTCGCGCAAACTCGGATCAGTGCGAACTAAGAAATCTTGAAATCCGTTCGCATTCACCATGGGGAAAATAATTAAGCGATCAGCATTTTTAAAGCGCGGCCAAGCATTAGTCATACGCTCAACAATCCCTACGACTTTTAACGGGCCACCACCATAATAAATCGTTTGGCCCAATCCTTTACCCTCACCAAATATCTCGTCCGTAAAAGCCTTACTGGCAATAACAACATCAGGTTGCTTAGCGTATTCACTTGAGATCAAGACATCACCAGATGTGAAATCACGGCCTTCTAACAATTTAACGCCCAAGGTACGGATCACTTGTTCATTGGCGTATAAATGCCCCGAGTTTGTATGTTTACCATCGTCTTCAGGGGTTAAGCTGAATCCTGAATTGCTACCTCCTCCTGAAAGCGGAACCGAGCTCACTCCCACGGCTTCTATAACTCCAGGGATACTTTTTAGTATTCTCTCATCAACGATAAGCTGTTGGTTTGCATCTATCTTGTCGTCAAACGACATGACACTGAAGGTGATTATCGACTCTTCTGGATAGCCAGTTGGCTTATTGAGATAGGTGACGCGCTCACTAATAATCGACAGTGAATTGCTGACAATTGCCAACGTCAAGGCAAGTTGTAGGATCGCAAGTACGGCACCGACTTTAGAGCGCAATAACGCATTGATAATAGGTTTTAATTCCAACATGGGACTCTCCTTATTGCCTTATTGCACTTTTAAATAAGTAGCAGGTGATGTTTTACACACTATCCAAGCTGGGTAAAGCCCAGCAAGAATACAAGTCACAATAGCGATGCTCGGCGCTGCTAACAGCATAGAGACATCCATCGTTGCAAGACTTTCGTAGACATGGCTAGTTTTACGGATCCCCCATAAGCCAAGCTGAGCAAAAACTATCCCTATCACTCCCCCCATAAAACCAAGCAACGCCACTTCAACCAAGTGTTGGTAAAACACCTGGTTTTTACTTGCGCCAAGTGCTCTTCTTACGCCAACATCAGGGGCACGTTTAAGAAATTTCGCCAGTAACAATCCAAGAATATTGGCTAAGCAAACAGCAAGGAACATAAAACTTAAACCAATCATGACTTTGTTATCTTCACTAACCACATTATTGTACTCAAGCCATTCAGTGACATTTCGAAGTGAAAACTCTCGTGTTTTACGGTTAAATCTCCCCAAATCTTGTTGGCTTTGGATGTAATTATCAAGTTGTGTTTCCAACGCTTGTTGTTCTTTTTCATTCTCTAATTCAACCCAAAACTGAGTCCAAAGCATTTCTGAATTCATTTTGTCCGTGAAGTTGTTAATCTCTTCTCTCTTCCAGCCATTCGTATTTCCCCAAGTATCAATCTCATAAGCTGCCGCGTGACTGAAGGGAATGAAGATACGTTCGGCATCAGCAAATGCGCCATTGTTTAAGTCATACATTTTGACGTTTGGCTGCCACTCCTTAGTTACCCCAACTACTTGATATCTGCGCTGCGCTAAATAAATACTTTCTCCAACCACATCACTGCGGCCAAATAACTTTTGTGCGATAGTTTCGTCAATTACCACCACAGGTGCAGCGTTGTCGGCTTGGCTTTGGCTCCACACTCCACCATACAAAAAATTCAACTCAAACATGGCAAAAAACTCTCGGGTTATTAGCCGTGTCGTTTGCAGCATAGGGCTCACTTCGGGGTTGTTTACATGAACCGCAAAACCGGATTTAAACATCGCAACTTTTTTGTCGATATTTAGCGTTTGATAGAGGTTTTTCGCATCTAAAAATGTCAGCTGAAAGGGTATATCATCCGCTGAATGATAGGTTTCTCCCTCGTCCATCACTTGTAGTTGTACAGCATAGAGTTTGCTGCTTTTACTTGGAATTGGATCGGCAGACATCATGTGATACACAGACAAACTCACCATAGTAACGCCAATGCCAATAGCAATGGCCAGCGCCATTAGGCTAGTTGCAAGTGGCGTGGCTTTGAGGCTACGCCATGCCAAATCAAGGTAATGGGCAAACATAACTTACGCTCCTACCTGAGATTTCAACGCTTGTGAAGCAGCATCTTTACCTTGATATAAAGTAAAATCGGCAACCTGTCCGTCTACAATTTGGATGTTTCTTGGTGTACGCCTTGCGAGTTCCGGGTCGTGGGTAACCATTACTATCGTTGCGCCGTCACGGTTAATTTGTTCTAGTAATTCCATCACCTGACGCGCCATTAAACTATCTAGATTCCCCGTTGGCTCATCGGCGAGTAAAAAGCGAGGCTCACCAGCAAGTGCTCTTGCGATAGCTACACGCTGTTGCTGACCACCGGACAACTGTTGTGGCAAATGTTTTGCGCGGCCAGCAAGGCCAACTTGCTCTAGACAGTTTTCAATTCTGCGCTTGCGCTCAGCTGCCTTGACACCACGATAGCGTAGTGGCACTTCAACATTTTCGTACAAGTTTAAATCTGGGATAAGGTTAAAGCCTTGAAAAATAAAACCGATTTTTTGGTTTCGCAGATCAGCTCTTTGATTGTCGTTAAGCTTACCAACATCAATTCCATCTAGCATATATTGGCCACTAGAGTACCCCTCTAGCATCCCAGCAATATTTAAGAAGGTCGTTTTACCTGAGCCTGAAGGGCCAGTTACCGCGATAAACTCTCCTTCATTTACTTGCAGGTTAAAATCTCTGAGTGCGTGTGTTTGTACCATATCAGTTTGGTATACTTTGCCGATATTATTCATAACTAACATTATTATTTTCCTTCTTATCTTAATAAGATGCTGGGCGCACGTTCGAATGCGTCGTAACTACTGATGATGATTTGATCGCCTTGCTTTAAGCCGTTAAGCACTTCAACTTCACTGATGCTTGAGGTACCGGTGGTGATCTCAATTCGCTCAGCGATATCACCACTTAGCTTGTAAGCGATGTGCCCACCTTCACTCATAAAAGCACCACGTTTAACCATTAAGGTGTTTTCTTTGTGCTCTAGTAAAATCCGAGCAGACAAACGTTGATTTTGTCTAATGCCATCAATGTTTTCGTCCGAAAAGCGTACTCGAGTGGTGACTTCACGGTTATTAACTTCTGGGGAAATCGCAGATAACACGCCAGAAATATTTTGGTTGCCAATCCTGAGCTCGACAGCCATCCCGAGTCCAAGCTCTGCCGCATAACTTTCAGGGACCTGCAGCTCTGCTTCATAAGCACTTAAGTCAACGAGTTTCATCAACCCCTGATTGGCATTAACAAGCGCATTTTGATCGACTAATAAATTACCGACTATGCCTGAAACCGGCGCAATCACATCTAAACTTGCAACTTGACGTTTTAATTCTTCAACAATTAAACGTTGCCGCTCTAGCTGATTCTCAACAGATTTAAGTTCAAAAGCCAAGGTATCTTTGCCTAGCGCAACTTCTTGCTCTGCATGATTGAAGTTTAATTTTGCCCGCGCTAGGTCGTCTTGCGCTTCTTCTAAATCAATTTGGCTGATGAGATTTTTTTGGATTGACAACTGAGCACGTCGGTCTTCTCTATCTGCCGCTAATAGTTCGACACGAGCGAGATCTAAGGAGCGATTTAACGCCAAGTTTTGGCGTCTGACATCCAACTTCTTCCCTTCAAGTTCACCACTCAGTCTTTGCAGCTCAGCTTCTTCTTGTTGGAGTCGGTTAGTTAAGGTTGGGCTTTTGACCGTGGCTAGTACTTCACCTTGAGTCACGCTATCACCCGCTTTAACCTGTAAAGAGACATAACCTTGCTCCGGACTGTAAATTTGTGGTGCATTTGCAGCAACGACAAAACCTGTGGCGGCAATATCGCGGGTAAACTCACCGAAAGTCACGGCTGCAATTTGTACTCTATCTTTGGCCACGGAGCTACTCGCACTGGGTCCACTAAACACAACTTGTGCGCTAAGCGCTGCAATAATTACAACACCCGAAAATACAAGACCAAGCTTCTTTTTAGATTTACCTGTCTGGATCATTTCATCTTGGCCGCTTGTGTCTTTGATCATAATGATTCTCCTCGAATTAACGAGTCAAATACCGCCACTACCGTTGCTACAGCCAACATCATCAAGGGTGAAATTAAAAAAGCAGTACTTAACCACATAACGTATCTTCTTTATTAGTTTGTATACAGTAATAGAGGCTAACTCTGTGCCAAAACTTAAGGCGTTGATTATATTGATTTATTATATTTTAAAAGAAGGGAAGATGTGTCCGCGGACAGAAAAAGTGTCCGCAGCGGACACTCTGTACTTAAAGTTATAGTGCGCTATAGGTGTTAGTCGTCACCTTTTTGCATCTAAATATAGATAACTTGAGGATTGGATAGACAACGAGCTAACTGATTTGTTTAAGCTCAGATTTAATAACTGGAGAGTGTATTAACCAGAATGGAACTCAAATAAGTGGCAAATTTATAGTCGCTCTGGTGCCTTTACCGATAGTAGATTTTATGATCAGTTCACCACCGTGAGATTTAATGATATTAGATGCGATAGTTAACCCAAGCCCTACATGTTTTTCTGATGCTTTAGTGGTATAAAACGGATCAAATACTTTATGTACCAGCTTATCAGCAATCCCTTCACCACAATCGAAAATATCGATAGAGAGCGTTTGCTCCTCAACTTTCGTGTTGATTTTAATAGCCTTGCGCATTCTACCCGTACTTTCCAAGGCGTTCTTTATGAGGCAGTAAATACTGTGTTCTAGGAGTGCTGGGGCACAGTGCAATTCAAACCATTCTCCTTTTTCAAATTCAATCAGGCTCAAGTTTGTACCATCCAATTCCAAATTAATCATCACAGAATCCATAATTTGAGAATAGAATTCTACTTGCTGAAACTGAGTTTGATTGCTCTCAAAAAACACACTCAGCTCTTTAACAATCAGTTGAATTCTGTCGAGTCCCGAGTGCATTTCAGCCATCACATCATCACTTTCACTCAAAGCCCAGTTTAGCTGATATTCTTTTTCCAATTCACTCAGCGATTTTGCACATTCAGGCGAGAGTTGCGAATTATTTGCCAAAAATTGCCAAGCTCGATACAACTTAACCAACGAACTTTGTACAAACTCTAAGTTACTTTTCAAGTACGCAAGCGGATTATTAATTTCATGGGCTACACCCGCAGCAAACTGCCCTACCGACGCGAGCTTTTCTGATTGGATCAAGGCTTGCTGCTGTTCGGCAATGCGGTTATACGCCTCTCTTAAGGCATCATTTGATGATTCAAGTTCTTGGGTGCGATGCTTGACCTTTTCTTCTAACCCTTCGTTAAGCTTAGTTAGTTCATCGGTCAACAACTCAAGTCGATTTAAATCTCGATAAGAGCGCAGTGAGCTGGTTAACATAGTGAATAAACGAGATTTGGTGAGGTCAGTTTTATTTTTATAGTCATTGATATCATAGCGCAGCATGACTTCATGCTCCGGCACACTGCCGGGCTGACCAGTACGAAGTACTATTCTTACGTTATGATAGCCAAGCTCTTCACGTATGTATTGCGCACATTCTAAACCTGCTTCTTCGCTTTCCATGATGACATCGAGCAACACTAATGCCACATCATCTCGATTGCTAAGGATATCAATCGCTTCTTTTTTGCTATAGGCATGAAGTAACTCGAGCGGTTTTAATTCAAACCGATAAGCCGTTAACACAAGTTTAGTCACATCATGCACTTCAGGTTCATCATCGACAATCAACACGACCCAAGGAGATGCACACTCGTCTAGGCTTTGTTCATCAGACTCTGAAACGTTTAAGAATGATAATGGCTGCTGCTGACTCATTAAAATGACACCCTTACTCCTATTTCTTAAGGATGGTACAAATCCGCAGGTTTACCAAGTTATTCGAATCAAAAAATCGTATTAATATGGGACTATGGTAGGAAAAAATACTGAGTAACGATTGAACAGAATGTGTACTGCTAAGAAGCTGCTCTTTGCAGTACACTAAATTTGAATTTGCTTATGTGTTTAACGCATCTTTATAGTGTTTTCTGCAAAGAGAAACGTACCTATCGTTACCACCAATCACAACTTGATCGCCATCCGCAATAGCTTTGCCGTGCTCATCGGTGCGAAGCACTCGGTTTGCTTTGCGACCGCAGTGACAGATGGTTTTTAGCTCAATCAATTTATCTGCCCACGCCAGCAAATATTGCGAGCCTTCGAACAGCTCACCACGAAAATCGGTTCTTAGACCATAGCATAATACCGGGATCCGCAGCTCATCGACGATATCCGTCAGTTCTGCGACTTGAGATTTTGTTAGAAACTGACACTCATCCACCAATACACAGTCAATTTTACTCTCGGTATGGGCAGACATCAGTAATGCTTTCACATCTGTTTGGCTTTCAAAAACCTGCGCTTCAGCTTCTAAACCGATACGCGAGGCTACTTTGCCTACACCAGCACGGTTATCAATTGCAGCGGTGATAATAAACGGACGCATGCCCCGCTCTCGGTAGTTAAATGCCGACTGCAATAAAGTCGTAGATTTACCGGCATTCATTGCCGAATAGTAAAAATAAAGCTGGGCCATAATAGATATTTCAAAATAAAAATTCGCGCTAGTTTACTGGCTAACGACTAAAAGATCTATTGCTTATCCATTTGGGTAGGTTGTGAGTGCAAGTACTCACTATATAAGGTATCGAGGTTAATAAGCTGACTTGCACGCCACACTTTCCAACTTAACTCTGGGTGCTGCTGATAAAATAGTTCAGAAAATGCCATAAAACCAAACGACGTTTCTAAAGGTGGAAAAACGGCTTCTAAGTGGTTAAAAGGTGGTGATAAGGTGATTGGCATATTACCGATTTGGCAAAGGCCAATGGTCGCATCAAGTAATTCATTTTCAACCAGTGCAATAGCATGCTCCAACGAGTCGGTTTCGAATATAGAAAAGTGCTTCGGCATACTTTCTCGAATAGCATAGCCACGAGGGACAGCGAGTTCTATTTCTTTGCTCAGGTTTAATGTTGCTTTATTCGTTTTGCTTTTGAGTAAACAAGTGCTGATCCGATTAATTGCATATTGTTGAGCAATAGTGCCATCGGGATTCTTTGGATACGCCATTTGCGCTTCTCTAGACGCTCGGTGGCTCGCCACTACAGCATCAACTTTGCCATTTTCCAGCTCATGCAAGCAACGGCTCCATGGCTTTCGAGTGTAAGTGAAGCTCACCTCTTTTACGTGCTCGTCAAGCTGTTGCACTATCTGGATCGTGACACCTGGATTTGCCGATGGAACAGTTTGTCCTGCGCCATGGATAAAAGGTGGAGCATGTTTATCTTCATAACAAAAGCGTACCTCTGTTGCCATACTGACCCACGAAGTAAAAACGCAAAAGGCGATAAATAAAAGTCTCAACATTCACTCCAAACATGTAGTCAATCGAAATAACAACGATTAACCACTAGTATACTCTATTTTTTGAAGCTCACTCCCTCGTGTTGCAACAACCACTCTTTCGCTTCAAGTCCGCCAGCATATCCTGTTAGTTTGCCATTTGCACCAATAATGCGATGACAAGGCACGATGATACTAATTGGATTTTTGCCGTTAGCAGCGCCAACGGCACGGACAGCATTTTTGTTACCTAAGCGCTGTGCTATCCAACCATAGCTATGCGTTTCACCAAATGGTACTTGTGCCAGCACCTGCCAGACTTGCTTTTGAAAGTGCGTACCATCCACATCAAGTACCACATCAAAGCGCCGACGTTTGCCAGCAAAGTATTCAGTTAACTGTTCTTTTGCCATTTCTGTATGCCGATTTTCCCCTTGCTCGTAGCGCGTTTTTGGAAAAAATCCGACATACCGTAAGCCATCATTGGATGCTTGTATTATCCACTCTCCAGTGGGCGAGGCTAATGTAGTTTCAATCATAATTGTTGCCATAGTTGAAAAGTTAAATAAGAACGAAAAGGAGCACACTTTTCGATATCTATTGTTTTTAAGGATTTTTCCATTGCCTTTTTGACACCCAAATCACCACCCAAGTAAATGTCTGGGTGACTCAATCCGCGCATTTTTGCATAGTCGACGGTCCAAGGGCCTATGCCTTTAATATTTAACCAGTTATCAAGTTCAACATGTTCCAAATCAACATATTGCTCAGCAAAAGCTTTAATAGCCGCTTTTCGTCGCTCAGGCATTTTGAAAAAGGCAAGATCACTATCAAATACAGCCTTAGGCTTAGGGAAATAACGCATGCTATCTTCAGCCACCTCACCAAGTGTTTCAACTAATAAAGCAAGTAAGTTTTTCGCCGCTTGAACACTGATTTGTTGACCCAAAATAGCTCTCATTCCTGCTTCAAACTCATTCCAGATCCCGGGTAATCTAAGCCCCTCTTGTAACGGCAAATCAGGCGCGGCTTCATGAAGATGAGACTCAATAAAACAGGTGTCCGCATCTAGATCTAACACACGTCTGATCTGAGCAATCATCGGAACTAACAAGGATAAATCGGATAGCGCGATAGCCACTTTAAAGCGATGTTTTTCAGGTTCGATAGTCGCGGTGAAACGCCCTGTTTCACCTTGTATCATCACGGTTCGCCCATAACTATATTCTGTTAACCACTCGATACCTGGCACAATTCTCATCGCCAAAAACTGCTGCATTTTGTCCCAGTTGTACGGCGGTCGATAGGACAAGTAAATCGCAATGGCAGAGCCACTACCTGCGTCTTTTCTGAGTTGACTGGGTGATAACTGATACAGCTTTTGAAATGCATCATTAAAGCGTCGCAATGAGTTAAACCCGGCGGCAAACGCGACTTGCGTGACAGGAAGGTCACTTTGCTGTAATAGCTGCTTAGCTAAGTCACATTGCTTATAAAGTGCATATTGTTTGGGGCTGGTACCAAAATATTGATTGAATACTTTATTTAAGTAACGGACCGAAATGCCTAACCTATCGGCTAAATCTTCTGTCGAATGACGTATTAAAGCTCCCTCATCGATTAACTTTTTGGCTCTGACTGCGGTTGTTTCCGTGCCAAGCCATGCATAACTACCAGGTGCACTATCGGGACGGCAGCGAATACAAGGTCTAAAGCCTGCTTGCGCAGCATTGTGGGCAAACTGAAAATACTCTACATTTTTTTCTTTTGCAGCAGGTGCTGGACATATTGGCCGACAATAAATGCCGGTGCTTTTAACCGCAACAAAAAACAATCCATCAAATCTAGCATCTCGACTATTCCTAGCTTGAGAACAAACCTCTGGTGTATACATGACTTTCGCTCGTACTTCGTTTTCACTCAGTCTAATAGCTATCACTATAGCAAACTAGCCATTTTTGGTACTCAACCATGTTTGGAGTATTCATGAAAAAAGCCCGCTAGGGGCTTAACTAACTGAGGAAATAAGAAAAGTACTAACCTATTGCTTGATTATATCTGCGCTCGACTTCTGACCAATTAATGACGTTGTAAAAAGCCGCGATGTATTCTGGTCGACGATTCTGATATTTGAGGTAATAAGCATGTTCCCACACATCTAAACCCAATATTGGGGTGTGCTGCTCCATGTAGGGACTGTCTTGGTTGAGACTACTCGTCACCGCTAACTTGTCATTTTCATCTACAACTAACCATGCCCAGCCACTGCCAAACCGACTGACAGCAGCGTTTGTAAATTCAGTTTTAAAGCTATCAAAACCACCGAGCTCACTTTCTATCGCCTGTTTTAACGGCCCGTCACATAGAGGCGCATAATTTGGAGTCATAATTTGCCAGAACAAACTATGGTTATTGTGCCCGCCAACATGTTCTTGCACTGCTTTTTGTAAGTTTTCAGGTAACGTTTTAATATTTCTCAGCAACGTTTCAGTGTCTTTACCTGCGAACTCTGTCCCCTCTAACGCGGCGTTTGCTTTATTTATATATGTCTGATGATGCAAAGTATGATGGATCTCCATCGTTTTCGCGTCGATGTGTGGTTCCAGTGCATCATATGCGTACGGTAACTCAGGTAAGGTATAAGCCATTCGACCTCCAAATGTTAATGTAAAACGCGAGAATGCAGGTGCGTTACCAGCATCGCTTCGTTAATTTGATGAATAAGCTCAGGTAAGTGAGGATAGCGTTTTGCAAAATGGATCAACTCTTGTCGAGTTTTATGCAAATGATGCAAGACGATAGGTGCAAGTTCGTGGTTATATTCAAGGTAGGTTGCATGTATCTTCAGATGGATTGAGATAAGTTGCTGGCACGCTCCATTTGGTTGATCAAGCGCAATAAAGGTGTCAGCTAGATTATGCGCGGATACGACGACAGCTGGCAAACTATGCGCTATGGCATTCATCACGACATTGTCTTTTTGACATAATAAAAACTCATCTAAAATACCTGTCGCGAGTGTCAATGCAACCTGATATTCGTCACGGGCACGCAGAAATATTTGCGCTTGATATGCTTGATTACCTGAGAGTATTTTAGCTTGCCAAGGTGACAGCACTGAAGATAACGCGCAAGCTCCGCTGGCTAAGCGATTTGCACTAAGGTCCATGCGATTTTTCATATTCTACCCTATTACCGAACTAGCTTACTTGTGCAAGCAAACCAGTATGAGCTATTGGGGCACTATACGATCACATAAACATTAATGCAAACCATTTTCATTTGTGTTTATTTAATTTCTACACACTGATGTGTTATCAAAGAGTCTTCGGTTAATTCAAGTGTGGTATGCGACAATCCAAACCGCGACTGTAACCCCTCTTTTAACCGAGCTAGCGTGCTTTGGTCGCTCAAGGATGTAATGACAACTTGCGCCTCTAAAATATATTCATGCTCATTGAGCTGCCAAACATGAATATGGCTTACTGTCTTAACATTCTCTTGAGTCTCAAGATATTCCTTAACCTCTTGAATATTCATATTATCTGGCGTCGCCTGCATGAGAATTCTAATACTACTTTTACTCAGTTCAACGCCATGGTAAATCACGTATGCGGAGATCAACACGGTGGCGATAAGATCCACCACGTACCATTGATATAAGATGATTAATGTTCCAGCCACGATCACCGCAACGGAAGCCGCAGCATCAGAAACATTGTGAATAAATGCCGCACGAATATTTAGGCTGGTTTTTGCACCTGCAGAATAAGTAATAAGCGCAGTAATAACGTCGATAACTAACGCCAAGGCCGCGAGCCACACCACTATCCAGCCATCAATTGGCTCTGGATTTAAAAATCGAGAAATCGCCTCAAATAACAGATAAACGCCAACAACAATGAGTGTCGCGCTATTAATTAACGCCCCAATTATTTCAGCGCGTTGATAGCCATAAGTGAGTTCAAGTGAGGCCGGCTTTCTTGCAACTTTTTGCGCGACTAACGCGATAATAAGCGCACCGGCGTCACTTAGATTATGCAGCGCATCAGCAACCAAAGAGAGACTGCCAGAGAGAATGCCACCAACGACCTGCGCGACACTCAGTAGAATATTAACAAATACAGCCCAACCGAGCTTGTTTCCATGGTGGTGATGATGTGCGTGAGACATACTCAATCCTATTTATTGATCCGAAGAAGGGGCCACTTTCAATGGCCCCCACGGGCATTACGAATTTTTAATTTGCTTTGAGAATAGTGGATAAAGTGCTGGCAATACAAACAAAGTCAGCAAGGTTGACGTTAATAATCCACCAACAATTACGCTGGCAAGCGGCCTTTGAATTTCAGCACCCACTCCTGTCGATAACAGCATGGGAATAAGTCCCAGTGCAGAGGTGATCGCAGTCATGAGCACGGGTCTAAGCCTTGAAATTGCTCCCTCAAAGACACCTGAATGAAGCGATTCTCCCGCAGCTAATCGCTGGTTTATGCTCTCAACCATGACCACACCATTGAGTACCGCTACACCGAATAGGGTGATAAACCCAACCGAGCTTGGGACCGATAGATATTGTCCTGAGATATATAAAGAAAATACCCCGCCAATGACCGCAAGCGGCACATTCACTAAAATAAGCGCAGCCTGAGCCATTGAACCAAATGCAAAGTAAAGCAAGAGTGCTATTAGCGCCAAAGATAGCGGCACCACGATTGCTAAGCGTTTTTGTGCTCGTTGCTGGTTTTCAAATTGACCACCTATTTCGACACCATAACCTGTTGGTAAGTCAACTTTACTATCAATAGCCGCGCGAATATCACTCACTACACTTCCCATATCCCGACCTTGCACATTAGCTTGGATCACCACTCGACGTTGAACGTCATCTCGTCTTACTTGCGGTGGACCAGATTGATATTCAACATTCGCAACATCAGCCAACCGGATCCACGCTCCTGAACTCGATTGTAAACGTATTTCTTCAATGGCCTGTTTGCTTTGACGGTATTGAGGTGCCAAGCGGACATAAATATCATAGCGTTCGTTACCGTTGATAACCTGCCCTGCTTTACTGCCACCAATCCCATCTTGTACTAGTGCCATAACATCTCCAACTGCCAAACCGTAGCGAGATAACGCTTGACGTTTTGGGGTGATGATCAGCTGTGACTCACCTGCTATTTGCTCAAGTTGTACGCCTTCCGTCCCCTCAACCTGCGTTACGGCCACTTCAATTTCCTTGCCTTTTTTTGCAAGCACAGCTAATTCTGGGCCAAATAACTTAATCGCCAATTGCGCCTTAACGCCTGAGAGTAATTCATCGACACGCGTCGCAATAGGCTGTGAAAAATTAAACAGTAAGCCTGGATAAGTCGATAGCTTTTGTTCCATCAAGGCTTGTAGTTCGTACCGGTTACTCGCACTTTGCCACTGTGCTACTGGTGCAAGGCCAATATAGATTTCAATGTTATTTACCGGTTCAGGATCACCACCGATCTCCGCTCGACCAATTCTGCTGAGAGCGTAGTTTACCTCCGGAAATGTAAGTAGCATTTTTTCCAGCTCAGGCGCAACATTAAGCGCGGTTTCGAGACTTGCTGAGGGAGCAAGTGTTACCCTAAGATTGATGGTGCCTTCTTCAAGCTCTGGGACAAACTCGGTGCCAATTTTGGTGAACGTAAAACCGGCTGCCGCAATCAGTAAAATGACCATTGCCATCAACAGCTTTTGCCTATGCAATACTCGACTTAACGTCCAACGGTAGCCTTTTTCCAGTGCGACGAGAATGATGCTCTCTCGCGCTTTAACACCGTGTTTAAATAAGTAGGTCGCAAGTGCTGGGACAATGATAAGGGCTACAAATATCGCTGCAACAACAGCCAAAATAATACTGATTGCCATAGGTTGAAATAGTTTGGCTTCAACCCCTTCAAAACTAAATAACGGAGTGAACACTACTAAGATAATACTGGCAGCAAAAAAGATTGGTCTTGCCACTTCCTTTCCTGCAAGCTCAACAATAAGTCCCACTGAGAAGTCATCACTTTCCTTTTGCTTTGTTAGGTGTTTAAAGATGTTTTCTACCATCACTACTGAGCCGTCAACTAACATCCCTATCGCTACAGCGATACCGCCTAGCGACATCAAGTTGGCAGATACACCCAGCCACGCCATGACCACAAGTGCAATAGCAATTGAAATAGGAATTGAAATGAGCACCAGAAAAGTTGCTCTCAGATTCATTAAAAACAGCGCAAGCACCACAACAATAAAAATAAATGCCAGTGCCAAGGCTTCAACGACGGTTTGAACTGCTTTGCTGATTAAATCAGACTGATCGTAAAAAGGCTCAAACCTTACCCCTTCAGGTAGTGCTTTGTTAATAAGTTCCACGCGATTGTTAATGCTATCAATGGTTGCTTTGGTGTTTGCTCCCATTCGCTTGAGCACAATACCTGTCACGACTTCACCGAGCTGTTCCACTTCATCAGAGGCGCTTTTTCTAGACATCGTCACCGCGCCTTGGCGGATTTCTCCACCAATCGATACCGTAGCAACCTGAGCCACAGTCACGACCGTGCCATCAATGGTTTTGACGGGCACGTTGGCAATCTCCTCGATCCCCTTCTCCCCACTTTGAAACCAACCGGTTCCGCGGATCACCAACTGCTCTTGACCGCGCTCGAGATACCAGCCGCCGACATTTTGGTTATTACGCTCGATGGCACTCACCACATCTTGCTGAGTGAGTGCATAAGCCAATAGCTTATTTGGGTCGATATTGACTTGATACTGACGCACATCGCCGCCAAAGGCCAATACATCGGTTACCCCGTCAATTGGCATAATTAACAGCTTGACCACCCAGTCATTGAGACTACGTAAGGCCATTGCATCATATTCAGAGTTCGTCTCGCTCATCAGCATATATTGAAATACTTGCCCAAGCCCTGACGTATTTGGCCCCATTTCTGGCGTACCCACACCGCTTGGGATCAACTCCTTTGCAGCTTGGAGGCGCTCAAATACCAACTGTCTGGCAAAATAGATATCGGTGCCTTCCTTAAATACCACCGTAACGCCAGATAGACCTGTTTTAGAAATTGAACGCACTTGCTGCACATCAGGCAAGGCATACATCACAGCCTCAATTGGATAGGTGATTAACTGCTCAACCTCTTCCGCTGCCAGTCCCGGCGCTTCAGTATTCACCGCAACCTGCACATTCGTTACATCGGGAAACGCATCTAAGTTGAGTTTTGGAATAGTCACGCTAGCAGTTGCCGTGATAACGAGTAAAAAAAGAATAATTAGAAGCCGATTGTTTACAGACCAATCGATAGTTCGATTAAACATGATGAGGCTCCTTTTAATGATTATGTGGATCGAAGCCTGCTTTGGCTTGCTCTGACGCAATAAAGAACGCTCCGGTTACGGCCACACGCTCACCCACAGCCAAACCGATAACTTCAACCTGAGCGCCAAATTCTTCACCTAAAGTCACTTCTTTGGGATGGAACTCGCCGGGTGCTTCTTCGATGTACACCACCCAATCACCGTCAGGCCCACGACTTAGCGCGTCTGCAGGTAGCGCAATGATTGATTCCTTTGAAGGTATGATAAAATTGACGTTAACAAACATCCCTGCGTGTAGCTTGTCGTCACTATTTTCAACCAATAGGCGGATCTGTCTGGTTCGAGTGATGGGGTCGATTGTATGCGCTTCTTGGATAACTCGAGCCGCATATTGCTGATCTTCTATGCCAATCAATGCTTTAGAGTTAACCGCTAACGAAAGTTGAGAGTTCGGTTGTAAACGGGCTTCCACCCATAGCTCGCTTTCATCAGTGATTGCCATTAAAGTTGTGCCAGAAGCAACATGCTGGCCCTGAGTAAAGGCATCTTGAGTCACCACCCCCTCGCGCTCAGCAACGAGCGTATATTGGCCAAGTTCACTGGCGGGCTTAGTGGCTATTTCTTTAATCTCTTTTTCTGTTACGCCAAGTGCCAACAACTTTGAATAAGCCGAACTAAAATCGGCACTTGCCTGAACACGCTCGCGCTCACTAATGGTTTCTTTGCTCAAGCGTTTCACTCTATCCCACTCTGTTGAAGCCACCAAATACTGCGCTTGGGCCTGCGCCATTGCTTCTGAGAACAAGGTGATAAGTGGGTCGTTAATATTTACCATAGAGCCAAGCGTAGTATGGCGCTTTAACACGATTGAATCGGCTCTTGGCGATACTAAATAGCTGGTATAGCCATTGGCTTTTACTTCTCCTGGTGCAAAATAAAAGCGCGCATGGCTTCCAAGCTTGACTTCTTTGGTCTGAATTCCAGCAAAACGCATTTGCTGCTGTGTTAGTACGATAGCATTTTCTTCCTCTTCATGTTCTTCATGACCGTCGCCGGCATATGCCAGCGAGCTAAAAAGCGCGTTCACCGCGAAATAGATGGAGAAAATTTTAAAGTTTGTCATTCGATACTCTTTTACTCAAGAACGTAAGTTGACGTTCAAAACCGTTAGCTTGTTTAGCGAATTGCACCAAGCATTGCTTTTACAGTGCCAATTTGCGAACAAGAATGCGCTTCTCAAGCAGACGTGGGTTATCTGTAATCAACGTCATCAGCTAAGAAGGAGTAATACCAATCAGTGTTAAAGTAGCTTATTTACTAAATACAATTGGTATAAACGGAGTGGGCAGTATCACTGAAAGCAAAACACATAAGCATAGAACACAGGCCTAGTTGTTTACTCACAAGCACGAATTTGCGCTAAGTTAGATTTATCAATTTACTCATTAACCTAAACTCAGGTTAGTTAAGTCAAAAAGAGATCGCGCCTTCAATGATAACCGATACTTAAGCGATCGGTGGACGATGTGCTTGCTCTACAAAAGCGCGCACTTTGGGATCTGATTGAGGATAAATTTCGCTATTTGGTCGCATTTCAAAGGGGATAAAAGATTTTAAAATCACTAAATTCAAATGCGTCCCACTGCAATGACCACAGTGGTGGCAATCTTTTGTATGATGTCCGCTGGGGTCTGCTTGCACATCTTCAGCATGGTCGTGAGTATGTTGGAGGTGAGACACTTCAATTTGATGGAAGCTAGATTCAGACGCAAATACACTTACGGATTGCACCGCAAGTAGAAGCATCACAAAAATCAGGATTAGCTTATTCAAATCTACATTTCTCTTTAACACAAAAGATCGTTGTCAATTTACCACCTGCACTTGTCCTGTCAATAGCAGTGCTAAGCTTTAAGTCTTATTTTTTGCTGTCATTACTGATCTCACTCAAAATGAAATAACAATAATTTGCATTGTTAGGCCAAAATATCAACTTAAATGCGAATTATAATCAATATATAACACTATGTTTTATAAAGATTTTTCATTGACACATCATATAAATCCGTTAGACTAGCCGCATATTCACAGTTTGAGGTAACAGCATGCAAGGTAAACAAAAAGTCATCGACGCATTCAATAAGCTATTAGCCAATGAGCTTGCAGCTATCGATCAATATTTCATCCATTCACGTATGTACGAAGATTGGGGTTTGAGCAAACTTTACCAACGCCTTGAGCATGAACGTGAAGAAGAAACGACGCATGCGGATTGGTTGATCAAACGCATTCTTTTCTTGGAAGGGGTACCTAACATGACAAAACGTCGTGATTTACTCATCGGCCAAGATGTTAAGTCTATGATGGAAAACGACTTAAAACTAGAGCTTGAAGTTGTCGAATGCGTTAAAGAAGCAATCAAAATCTGTGAAGAAGAGCAAGATTACCAATCTCGAGAAACGCTTGAAAAGCTGTTGTTTGATACAGAAGAAGATCATGTTTACTGGCTAGAGCAGCAAATTCGCCTGATTGATCTTATCGGTGCTCCGAATTATATCCAATCTCAGCTTTAATTAAGGACTCTACAAATGAAAGGTGATAGAGAAGTAATCGTAGCGCTTAATAAAGTATTGGCCAATGAGTTAGTGGGAATCAATCAGTACTTTTTGCACGCACGTATGTTTAAAGACTTCGGTTTTAGCCAGTTAGATAAAGCGGATTATAAAGTTTCAATCCAAAAAATGAAAAACGCTGACCGCCTTATCGAGCGAATTTTGTTCTTAGAAGGCCTACCTAATTTACAAGATTTAGGTCGTTTAAAGATTGGTGAAAACAGCGCTGAGATGATTGATTGCAATATGGCATTTGAGCAAGCGTCTTTGGTTGACCTGCAAGCAGCAATTAAGTTGTGTGAAGAAAAGCAAGATTACATTAGCCGTGAAGCGCTAGACAAAATTCAAAATGAGCAAGAAGAGCAAATTGACTGGCTTGAAACTCAGCAGCACCTAATTAAGGTGATGGGAATAGAAAACTACTTACAGTCTCAACTATAAGTATTTAATTGAGGTTGCGTGATAATGTATTGTTACGCAACCTGATCAGTGACATCAACAATAGCAATCAGCTTTTCATTTAAAATTTTCTTCGCACAGTTACAGCACTTTCCGCACTGTTTACCAACAGATAATGTCTGGCTAAGATCACGCATTGAACGAGCACCATTGTCTATAGTCTCTGCAATCTTTTTATCTGTAACACCATGACAAATGCATACGTACATAAATGAAAACCAATCTCAAACTCATTAACTGCAAACAAGTCTAATCTAAACGATAACAATTATCAACAAATATCTTAGCTATAAATGCGAATTATTTTCCTTTGTAAGCTGCTATAAAGACTTAGTTATTCACGCTTCGTAAAACGTCGTACTCAAGCCGACGTTTATTTCTATAAAATTAAGAAAAATCCAATAAAACTGCTACGCTTAAATTAACTTGATAAGCGTTACTTTACACATAAGAGTGAGGGTGCTCTTGCATCCAAATAGATTGTTTTATTTGCTACAAATGACAAACCTTAAACATGTATAAATTGTTAAATATATTGCATAAAAACCAAGGTTTAAGTTGATTTCAATCTAGTATTTCCGCTAGACTGCGCGTCACCGCTAACAGTTTTATTAGCGCGGATCAGCTTAGTTTGATTTGGTAACATGTTGTTAAAGGACTAAATAAGATTGGATAGAGAAAGGTCTTTTAATGAAGCAAGCGCTATTGTGTTTTTTTATATTATTTTCTTTGTGTTGCATAGTCGCGCCTAGCCACGCCCATAACTTCGGCCAATATACTTCTCGTTTCTCTGTGGAGGAAGGGTTAAGCCAGTCTGCAATCACTGCTATAACACAAGACAAACATGGTTTCATTTGGATAGGTACTCTGCAAGGGCTAAACCGTTATGATGGCAATCAGCTCATTAATATTGCCGCTTCTAAGGGTCTTGATGAACAAGAAATAGTTGGGTTATTCAATATATCGAATGATGAGCTTTTGATCTCTACAGGTGCCAGCGGCGCGTTTTTACTGAATGTTGATGACTATACAATTCAACAAATCTACGACGGTAAACGCCAAGACAGTAACGCAGTTCTAAAACCCATCGCCACAGCTATTGGTCATCGAGAAAATATCATTTTCTCCATTGAAAGCGACCTCTACACATTAGACAGCAATACGTTAAAATCTGAATTACTCACTCACTTCAAACCAAGTAGTTACATTCGCGCCATAAACGTTATTGGTAACTTTGTGATTATTGGTACAACAGAAGGCCTGTTCACTTATTCTCTTGCAACCGGAAATGTAGAGCAAATAAATTACACTGATTCAAAATCAGAATTCAGTCATGATGTTAAATTACTCAAACGCGACCCATCGTTGGGACTGCTTGTTGGTACTGTAGAAGGTTTATATGTCATTCCAGTCAGTAACCAAACACTGGTTGCTTCAAAAAGCTATGAGCTTGTTCCTGAGAAAAATATTTGGGGACACCAAATCACTCCCTATGGCGAGTTTATTGCTACGGAGCATGGACTGTTTCTTATTGATAGAAGAAAAAAAACCAGCTCAAAAGTTCTATCCTTAACCGAGGGACAATATCGCCTCACTAATCCCAGTATCACTAAGCTTTACGCAGATAGAAACAACAACCTATGGATGGGTACATATAATGATGGCGCATATTTATGGCCTTCCAGCTCGCTACGTTTTACCACATTCATCAGTACTCAAGACAGATTTGCCAATAACAATATCTGGTCAATTCATCCTACCAGCCAAAATACGGTGCTCCTTGGTACAGATAACGGCATTAACGAGTTTGATTTAATCACCCGGCAATTGAAATCTAGCTACCTGCAAAATAGAGATGAAAAAGCACTATACGGAGCGGATGCCGTATTTTCTATTTTTAATTCTTCACATTTCGACGAAAATACCTTTCTAATCCAAACAACTCAAGAGACCGCGCTATTTAACATCGACACCAAACAGCTAAGCCCAATTACACTTGAAAGTGGTGACAAACTTGAGCCATATAGTTGGGGTATCGCTAAGTATTCAGAAAGTAAGTTTCCATTTATCAATAGCAATGGATTTTACGAATATGATGCAGCTACCAATACGGTACGCGCATTAGAGGGATTATCAAAACAGCTCGCAGCGGCACAAAGCTTTTTGGTCCTACCGCCTTTGGATGCGACCGATGATGAATATTGGATAAGTACGGATATCAGTTTGGTCAAATATAATGAGTCAACAGATACCCTAACAACGATTTACAACAAATCGGATAAACACTTGGTCTCAGCCGTTAATAGTTGGGTAGTAGATAGAGCTGGAACGCTATGGTTGGCAACCTCAACCGAAGGTCTTGTCGGGATCAATAAAGATACTTACGCCGAAGAATACAAGCTAACGACTGAACAAGGTTTGATGAGTAATGCTATCTACAACCTCCTGTTGGATAGAAATGGAATGATTTGGGCCAGCAGTCAACGCGGCATGTTTAGATTTGACCCAATAAATAAAGTCTTGGAAACCTTCGGAACGAATCAAGGTCTGCCGACGCTCGAGTTTAACGGCGGCGCTGCAGCAGCACTTGAATCTGGTAAGCTGATGTTCGGCACAGTAAACGGCTCTATCACTTTCGATCCGGAACAGTTTTCAGATAGTGCCGTTAAGCGCCGCCCACTTCTGATCACCCAAATGGATATCTTAAGCAGAGATCAAACCTACTTAGCCCCTAACGCAATTTTGCAAGCACTTGATTTTAAGTTTGACGACATGGGCATAGAGCTACAGTTTTCTGACTTTGACTTCAATGCCGATCATCACATTCAATACCAAGCTTCTTTACATGGCCCAAGTGCACTGACGTTTTCAAGCTTAAAACGAAATAAAGTTTTTCTAAATCAATTACTCCCTGGTGATTATCAGTTAATCATTGCACCGCGTTCACTTGACAGTAAAGACCTGAGCAACGCACTCAACTTGCGCTTTAATGTTGCCCACTCTCCTTGGCGCTCGCCTTTTGCATTAAGCTTATACAGTCTAAGTGCATTCGCGCTGATATTGCTCATCGTTATTAAGCACAAACAAAAACAACGTCAGCTTGAAACGGCACTTAGAGCCGTAACTCATGCAGGAAGACAGACAAAACTGGCGTTGAAATCAACCAAAAGCGGTGTTTGGTCGGCGGATCTCGCTGCACGCCAGATCACACAACAACGGGCCGAAGCGCTTGGCTTTGAGAGCGATACGATGACGCTGCAAGAGCACTATAACGCCATTCACCCAGATGATAGAGAACTCGTCGAACGTGCTTGGAAGAAATTTATTTCTAACCCAACTAAAGAGCAGCTCTCTCTATCTTATCGACTGCGCTGCACAGACAATAATTGGCATTGGTTTCACGACTTTGGCCAAGTCGCAGAATTTGATTCACAAGGTAAAGCCACTGAACTGCACGGCATTTATACCAATGTAACCACGCAAAAAGCGAACCAGATGCGCGCAAATATGCTGGGCGAGGCCTTCAGCCAAGTGAACGATTGGATTTTGATTTTAGACCCTAATTTACAACCCATTTCAGTCAATAGTAGCTTCTGCAGAGCGTTTCAACTGCAGGAAAACGAAGCGTTAAACGACTTAACGACTGAGCGCTTTGTTAATGCTATCGGGCAAAAGAAGTTCCACGGTTTAATTGCAAATTTAAAATCTCTTGGACCGAATCAATATCTAAGACAGGAAGTTCAAGTTACAGACGGCTGGGATAAAGTGCACCCGGTTCAACTTAGTATTAGCGCGGTTTCCAAGGACAATGTGAACCTCCAATACTTCGTGGTCGTTGTTACCGATCTGACAGAGCAGAAAAAAGCCGAGAATGAACTTAGATATCTCGCCAATTTCGACGCTTTGACTGAGCTACCAAATCGCAGCTTGATGCTACAGCATATTGAATTTGCACTGTTTAACGCAAACAATACACAGCAAAGCTGCGCCCTACTCTTTATAGATTTAGATAAATTTAAACCAATCAATGATGCCTACGGACACCATATCGGCGATAAATTACTGGTCGCGATAACTAAGCGGATCAAAGAGCAAATTAACAATAACTGTATCTTAGCAAGACAGAGCGGCGATGAGTTTCTCGTGCTAATTAAGTCCTTCCCTAGCATCGAATATGTGAGTGAAGTAGTTACCCGCTTAGTGAAGCACATACCCGAACGTATCGAAATTGATGGGATCACCATGAGTGTATCTGCCAGTATTGGTGTTGCAGTTTATCCATTCGATGCACCGGACTCAGAATCTTTGATCCGTAACGCTGATATCGCCATGATCCATGCAAAGCAGTCGGGAAGAAATGCATTCAAGTTCTTTACTGAGTCAATGAATGAAGAGATCAGTAAAAAGCTTCGGTTAGAAACCGCAATGAAAACGGCAGTTAAAGACGGTGAGTTTTTCAATCACTACCAGCCTATCATCAATACCACTACAGGTCAGCTTGCCGGCGTCGAGTTACTTATGCGCTGGCGCAATAATGACATGCTAATTCCTCCATGCGATTTTATTCCAATAGCAGAAGAAAGCGGTTTAATTGAAACCTTGACTGAGCAAGCGCTTATTAGAGCCTTAATAGAATTACGTCCATTATTTACACAAGAACCCGACTTTTATTTATCTCTTAATTTAAGCGCAGTTCATATTTTACGCTCAGACATTGCACACCAATTCACTGAGATTTTAAAAGCGCATGGTCTCACTAATCGGTGTTTAAGACTCGAAATCACCGAGTCAATTTTTATGTCTGATATGGTTAAGGCTCGGGCAACTATAAACGAAATGAAACGGGCTGACTTTGTATTGCTACTCGACGACTTCGGCACCGGCTTTTCGTCACTTACGTACCTGAATGAGTTCCCTCTTGATATTATAAAAATTGATCAAGGGTTCGTTCGTAACATGAGCGCAAAACCCGCGAATAAGTCTATCATTAGAACCATTTATTTACTGGCACAAAGCTTAAACATGAAGTGTATTGCAGAAGGTGTCGAGACAGAATCTCAGCTTAATTACCTAAGAGACGTAGGCTGTGAATATATGCAAGGCTATCACTTCGCAAAGCCTATGGCGATTGACGATTTACTGGCATTTTACGAACAGCATGAACGCTCAAGAGCTTGATATCGGACTTAATGCTTTAATGTAGTGACTGCGGGTTAGCCCTTATCTAGCGTTTCACTATCAGGTAGTTCTGAGCGCTGCCACTCACTAAGTTTTTGATAGAGTTCATTAATATCAATGGGTTTTGCAATAAAATCATCCATGCCCGCCTGGATACATTTTTGTTTATCTTCCTCGTAGGCGTTGGCTGTTATCGCAATAATATGTGGATTGCCATAAATATTTGGCTCGTTTCTGATTGCTTTGGTACAAGCAAAACCATCCATATTCGGCATCTGGCAATCCATTAAAACCAAGGCATAGTTCTTCGCCTTCATCGCTACTAAGGCTTCGACTCCGTCGTCCACTTTGTCTAACAAGCAATGGGTTTTCTCGAGCAACTTACCAACAACCACTTGGTTAATTTTATTGTCCTCTACCAATAGAATATCAAGGCCGTTGAAATCAGGTGCCCCAACTTCTTGTTGCTCTCTCTTGACCCCCTGCCCTTTTGAGGCCGGAATATCTACATAGAATTGACTACCAAGCCCAAGCTCACTGTGAATCCTTATCTCACCATGCATCGCTTCAACTAGTTTTTTAGAAATGGCTAAGCCAAGTCCGGTACCACCAAACTTTCTTGTGGTTGAAAGATCAGCCTGTGTAAACTCATGAAATAACGTTTCCTGTTGCGCTTTTGAAATGCCGATCCCAGTATCAGCAACGGTAAACTTTAATATCCCACTGTCATAACGGACGGAGAATGTGATCTGGCCTTTATTGGTAAACTTTCCAGCATTGCTGAGTAAATTATTTACCACTTGTGATACGCGTAGTTCATCTAACTCAAGGTATGTAGGCAGTTCACTACCCTTTTCGTACCTAAACTCAACGCCATATCTGACATTGGAAATTTTAAAAATGCTGACCAAACTGTCGAGCATTTCTTGCAAGTTCACAACTCGACGTTCTATTTTTAAAGCCCCCGCCTCAATTTTAGAATAATCCAAAATATCATTGAGGATAAGCATTAGATTCTTTGCCGATTGCCGTATAATTGTTATTTGGTCTGCCATCTCATTGCTAAGGCTTTGCTCTCTGATCAAGCTATCCGACATACCGATAATTCCATTTAACGGCGTTCTAATTTCATGGCTCATATTGGCGAGGAATCGGCTCTTGGAATGGTTGGCGGCATTTGCGGCTTCAACGGCTTTGGTTAACTCTTCCGTTTTCTCAGCAACTTGCTGCTCTAACTCACGATTGAAGTCGGTAAGCTTGCGGTTAAGTCTTTCGTTTTCTAGGCTGGCTTGGTTTTGCTTTGTAAAACTCAGTGTTAGCTTAAACGCCAACTGATTGAACTGCTGCTGCAACTCAATTATTTCTAAAAAGCTGCTATCTGCATTGGCCGAATTTTCGATTAAAGTTGAAGGTTCGTAAGCACGAATATCATGACTGAGCGCCACGATTGGACGCACCAACAATCGCGTGAGTTGACGGACAAAAATAGAGCTCAATACAATAATCGCAAGCGCAAGTCCTAATGCATCTGACCAAGCTTCAGCAGCAACTAAGTTAAGATATTTACGGTCGAGCATAGTGATAACTGACCATTCATATTGTTTAGATACCGCAGCCTGTTTAAACAAGATTTGCTCGGTAGAGTCTTCAAAAGTTGAGGATTCTTTATCAAATAAGGCCTGCAACACCACGTCACTTGGCATATCCAGGGTTTTAAATTCGGTCTTTAACGAGCTATAAACGACCCGTTTGTGTTTATCCAACACAATCAAGTTAGCATCTTCAGCAAGGATTTTTGGAATAAAGCGTTCAAACGAGCCAAATATTAAAGACCCTTCCACAATCCCTTTAAACTCTTCGGTGATAAAGATTGGTGCTGAAATTGCTACGATAGGTGCTTCATCAAAACCTCGTCCTTGAAATATGCCTGACACAAATCCTTCGGGGTATTCAGGTGCTTTAATAAAATAATCTCTATCAGATACATTGGCATTTGTTCCCTTCATCGTATCAGCAAAATGCTGCGGATAAAGGTGAGTAACATTAGCATCTTTGTCCGCGACAATCGCGGTTCTAAAATTTGCATGAGTTTTTAGCAAACGCTCGATAACATAGTCGGCATCAATCCCTAAGGATACATCTGTTGCGGATATCACCATCGCGCGACGATATGCATCAAGGTAGTCATCAATTTGAGCGACAATTGAATCTGAGGCTTCTTCAAGCTGTGTTTTTATCTCAGCTTCAATTCTTTTATAGTAATTGTTTGTCAATACAACGGTTGTCATCAATACAACCAAAACGATAACAAGGTTGACGGTAGAATTTAGAATTTGATTGAGCGGCATCCCTTGCCACTTGCTGCGAGTAAAGAAAAAGCTCAGCAAATCAACCACAGCGAGGCAAATACCAGCATTGATTAGGTATTTAGCCAGAGCAGTGAATATAACGAGTAACGGCAGTTCGAGGGCAAAGTAGCCAAAAATAAATAATGCAGGTAAACCCAGCAAAATCCAATAAACGATACCCCGAACAAAAAATGGCTTGGCGAAACGGACACAAACAAAGTGAAGCCACAACACTTCAAAGAAAAAAACCACAGAGGGCCAAGCATGCTCCCATCGATACCAAATGAAGCCAGCACCAATAATCACAGCAACAATGGCATAGCGCCATCCGCATAGTAGCAGGATAAATAGTACAAACAGCTGGCCAAAAAGAAACTCAGAGCTATCCAAAAACCAAATTGGCAACAGATTGGCCAGCCCGCCTAGTACACCTAAGACTAAAGTTATGATGAGCGCTTGCTTTTGATTCAAATGTTACACCACCGGTTTGTGATACTGCCTATGTATAACAATAAAAAATATTTTGAAACCTGCCAAGCTAGTGCAACAAATAACTAAAAAATATATCACACATTAGGGTCTATTGTTCCTAATGATGAGGGCAGTCATGGCTCTCTATTTGTAGCACACTACTCAGTACATTAAAGGACTTCTTCAACGCTTCTTCCACTTCCACGCGACACGCTGAATCATGAGATTCTATAGTGCAGTGATGCTTTAATACTACATGTGCACCAACGACAACCGCCCCATCAATTTTGCTAACCGTAATATTATGGGCGCTTTCAACATGCTCGGTAGACACAATCGTTCTCTCAACTTCTTGAACCGTAGGCAAAACTTCTGGAGGTGTAGCAAGCCCTTTAAGACAAGCAATTATCACCTTAATACCCGTAAACAATACAAAGACAGAAATCAGCATGCTCGAGAGAATATCAACCACCTCCCAGCCTGTGAGGTGTATGATCACACCTGCGATAAATGTCGATATGGTGGAAAGTAAATCAAAAAATGAGTGCAAGAAAACAGCATAGACGTTAATACTGTCTTTACGGCCTTTGTACAACACCCAAGCGGAAGCGCCGTGAAACAAAAACCCAATTGCAGCAATCATAGACATTAAATAGCTGTTCACCTCTAGGTCATGACCGCCCGCATGATGAGACAACCGCTCACTCCCTTCGAGTAAAATAATTACCGCAATTGAAAGGTAGAGGATGCCATTGATAAGCCCGCCAGTATATTCAGCCCGCTTGTAACCATCGTTATATGTTTTAGCAAGATAGACTGCCACACTTGACGCTATCAACGCGATAAACAAGGAACTATTGTGAACAAACAAGTGTCCAGCATCAGCCAATACTGCGAGAGAATTAGCGTAATAAGCACCAATAACTTGAATGATCATAAAAGAGCAAGTGATTGCGAGCGCAATCAGTAGTCTCCGGCGAGAAGCTTGATGCGTAGTGATATCTGTCATGAAATGAGTCGTGTACCTAATTAAATATAAGATGCTACGTACAACCACAACATAAGATGGAGCCATTTGACTAAATGCACCTCACCTTATCTTTTATACCGTGTAGGAAAAAGCCGTGATTCAAAAATACAGAAATAGATCTAGAAATATACGTAGTTAACCTGAGCTTAGGATAATTAATGCCTTTCTAGCAGCCAGTTTTAGCGCTAACTGCGTTGAATTCACTTCCAATAGCCAGCTATTAGTGCGCAAATTCGCCTAGTTATCACCAAAACTCTCTGGCTAGATAAAGAAGTAATTTAATGTTACTTTAGAAGCAATGAGTTACCTCATTCCTTATCCAAACCTCAGGTTAGTTATCGTTTAAACATTGCCCTAAATGGCAATGATATACAGTCTCAATTGTAACGTTTCCACGAGCTAAATGCACTAATATTTGCGACTATAACGGCCGACTTTATGGAAAATTTTAGCCTTTATCGTTTTTACTTGCGCAAAAGTACAATTAGATTTTCTCCAGTTGAGTCACAACGTCGTTTGCAATTTGCCTTAGTATTTCACAGTCAGCTTCACTCAACTCTCGGGGCTCTAAGTCGATAACACACACGGTTCCAATGCGAAAGCCGCTGGACAATATGATAGGCGCACCAGCATAAAATCGAATATGTGGGGCATTTAACACCAAAGGGTTATCCATAAAGCGAGGATCTTCGAGCGTATCAGAAACTACAAATACCGTGTCTTCTAATATTGCATGGCCGCAAAATGAAACGTCGCGAGACGTTTGCTCAGCATCCAGTCCAAAGCGAGATTTGAACCATTGCCTGTCCTTGTCAACAAGACTTACCAATGCAATTGGAGCATCAAAGACATGGGCAGTAAATTGAGTAATTCGATCCAATTCAAGTGTTGGTTTTGTATCTAGTATCGCAAGCTCCCTAAGCGCATGTAATCTGGCATGTTCGTTTTCAGGTAACTCAGGGATTTTCATAATCTACTTAATTAGACAGTGTTTATATTTCTACTATAGTTTGTTTTGTGAGATAACGCAGGTGGCAAATGTGAGCAAGTATCTTAAAATAATCGCCCTAACCCTTTTTTCCCTAGTCTGCTTGAGTGGCTTTTACCTCGAGATTAATGAGTTTAATAAAAATCGTGTGGTTAACCAGAGCCTGACTCTATATTACAATAACCTTTCCGCCCTAGATAAAGCGATTGAAGTGATCTTTAGTCTGCAACGTGAACGCGGCATGTCCACGGGGTTTAAGCCCGAAAGAGAACATGACGCACGGCTACTTGCGTATTATCAGGAGACGGACGAAAAAATAATAAAACTCACTGCTGAAAAACTTACGAGTATTAATAACTTCGATCAGTTTCAGTTGACCATAAAAGACGATATACAAACACTGAGAAAACTCAATCGGCAAGCCGGTGTCGACCACGAACAACTATTTCTTCGCTACACAATTTTGATAAATCACTTAATCGATACAGTCCGAACCATACAAACTGAGCAGTCCTTCATCCATAATTTTGGTAGCAATGAGGACAAAACACAGTACCAGAATATTCATGCACTTATCAGAGCGATAGAGTTAGGGGGCAGACTCAGAGCTAAGATCAGCCGGTACCTAACGGCAGATGAAGAGGCCACTAAATTAAGCGCAATGAGAAGCGCGTTACAATACTACGCCACCCATGCCACACTGATGGACAGTCTCAAAGATAATCGAAATACCGTACAGCTATATAATGCCGCTACGACGTCTAGAGAATATGACTATGTAACCTCAGCCCTAAATCGCTTTAGCCGTGGAGTTGAAGCCAACCTACCGCACTATGTGTGGTGGGATAACAGTACTGCCTATTTGAACCTGCTCGCTAGTGGCAGTCTGAATCTACTTGAATATATGAAAGAGTCAGCTTCTGCATCCATGCAAAAGTCACAAGAGCGAGCTCAAACCTCACTCATTATCTCACTAACGATTGCACTTCTTTATCTCATTTTAATTTGTCTATTGATTAGAGCGTTTACCGAATTAAAAATATATAAAACGGCACCGCTTAGAACACAAACTGCACAGCTCATCGTGATATTTTCGTCAGTACTTGCTGTGTTATTTGTGGAACATTTTGCAAGTCAGAAGCAGCTATTATATCTCACAGAAGTGCAAACACTTAGGCAGCTAAATAACCAATCATTGGAGCGTATAAACCACCTTAAAACGCTATGGTACAAGCCACATATCGAAAAACTTAGATATGCGAGTATTAGCACCGATGCAAGTCTCGTTATACCTTCTCAGTTACAGACACTAGCCGTTAATAATCTAAATAATACTCAGTATGTAGACAAAAGCCAGATCACGTCATTTTATTCTCAATATCAAGAAAGCTTGCACCGTGGAGGAATAGTTACACAAATTATAAAGGGTAATGATGGTCATCGTATATTGATTATGACGGGTCTTGGGCTGTCCGATAAGGGGCTGACGAAAACACTATATTGGTACGAAGCGCAACTGGATGTGTTACTTGGCAGTCTAGAACTCAGCCTTGATACTCGTCTAGAAAACGCATCGGGTTACTACACTGAGCAGGAAGTAGAAGCGATTAAAATTAGCGGCACGCACACTCCACTAAGCCAATTACTGCTTACTAATAATATTGATCAAGCCGATTTTCTAAGTGCAAAAATCTGGGATCAGGAGCTTCAAGTAGGTACTTATGCGTATTCACGTGACGCATTTAATCAAGATCTCTTCTACACTATAGAAATTAAGTTTATCTGGCAGGTGTTGTCATTAGTTGCATTTTGCTTATTTGGTTTAGCAATTAGCTATCGCGCCCAACAAAAAGCCAAATTAGACAGGCAAGCTGCAAAAGACGCGATTCAAAAGCGTCAAACCTTATTGAACTCATCTGAAAAGCTTGCCGCTATCGGCAGTTTTGAAATATCGGCTGGCCAATTTTATGGTCATACCTCTGAAGGGTTTAGAGCTTTATTTAACTTATCTCCTGAACTTGAGCACCATAATCTAAAGCCAATCATTAAATCACTCGATGCGGATAACAGACAAACCTTGTATTCGAACCTGCGAGCATTAAACCTAACACAATCTCGAGAATTCCAGCTGACGATTAAAGAAAATAGCAGTCACCGTTATTTTAGCGTCATATTAAACTTAAAATATTATTCTAGCGAGAACACACAGTTTATTGTCGGTGTCGTAAAAGATATAACTACTCAAGTCACTGAATCTAATCGTCAACAACGAATACAAAAAGAACTCGTTGCCGCCAGAAAAGAAGCCTTAGAGAAAATGCACGAAGCCGAAGTGGAGAGGTCATCCGCTCAATATTTATTACGGGTTCAAAAATCTACAGAAAAACTGCTTCAAGAAGCCATAGACTCATTTCCTGCATTTATCTTGCTACTTGATGAAGACCAGCATATCGCCATGTTGAATCAGTTCAATGAACATGTTAAAAGAACCGATCACGACGAATACCAATTCATGGGAAGCTCTCTCAACAAAGGTTCTGATGTTGTTGCCTTTATTACCCAACTTCCAATGAAGGATAATAGTGAATTGTTGTCAATGTTGGAAAAGTCAAAAGACAAAGAGCAGTATCAAGCGCTAACGACATGCCAATATATCAGCGAAGATACTCAATATTGGTTCAATGTCTTAGTAAAAAACATCACCACAGATTCTGGGATATACACTCTCATCTATCAGAACGATATCACCAAGAGCATCAACTTTTCTGCAGAGCTTGAACAAGCTCGCATAAAAGCAGAGCAAGCAAGTGAAGCAAAATCTCGTTTTCTCGCGACAATGAGTCATGAGATAAGAACGCCAATGAATGGCGTGGTAGGTATGCTCGATATTCTCGCTCAATCTAACCTTGATCATGAACAGTCTCACCTTACCAAAGTCGCAAAAAGCTCAGCGTTGGTGTTACTTCGAATAATTAACGACATATTAGATTTCTCAAAAATTGAAGCTGGGAAAATGCAACTTGAATCTACACCATTTAGCTGGCAAGAAATCATTAAAGAACTCGCAGAGCTACTTGCATATCAAGCGGACTCTAAGAAGCTTAAGCTTGCCTTTTATCTTTCGCCCCAGTTACCGAACTGGCAACAAGGGGACCCCGTTAGACTGCGCCAAATTTTATTAAACTTAATAGGTAACGCATTAAAATTCACCAAAACTACCGCAACTGCCGCAGGCTTTGTAGAAGTGGCTATTGGGCGCTCTTCCGATGATGGTTATATGGAAATTAGCGTGAAAGACAATGGTAAAGGTATGTCCGAAGAACAAGTGAATAACCTTTTTAAACCATTTGTTCAAGCAGATAGCAGTATCCAACGTCAATATGGCGGTACCGGGCTGGGCCTTTCCATTACCCACAAGCTTGTTGCCATGATGGAGGGGGAAATTGACTGTAGGAGCTTAGAGGGATTCGGCAGCAACTTTATTGTCACCCTGCCATACTGTGAAGTACCAAAACAAACCAGTGAAATTGGCTTAACGTTAGACAGATTAAAAATTGCCGTAGTGGGCGACGAGGACAAATTTGAAAAGGACCTCCAAAATCAACTACGCATCTATGAAGCCCAATGTGAAATATTCCCAAGGGAACTTTTTAACGCGCAGCTTATTGATAGCCAACAATTTGATTATCTCGTTATTACTGCTGAAGCCTTCCAACAGCTTACTACAGAAGGAAAAGAAGTTTTCATCGCGGAAAGCGAGTGCAAGTATATTTTACTAGACAACAATCAAGATAAGCTTCCGCATGCGAACAATATTAACGTCTCTAACCTCGCACTATATCCTTATTACGCTTATAAAGTTGTTTCACACATTGCGACGTTAGAAGGGTTAATTGACAGTGAATCAACAAGCGACGACAGCGAGACTAAATCTAAAACGCTGCCCTCAATTAGTGATGCCCAAGCACTTAACAAGCTTATCTTAGTCGTTGAGGACAATGTTTATAACCAGGATTTATTCAAAAGACAGTTAGCACTGTTAGGCTATCAATGCATTATTGCCGACAATGGTAAAGTTGCCTTGCAGCTACTCGAACAATATCACTTTTCGCTTATTATTTCAGACTGCCATATGCCCGTGATGGATGGCTATGAATTCACAAGACAGCGCCGCGAGCATGAACGCGAGCGTAACCTAGAACACATTCCTATCATTGCAGCTACAGCTAATGCGTTAGACGGTGAACAAGATATTTGCTTTAACGCTGGGATGGACGATTACATTGCCAAGCCCATTGTCTTGCAAAAGTTGAACAAAAAGCTAAAAAAATGGTTTGCAACCAATACATCAACAAAGAGCCAACTAACTGAGAATTCTCCCTCATTGATGGAGGAGTTAGATACCCCAACCAGACATATCGACTTAGCGATACTCAGTGAATATGTAGGCACAGATAAAGAGTTACAGAGCATTTTCTTGAAAAGCTTTGTTGATGACACGAAAAAGCTGTTACAAGGGGTAGACCTAGAACATCCTGAAAGTGTCAAGAATATTGCACATCAAGGGAAAACCTCAGCAAAAGCAGTCGGCGCAATACAACTCTCTGAAAAAATGGAAGAACTTGAGCACGCAGCAAGTGATGGTAAGCACATAAAAATTGAAAATTTATTGAATCAATGTTTGATGCTTTTTGATAATGCACAAGCTGAAATCGCTTCTATACTTAATGTAGAAGATCTCACGTAACACGTGCTAAAAATTCAGGTCTAGTATGTATGATAAATGAAAAGCACCTTATAATTGCGATTGATGATAGCGAGCTTATTCTTACGCAATTGCAATTGTTGATTTCTAACCAGACACCATGCACCTTTAAAGGATTTAACAGCGGCCTGTCTGCATTAGAAAGCCATGAGCTCCATCAAGCTTCCCTTATTTTGCTTGATATCAACATGCCGCAAATGGATGGTGTAGAGATATTGCGAAAATTTGCCGAACTAAGCATCCAAGCACCTATCGCATTACTAAGTGGCGAAAAGGGTCTATTCATCAAAAATACTGCAGCACTGGCTGAGCTTCATGGCCTCACCATTATATCTAGTTTAGAAAAGCCACTCTCTGCAACCAAACTAAAAGAACTTTACAGTCAGCTCCAGTCTCAAAATACATCCACTAAGTCCCAACACGCACTACAAAACTATAGTAAAGATGAGATCTATGAGGGGTTATTGCGAGAAGAGTTTTGTGCTTATTTCCAACCAAAAGTCGCAAGCCCATCCGGTGCAATTATTGGCGCAGAAGTACTTGCAAGGTGGCATCATAATACCGATGGCACAGTGCCACCTTCACAGTTTATCGCGACAATGGAAGAACATAATCTTATTCATTTACTATCATATAGTTTGTTAAAACAAACCTTGTCCTTGCTTAGCTATAATCGAGATATTCTCAAAGCGCTTCAGTTCAGTATTAATTTGAGCGTAAAAGAGCTAGAAGACATAAAACTCCCGGAAAAACTCGAGTCCATTTGCGAAGAGTATTGCACACCCACCTCTCAAATCACTTTAGAATTAACTGAAAGTCACTTATTGGAAAATATCAAGCGCGCGCTTGATGTGTTGCTGCGTTTAAAACTTAAAGGCTTTAAGCTGTCTATTGACGACTTTGGTACTGGATATTCTTCGATTAAGCAACTTAACGAATTGCCGTTTGATGAACTCAAAATCGATAGATGTTTCGTAGATGGCTGTTCAACGCAACCCAACAAACGCGTCATTATCGCGAGCACCTGTGAGATGGCTCACCAGCTTGGACTAGAAGTCGTCGCTGAGGGTGTTGAAGAGGTTGAGGACCTCGTCGTTGTACAGAGCTACGAAGTAGAATCAGTTCAAGGCTACTATTACTACCCACCTTGTACGCCATCGGAGTTTTTGCAAACTGTCTCAGAATCCGCATTGCAAAAGTCTCATTCTAGTAAATAATTAATGGGCTGTGTTGTACTCTCATAATCAGAGGGAATCTATGCATAAAAAAGACGTTGAACACGCACAACGACATCCAAAAGTGATTATTATTTGCGACGATCCAGCTGAAATGACTGGCGTTGTCGATATTGTCGCTTCGCAAGTCAATGAATACCGTACTCTCACTAGTCATAAAGAAGTAGCAGAAGTGCTAACTGAGTCTCCACCAGATGTCATCGTTATTGCTCGAAAAACGGTAGCAAAAAGTGTCGAAATCTATAGCTTGCTCGCTAAGCACGGCCTACTTAACTATGCTCATGAGAATATTTTGCTGTGTGAAAATAAAGAATCAGGCGTGGCCTTTCGGTGTTGTATGAAAGGTATTTTTACCGATTACTTTGTCTACAAACCTATGTATGAGAACTACCGATTTCGTATGATCCTACATAATGCCCTGGTACGCACAGAAGGTACATCTGAAGTTGCCAAAATCAGAGAGGAACATTTTGGTCGCATAGATGACAAGCTAAAGCAATTGATTGATGATGCAGCCTTGTATCACCAAAAAGCGGATGAGACGCTACAAACGGTAAGGCGTAATCTCGACAATGAAAAAGGGATTAATAAAGTTCAAGATGACTTGCTAAATGAATTAAAACAAAAACATTTATCACCACTGTTGGATGAATTAGAACATCAGCTTGCTGAGAGTGTTCATGAATTAACGAAGCGATTAAAAGACAAACAATTCTCTATCGCTGAGCTTACTGCATTGCTGAGCGAAAAAGACAACTCTAAGTGCGCGCAATTAGCGCAAAATGTATTGCCAGTAGGTGATACCGGTGAGGTTGATGTCAGCGAGCCAAAAGCGCTTGAAACCAAGCAGGAAGAAGTAAAAATAATGGTGGTAGAAGACAACGAAATTTATCGAGAAATGATAGCCAAGATCCTACGTGATGAGGGGTATAAAGTAGATTGTGAAACCAGTGGGTTAGGTGCTATAAAAACATTGAGAAAGCATAAATTCACCATGGTATTTATGGATTTATTTATGCCAGAGCTTGATGGCTACAATACAACCAAAAATATTCGCAATATTCCACATTGTAAAAAACTTCCTATCATTGCGCTAACTAGCAATAAAAACAAAGATATAATCAGAAAGTGGGCGTCTTTGGGGCTCACTGGGTACATCACCAAACCGTCTACCAAATCATCTATTTTAAAAGCTGTGGAAAAAGCACTTACGGAAAACCAATAAGTTGCGTAAAGTACAAATCAGCAAACATTATCAAATCGAATTCTGCCATGATAAGCCATATCAGCTCTGACGTAAGTTATGGAGTTGTAATTGGCCGCATAAACCAACAACGAAGTGAACGATGACTAGAAAAGCAACGACCCTGAGCCATTACACTACTCGCTTAAATACTGTTATTGATTACATCTATAACAATATTAATCGCGAACTTGATGTGATCACGCTTGCTGATCAATGCCATATGTCGACTTATCACTTTCACCGTGTTTATCGCTCAATCGCAGGGGAAACCATCAATGCAACCGTGAGAAGAATGCGACTACATGTTGCCGCAGGTATGTTAATTCGCACCCAAGACTCCATTGCAAAGGTGGCTGAGCAAACCGGCTACGCAAGTATAGAAGCGTTTAGCCGAGCATTTTCTCAACGATATAAGCAACCACCTAGCCTATTTCGCCAACATGAACAGGCCAAGGCAAAAGGCTGTGCGGCCGAATTTTATATCATTAAGGTAGATGAGGATTCGAATATGTTTAATGTAGAAATAGGCAGTAATGAGCAAATGATGTTAATCGGACTTGAGCACCGTGGCGATTACATGCAAATCGGTCAAGCATTTGAGAAGTTAAACGTACTGGCGCAACAACAAGGCTTATTAGGTGAAGATACGCGTTTCTTTGGAGTGTATTTTGACGACCCAAAAACCGTAGAGGAAAGCAAACTGAAATCAATGGCAACAATTTTGGTGCCAAAGACAACGGCATCCCTCCCTGATGAGCTTTGTGAATTCGCCATTCCATCGGGCAAAACAGCTAGCCTACTTTACCAAGGTGACTATGCTTCTCTTGAAACGCCTTACGAGTATCTGTTTGGACAATGGTTACCTAACAGTGAGTTTGAACCTGCCGATGTGCCTGTTATCGAAGAGTACTTAAATGATGTCAGAGATACACCACCACACGAGCTTCTCACTCGTATCACTTGTTACATTAAATAACTGATTTTTTATCCTGTTCAGGGGTTAACTGATCTAAACGTGACTAAGCATCGACTGCTTAGAAAGAAAAAGGAGGGACTTCCCTCCTTTTTCTTTGTGAACCAATTAGAACCTATAGTTAAAGCTCAACTTAGCATTACGCTCGTTGCCAGGCGTACCGCCTAAAAACAATGCTTTGCTGTAATAGCGCTCATCAGTTAGGTTTTCAAGGTTGAGCTGAATATCGAACTGTTCAGCATCGAACTTAATCGCAGCATCCCAGCGAGTATAACCATCAATGGTTGCCGTAGGCAGACCGAAAGAAACAGAGTTAATTGTTCGTTCACTCTCATAGTTAATGCCAAGACTGTACTCTAACGCCCCCTCAAACCAATCCACGGGTTGAGTATATTTAACCCACGTGCTGGCAAACTTTTTCGGCACGCCTTTCATTTGACCTGAGCGCTCATTCGAACGGATCTCAACAGCATCTTGATAGGTTGCGTTCATATTCACACTAATTTGGTCGTTCAATGCTAAATTTAAGTCAAGTTCTACACCTTTTGACTCGTCTTCATCATCGAAGAAATAGCGTGGAACACTCACATTGTAGTCTTCACCAGGCTGCTCGTTATACTCAGGGTTGTTATACATTAGGTTTGTGCGTTTAGTTTCAAACCACACTAATGACCCCAATAAATCTTCGTCAAACGCAGTAAAACGCACACCAATATCTAACGTTTCAGATTCCGAGTCAGGTCTGTTTTTACGGTTCGCATCAGCTTCATTTTCTAGGCTACCCAGTACACTGTATGCAGTACGACCTTTTGCCATATTTACAAAAGCAGAAAGCTGAGAGGTCACTTGATAATTCAAACCAATATTATACGTCATACCAGCATCATCCGTGTCCAGCTCTTCACTCTCTTCAGGTGAACGCTCAGTGCCCAAATGCTGATATTTTTGTTCAACGCTAGTATATGCAAGGCCAGCACGAGCAGTTAGTGCATCAGTGATATACACCACTTCTTGTGCACTAATGCCATACGCCGTAAGTGTTTTATCGTAGTTACTGCGTAGCGATGGGTTATAATCCTCAAATTCGCCTGTCGGCCAGTTTGGCTCGCGAATATCTAAGATATATGGAATTGAGCCTTTACCATCTGCATCATATGCAGACCAACTTTTTAAGCGCATATCACGATTTTCATAGTTAACGCTAACTAGGTGCTCACCGCTCAAAGAACCCATATCCCAAGTTAACTGTAAATCAGCAAAGTACTGCCACGTTTTTTCGCTGGCAACTTGACGGCGATACTCTTGACGGCGAGCCGCATAAGGATATAGCACATCATCAATCACAAGCGGAGCTCTTGGGTTTGCATTGATCACACCATTGCGCTCCCAATACACATAATTGTAAGCACCTGTTTGGCGAACAAAATCAGAATCATAGCTACGCCATAATACCTGCTGGGTTAGCTTTGAGTTGCGATTTAAGTACCAATCGTGACGAAGCTTTATCCGTAACTCTTCACCTTCATTAGGACGGGATAAAGGAGAAATAAGATTCCCATCGCCAAGATTGAAAGGCTTTAGGCCATCGCCAATGCGGATTGACTCAGCAAGCTGCGCGCGCTGCTCATCATTCAGTTGTACACCTAACCATTTACCTTTCTCGACATCATATTGTGGGTCATTTGGCAAGCGTTCAGCTGTAACCTGCCCTGGCTGTCCAGCAATGCTATCCCAGTTAATAATGCGTACAGGGTCGCCAATTGAATCTACTTGTTGTGAGTCATCAATATAAGCTGTTGAAAATAGTAAAGCATGTTCACTACTTTGCTCAAAACGCAGGCTTGCATAGATTTCGTCTCTATTAGATTCTAGATCTCGATAGCCGTCGCTACGCTCATGGTTTGCAACAACACGGTAGGCAAGCTTGTCAGTAATTGCATCTGTAAAATCAACGCCCAAGCCATAAGTATTCCATGCGCCCACTTTACCGTTAATTGCAAGCGCTTGTTCAAATTGTGGCTTTTTCTCGACTAAGTTAACTACACCACCAGCTGCACCAATACCATAAAGGCCTGTAGCAGGACCTTTTAACACTTCAATACTTTCGATGTTGGTTAAGGAGCGTGTTGGGTTAAAGCTGTTACCTAAGTCAGCACCACCATACATACCATCATAGGTATAGTTTACGCCTAGGCCACGAACCATTAGCGAATCACCAATTCCGTAGTTATTACCTGCCTGAGATAAACCACTTACGTTGCGTAGTGCTTCTTGTAAAGTCACTGCGCTTTGCGAATCTAGTAGCTCTTTGTCAACAACAACAACCGCTGCGGGGGTCTGCATAAGATCCATATTAGACTTAGTTGCAGTTCCAGATTGCAAAATAATTTTATTATGTTTGCCGTAGACACTGATTTTTTCTATGTCTTCAGAAGCAAAAGCCGTTGTGCTTGTACCTAGTAAAGCTAGCTTAACCGCAACACATGAGGCGGAAAGAACAGAAGAGCGAGAGTATTGCATTTTTTAACTCCAAACTACGCAATTGGATCTTTTTGAAATAGCCACGAATACCTATTTCAGAAAATAATTTATCAGAGAGGGAGCGAAGTTTAGCAAAACAACAGTAATGATAACAACTATCATTTACATTTTAAATTTGTAATATTTTTTGCAATACACGCAAAGATGATAATAAAGTGTAACGGATGGATATTTTTATTTAGCGAGCGTAATCTAACTTCGTTATTTCCTCGCTGCGCGGCTTACCCAATTTTGTAAACCGCATTAGATTAAAACAATCCTAGCAGCGTCGGATATAACTCATAACAGGTAAAGCTCACTTCAAGCCCAATCAAGACTAAAAGAAAACTGACCAAATGCCCTACTTTTACTTTTGAACAAACATAAGCGCCTAAGGGGGCACCAACGACCACAATCGGTATTGCCGCTAGCAAATAGCCATTTATTTCACTGGTGATCGTATTGAGGTGCCACGCATTGATGCTACTTCCAATCAATGAGGTAAACGTCATCACCACGACAGAGGTTGCAGTCGCCTTTTTCACATCTGCATTATAAGCAATCACCAACAAGGCAAAGAGTGCGATATCTGCACCCGACCCTACCAATCCACTTGCTATACCTCCAATTAATGCTACGACCATAAAGCGTAGCATTTTAGGTTGGATAAACTCACTGCTAGGTTGATGATGTGCCTTACGCCACCACCTTAAAATCAGTGTTAGTGCAAAGCAGAGCAACAAAAAACTAAAAATAGACTTAACGAGGAGCCTAGGTGCTAGAGGTGCGATATATAATAGGCTGAGCGTTACACCAAGCGCAGCCATTGGCAACGCCATTAAAATAACATTTTTATATACCGGAATTCGGCGACAGAAAATGGTAATGGTCGCCGCGGTCATACCAAAGCTTTGTATCGCCAGAGAAAATACCTTGGCAGTAGCAGGATCTATGTCTAATAATTTAGTCATCACAGGAAATGCAACAGCGCCACCACCTAATGCCGTTCCACCTGCCACAAACGATCCCAACGCCATGGTAAGCGCAATATGGGATTCACTGATAATTTGGCCAAGCGCCTGATAAAAGCCTTGTACCCAGATCAACGTAGCGTACACACCCAGTGTAAAAAATAACGGCCACATTGTCGGTTTTGTTATTCGTTGCAACATTATTCATCCATTACTCTAAGAGCCTTTCCTTACCATTTCGGTTACCTTGCTCGCCTTGCCTTTGAGCGAACGCAATTAAACATGATGAATACATTTTTTTCAAATTAATTTTACATTAAACATCACTCTATCTAGTCCGCAAGAAACACATCCTCAATAGTTGAAACGTACGCCTATCTCCCTTATTATAACTATAAATAATTACTTATTACTTTTTGTTATATCTGTAATTTGCTTATACCTAAAGGCTCAGTCATGACAGTAGAAACGGTGTTACCTCAAATATATCTAGATGCTAATGCAACAACCCCTGTATTAGAGCAAGCAGCAGACGCAGCATTGGTTACCATGAAAACCATGTTTGGCAACCCCAGCAGCAGCCATATTACAGGCCTTCAAGCGAAGCAACTGATGGAGCACACTCGTCAAAAAGCACGTGCTGTTTTAGGTTCTGGTCATGGTCGAGTGATCTTCACCAGTGGCGCAACCGAGGGCATCCAGACCGGCATACTATCAGCCCTTTGTGAAGCAAAAAAGAAGATACAGCCAAATAAAAAATATACGCTACTTTACGGGGCAACTGAACACAAAGCGGTGCCTGAATCACTCAAACATTGGAATCAAATTTTAGAAATTAATGCTGATGTCAAAGCCATCCCAGTTGATGGTGCTGGTAATCTGGATTTAGCGTTTATCGCCAATGAAGTGCCTAACGCGCTAATGATTTGCACTATGGCTGTTAATAATGAAACTGGTGTATACCAAGACCTGAACAAATTAGAAGAAGTAATAAGAAAGCATAATTCAGATATTTTTTGGATGGTTGACTGTGTGCAGGCGCTGGGCAAACGCAGCTTAAACCTAGCAAGAACAACAATTGACTACGCACCTTTTAGCGGCCATAAGCTCTATGCACCAAAAGGCATCGGTTTTGTTTATATTCGAGAAACCGCACCGTTTACGCCATTTATTGCAGGAGGCGGTCAAGAGAGCGGTTTACGCTCAGGAACAGAAAATTTGCCTGGCCTTGCCGCACTGAATGTGATTTTTGACGAACTGCTAAAAGAAAATGACAGCCAATTTGCAAGCGTAGATAAACTACACAATTTTCGAAATCAACTGGCGCAAACGCTTAAAGATGCGTTCCCGACAATTGTATTTAATAATCAATTCAGTAATAGCGTTCCAACTACACTAAACTTTGCAATTCCGGGATTTAGCTCAAAAGAAATCATGGATTTGTTCGACGCAGCAAACATCCGTGTCAGCTCGGGCTCAGCGTGCAGTTCAAAGGTAACGCGCAGTTTTGTGCTAGATGCCATGGGACTCCCTGCATGGCAAAGCGAGTCGGCTATTCGACTGTCTTTTGGTCCTGCTACAACCCAAACTGAAATAGACGCGGCGTGTGAGCGCATTCTCCATTGTGCTCAGGCACTTGGTCACAGCTGTCTCATGCAAGCGGCGAATGGCGTTAACAATAAAGAAGCGCTTGACGGTCTAGTACAATTCAAAGTGGGTGGAGCATGCTGTTGGTTGTTTGCTGATAAGCAGTCAAAAACGGCGATTATTATCGATCCACTTCCTGAGCTGGTAGAGCGTCTTAATACGATATTGGAATGCCAGCAGCTAACACTGCTCGCTGCGCTTGATACACATGGTCACGCAGATCACGAATCGAGTCGAACCGCACTGACTTTACCAAAACAAACATGCGACCATTTAGGCTGGCCAACTCAAACTACACAAATTGAATTTAAAGGCCAGTCACTCGAAGCGCTAGCTATTGGTCACTACCATCTTGCAAAACTAGCCACCCCAGGACATACCGAAGATAGCGTCACCTTTATGCTATTGGAGCAACAGCAAGTTGAGTACACCATTAGATACGTTTTTTGTGGTGATCTTATCCTGATGGGAGCGCTAGGTAGAACCAACTTCTCCACCAGCTCATCAAAAGCGATGCTACACAGTATTCAGCTACTTGCTCAGCTTATCGAAACCGATACTTTGTTATGTCCAAGCCACGACTACAACAATGAGTTTGCAACCACCCTAGCGGCAGAGTGTAATCGTAATTTGCTATTAAATAGTGTGCTTCAACATGACGTTGCAGTTGATATATTCGTCGAGAAAAAGGCACAAATAGACAAAAACATTGTTGATGAGGCTGGCAGCGAGATCATGTGCGGTGCAACAGTTTGTAATAAAAACCAATTTGAACTGCACGAGTACACCGCAACAGAGCTCAATGCTCGCATCGCAAACAACGAAAGTGTGCTGTTAATTGATATACGAGAACCGCATGAATATGCCCTAAACCACGACAGAGCGTTTGATCAAAATGTGCCCCTCACCCGCCTTACTGACTTTATTTGCAAACATAGCCAAGACAAGTCGAAAGAGTTGGTGTTGGTGTGTCGCAGCGGCAGCCGTTCACAAGTTGCCGCACAAGCGCTGGCAAGACTTGGCTTTCATAATATCGGACATTTAAAAGGAGGGTATGCACTCATTCCATCTGCATAACCTTTACCGTTTCCTTTCTAAAGCCCCTACAGCGCTTGCTATGGGGCTTTTTTGATCTCGTTTTTCATCATTACCGTATGACTACTAAAAATGACTAATACCAATTGGCTTAATTAAGTGCTCTATTGTGAGGCGAGAAAGTCTTGTCGATAACCCCGCTACCGCGTCCTGCTATCGCCAAGGTACCTACATCCGTGTAGGCAAGGCGAAAATTTTGCTATTTAGTTGTTCTAAATGAGAAATTTTTAACGCAGTTAGCGTCAGATTTGCTCCGTCAAATTGAGCAAGTATTAAGACTAATTGGTATAACCCTTAAATGGCTCATAAAAAACCAAATCTACCTTATAAAGTATGCCCTATTTGCAAACGTCCGTTTTATTGGCGGAAAAAATGGCAAAGAGATTGGGAAAACGTTAAGTACTGCTCAAAGCGCTGTGCTGCTGAGCGCCGTTCAAATATAAGGCACATCAATACGTAGTCTAGAATAAAGCTTTGTAATATTTGCAAATTACAGAACAATAATATTGATAATCACTCTCATCTACAATATCATTTGCGCAAACTTAGATCATAGGGATTAATCATGCGCTCATTTAAATACAAATATCCAAGCCTTATTGCCAGTGTTGCACTGGCGTTGTCTTGCTCCGCAATTGCACAAGAGCAAACCAAACAAGATAAAGACGACATTGAAATCATCGAAGTTAGCCCAAGAGGTCTGATTTCATACGTTAGTGCTACTGCGTCAAAAACAGCAATTCCTATCGTCAAAACGCCAGTTTCAGTTTCTGTATTAACAGCGCAACGTATTTCTGATTTAGGTGCAGAAACGCTGCAAGATGCGATTGGGTATGTTGCGGGTGTTTATAATGGGCCATATGGTGTTGATACTCGAGGCGACTGGTCTAAAATTCGTGGCGTCGACCCCTTACTCTATGTTGACGGCCTGCAAAAACTGTTTGGCAATTACAACAACACGCGTACTAACCCTTATGCGCTTGAAAGCGTCGAGATTTTAAAAGGCCCTTCATCAGTACTTTACGGACAAGGGTCTACAGGTGGTATCGTCAACGCAGTATCAAAATTGCCAAAAGCAGACACTGAAGGTGAGATCTGGGCACAAGTGGGTAACTACGACCGTAAGCAACTAGCACTTGATTACAACACCACATTTGGTGAGCAGCAAGAGTATCAAGCACGTGCTGTTGCCATGTATCGAGACAGCGGCACGCAGACCGATTATGTTGATGACAACACCCTGATGCTTGCACCAAGCTTTAGCTGGCTTGCTTCAGATGAAACTAAAATTACCCTACTTGCCAACCTTCAGAGAAATGAATCAGGCTCTTCAACGCAATTCTTCCCGCATGAAGGCACTATTCTACCAGCAAAATATGGCCAAATTCCCAGTGAGCGTTTCGTCAGCGAGCCAGGCTGGGATAAATATGATACTGAGCAACAAGCGATCACCGCTATCGTTGAGCACAGCTTTGATTTAGACACACATATTAAGTTCTCCGGTCGCTACAGCGATAGTTCATCCGAGTACCGTACCATTTATTCTTGGCCACCAAAATTTGAAGCTGACAAACGCACTGTTAAGCGTATCGCCAGCCTCACCGATTCAAGTGCACGTAGTGTGACGATGGATCTTCAATTCCATAAATATTTGGAATTAGATGCGGTTAAATTCACTATGGTATCAGGTGTTGATTACCAAAATGCGGATACTGATTCTGATCGCGGCCGCGGCGTTGCAGCACCATTAGACTTATATAACCCAGTGTATGGACAAAGCACTGAGTTACCAACTGCGGTTGTCGATAACCCTGAAAATACGCTAAACAACAAGCAGCTTGGTGCTTATGCGCAAGTTACTGCAGAAGTAAACAGCTGGGTACTCAATGCGGCACTTCGCTATGATGACGTTTCAAATCAAGTGCAAACAACAGGTGCAATCAAGAATAGTCAGAATGCCACAACAGGTAGGATTGGTGTGCTTTACCAGTTTGAGAATGGCATAGCACCCTATGCTAGCTATTCTGAATCATTTAAAGCTGTATTTGGACAGAAACCACAAGGTGGCGCATATAAACCGCTTGAGGGCGAGCAAGTTGAACTTGGCTTGAAATATCAGCCAACGGGTACTGAACACCTTATCACTGCTTCTATATTTGAAATCAAAGACAAAAATCAAATACGAAAAGTGTCCCCCGAATTTGAAGTACAAGACGGTGAAATCGCGGTAAAAGGATTCGAGCTTGAAGCCCAGCTTGAATGGCAGCACCTTGATATTTATGCGGCATATTCTTATTCAGATACGGAACAAGACGTTTCTCCGCTGTCACCTACAGAACTCTATATAGCACAGGACTTGGTTACGTTAATCACAGATGATGCTCAGCTCTCAGCAACACCAAAGCACTTAGCTTCAATTTGGGCGACATACCGCGCGGACGAATGGCTTCCTGGGCTTAAATTTGGTGCCGGTATCAGACATGTGGGAGAAACCTACGATGGCAGTCGTACAGTTGAACTAAACGGACAAACACTACATCAGCAATTAGTGACCGACAACTTTACGCTTGTTGATATGATGATTGGCTATGACATTGAACAATATCAATTCAGTTTACAAGTTGATAATGTCAGCGATAAAACGGTTATTACCAGCTGTTTGTTCCGTGGAGACTGTTTCTACGGACAGCGTAGAACTATTAGTGCTAACGTAAAGTATAAGTTTTAACGATTAAATTATAAGAACAAAATCGCCCTAGAACCGAGACCAATGGTAATAGGGCGATGACTTAAAACTGATAGCTAAAAATTAAACTGCCATCAGCGCGATCAACGTTATGTCTATCACTTTCACCATAACCTGCAACCAATTTAACCCGCCAACCTGGTTGATTGATACTGGTAAAATAGTAGCTATAACTTACACCGATACCATTTGTCGTTTCACTATCAAAGAGGTCGATAATTGGCTCAAAAATACCACATGTAATATTATCATCGTGTTCACATACGGGGCCCGCATCTCTTGCTCCCAAAGCCCCTAACACCACGCCTATCGCATGTTTGTTATTGTCAGACACCGCTTTCTCATAGCCTACAGAAAACCCATCGTCCAGACCAATAAGATAATTTCCATACCATCGACTATTACTATCGGCTTGTGGAAGAGACAGTTCAATTTGACCAAAAAATGGATAGCCAGTACCAGCAGAAAAATCGACCGAATTGGCAACACTTGCGGTGCTGATTAGCAAAGCAGAAATACCAAAAGTGGCCTTTATCAACGAAGAGAACATTAAATTTTCCTTGTTTAACTTTCGCACAAAACTAGCAGTAATCGTTCCCAAATGAAATACATTCGATGTAAAGAAGTGTAACACCTATCACATCAACAAATTAGTGAGTTCTGTTATTAGCTTATCCACATCGGCGCGGCTCACCCCCATATGCGTCACAAATCGCATGCCTTGATATCCTGGAGTGATATTAATACCCTTAACCTTTAACTGCTTTGCTATCGCAAAAAGATCAATGCCAGCTTCCACTTCAGCGAAGATAATATTTGTCTGTACCAAGTGCTTGCATGGCTTAAACCCAGGCAGTTGCTCAAGTTTTTCAGCTAAATATTGCGCGTTTTGATGATCTTCCTCGAGACGCTCTACATTATGTTGCAAAGCATAAAGACCAGCTGCCGCGAGCATGCCCGCCTGACGCATACCGCCACCAAGCATTTTTCTAAGCCTTCTCGCTTTTTCTATCAATGCCTTATCACCAAGTAATAAAGAGCCAACCGGCGCACCAAGCCCTTTGGATAAGCAAATAGTAAATGAATCAAAATGCTTTACGATTTCTGTGATATCAACCTTTGACGCGACTGCAGCGTTGTAGACTCTTGCACCGTCAAGATGGAGCTTTAAGCCACGCTCGTCACACAGCGCTCTGGCTTGTGCGATATATTCTAGACTTAATACCTTGCCACCAATGGTGTTTTCTAAACTAAGCAGCTTAGTTTTCGCAAAATGAAAATCATCAGGTTTAATCGCTTGCTTAATTCTTTCTAAGCAAATACTGCCATCTGTCTCGTTTTCCAATGGTTGCGGCTGAATAGAGCCAAGCACAGCCGCTCCACCCGCCTCAAATTTATAATTATGCGCCTGTTGGCCACAGAGATATTCATCCCCTCTTTCACAGTGGCTCATCAGTGCAAGCAGATTTGCTTGCGTACCTGAGCTGGTAAATAGCGCAGCCTCAAAACCATGACGCTCAGCCGCAAACTGTTCAAGTGCATTTACTGTTGGATCATCACCATAAACATCGTCTCCAAGCGGCGCGTCAAACATGCTTTGTTTCATGGCGGGGGTCGGTTGCGTAACCGTATCAGATCTAAAATCCATCAATATTATCCTTGTCAAAAGAGGAGCACACAGCATAACTGAAAAACGCGCATTGAAGAATAAAACAAGATGACAAAGGGAGTTGTTCACTCCCTTCAAGATCCGATACTTATGCAGGGTTTACTGCAACCCGGGCCAAGTGCCATTATCAATGGCTTTAGGATAACCCGCATCCACTTTGTCAAAAGTAATGCTATATCTTAAATAGCGACCGTCAGTTAAGAAGAAATAAGCACGCGTGTCGTTCCACTTTAATGCTGCACTTATCTTTGTCGCGTAGGCACCAAGTCCCGGCCAAGTATTATCGTTGATAGCCTTGGGATACCCACTGTCCACTCGGTCATCTCCCAAGTCATAGCGTAAGTATTGACCATCATCTAGGAAGAAATACACCTTATCTGACGTCCAACGAAGAGTTGCGGTTATTTTATTTGCGTAAGCAGCAAGCCCCGGCCAAGTATTGCTATCAATTGTTTTAGGGTAACCTGCTCGTACCTTATCGCTCTGTACGTCATAGCTCAGGTATTGACCATCCGATAGGAAGTAGTACACCGTATCACTGTCTTTATAAAAACTCGCACGAATTTGTTCTGCATAATCGCCAAGTCCCGGCCAGTTGCCATTAGTCACCGATACCGGATAGCCATCATCCGTTTTATCTAACACAGTATCGTAACGCCAGTAGCGCGCATCTTCAGAGAAAAAGTAGCTTTTAGTATTGTGCCACTGATGCGCCGCACTGAGTTTCAGCTCGGTAACTCGATAGCCAACATACACACCCTGTTGCTCAAAGCTATAGTTATTGATGCCAGGTTCGGGCTGCGGATCTTGCCACTGGGCAACACCAGCTGGCAATGTTTCAACCAATTGGCTATTTCGATAAACACGCGTTTGCGCATTCGCACCATTTAGCCACGTAAATAGTTTATTGGCATAATTGAGTTTACGAATTCCTAAGTCACCGTACATCGGCGTGCTTTCAAAACCCGCCAGCACATTTGTTTCAATGCCCATGTAAGATAAAATTGTCGGTACAATCGCTGTTTGTGCTGGATAGCCATATAAACCAGAAAAGTCGGTATTAGCAGGATTAACGTCTTTTGAGCTAAATTCTTTATTCAGCACTTTGTTGGTGGCGATAAAGATGGTTTTCTCAGGCTCGGTTTGCTCACCGTGATGACAGCCAACAACCGGTGTACGGCCATGATCGGTCGTGACCATCACCAACCAGTTCTCACCGTTTTGCTCTCTTGCTTCAACCGCGTCGAGCAGTTTACCCAGTCGCTTGTCCGCATCTTCTACCGATTTATTGTAAGCAGAACCAAAGCATAAGCTGTGGCCCACGGCGTCCGGTTCATCTAAATGTAAAAAGACAAAATCAGGTGAGCCGTTATTTAATGTCGCCAGCGCTTTATTTAAATTATCGTCGTCGCTACCTCCCTCCGATCTTCTGTCCATCAAGGCAACATCGTCACTGAAGAATTGCGTATGAATGGGTCCCCAAGTACTAAAACTTGAGATATCGGCGTTAGCATCATGTTCTGCGATGTAACGATAAAGGCTGGGATAGGCTTTGTTTGCTAGACCTGAGTCGTTGCTCGGCACTTGATGCTTATTCACCCAAACCCCAGTTAAAATTGTCGCCCAACCTGGGCCACTTTTGGTTTTTTGCTGTGTTTGTGTTTTTGCGATCCCGCCAGTGTAAGCTTGAGTTAGATATAGGCGATCAAAATTCGGCGTATTATTGGCAGCAATTTTTTCGTATTGCAGGCCATCGATACCAATGAGCAATACTTTGTTTTCAAGTGCATCTACACTTGCGGTAAATGAAAGTGCAAGTAATGCACTACTAAGCACGGGTAATTTCATTATCTTTCCTTTAAATGTGAATTTCTGGACTAGTCCAAGGAAGATAATAAATCCCAAACATGAAAAATCGTTTACAAAAAAGTTACATGGAAAAATATTTTATCGCGGGTTTTGCTAACCTGCTCTTGCTTCTAAACTTTCGCTTAGCTGCTCCAAGCTCTTACCTTTGGTTTCTTCTACAAACAAAAATACCAGCGCAAACGAAAGCAATGAAAACAGGCTGTACAATAAAAAGGTGGTGCTTGCCCCTAAATATTCAAGCTCCCACGGAAACACTAGTTGTACAGTAAAACTGGCAGCATTATTAATCACACCGACAACAGAAATCGCAACGGCTCGAATTGCATTTGGAAATATCTCCGAAAACATTACCCACATGACTGGCCCCAGCGACATCGCGAACGACGCCACAAAAAGGGAAATCCCAAGCAGAACCAGTTTTGCTGGCATATTAATACTGTGAGCGAAAATCACGGACTTGTATTGCCGGTACTCATCTGCAGTTAAACGCTGCTTGATTGCGTCATTAAATGCAACATCGGAGGTGAAAGTCTGGCCTAATATTGGTGCTAAAGCATGCACAGGAAAATCGTCTACTTCAGTTTTAATTTCAGCAATATGCGCTGTATTTAGCTGATAAGTTGCTTGTTTAAAGCCCCAACTACACAGCGCCATACTAAAGCAAATACCAGTTAACCCAATAAGTAACAATGGCCGCCGTCCGAGTTTATCTATGGTCAGTAGCGCAACGATGGTAAAAACCACATTGATCAGACCAATCCAAATCGCTTGCATAAATGCAGCATCAGTACCAATACCGCTTTGCTCAAAAATGGTCGGAGCATAAAAAAACACCACATTAATTCCGGTGACTTGCTGCGCGACGGCAAGCACAACGCCTACCATCAAAGGGACACGAAGTCGCTTACTAAACAAACTGCCCATTTTGCGTGCAAGCGACAAACTACTCAGTTGCAGTTTAGGTAACGCGGCTTGAATAGCATCAAGTTGCTGTTGTGCCTTGTTGCTACCAAATAATCGCGTCAATGTACGTTTAGCCTCTAGCTGCTGATCCTTCATCAATAACCATCGAGGGCTTCGCGGCAATAACAGTAACAACAAAACCCAAGCCAGTGCTGGCAGAGCTTCAACACCAAGCATCCAACGCCATGTTTGACTGTCTATTTGCCAACTAGACACCCACATTGCATCGCTATGGCTGAGCTGAAGTAAGAAATAATTAGTGAAATAAGAGATAAATAGGCCAACGACGATATTGAGCTGGTTAACCGATACCAAACGCCCGCGCTGATCCGCTAAGCTGATTTCAGCAATATACATAGGCGCCACCATCAAGGAACAAAATGCCATACCGCCAATAAAACGCGCAATCACCAATGCTTCAAACGAAGCCGCAAAAGCCGAGCCAATCGCGGAGACAAAATACAAACACGCGGTCATCAGCAATGTTTGCTTACGGCCAATGGCATCGGCCACCGGCCCTGCAATAAGAGTTGCGACCAACCCTCCTAAGGTAGGCGCACTCACGACTATCCCTTGCTGCCATGGGGTGAGCTTAAAGGCCTCGCTAATAAACCCAATTGCACCCGAAATCACCGACGCATCAAAGCCAAAAATAAACCCGCCTAACGATACAATTAAGGTGTACTTTAATGCATTGGATATCGACAGGCTGGTCATCGCTTATTACTCTGCTTTTACGGCGATAGAATCCCGCAAGATTAAGGTTGGTGGGTAGAGATTTTCCACATCGGGTTGGTGCTTCTCTTTATACACATGCTTAAGTACCCAACGCGCGGCCGCATTGCCCATTTTACGAATAGGGTTATCTATAGTGGTAAGTTTTGGATAAAGATATTTGGTAAATAACACATCGTCAAAGCCTACAACGGAAAGCGCTGATGGAACATCAAGTCCAGCTTCTCTAGCCGCAGTCATCGCACCTGATGCCATCTCATCGTTTGCGCAAACCAAGGCGCTAAAACGTTGCCCTGTTTGCATTAAATGATTAAACCCCGCGATGCCATCGGTTTCATGATAACCGCCTTCAAATGAAAGCTTAGGATCAAATGACACATTGTATTCAGCTAAGGCTTTTTGATGACCAGCTAAACGCGCTTTGGCGTCAAGCTTAAATAACGGTCCACTGATATACGCAATATCTCGATGTCCGCGCTGCAATAGTGCCTCAGTCGCTAGGTATCCACCCAGTTCGTTGTCAGTATAAAAGCAGCGCTCCGCCAACTCTGGAATGTGGCGGTTCACTAGCACCAGTTCTACATTTCGTCCCGCAAGCTCAATGAGATAGTCATCACTGACAGCTTCAGCATGAACAATTAAGGCATCGCAGCGCCTGTCCAATAAAAATTCGATAGCTTGTTGTTCTTTTTCTTCATCACTGTGGCCCGCAGCAATAATGGCATGTTTACCCGCCGTTCTCAGTGTACTCTCTATGGTGCTCATCATGTCACCAAAGAAAGAGCCGTGTAGCTCAGATACCATAAGCCCCACACTGTTACTGCGGTTAGAAGCCAAAGATTGCGCGATGGCGTTAGGTTTATAACCTAACTCTGACATTGCCGCGAGCACCTTCTCTTTGGTTTTGTCACTCACCTTTGCATTGCCATTCATCACTCGTGACACCGTGGCTAATGATACCCCAGCAGCTTTTGAGACTTCGTAAATCGTTGCCATACCTATTACTTTTATTCCATCAGTTGTATCTGCGCACTATACCAATTTTGGCTCAAAATGCGCATAGTTTTAGACACTTGATTTACGCTCAAGCAGCATCGTTTGGTAGGCTTTTGCACTCGCCTTTAAGGTTCTTTGCTGAGTATGATAATCAACGTGCACAATACCAAAGCGTTGCGTATACCCCTCTGCCCATTCGAAATTATCCATTAAACTCCATGCAAAGTAGCCACGAATATCAACGCCCTGCTCCATTGCTTGATTAACTGCGAGCAGATGAGATTGGAAGTAAGCTAGTCTTTGCGCGTCTAATACTTCGCCATTTTCCATTTTATCGTCAAAGGCCGCACCATTTTCTGTGATATAAAGTGGTGGCAATTGGTACTCAGCATGTAACTCCCGAAGCAATGTACAAAAAGAGTCTGGCACGACTTCCCAGCCCATTGTAGTAAGTGTTTCTGCACTAGGCTCAACTTGTTCATACCATCCATTACCATCAGATTGATAAATATTTCGGGTGTAATAGTTCACGCCAAGATAATCAATGGGCGCAGCAATAATCTCTAAATCTCCAGCTAAAATATCTGGTTGTACGTCCCTTGGGAGCTGGGCAAGTAAATCTGGGTACTGCCCTTCAAGAATAGGCTTGATATACCAGTGATTACAGTAATCATCCGCGATTTTTGCCGCTTCCACGTCACAATGCGCTGTAGACACAGGATCCGCATTGGCAAAATTCAACACGACTCCAAGAAGGCTATTTGGGCAATGCGCTCTTAGTACTTGCATCGCTAAGCCGTGAGCAAGAAGCAGGTGATGAGCTGCTTGTCTTCCCGCCGCTTGGGAGCGTAAACCCGGTGCATGAATACCTAATTCATACCCCAAATGTGCACTACAAAATGGTTCATTTAACGTGGTGTACGCATACACTTTATCGCCTAGTGCTTTACATACCACCTCGGTATACCGTGCAAATGCCACAGCCGTTTCTCGATTCAGCCAACCGCCCTTATTCTCAAGCGCTTGTGGCAAATCCCAGTGATAGAGCGTGACAAACACTTTTAAGCCTTTCGCAACCAACGCATCGACCAATTGTTGGTAAAATGAAAGTCCAGCATCGTTAACCGTGCCATCATCATTCATTACTCTTGGCCAAGAAATAGAAAGGCGATAGGCGTCAACCCCCAAACTGGTTATGAGCTCAACATCTTGCTGCCACCTGGATATATGCTCACAGGCAATATCACCGTTACTACTATCCTTTATCGCGCCATCATGTTCACAAAACCTATCCCAAATTGACTCACAACGCCCACGCCGCTCACCTTCGATTTGAAATGACGAAGTCGCAACGCCGAAAATATAGTCTGCCTTCAACATGGCCGAGTGTGTTGGCAGGATAATTTTATTCATGGTTAATCGTTCCAAGTTATGTGTTCACGCCAAGGTACGAGCGTGTTGTGTTAGTGACTGTGCAAGGCAAAAACATTTTTTATTTGAATTCGTGTTCGCTTTCTGCAATCATCATTAAAAATGTAAGCGCTTTCATTTTTATAAATGTAAGCGCTTTACCAAAAAAAATCAACTAGGAGTTTGTCGTGAGCGTACCGTCTCAACCACAGGTTTCAGCAGCAATCGCCACGGGCCATACTGGTCAGTACCGATTTGCTTTGGGGGCCCTCACCTCACTATTTTTTATGTGGGGTTTCATTACTTGCTTGAATGATATTTTAATTCCGTACCTCAAAGGCGCGTTTGAGCTTAATTACACTCAAGCGATGCTGATCCAATTTTGCTTTTTTAGCGCCTATTTTGTTGTATCGGTGCCAGCTGGCAAATTGGTTGGAAAAATCGGCTATCAAAAAGGCATTGTAACTGGATTACTTACCGCAGGCGTTGGTTGTGTGCTTTTTTACCCAGCGGCTGAAAGTGGTATCTACAGCGTGTTTTTATTCGCGCTATTTGTACTAGCGGCAGGGATCACAGTGCTACAAGTTGCTGCTAACCCGTTTGTTAGTGTACTTGGCTCTCCCGAAACTGCCCCTGCACGACTCACCATGACCCAAGCCTTTAACTCTCTTGGTACGACTGTCGCCCCATTTTTTGGCGCCATGCTCATCTTCAGTGAGGGAAGCACAGTTGAGGTGGGCAATGCCAGCGCAACCCAACTGCCTTACTTAATGTTGGCAGCCATGCTCGCGTCATTGGCTTTGATCTTTGCCTTTATCAAACTTCCTCAGCTAAGTAGTACTACTGAGGAAGTCACCACAGGTGAAATCAAGGCATGGCAGCATAAACATTTGGTGCTTGGTGCAATCGGCATTTTCGTTTATGTTGGGGCTGAAGTGGCGATTGGCTCAACACTCGTTAGCTTCTTACATCAACCGGACATTGGCAACATGACCGAAGCCCAAGCCGCAAAGATCATCGCATATTATTGGGGTGGAGCCATGGTCGGACGCTTTATTGGCGCGTTAGTAATGCAGAAAATATCGGGTCGAACCGTGCTTACCTTTAATGCAGCCTGTGCATTTGCATTAGTCCTTATCGCAGTATTTAGCAGCGGTCAGCTCGCCCTTTGGAGCATTTTGGCGGTCGGGCTTTGTAACTCCGTGATGTTCCCGACTATCTTTAGCTTATCGTTGAATGGGCTTGGAAAACAAACGGCACAAGGCTCTGGTATTCTCTGTCTTGCTATTGTCGGCGGTGCAGTAATCCCGCTATTTCAAGGGATGCTAGCAGACGGAATCAATCTGCAGCTGTCATTCTTACTGCCTGCTTTATGCTATATCTACATCGCCTACTTTGGATTAAAAGGCGCAACTCCTCAGCGTTTCAAGAGTAATTAAGACATGAAAACGAAAATAACCATGCTAGGTCTTGCAATGGCTATCGCAACCTTAACAGGATGTAGCGAAAGCCCAAATAAAACCAGTGTTGATGCAGCTCGCCAAGTGGAAAACTGGCCAGCGCTGACTCCTGCTATCGAAACCGATAACAATCTAGAAGAAAGAGTTCGGTCGATACTCGCTAAGATGACCCTGGAGCAAAAAATTGCGCAGATGATCCAGCCTGAGATTCGAAATATTACCGTCGCAGAAATGCGAGAGTACGGATTCGGCTCATATCTCAATGGCGGCGGCGCATTTCCTTACAACAACAAACATGCAACGCCTGCAGATTGGGTCAAACTTGCCGAAGCGCTTTATCAGGCATCGATTGACGATAGCCTAGATGGCAGCACAATTCCTACCATGTGGGGAACGGATGCAGTTCATGGCCACAATAACATCATTGGCGCTACGCTATTTCCACATAACATTGGCCTTGGCGCGGCAAATAATCCAGATCTCATCGAGAAAATCGCCCACATTACCGCAAAAGAAGTGTTAGCCACCGGAATTGATTGGATCTTTGCCCCTACGGTCGCGGTGGTACGTGATGATCGCTGGGGACGCACCTATGAAGGGTACTCTGAGCATCCCGACATCGTAAAAGCGTATTCCAGCGCTATTGTTAAAGGCTTACAGGGCGACCCTAAGGCGGACTTTCTTGGTAAGAACCGCGTGATCAGCACAGTAAAGCATTTTGTTGGCGATGGTGGTACGGTTGATGGCGACGACCAAGGCGACAATATCGCCTCTGAAAAAGCATTAATTGCACTTCACGCTCAAGGCTACGTAGGTGGACTTGAAGCCGGAGCACAATCGGTGATGGCGTCGTTTAACAGTTGGCATGGCGAAAAGGTGCATGGCAGCCATTATTTGCTTACCCAAGTGCTCAAAGAGCGAATGAATTTTGATGGTTTTGTGGTGAGCGATTGGAATGGTCACGGCCAAATAGAAGGTTGTACGAACGACAGCTGCGCAGAGGCCATTAATGCCGGCATTGATATCGTCATGGCCCCGAACGACTGGAAAGCCTTGTACAACAATACGCTAGCGCAAGCAAAAAGCGGTGCTATCGCGCAGTCTCGCATTGATGATGCAGTAAGCCGTATTTTAAGAGTTAAACTCCGTGCGGGACTTTTTGAAAAACCAAGTCCTGCAAATCGTCCATTGGCTGGCAACTCAGAAATCATTGGCGCAGAGTCGCACCGTAAAGTTGCGCGCCAAGCCGTACGTGAGTCACTGGTTTTACTCAAAAACAACGATCAGCTATTACCACTAAAACCGAACCAACATATTTTGTTAGCAGGCGATGGTGCCGACAACATCGGCAAACAATCGGGCGGTTGGAGTATTACTTGGCAAGGTACCAACAACACCAATGCTGACTTCCCGGGCGGTACTTCTATTTATGATGGTATAAAGCAGCAAGCAGAAGCGGCTGGTGGCACCGTCACATTAAATACTCGCGGTGATTTCGAAGATAAGCCTGACGTTGCTATTGTGGTATTTGGCGAAGATCCCTATGCAGAAGGCCACGGTGATAGAGCAACACTTGAATACAAGCCGTCTGATAAATCTGATCTTGCATTACTCAAACGCTTGAAACAAGCAGGAATTCCTACGGTGGCGGTGTTCATCAGTGGCCGCCCAATGTGGGTAAACCCTGAACTCAACGCATCAGATGCATTTGTGGCGGCATGGTTACCGGGGTCTGAAGGAATTGGTATCAGCGACGTATTACTCGCCGACAAAAACGGCCAAGTTAAGTATGATTTTACTGGCAAGCTTAGTTACTCTTGGCCAAAAACGCCGACACAAATCGTAAATTACCAAGATAAAAATTACGACCCACTTTTACCTTATGGTTTTGGCTTACGTTATTCAGACCAAAATGTACTCGCAGATAATTTACCAGAGCAAATACAAACTCAGGCAAATTTCGCCAGCGGTGTAGACTTGCTGGTAAGATCAATCAATAAACCTTGGCAAGGCCATTTATACAGCAGTGCCGAAAATCAACTGATAAATGCCAACACCCATACGCTCGGTGGTATTAGCTACCGCACAACGGACAGAGAAGTACAAGAAGATGCCATTGAGCTACTTTTTGACGGTAGTCGACGCAGCGGCTTTAGACTCGCCAGTGAAAGCTACTTTAGGGAAGACATCAGCCCAAGTGTTCCAACCGAGAGCGCCCTTACTTTTAAAGTACAAGTTGATGCAGCGCCAGATAAACCGGTTTGGGTGGCGATGAGCTGTGAAGGCGAAGCGGATGCAAACGGCTCATGCACCGCAAAAATCGATATTGCTAAGCAACTTCAAGCGATGCCATTGGCCAAATGGCAATCACTAAGCATTGACCTCAATTGCTTTACAGCCCAAGGCATGGACTTCACTAAAACCGTTGTCCCTTTCGAGCTTTCAACCGCCGGGATACTGGAGGTAACGCTGTCTGAGATACAGATCTCTTCAGAAGCATCACCAACACTAAGCTGCAATTAGTCCCCTTAACACGATGTGGGCACCAAGCTGTGTTCACATCGTTTTTTTAGTGTCTAATGAAGCCACTTTAATGTGGACTAGAATTTAAGAGATCTAAGATAAGCCAATTGTCTGATGCGCGCGTTTATTCTTTTTACAGGGCACAAACAAGCGATTTAAAAAGTCACACCAAGAGCACACTTGCCCTCACCTGCTCAATTTAATACTCTACTTTATGAGCTAAATGAGCTAACACCAAGGAAGAGCCAGAGTGTCAAACATAGCCGAACAAGTGATTAGTACCTACCCACCTGCAGCGCAAGCAAAAATCAGGGCACTGCGTAATCTCGTTATGCAGGTTGCCAGTGAGCAAAACTTTGGCGCGGTGATTGAGGCAATAAAGTGGAGAGAGTTAAGCTTTACTGTTAAATCAGGTAGTCCTTTCCGTATGGCTTGGAAAGCCAAAACGCCTACTAACTATCACCTTTATTTTCACTGTCAAACGAAGCTAGTTGATACATTTAGAGTACTATTTTCCGACGAGCTACAGTTTGATGGCAACCGAGCGATTGTCCTTAAACTAGAAGAAGACATGCCAGCAGCGCTACTCTACCGCTGTATAGCCATTGCAATGGACTATAAAAACCTCAAAAACTTACCTTTACTCGGGCAGTAACAACCAACCGAGGTAAACCTTGCCCGGAGCGAAAACCCCACCGTTACCAATTTTTACAACCGTGTACTTCTTACCTGAATAAAACGTGAAAAAATTACCCCTTTAAAATACAGAAAATAAAATAACATTAAATTCAATGAGTTAAATTAATTAATTTATGGTTCGAGCTTTGCTTATATAGTGATAGATAAACAATGTAGATGCATTTCGCCACTCAGCATTGAAAAACACCAAAACCAACTAGCGCAAATAACAACACTAGGAGCATAAAACATGACACCACAACCCGAGCTGCAAGACAGTTTTATTGATTTCGTGAACAAGCAGCAATTTCCATGTATTTGTGGTGGTAATAGAGCCGAATTAGCGTTTAACCATGTTGAGGTTTTAGGTTTTGGCGATCTCACCTCAAGACACAACAACTTCAGTTTAATAACCAGTCTCTATTCTTTTGTCGAAAAGGTAGAGTTTGACAACATGAAAAGTGCCGCGTTTGTGGCGGTTTTTGAGCAGAGCCAACACTTAGATGACAGCGACTTTAATAAGTCTGTTTGGCGTAAACTGCAGGAATTGCAAAACCTAGTTTCGCAGAGCACTCCTAGAGGGCCGCATTCTCAATCGTCAGATTGCAGCAATAATTTTCATTTTAATTTGGATGGCGAGCCACTTTATATCACTTGTTTGAGTCCCTCGAGCGCATCGAGAAACAGAAAGTTTAAGTACCCAGCGATTGTTTTTAACTTAATGCCTCAGTTTGAGGTCCCACAGAGTTTCCGTGTCATCGAATCACACGTAGAAACCCACAGAATTTAATGCACATTGTACCAACGGAGAGGAACTAGATATGAGCAACATCATGGTAATCGATTTTATTATTTACGTCGTCATTGGCATATTAACAACTTTGGGTTGTTTTGGCTTAATGAGTGCTTCAAGCGCTTATTCAAATCTAAGTAGCCCAACCAGTCGCACTAAGGCGAGTAAGCCTGCAGCTGCAGTTCGGAGCTAAGCGATGCCGAACTCAAGCTTTGCTCCCTTTAACTGATTGCGAGAAAAAGGGAGTATGCTTACATTTTTTAAGTCACTCAAACTACTTACCGGCGGCAACTAAACCGGCGCCAAACCCAAAAAACACGCCACCGCTCACTTTGTTCATCATCGTCATGCTCTTAGGTGACGACAATTTAGCCTTAGCAAGGCCAGAAAACACCGCATAAGAAATATGCACCATAAACACCAGCAGGCTAAAGGTAAAAACCAGCAACATAAATTGCGGCATAAAGGCATTTTCCACATTGATAAATTGCGGAAAGATAGACATAAAGAAGATAACAGCCTTAGGATTGGTGATCGAAACAAAAAAGCCTTCTAAAAAGCACTTTTTCATCGTACTTGCAGCAATAGACTTGCCTATTTTACTCTCGCCTTTAGTTCGCCACATTTTGTAGCCTAAATAGAAGAGATACGCGGCGCCAATAAATTTAACGACTGTAAATGCCAACACCGAACTGGCTAAGATCACACCTAAACTTGATGCCGATACCGCGGCGACAATCAAAATTCCGAGCGCGACACCACAAATACCAGCTAAAGACTTGGTAAAGCCTCTTTGAATTGAGTTATTGATAGTCAGCATCACCGCAGGCCCAGGTAATAAAATTGTCGCTAAAGCGACACCTACAAACAGCAAATAATTGTCCAAAACATCAACCCCGCAAACACTCGTACGAATCTTACTCACCGCATCATCACACTAAGTCATGAATTTACAAAGTAATATGCGATAGGTGGGAGTGGCATACTGAATTTATCACTGATACTTTTCTTCGAACTCAGCCTCATCGTTACCCTATGCAATATGCGCTTGAATGAGTGCGGCATAAAGTCGCACCTACTGAATTAGGGCCATAAAAATGCAGACTCATCGGTCTGCATTTTTATGCCAGTTTGCTTAATTAAGTGAAATTGGTATTAGTGAACGGATGCGCAAGGGATCACTCAAAAGTGTATCTCACACCAACCGAGTATCTCGGGCCGTATTGACGAGCAAATAAGAATTGCTCTTCATACCGACCATATCCTTGCTCGGTTTCATTGTTTAAGTTAATACCTTCAAAAAACACCGTAAACTGCTCATCAATATCGTAATTCACACTAACGTCCCATTGACCGTAAGACTTGGCATATTGCGGTGGTGCATCTGCCGAGCCTTGCGCTTGACCTACCCCGATTAGATAAGCGTCACGCCATGCGTAGGTTAACTTCACCGATAACCCGTCTTTTTCGTAAAATGCTTGGAAGTTAGCCGAGTCACTCAAGCCCGTCAGCGGTGCTTGCTGCACTAGGCTTTCACTATCAAACTCAACATCGCCATCAACAAAAGTTGCGTTTACACCAAGGCCGAATCCCGTTTCACCAAATAAGTGCTGTACCGCCACTTCAAAACCATCAACCGATTTGCTATCGGTATTTTGTGGCTGGCTGATGTTCCATACCATCAAAGGATCGTCACTGCTTGGTTCAATTTTGCCCTCGGCATTACCGTGACCATTGGCGAGCATTTGCGCAAAAATGGCATCACTAGTCGCCTGCTCTCCACGGGCTTCAATGTCTGCAATCGCTTGTTTATACCTTGGACCATTATAAATATCGTAAAGACCTTCAATGGTGGTTTGCGTGATTGTGGTTTGAATAAAGTTATCGACCTCTTTTTTAAAGTAGCCAAGTGATGCGTAACTTCCTTCGTTGTAATAATATTCAAGTGAAAAATCTAGGTTTGTCGACTCAAACGGTAATAGATTAGTATTGCCTCGAGAGCCAGTTCTCGCTCCCGGTTTTGGGCTGCCTGACAAACTTCTGCCACCCGCAAGATTACTAAGCGGCGCACGCGACATTGTTTTGCCCCAAGACGCTCGTGCAATTAAATCTTCGGTGATATCAAAACGCACATCGATCATCGGCAATAGAATGTCGTATTCCCCTTCCTGCGTTAAGAAATTGTCATCACCGCCTGCAGCGTATTGCATAATCCATTCAGATGGACTGTCCCAATTCACTTGCGTTTCCACACGCTGACGCACCACGCTTGTCACATCCGTTTGTTCATAACGCAGGCCTGCGTTGATCTGCACAAAGTAGTCAGAAAATTCAAACTCCCATTTGGATTGCAAGTAGATGCTGTCAGTGGTTTCATCAACTCTACTTTGGCTGTCAATGCCATCAAAATAGGCGTCCGCCGAGTAGTAGTCGGCACCGATCACATCTTCTGTAAGATACGCAAGCTGCCTTGCAATAGCTTCATCAAAGTCATAGGTATAGTAATACCCCGGCTGTAAGTCACTGCCACCACCAGCAAATTGATCTAGCAAATCGCCAGTTTCATGGCGCGTAAACATGCTATCTGGGAAAATTTCTTTAAACGAAGGGTTGAAACCTGGGCCTCCTCGTAGACCACTCCACGCTTCATATCCCCCTGTTGACTGCTCAGTACGGGCTGCACCAAACTGCACACTGACTAGGCCAATATCAAAACTGTCGTTAAACCAAGTGGCATCAAGTTGCAACTGCTCCACTGTCGCCTCTCCGGGAGAATGGATAAATTGGCTAAAGTTAGAATCAATTTCACTTGCCATGAGTTCGTTCGTGCCATTTTTCCAAAGCACATTTGCATGCGGCACTTCGCCCTGCCGATAATCATAAATCTTAGTGAGCAACTGATCTGAGCCTAAGATGATTTGACCATCACTACCCAAGCCTTTATCTGCGCCATTATCGGTTTCGTTTTTTGAGTCGTGATAATCAAGCTCTACATGCCAATTATCATTAATTTGCCAGTCCAGATTTAAGCCAAGTGAACGCGCCTCAACTTCCGTCGTATTTCTATTTGCAGTGAACGACGCATCATTACCGCCAATATCGGCATAAACCGCGGTGCCATTAGCATCTAACTCATAGGCGTTAATGTTACCGCCAAACTCATTCCAAATACCCCAACCCACCGTATTAGAGCCAGTTACGGCAAGGCTTGCCGTATAATCTAAGGTAGCAATGAAACCGTTGGTTGGTGCATATTGAAAGGTAACTTGACCGTTTGTTCTTTCTCGCTCTAGATCTTCAATGCCGTAGTTCATGTCTTTTGGAAAAAAGTAATTTCCGACTTTATTACCCTCGGCATCTTCAGCACGGCCATCAATGATTTTAGACGGGTCTAAATCAGGTAGATCAACATTGGCCTGCCAGCCTTGAATATTGGCTTGCTGCTTTTGAAAATCACGTTGCTGATGGGAGAAGGAAAATCCAAAACCAAAGGTTTCATCGGCAAAGGTATTACTATAAACCGCGGAAACCTCAGGTGTAACATCATCTCCCGCTTCGTTAGAGGTATCAACAATCGCCTTTGCTGTTGCGCTAAAGTGTTGCCCTGGGCGTTGTAGTGGCTTAGCCGTAACAATGTTGACCAAAGCCCCTAAACCGCCACTTGGTACATCGGCACGTCCGGTTTTATATACCTCAAGCGCACTCACGCCTTCAGCGGCTAGGTTTTCCAAGTTATACGAGCGAGTATTACCTGTGCCCGGCATTTGGCGACCATTTAATGTCACCAAGTTAAAATCAGGCCCAAAACCACGTACGGTAATTTGGCTGCCTTCACCGTTGGCACGGCTGACCGAAACACCGGTGATCCGTTGTAAAGATTCGGCTAAGTTGGTATCTGGAAATTTCCCCATTTCCTCTGCCGAAATGGCATCCATAACCCCCGATGCGGAGCGCTTTAAATCCATTGAACGGATCAAACTTCCGCGGATCCCTTTCACTTCGATCACTTCGACTTTTTCGGCTGTTTGTTGCTCTTCTGCTTGAGCGATGCTGACCATTCCCGCATTCATCGCTATTGCTAGCGACAACTGAACGGCAAGCTTACTTTTATTGAATTGTTTGTTATTCATGACTGCCCTGCGATTCTATTCTTGCTGCTGGATCACCGAGTTCAAAACACTATTGGCGATCCACACTGGCTTATTGACTGACGATTTCAACATTGTCTATGCGGTAAACGGCGCCTTCGCCCATTCCCCAGCTGGGGAATACCATCAAGACATCAATGGCACTAATATCGAGTCCAGCATCGTACAAAGCTTGCAGTGGAAAAGTATAAGTTTGCCATTTGCCAACTTCTGGAGCTTTACCTTCAGCGCTTTGGTTAAGAGCAAGCTCTACCGCTGCACTAGCATCATTTGACTCAATTTTAAACAGCCATTGAGCGTCGATATTTGCTGGTGTTGAAGTCACCTTCATATCAAACTTAACTACGCCAGTTTCTAGTAAATGGGAAGCATCATAATAGACATCATCATCCGCTAAAAACCCCATCACGGTTGGGGTTGCACCAATAACAAATTGCGCAACTTGACCATGGGCTGCATCTTCGTCTACTTCTATTGTGGGTGTAGAGCCACCACAACAATCCCAAATTGACCACTGCTCAGCAGCTTGATCTTTAAATAAGCTTAGACCGCCACTCGCCTTACCACCGTCAGGATGAAAGATTTTTGCGTTATCAACACGATAAACCGCACCGCTACCTGAGCCCCAAGCTGGGAAAATCATCACCACATCAATTGCACTTGGATCAAGACCAGCCTGAGCCAAAGCTTCAATTGAGAAAGTATAGGTTTGCCATTCACCGGCCTGTGGCGCTACACCCTCTTGTGATTCAGATAGTGGTAGCTCAACCGCACTCGCGGCATTGTCAGACTCAATTTTAAGTAGCCAAGGGGCATCAGGCGTTGACGGTAGGCTCATGACTTTCATCTCAAACTGTACTACGCCACCTGCTAAAATTGCAGTTGCATCAAACGGCTTTCCAGCTCCGCCCACTTCTGTTCGAGACGAGAACCCCATTACCGTTGGTGTGTCACCAATCGTGAATTCAGCAACAATACCATGCGTTGCATCGTCAGAGACTTCAGTCGGTGTCGAGCCACCACAACAATCCCAAAGCGGCCACTCAGCGTTAATAGCATTTTCAAATAAGGTCAACGAAGGTAAGTTTGTATTCTGTGCAATCTCAACCTTATCAACACGATAGATAGCACCATTTCCGGCTCCCCATGCTGGGAAGATCATCACTACATCAATGGCTGACACATCAAGTCCCGCGTCAGCCAACTGCTGTAGTGGGAAGGTATAAGTTTGCCATTCGCCTGCAGCTGGTGATTGCCCTTCAACGCTTGCAAAAAGATCGAGTTCAGCAGCGCTAGAAGCACCTTGGCTTTCAACTTTAAATTTCCATGCTGCGCTTGGATCTGAAGGCATTTGTGTCACTTGCATATCGAACCGAATATAGCCTGCTTCTAGCATGCTTGTTGCATCAAATGGCGAGGCTTTACCGCTTGGATCTGTGATAAATTCGGCACGGCTGGTAAAGCCATTTACGGTTGGCGTCTCACCGACTACAAACTCAACAACATTGCCACGGCTTTCGTCTGCAACCAATGCAGGCGTAGAGCCACCACAACAATCCCAAGCAGGCCAGTTAGCGTTAAAATTATCATCAAAGATGGTTAGGTTTTTAGCGATACCCGAAGAAGGTGGCGACGGAATAGGTGCTTCGCCTTCGACTAACGCATCCTCAAGGTCGTCGTAGCCTGGGCGCACCGTTTCACATCCTTTTCCCGTTTCAGGATTAGAGCCGCATTCATACACTCTGACATAGTCAACCACAAACGATTGTCCGTTCACAAAGGCGTCCGAGTCGATACCTTTATTATTAACGTTTTCTGGCCAATCACCGCCAACGGCAAGGTTTAAGATAAGATGAAACTGCTGATCAAAAGGCGCACTATCCCAATGAGTAACCAGCTCACCAGAGCCTTGCTCGTAGTATTCAGCAAACCATCCACGGTGTTTTAAACCAACCGCTTCTTGCTTTGAGTTGTAACGAACCTCCGATTGACGTTGCGTGGCATAGAGATAACCATCAACGTACCAACGGATCTCACCCTCTTGCCACTCCACAGCATAGGTATGGAAGTCATCGGCTGGATTTACACCATCAGGTAAGGCGTATGCTTTACCGGTGTGAACATTATTAGGCCAATCACGGCCGTAATGAAGCGTGCCATGCACGTTAGATTCAACCGACCCGTCTTCATTAGCGACCTTGAGGTTTACCGCTTCCATGATGTCTATTTCACCAGACTTGGGCCAGCCACCGTAAATCTCATCCGTAGGCAACATCCAAAACGCCGGCCAGCTGCCTTGCCCGCTTGGTAGCTTGGCCCGCATTTCGAATCTGCCATACTTAAAATCAGCTTTATATTTGGTGTTTAATCTTGCCGAGGTATACGGCAGTTGTGCGCCTGCTTGCGCAGGGGTAGCGACAATATTCAGCATGCCATCGGCAATAAACGCGTTCTGTTCACTGTCGGTGTAACACTGTTTTTCATTGTTGCCACCGCCGTCGCAATTTACCTCGTGCGTCCACTTAGATGTGTCTATCGCATCGCTATCAAATTCATCGCTCCACACTAGCGTCCAGTCTGAAACCGGCGTTGTGGTATCAACGGATTTATAATTAGTTTCTGTCTCGGCGCTTCCGCCACATCCCGCTATGATAGCCACAGAGATTGCGGTACATAGCCTTGTTAATTTTCTTGCTGCAATTTTCATCAGTTACCCCGATGCAAAACGTCGTTGTCAAATGGTTGAATACTAAGAACTTTATTATTTAACCTGAGGCTTAGATAAGCAGTCGATTAACTCATCGTTTCTCAGAACAGGTTATTTAGCTATACGCTGTAAGAATACCCAGCGCGTTCCCAGCAACAAATGTAAGCGCTTACAAATGGGGTTAAAAAAACACACGCAAAATGTAAGCGCTTTCACAAAAGTAAACTAAGTTAATTTATTCGTCAATATTAAATTGTCATAAGGTGAAAATCTGCATGCTATAAATACAGACTAAACAGATCAGTTGCACCTAATAAAACCGCAGCAGAAAAAGCTGTAAAGGGGCTTTACGTGTTTACGCAATCGTTACGTCAGGATAAATCATGCGCTTTCGCTTGGTTGACAATACCGTTAAACTCACTGAGATTATTGAACCTCAGGCTGAGAACAAAAAATTAGGGTCACTTTATGAAATCATATTTCCTCTTAGTTGCAGCGGCAGGTGTTATGAGTGGTTGCACGACCACCAACCCAAGCAGTGACCAGCGCCTCTGTGAGACGACACTGCACAATTACATAAAATATCGAGATTCGGGTTCAGCACAAGAATACCAAAGTGTTTTTACAAAGGATGCAATATTTAGTATCCCAGCACTCAATATCAATATTACTGGTGCTGAAGAAATAACAATAAGGCAGCAACAAGCCATAAAAACAACAAAGAGTATGCACATGATAACCAGTGCCGATATTCAACCTATCGCGGCAAATAAGTTTAGTGCTAAAAGCTATTTTGTTCTTTATCAGCAGCCAAAATCTCAATCAGATGCCCCAATCACCGTATTTAACGGCGTGTATGAAGACGAGCTTAAAGTAATCGATGGCCGATGCTTAATCAATCACCGCCTTGTTAACGTGATCAAAAAAGAGACTTGGCATTAGGCGTTATTGACCCGGTTATTGTTTGTGGCATTGTGCAATTTTGTACAAGACTTATTGAGTGAAGACAGATACGCTTTTCATCAATGGGGGAGAGAATTATGCAACACTCAAAGTTTAGTTTTCATCGTGAGCTCGGTGGCCTAGAAGTACTACACAACATTGATAAGCAGGAAGACTTTGGTAGACATAGCCACAGCGGCTATACGCTTGCCATAGTGGATAGTGGTGCACAGCGATTCTACCGCAGCGGCGGTGAACACTTAGCTAGTCAGCATAGTGTCATTTTGATAAATGCAGAGCAGGTGCACGACTGTAGAAAGGCATCCAAAGATAAGTCTTCGTACCGTTCACTCTACCCAACGCCTGAACTATTCAATCAGTTTCTTGGTGATGGTAAGGCAATGGCTCCTTTTTTCCATGATGCAGTGGTACACGACCGAGTACTTGCGGCACTCATGAACAGCACTTTTAACGTCTTAGAATGTGGTACCAGCGTGCTTGAAAAGCAGTCTCAACTTATTACTCTGCTATCTTATTTAAGCAATAAGCAAGGCAAAGTCACATTCGATACAAAAACCCCTTCGGTGAAGCAACGAATTACCACAGCACGCCATTTTCTTTTGGATAATTTATTTGAAGATGTATCACTCAACTCCTTAGCGAGCCTTGTCGGCATGAGTCCCTTTTACTTTATTCGGGTGTTTAAGGCCCACACAGGCCTCACTCCCCATGCCTTTCAAATACAACACCGGCTTAATCATGCCAAGGCATTGCTGCGCAGTGGCAAAAGTGTTTCCCATGCAGCATTAAGCGTCGGCTTTTATGATCAAAGCCACTTCAACCGTCATTTTAAAAAGAATATGGGGATCACACCCAGTCAATATAGCAAGGCTTGTTAATATGAAAGTCGCAGTATGCAAAGGCTTTTGGGATATGTTGCCATTAAATCTCGCCGTACTTCCTTGGGGAATATTGTGTGGCTCCCTTGCCGTGCAAAATGGCTTTACGCCGCTCGAAGCACAGTTAATGTCGTTATTAGTTTTTGCAGGCTCGGCGCAGTTAGTGGCAATAGAGCTTATTGCCAAAGACACAGCGCTTATCACCTTGCTTGCGACTACCTTTATTATTAGCGCGAGACATTTACTCTACGGCCTTGCTATCCGCAATAAAATGATAGATAAGCCCCTTAAATGGCGTGGCCCCATTGCGTTTTTTCTCACTGACGAATTGTTTGCGTTTTCCCATCACCACCGAGCCTACCAAGGCAAACTTCGACTCGTGTATGCGCTCATCGCAGGTGGTAGCTTTTATGTTGCATGGAATCTGTGGACGCTCATAGGTATTGTCGCAGGTCAGTTTTTACCTGACTTGACCAATCTTGGCTTAGACTTCGCGATTGCGGCAATATTTATTGCTCTTGTGGTCCCGAGTATTAACGCATTACCCGTGTTATGCGCTTGTTTAACGTCGGCCTTAACTATCTTAGTGTTCAAACTGATCCATTTTGAATTTGGTTTAATCGCCTCAGCACTGCTCGGGATGTCGGTGGGATATGTGCTACAAAGTAAAAAGGAGCGTGTATGATCACCACTATTTTAGCCATGGCTTGTGTCACGTTTGCAACTCGGTATTTATTTTTGGCAAAACAACTGCCTTTTACTATCGGCCCTAAACTACAACGCTTTTTAAGTTTTAGCGCCCCTAGTGTACTGACTGCCATTTGGGTACCTATTGTATTTATTCAAGACAAGCAACTTGCCATCACGCCAAGCAACCCCTATTTGGTCGCCGCAACGGTCGCGGTAATACTGGCGTTTCGCTTTAAAAACCTCTATGTCACCACATTTGGGAGCCTAGCTGTGTTTTACTTGCTGTACTAAATGCGAAATGGTTACGGCCGTTGGATTAAACCCCAAACGCATGAGCGCCGTTTCATCGTCTGCTTTACTCACGCAAGCCAATGCGCGCTGGTTTAGCGCTTCGAAGCGCCCCGTCACATGGGCTTCACGGCCAATCGCAGCAAGTGGAAATACCATATCGCCTTGCTCAACTTCGATATTTACATCTAGGCCATTTGCTACTCGTAGCGTCATCCAGCAACCTAATTTTCTGCAAACATGAGTGACCACCCCTTTTACGGTCACAAGGTTTGTTGTGTAGTCATTGAGATTTGGCAATATGTGCTCTGCCTCGACTAACTTAGACATGTCTGCACCACCGGCAAATTCTAGCGGGCTTGAAAAGCTAAACCGAGAAAATACCGCCAAAGAGAGTGCTGTTAGTTTTATCGTATCCTTCATCATTGCGACTCCATAGCTTTTATCACTATTACCTCATCAATTGCTTACTCCTATAAAAAGTTATGGAGCATCAATCATATAGCTATATAAAAGTACAATTCGCAACTAAAATCAACACAAAAGTTAATAAAAGGTAAATTTAGAAATTAAATGTTTTTGAAATTGACGCCACAAATGTAGAATCTGCATAGGAATCAATATCATTGCTTTCATAGCCCAATGAAAAAGACCAAGTACTAATCGAGTAAGTTCCAGTTAGATGCCAGTGGGTATAGTCATCATCACCCGACTCCCATTCGTATTTATCACTATCAAAGCTCATTGAATGATCAACTCCGAGCGTCAGAGACCACCGATCTGTGATTGGGATACTATGCGTGAGCATCACTATCCCGTGAGCAGCCCCTGTTCCAAAGTAATCCCATGCATACCAAAAGTCTAAATTTGTCTGGCCGTAATTAAACTTTGCATAGGCTTCTGCATAGTTATAATCAGAACTCACATCATCACCATGATAGGTATATTGCGAGAGACCAACATCAAGCTTTAATTTTTCAGTTAGCGTAAATTTGTAGCCACCATACAGATCTCCTTCTAAATCCGTACCATCGCCAAAATCTACTTGAGACACCCAGCCTCCAGCATACCAACCACTTTTTCCAAACCAATCTAAACTGACTTGCAGCGCTTCGTCTTCCTTAGTTTGACTCACGCCATTAAATAAATAATCGGAAGCCAATGTTACAGTAGAAGATGTCGCCGCGTTGACGAATAGTGGAGTAACCAACAATGGCAGCAGCCAGTATTTTTTCATCTTTGAAATCACCCTTTAATTGCAGTCATTTCAAGCATAGACCGCAGTTCCCACCCTGTCACTGACACAGTTTCATCCACTTTTTAACGTGCTTGGCATGATTGTTTTTCCGTTTCATAAGCATCTGGCTGGCGGTAATAAAAAAGTACTCATTGATGCTGAAAGGCGAGTAAGCAGGTACATAAAGTGCGCTGTGAGTTATCAATAAATCACTCCGCTTGCAGGACAGCACCTAATGGTTCTGTTAGGATGCGTTTTTTGCCTGTAGAACCTTTGGAAAAGCCCTTGAAATTGTCATTTATATTTCGCTTACTGGCGTTACCCACACTGCTATTTACGCTGACAACTCAAGCCGCGTCTGTTTATATACAAGCAGGGCCGGGGAGTTTTAATCATGCCGCACTTGACCTACTCGCCAACCGCCAGTCGCAGGACTATGAGCGTTTTTACTCGGGCACCCCTGAGCATACTTATGCCAATGCCGCACAAGCGCAGAGCTGGGCCTTTAGCGCGCTGGCCAACTCCACTATTGAAGGACAACTGGTCCCAGCCATTGTCAATGCGATGCGTAACTACAAGGTAACTGAGCTGAGTGGCGCTGTGTATATGCCCATCGAAATGTGTGTTTTTGGATTGAACAAGACAGCTAAAATTACGCATGTAGCATCCCATCCAGCAGCTCTGAACCAAATTGGTCATTGGCTCAATGCTCATCAGGTACAAACCAAGCCCGTGCCCAAAGGCACCAACGAAGCGGCTCGCTTACTTGCAAATGGGCAATTTGATCAAAACACCGTTGCCGTAGGTAGCTGCGCACTCAAAGTGGTTTACCCAGAGCTGGCACTACGCGAAGTAAGCATTCAGGATAACGCGGATAACCATACGCTGTTTGGTCTGATGAAAGTGGAAAAACGGTCTAAGCCGATAAGCGAAGATGAAGCTCGCGCCGCGCTGGCACAGATCGTTGAAAAGGCGAATACATTGGTCAAAACGCGAACAGATTCTGCAGAGGTGTTATTCTCACATATCAACCAACGCCTTGCTCAGATGCAGCCTGTAGCACTGTTTAAAGCACAACAACACAGGCCAATTGAAGACTTATCCCGTGAAGCCACTGTGCTTTCAAAAGCGCTAGAGCAAGCCCGCCAGCAATGTCTGGATAGTGCAAGCGTAGAGACGTTTTTCCAAGCACAAATGGATGCAGCAAAGGCTATTCAATACAGATACCGGGCACAATGGCTGGCTGAGGGCGTACCAAACGAAGATGCCAATTTGGATCAGCTAAGAAGCACATTAAATCAGCTTGGTGCAGCCATTCTTGAAACACTGACCCAGCATCTTGCCAAGCACGGTAACCTCACAGATGAACTGGCAGGCTTATTTAACCAAATAATAAACACCGAACAGCTCTTTGCAAACGACAAAACTAGACTCTTTTCAGCACTGCAAAAGGTGCGTAGGGTGGATAACTGCACTATCACTGCTTCATAAACAAATTAGCGACTTGTTGCGATAGCAACAAGTCGGATTAGCTGATGTCTTGCCTGATTAGGGCTACACCAATGACATCAGTAATAGAGTAATAGTTTTAAAAGAACCACAGCCTTGTTCTAGCAGCTTGGCGGTTTTTCCTTGCGTTGATGGCCGAAACATATGGGCCTGTTAAATTTTCATTTTGCTTTTCACTCTTTAATTTCAGTCACTTCATGCAAAGACCCATTTTATTGATCTGCATCCATTTACATTCATCTTGGCAAAGACAATAATGAGAATGATTTTTAATTAAGGAGTTAATATGAAGACCTCTCTTTCCATCACATTACTTAGTCTAGGTGCCTTTCTCTTCTCTCATGCCGCATCAGCAAATGAATGTGAGCTCAGCATCGAAGCCAACGACATGATGCAGTTTTCTAAAAAATCACTCAGCGCGCCATCTAGCTGTAAAGAAATTTCAGTCACGTTAAAGCATACGGGCAAGCTGCCAGCCACTACCATGGGTCACAACTGGGTGTTGAGCAAAGCTGCAGATGTTCAAGCCGTTGCAACCGGTGGCATGTCGGCAGGTGCAAATAATAGCTATGTAAAGCCAAACGACAGCCGCGTTTTAGCCGTATCAAAGGTGATTGGCGGTGGCGAGCAAACCACAGTGACCTTCTCTACTGAGCAGTTAAAGCAAGGTGACAGCTACAAGTTCTTCTGCTCCTTCCCGGGCCATTTCGCCATTATGCAAGGCACCTTTACACTTAGCTAGCCATTTTCGGAGCGGAGTTTATAATGAGTCTTTTCAAAAACCCGCTCTTACAGTTACCACTCGGGGAGCTTTATACCTTGATGAACAGGCGGTTTTTTCAAGCATTCTGCCGCCCCTCTCCAGTTAGGCTATCTCTCTCACTGCAATTATTACTTACCCCTTGAACAACATACCTATAATCATTACAATCAATTGCAAACAATAATGATTATCACCATCATGAGCTTTTTCTCAATTATACCGTTTTGGTTTGCCGCCGTGTTGCTCTACTTAGCAAGTCCTAAGCAACGATTTTTGGCCTCTTCGATACATAAACCCATAGCATACAGTATGGCTGTAGTCCTTGTTTTGTCTGGGGTAATTATATTAACTCTGCAGTACCCAATTATTTCTGCAATGTTAGCCAGTCTCGTTTTAATTATGTTTTCTTTGGTGTCGGTGACTCTAATAAGTGGATACTCAGTAAAGCGCCTCTATCTATGCTCAACACTTATCTTTTTGCTATCTCTATTTTTTGGAGGACTAAGTTATGTGGCCTAAAACGTTAGTTGGGTTTTTCTTAGGCCTGTTACTGTCTATTTCTTTGGTGCTAAACCTCAACTTGCTCCTGCCATTTTCAGAGTCCACAAAGCTGATGATAGGTCTGGTGCTGGCATTTCCGATATGGGCGGGGATCTTAGTTTGGAGCTATGCACTTTCAAGCGCTAAAGCCGCGTGCAAACCTTTGTTTGCTATCTTTATTCCCTCTTTGCTACTAAACACAGCATTACTGTTAATAAGATAAACAATGAAAAATCAAACACTAAAATCATTGACCGAAGCACATGCATGGATTGGGATCATTATTTCAACGGTACTATTCATTGTGTTTATTGCGGGATCTTTGAGTCTATTCAGAGACAACATCACGGGCTGGGAACGTGCCTCCCTAGCCGCCCAGTCTAACGAGCCACTTAGCGCTATTTCCTACGACAAAGCGATCACATCAATTGCGCAGCAATACGATGTCGATACACACCATAGCTTTTTTATGCGCGAGCCTACGCCACATAACCCTTTTATTGAAGTTTACTTTGCAACCCATTTAGACGAGCCGCACCCGATCACGGCCGAAGATCATCAAGACCAGCACCTTCTGCTATCACCACAGACGGGAGAAGTCCTCGCTGATGCCGACAGATTTGAATTTGCCAGTTTTCTCTATGAGTTGCACTATGATTTAGGGCTTGGCCGCGCCGGACTCTATTTTGTTGGGATCATCACCCTCTTTTTCTTCGTTGCTGTGCTAAGCGGGATCATCATTCACTGGCGCAAAATAGCCAAAAACTTTTTCCAATATCGCGCCGAAGGTAAAAAAGACAAATGGCTAGATGCGCATAATCTAATTGGCACGATGGGCCTACCATTTCACTTAATGTATGCCTTCACGGGATTAGTATTTAATCTCGTTATCATTTATCAGATTTCATACGCCGTATTACTTTACGGTGGTAACCAAACGGCTCTGCTCCAAGCAGCTGGATTTAATGAACCAAACATTGAAGCACTGGAGCAATCACGACCAATGCGCGGCGTCGATCAACTAAGAGTTCAAGCACTAGATACGTTAGGAGATGTATCGCTCACAACGGTGGAAATCACCCACTTTGGCGACAAAAACGCAGTAGTGAGTTTTACCGCGAAAAGTAACGATGCTTTTTCAAATTACAAAGAAGTACAATACACACTAAACGACCAATCACAAATTTATCTCACTGAAAACAACTACGACAACGCTGTTCGTGCAGGGCTCTCTACCATCGCGAGTCTTCACTTTGGAGATTTTGCTGGGTATGGCATGCGACTGGCATTTTTGAGTCTTGGCCTTGCAACCGCCTATTTAATCGTTACCGGTAATTTGATGTGGATTGACAAGCGTGCCAAGCAGAAAAAGCAAAGCGCTAAAAGTCTATTGTTTGTAAAACGATTAACATCAGGTGGCTTTATCGGTGTGCTATTGGCCATCGCCATCGGATTCGCGATGACGACTTTTCTATCGACAAGTCACATAGACAAACTAGAGACGGTTAAGTTTTCGATGTTTTCAGCCTTTCTCTTTGCACTCATTAGCAGCCAATTCGCAAAGCACGTATTGTCGTTTAGCAAAGTATTATTAGGTCTAAGTGGTATTTGCTATTGCTTAAGCGCGGTCATGAATGCGGCGTCTTTTGTCTGCCAGTACAATACCTTACCCACCCAAACGAGAGTTGACTTTGCTATCGTAACTGCACTTATGTGTTTAATGGCCTTGATTTGTTGGAAGACAGTGTCACGGATCAACGCGGTGGCACAAACTTCAGCGCCAGTTTCGCAAGATCAGCAGCCACAACAAACCATGAGCTAATCAAACAGCATCTAGAATAATAAAAAAGCGGGCTTACATAGCCCGCTTTGCCATACACTCACAGGGAAACAATGTGAAATTAAAACTCAGTTTTAAATCTTAAGTAGTACTCACGGCCTAAATATAAAGAAGAATGAATGGGATCTGCGTTATTTCCATTGCCCGTCGCAAAAGGCGGCGCTTCATCCAATAGATTGTTAACGCCCAGCGTAATTTGAGTATCAACAGAATCTAAATGATAGGTTACTTGGGCGTTATGTGTCAGCGTGCTGTCAACGGTATTGGTAAAGTTAACGATTTGGTCGCCTTGTTTAACCGATACTTCTTCTAACATCGAATCGATGTAGTAACTTTGCCAACTTGCGCTAAAGTCATCATGCTGCCAATTAAGTGCAAAGTTAACTCTGTGCTCAGGCACCGCCACCTGGCCATTAACGCGCTGTCCGGCTCTGTCTTTGGTTGCAAGGCCTGGTTCAATGACTTCATGTTTACTCACAAATGACCAGTTTAGTGCGGTACTCAAATCACCAAATGAAAACTGCCCGATGTCAAAACGAACTTCAGCATCTACCCCCTGACGGTTTAACGCATTGAGGTTTTCATTAAACACATCAACGCCGGTGATCACCCCCTGAAACTCACCGGATTGAACACGATGAACAGAGTCGCAGTACAAACCATTATTCATACATTCACTCAATTTGGTCACCGCGCTAATGTTACCAATGGCATCTTTTAATTGGATGTCATAAAAATCTAAGGTGATTGAACCGTTAGTAAGCCAGCTCGGCTGATAAATCACGCCAAGTGTTTTGCTCGTCGCGGTTTCTGGTTCCAACTCCGTGTTACCGCCAGTATTGGTTCTGATCTGCCCGATCGTTTCTCGGTAACTACCATCAGCGGGAACGCCTGTGCTGACACAGTTTTGGTTTGGATTGGCTACGGCACAAGGATCATCGCCATTTTCAAAGCCAGGTAACCTTCCTTTATAAAGTTCCACCACATTAGGCGCTCTAAATGCTTGTGACCAAGTCCCTCTAAAACTCAACTGCTCATTTAACGCCCAAAATACGCCTACTTTTGAATTGGTGGTCGAGCCAAACGTATCAAAGTCTGAATATCGAGTCGCGAGGTTTAATTCTAGGCTCTGCGCCCAATCGTGGTCTGATAACAGTGGCACAACAGCTTCTAGATAAGCTTCATTGAGCGAATATTCACCGCCAGTTGGTCTACCTAACCCATCCGTGACTAAAATATTAATAGAAACGGCATCTGTTTGATTGCGAGCCTCAACCTTTTGATTTTCGATGCCAAAAGACACACCGAGGTCGCCCGCAGGCAAACTCGCCACGACACCACTTACATTCGCGCTGGCGATTTTAATCTGGTTATGACCTTGTTGGATCCCCGGCCAATCTCCAGAGAGATAATTTAACATGTCCTCGGAGATCTCAGAGTCGGTACCGGGTTGACCAAAAATATTAAGCGGCACACAACCCGCAATTAGCGTATCCGGTGTAGCACCACAGCGCAGCACGCCTTGCTCATCAAAGTGGGTAGGACCAACCGCATTTTTAGCCGCTGGCCAATTGAATATACCAGTTTTTAGTCGTTTGTTTGAGTTGCGACCAAAATTGTAGGCCAGCTCCCAGCTCCAATCAGCATTAAAATCACCAGAGAGCGCCATCACAATACGGTATTGGCTGTTTTCCACATGGTTCATACGGCCATTGGTTTCCACCATTCTGCGACGCCAGTCATTGATGGCATAAGGATTACCATCTTTGTCTTTTGGACCGAATTGTTGGTTGTAATAGTTATCAGGAGAGTAAGTGAAATCTAAATACCCACCCCAAACTGGAACTAATGGCTGAGGCGCACCATTGGTCGTGGATTTTCGATGTGAATAAAGCGCCTCGAAATTGAATACCACGTCATCCGAAAACTTCAAATTGCCAAGATCATACTCGCCAAACGCACTCATGCTATAGCGTTCAAAAGGCGTTTGCAGCAAGCTCGGCTCTTGGTAGTTATATAAGTCATTTTGCGCCAGTGACGCATCGGAAATAGTTTCACGCCACTCGCCATACTCTGGGCCTCGGGTAACAAATATCTCCTTGCCGTTTTCATCCGTGACTTTCAGATTACTCCATGGCATTGCGGAGCTACCGCCTTGACCGTAACTGCCATCGGGGTTGAGGGTTAAATCATAGCGGCTAAAGTCTCTGTCACCGGCATACACTTCTTGTTTTTCATCGTAGCTGGCACTCACCATAAAGCGCCCTTTATCACCAACAATGCCTGTTACGAGTTCCAAAGAAGTTGTATCAGCATCGCCTTCAGCAGATTGGCCAATGGAGCCACTGACCTCAAAAATATCGCCCGTTTGGCGAGTAATAATGTTTACGACACCAGACACCGCATCAGAGCCGTAAATAGAAGAGGCACCGTCCAATAAAATTTCAACACGTTCAATAATCGCAGTAGGTATAGCACTTAGGTCAACCGCAGCATCCGCGCCATTTCCCCCGTTTGGTAAGCGGCGGCCATTTAGCAAGACCAATGTGCGCTGTGCACCTAAACCGCGTAAGTCAAAGTTTGTCACGCCCGACGTATTTTCATTTTGAGAAGCATTAGGTGCACTGGCGGAAACCGTTAGATTTTGCAGCATATCGCCAATATTTTTAAACCCAGTTTGCTCAATATCCGCTCTAGATATTGTGGTTACCGCGCCGGGTTTACTTAGGTTTGCCCGCGCGATTCGCGACCCCGTCACCATGATCTTCTCAACAGGTTCCGACGCTGCTTCCTCGGCAAACACAGGGGCCGTCCACACCATAGCGCCCGAACCACATAAGCTGGCGATTGCCAACGCCAAAGTCGTTTTTTGTTTTGTTATTGTCATAACGGTTTCCTTTGTAACGTTCCAAATTATAATTAGACGCTGACGATAGAAAGTTTCTTATTATCACCACAGGGAATGAAATAGGTTATTTATTGCGCCTTTTTATACAGATAACACAATTAAATCGTTCCAACAAATAATTCTAGACGATTTGCGCAATATTTATTTACTTTTATTGAATATTCAAGCATCTAATTAAAAATCATGTACTCAGTCAGATTTAGCGTGTTCACTACCCAGAAAGTCACAAATGTCACCGCTCTCTTAGCATTCAATATTGGCCTTTAAGGCCACCGAAATCTGGTAAAAAGCACTTATCGGGACTACCTTTATCTAGGGCCTGTTGACCTTTGCTGTTTGATTTTTGTTCTTCTGAGTGTGTTTTGGTCGCGACGCTCGACTTGCCGCCTAGTAATCTAGGCAAAAGTTGAGCAACAATGAACAAAGCGCACTCAGATGAACCCAAAGGGCAGCGCTTGATTAGCATTTCTACTGTGTTATCGCCAGACTTACATAGAGTGACTATGCTACGCTGGCTCTGCCTTGTATAAATACCAATCAAACTGCTGCAAAAACAAACTTGAAAGATCAACAGGCCCTAGGGTTTATTAGTCTTTGCGATTTGATTTTTGTTCCTCTGAGCGTGTTTTGCTCACTGCGTACAACTTGCCCGATGTACATATCAATCAAACTTCTGCAAAAACAAACTAAAAAGATAATAGACCTTAGCAATCTTCCGTCATCGAACAAACAAGGATCTCCCATGGATAAGAAGCAAAACACACCATCGATTTGTCCTTTTGCACATGGTGCAAATACGTCGTCAGAGCATAGCGAGCACCAGTGGTGGCCAAATAGCCTGAACCTAGACATATTGCATCAGCACGATACGAAAACCGATCCGATGGATGCCAATTTTAATTACAAAAACGCATTTAACAGCCTCGATTACCCCGCCCTGAAAAAAGATCTCGAGCAACTTATGACAGACTCGCAGCCATGGTGGCCAGCAGATTGGGGACACTATGGAGGGTTAATGATCAGAATGGCATGGCATGCTGCGGGCAGTTATCGTGTTGCGGATGGTCGCGGTGGTGCAAACACGGGTAATCAGCGTTTTGCGCCGCTAAACAGCTGGCCGGACAACGGAAACTTAGATAAAGCGCGGCGTTTACTTTGGCCGATTAAAAGAAAGTATGGCAATCGTATTTCGTGGGCCGATTTAATCGTGCTGGCGGGCAATGTTGCTTATGAGTCAATGGGATTCAAAACCTTTGGCTTTGCCGGTGGCCGAGAAGATATCTGGCATCCAGAAAAGGATACCTACTGGGGCAGCGAAAAAGAGTGGCTGGGTCCCTCAAATGGCTCCCTCAAATAACCAAAACAGCCGTTATAGCGGCGAACGCGATTTAGAAAACCCGCTTGCCGCTGTGATGATGGGTCTTATCTACGTTAATCCTGAGGGCGTAGATGGTAATCCCGATCCGTTAAAAACAGCTGAAGATATGCGTGTTACCTTCGCTCGAATGGCAATGAACGATGAAGAAACGGTTGCGCTAACCGCTGGCGGACACACTGTGGGTAAAGCGCACGGAAATGGCAATGCCGATGAATTAGGCCCGGAGCCCGAAGGCGCGGACTTGCACGAACAAGGTTTTGGTTGGATGAATCACAGCTCGCGTGGCATTGGCTCTGATGCGGTAACCAGTGGTATTGAAGGCGCTTGGACGACGAACCCAACTCAATGGGACAATGGCTACTTCTACTTGCTGTTCACATACGAATGGGAGCAGACCAAAAGCCCTGCGGGTGCATGGCAATGGCAGCCTATCAATATAAAAGAAGAAGATAAACCAGTTGATGCTGAAGACGCATCTAAACGCTGCATGCCGATGATGACAGATGCCGATATGGCACTGAAAATGGACCCTGCTTATCGTAAAATTTCAGAGAAGTTTTATGCCGACCCCGACTATTTTAACGATGTTTTTGCAAGAGCGTGGTTTAAGCTTACCCATCGCGACCTTGGCCCAAAAAGTCGTTATCTAGGCCCTGAAGTCCCTAACGAAGATCTACTGTGGCAAGACCCCGTCCCCGGCGTTAACTACACCCTAAACGAAAGTGAAATTAGCGCACTCAAGCAACAAATTCTAGCAACCAATGTGACGCTTTCAGAATTAGTAGCCACCGCGTGGGATAGTGCGAGAACGTTTAGATATTCCGATTTTAGAGGGGGTGCAAATGGTGCAAGGATCCGCCTAGCCCCGCAAAAAGATTGGCTTGGAAATGAGCCGGAGCGTCTAGCGAAAGTACTTGCGGCATTGGAAGCCGTACAAAGTAATTTTACGCCTACCGTAAGCATGGCTGATTTAATCGTATTGGGTGGCTGCGCTGCCGTTGAACAAGCGGCTAAAAATGCCGGAGTATCAGTTCAAGTGCCTTTTACCGCTGGACGAGGCGATGCCACAGACGAGCAAACCGACATTGAGTCATTTGATGTATTAGAGCCTGTACATGACGGTTTTCGCAATTGGCAAAAACAGCACTACAGCGTAAAACCAGAAGAAATGCTACTTGATAGAGCCCAACTGATGGGACTCACAGCCAAGGAAATGACAGTACTGATTGGTGGAATGCGCGTACTAGGCACCAATCACGGGCAAACATCGCATGGCGTATTTACCGATAACGTTGGCACCTTGAGTAATGACTTTTTCGTCAACTTGACCGATATGGCATATCGTTGGGAGCCAAGTGGAGAAAACTTATATGAGATAAAAACACGCGACACGAACACGGTAAAATGGACCGCGACTCGCGTTGATCTCGTCTTTGGTTCTAATTCTATTTTGCGCGCTTACGCCGAAGTGTACGCACAAGATGATAGCAAAGAGAAGTTTGTCCGCGACTTCGTTGAGGTATGGACAAAAGTAATGAATGCAGACCGATTTGACCTAAAATAACCACTTAAAAAAACCTAGGATGTGATTATTCTTTACGCTGATTTTCAGCAGCAAAGACAATCACATCCTAACCACTACATTGGTTTACACAAAACCCTAGCCAGATGCTTGCCATTGTTTCCTATCGTTATATGCTAGAAATCAATAATAAAAATGAATGCAGGGATATTATGTTTAAAAAATCACTCATTGCATGCACCTTGCTCGCCACGCTAAGTGCATGTAATCAAACCACTCAACAAGTTGGTAAGCCGCAAACCAATCAAGTTGCCGCTGATTTTAAAACCTATTCAGCAGAAACTTTTTTTGATACCACAAATATTCAAGGCAGCGCGTTTCGCCCGGATGCACAGAAAATTTTGGTCACTTCTGACGAGTCGGGAATATATAACCTCTATGAAGTTGACGTCAAAACCGGCGAAAGATCACAAATAACGAATGCCACCGATTCAACCTACCCAATCGGATATTTTCCAAATGACCCCCGCATCTTATTCACGCGAGACAACGGTGGAAATGAGCGCTTTCATGTTTTTGTCCGTGACGAAAATGGCCACGTTAAAGATCTCACGCCAGGAGAAAAAGTGAGAGCAGGTTTTGTTGGTTTTACTAACGATAACAACGCCTTTTACGTGTTAAGCAATCAGCGTGACGAGCGCTTTATGGATCTATATCGCTTTGATGCTGCCACCTACGAAAGTGAACTTATTTATAAAAATGACAAGAATTTAAATGTCCAACAGGTGAGTGAAACCGATCGCTACCTTGCACTTATCAATGCGCAAGGTAATAAAGACAGCGACTTATTCTTACTCGACTTACATAACCCCGGCGCCCCTCTCGTTGAGATTTCAAACGTGGCGCACGAGGCAAACTTTTCCGCTTCAGCATTTTCTAAAGACGACAAATATTTATACTATGGGACCGATGCCCATGGTGAATTTTATCAAAATTGGCGCTATGAAATCGCGACGGGTAAACACACGCCGTACATAGAAAAAAATTGGGACGTGAGGTTCTTATATTTCTCCGATTCCAACCGCTATCGTGTTGTAGGAGTGAGCGAAGACTCTAGCGTAAAAGTCACGATCACCGATCTTAAAACAGGAAAGGACATCAAACTCCCTAAGCTCCCTGCGGGTAGTATCAACAGCGTTAACTTCTCCGATGACGAAAAGCTGATGGCTTTTTATTTAAATTCGGACACCTCGCCAAATAACTTGTACGTATGGCGTGTTGGCAGTGATGAAGTTAAGCAGTTGACCTCAACCTTGAGCGACAAAATCAATACCGAACATTTGGTCGAGAGCACCATCGCTCGCTTTAACAGTTTTGATGGTTTGGAGGTGCCAGGCGTACTCTACAAGCCAAAACTTGCTAGTTCGACAAATAAAGTGCCCGCGCTCGTATTTGTTCACGGAGGTCCCGGAGGCCAAAGCATGACGGGTTATAGTGCTCTTACTCAGCATTTGGTTAATCAAGGGTATGCGATTTTCGCCGTAAACAACCGAGGCAGCTCTGGCTATGGTAAAACATTCTTCCACTTAGATGACAAACGTCATGGTGAGGATGATTTACAAGACATCGTTTGGAGTAAAAAATATCTACAACAGCTAGACTGGGTCGATGCTGATCGTATCGGCATAATGGGTGGAAGCTACGGTGGCTATATGACTGCAGCGGCACTGGCATTTGAACCTGAAGAGTTCAAATTAGGGATCAATATCTTTGGTGTGACTAACTGGGTAAGAACTCTTGAGTCTATTCCACCATGGTGGGAAGCATATAGGAAGTCTCTATATGATGAGTTAGGCGATCCGGCTACCGATAAGGAGCGTTTGCATCGTATCTCACCACTTTTCCATGCCAAAAATATCACTAAGCCATTGATGGTTGTGCAAGGTGCAAACGATCCTCGTGTACTTCAAGTAGAGAGTGATGAATTGGTCGAAGCCGTTCGCTCAAACAATGTGCCTGTCAAATATGTACTATTTGACGATGAAGGGCATGGGTTCTCTAAAAAGGAAAACCGTATTGAGGCCTCTCAAGCCTATCTCGACTTTCTTAAAAAGCACCTTTAACAAATAGGCTGCCGGATCCGAGTATCTAACTTCAGGTTATTTAGCTCGGATCCGAACTACTCACACTGCTTGCTTATGACTATACTTTGACCAAAATTATACCAATTAGCTTAATTACGAAATCTATTTTGAAGCGAGAAAACCTGAGCTTCGGAGAATTCAGCACGCGCTAAGCTCGGCAACTATCCAATCCCTAAACGCCTTTAATTTAGGCCACTCAAAGTGACGCTCAGGTGCGACCAAGAAGTAGCGATATTCACACAACCATGCAAAGTCGGGATAGATTTCTAACTGGCCAAGCTCTAAAGATTGATTCACTAAACGCCGACGTAACAAAGAAAACCCCTGCCCTGCCACCGTTGCCTGCTGCACCAATGCTGCATTATCAATTTTAAGATTACTGAATGTATGACCACTTAAACCCAGCTGCTTGTTTAGCTCAAGCCACGCATGTTGATTATCTCGACCTTCGTCATAAATAAAATTAAGCTTTGATAGCTGCTCTCGCAGCGGTTTGTTTAGGTCAATTAATCCAGGGCGGTAGGCAAGAACCAGCTCATCCTCCGCAATGAGCTCGCTTTTTAGTCCCGGATAGTTACCAAAGCCAAAACGGATCCCAATATCGATATCGTCATGGTTAAAATCGGCGAGTTGCTCGGTTGGATCAATACGCAGCTGGAAGTCTGGTAATGCTTTGTTGAAGCTCGCCAATCTAGGCAACAGCCAACAAGTAGCAAATGAAGGTAAAACCGACAGGTTAATGGTGTTTGGGTTAGGATCTGATTTTAACGTCGATAGACCCATTTCCATTTGCCCAAAGGCCTTGTGTAAGTAAGGCAACAAGTCTTGTCCTTGCTGAGTTAGCAATACCTTTCTTGTTTGCCGCTCAAATAACATACAACCAAGCTGTTGCTCAAGAGTTCTTATCTGTTGACTCACGGCTGCTTGTGTGACGAATAAGGCTTCCGCCGCCTGCTTAAAACTGCCTAATTCTGCCGCCGTTTTAAAATACCAAAGTCCTTTGAGTGGAGGTGATTTCATTCGCCATCTTACTTAATTAAAACTTAACTATAGGTCAGAATTTCTAGTTTGTCAGTTTTATGAATGCACACAATACTTAACGGTGAAATCAGAGACGGAAGGAGTCTTTATCATGAAATATGCAATTATTCTTGCATTTCCTCTAGCAGCACTCGCATCAACATCCGAGCAGGTACAAACTGAAAAAGTATTTACTGATGCGGGATACCCCTACAAAAACTTAATTATGAAGGCCGAAAAAGTGGAGCTTGTTTATTCAGAAGAGCAAAACAAAACGACCTGTCGAGTTAAGGTCTATAGCGGTGATGTACTTCATGAAGGGGAGCCTATGGAGATATCGGCTAAAACGTTTTCAACCGATCCCGTTAAGGGCTGCCTTGCCCGGCAAAATGCCAAACACATTTTAAGTTTGCTTTAATATAAGCTAACCCGAAATCAGAATAACAACTTGTGCGCTAGCAGTTGTTATTCTTCGGTTAGCTTCAGTTAAGCAACCTGATTGATAAGCTGCTGCCGCTTGAACCAAAAAGGCGCATCACACCAACGTTTTTCCTTATTATAAAACTGCTGCTTTAGCGCTAAGTACTGATCAAACTGACGCGCTAAGTCTTGTTGATATACCTTGCTGCTATGCGTAAACGCTTGAGATGTTTTGGTATTGCCGATAATGGCTGCCGCTTGGCATCCCGATGTCATGGCAAACCCTAATCCCATAGAGGAAATAGGGTCAAACGCACAAGCTGCATCCCCCACAGGTAAATAATTTTTGAGATGAGCAAAACGGTTAAAATGACTCCCGGCAGGTCGGATCCATAGGTTTTCGTCGACCATCTTTGCCCCCTCAACCCGCCGTGACATATATTTACTGCTACCTAAGTGAGCTTGCCACTGTGCCAAACGATTTAAGCGCTGTTTTGAGAGCAATTCAAAATCACTAAAATACGTTACAACTAACATATCGTTAGAAAGTGCTGCACTGTACCACCAGCCAAATTCATCACTTTCAATTAGTTGCAGTTGCTCAAGTGCCCCTCGCTTTACTTTAAAGAAGGCACCAACCCCTGTAAGTCTGTCATATTGCTGAACAGCCGCTCCTAGAGATTTGCCAATCAGCGAATTACGCCCAGACGCATCCACAAGATACTCGCAAGCAATGGTAAACTGACCATAGTCAGGATGACTCACGACCACTGAGTAACGACCATCTTGTAACTGAGTGATTGCTTTACTTTTAGTGCGCGGAAATACCGTACCACCGCGCTGGATAGTGCTTTCGAGCAAGGTTAGATCAAATATCTCACGATTAATTTGATAAGTTGCTCTATCTGGTGCAAAAATCGCGTGACGATTAGCGGATTGCTCACTTCCCCAAAACGCACTATTACCTTGAGTTGGAGTAAAACAGTGCGGACCGAAATCCGCTCTGTCTATCTGCAAATAGTCCAATACCGAAAACACACTTGCAGATACACTTTCGCCGATTCTTAATTTTTGTAAATCAGACTGCTCGATTAAAATGACTGATAGATCTGTGTGATTGAGCAAGTTTAATGCGGTGCTAGCCCCAGCAGGACCAGCACCAATTACTAGCACATCACATTCGTGAGTACCATTCATACCCATTACCGTCTTGTTCGAGTACCGCTGCGAGGCACTTTTTTCGCAGCTCGTTTTTGCGTAATTGGCTTCGCCATTTTTTCTTCAAGCCCTTTTAGTATTGCTTTGGCCTTAGAGCACCCGCAAGACAGGTGATCTTTAAGGTCATCAGGAATGTAAAACACCGGAATATCGGTTCCGTCGTCTTGGCAATTCCCGGTAATATCGGAAACAGGCACATCCTTATACGCAAACAATTGGTGATTACGTTCGATTTCCGTAAAGTACGGGAAATTCGGTTCATCACTATTTTGATTGCGGATAAAACCAAGTGCCGACCAATGCTCAACCATTTGCACAAAGCTATTAATACCCCGTGCATAGTTGACTTGCTGGCCAGCTGGAAGGTGAGTAAGTGATTGATCATCAAATTGATTCGTCAATACATCCCAAGGGCTTTGCGGTGGCCACCAGTAACTATAGTAAGTTGGGGCTGCTGGCACCATTTGCGGATCGTCTTCCGTGCCGACGTTCACTTTATTCACCGTTGGCTCGGTAAAGTTCACATTTTGAATAGTACAATTGAAAAAGTCAGCTTGCCATGGGCATGCCATGCGCTTGGTTAAATCTCCAGGCTGACAACCACCACCTTCGCACTCATCACGCTCAGCATCCAAGCCACTTGGAAAGCCATTACCCATACTTTGATCTTTGATGATATAAGGCGCCGCGTACACTGCTGGATTTTGTAAACTCCAAGTGACTTCTATCCCTGGGCACATAGGTAAGCCAACGCAGTTACCCACGCTACCTTGATCCGCATAAAATACGCCAAACTCATCGACTGCACTCTGTGGCGCTGAAGGTTTGGCACTTGAAAAGTTACCAGCGGCCCACTGACTCAGTAAGAAGTATTGAGTCTGCGTTAACGTTAAAAACTTATCGACAATATTGTCTTCAGCGTTGCTCACCGAGTTACTGCCAGAGTTCATTGGCATCAGTGGTAAATTACCCTCAATACCATACTCGAAGAGTTGCTGATTGGTTTGATCGTTTGGCGGAGTTTGCTGCACTGTGGCTGGGTCAACTGGCTGTCTAAAATACTTAAAGTAAGCCTGACGATTCGCTTTGTTATCTTCAGAGCTGTCTTTAAAATCAAAAATATTGGAAACAAATGCCGACATAGATTGGACATTTGATACCCACTGATACCGACTGATACGCTGGATAATCGGCTCAATATCTTGGTAATAATTTGCCTGATAAGAAGACTGATACTCACCATTGCTGTAAAGCTCAGGACATAAGTTTTGTTCACGTACCGCAACGTCAAACATAGTATCACTGAGGTTGGAGATATTGACGATTTCCGGTGCAAAGTCCGGAGAGCCAACAATTACCCAAGCTGAGAGCTGCAAGGTTTTACCATCGTCAAACGTAATCGTGCAATACACAGTCCCATCCGCAATATCATCATGCCACGTGTCCGCGCCACCGTAAGATTCAAGAGGCTGGTTACCACCCGCATTCCCTTTACCGCCAAGTACTACTAAGCGGCCTTCGTTATCGGTTAAAATATCTCCGAGCGACTTTATTTCAGTGCCTTGGCACGGTTTGGGAGGGAAACTAACCGGATATCCTGCAGGGGCACTGGCGGCGTCAAATTCAGCTTTTGCATTTGCGCCAGATATCGTTCTTGGACCTGGGTCAATAATTAGGCTTCGACGATCCGTTGCATCTGCATTACGCCAAGGCGTGTTGCGATTGCTATAACTATTATCTTGACCATAGAGTAAGTTGCCTTGTAATTCATTAAACTCATACCATGCCGCCTTTTTATTCGCGACGTGTACGGTCCAACTAATGGATTTCACGTTATCGCTCGATAACGTTAGTTCATTGTTATTTTCGTCAATGATTTTAAAGGGTTGGCCCTGTCTGCGGATCCGGCCTTCTGCATCTTTAAACTGACTGACAGGGCTGTCTATCTGATTGCCCCATTCATCGGATTCAAACGGTAAACCACCTATTTTGTCTGGTGCTAAATAAAACTGACCATCGCTATTACCGAGTCTTGCGACACCGACAGAGGGGTGAAGTGAATAGTTCATATTTATATCCTTTAGATATAGTAACCACGGCACAAAACAACACACTTGTTAACAAAATATACTCAAGTGTGCGCTAACTTTCGCTTAAATTGAGTCCCAGCTAAGTAGAGTAACTGTAGCACCAGCAATAAAATGTGCATATTTCACTTCATTACAGAACATACGACACGAACAAAAAAAATCAACAACCATATGATATTAATTGAAAAATATATTTATCTTTTTTAAACCATGTAAGAGCCTAACACTCAAAGAACAAACCAGGTGATTAGAAAACTTATTCGTTACAAACAAAAATTAATTGAAACATTTATTTCACAAACTATAATCCTTGTCCCTCAGTTGAGTAAAAACGTTATTTTTTGCTTTTAGTTTTCAAGGAGTAGATATGAAAATAAAGCCTCTCACATTTGCACTAGGACTTGCATTAAGCAGCACAGTTCAAGCATTCACCCAATTTGGTGGACAAGGGATCATGCCCATGGGACATGAATGGTTAACCCGCACCGCGGCACTTGAAGTGCTGGATGCCGAACATATTATCGAACCAGATCCCAACGACCCCAGACACGCTTGGCGCTATGGTCTGGCAAAGAACATCGCGCTACATACCGCACAAGATGAAATTACTCGACTCCAGTCCCAGTTAAACAACAACCCGCTCTATGAACCAAGATACGACAGTGTGAACTCCGCCATCGTTGGTGAGCGCTGGGTTGATATTGCTGGATTTAACGTCACCAACGCCAGTACCGATCCTACCGGCCCAAACTGCTTTAGCGCAGTCTCGCAAGAGCCGGCTGACATTCAGCTAGATCACTTTATGCGCCGCTATGATGATATTGCAGGCCAAGGAGGTGTAGATGCAGCTTATCGCGCGCAAAAACGCTTTGTTCAACATTTTATTGATGCGGCCATGGCTGAGGAAAAGCGCCTCAAGGTATGGGATGGTGGTGGCCACGCCGCCCTTGCAGAAGTAGATCATAATTACTTTTTGTTTGGCCGTGCTGTTCACCTATTTCAAGACTCATTTAGTCCAGAACATACGGTAAGGCTCCCACAAGATAACTACGAAAAGGTTTGGCAAGTAAAAGCTTATCTTTGCTCAGAAGGTGCCGAGCAGCATTCGCACGACACCAAAGATGTGCTCAACTTCGCCAGTGGTGACGTAATTTGGCAAGCGAATACGCGCTTAGAGTCTGGTTGGCAGTCTTATCGTATTAGCAGCATGAAACCGGTTGCGATTGTCGCGCTGGAGGCCAGTAAAGATCTCTGGGCTGCGTTTATTCGCACAATGGCAATACCAAAGGCACAAAGACGTAGCGTAGCCGAGCAAGAAGCACAGCGACTAGTACAAAACTGGTTGGCGTTTGACGAGGCCGCTATGCTGGCTTGGTATGAGGACGAAAGTAAACGTGACCATACTTATGTACTGGCCCCTAATGAGTCGGGAAAAGGGAAGTCGCTTGAAGCCTGTATGGCAGAGCTAAATGTAGGTACAACTAGCCAAGCCGAGCGTGTTGCACAGCTAGATGCAGAGCGAAACCAATGTCTTTTTAATATCGAAGCCGAACCTGGTTTTGAAGATCTTAACGACCCACACTTAGATATTCCCTACAACTGGCGCTGGAAATCTCTAACCTGGCAAACGCCACCAAGCGGCTGGACATATCCGCAGTTAAGTGCTGATTCGGGCACACAAATCACGATAAAGTCGCCAGTAAATAATCAGTATTTAGCGGCACAGACCCTGAATAATGACACCCGAATTACCTTTAGCCCAAACGAGCCTCTCGATTTAATTCAGGTAACCAATGCTGAGGGTCAGCACTATTTTAGAGCCACTCAAGCCCCTTCACTTTTTTTAAGTTACAGCAGCAAAAGCGCAGGTTATCTCAAGCTCGTAGACTCCCCTAAACAAGCACTCTACTCGTTGATATATCAAGGTGGTGTTTGGAATATCAAAAATCAATTTTGGCAGCAATATATTTGGTTTAACCAAGCACAAAACCAACCTGAGTTAAATCGCCATGGCGAGCCGGACCAGTTATCCGCTAAGTGGATGATTGAAGGCATATAACGTAACACAACCCCCAACCAACAGGCCCTATCATTTAGGGCCTTTTCCTAAATAGACTCACTCAGCGTGCCTGAAACAAAGTACAATTAACTTTTCTTGCGCAGCCAAAAGAGGCTTCCTTCAACGCTTAACCAGGCTTTTTTACCACCACAATCTATATAACTTAAGACTTCTTCTTTTGAGCCCAATGTGTAGCCATATATCTCTTTTTGTTTGGTCTTTTCTTGACCTGTAAGCATCTTGATAAAGTGCTTATTGTACCCTTTGATTGTCGCTTTTAGCTCATTCAAAGCTTTGCTATCGCCATCCTGCGCAAAACGCATCAATGCCTCTGCAGATAGCATAAAAATACTCTCTTCTTCATATTCATCAAGGCAAGCTTTTAGTTTATCCCACTGCTTTAAGATGACTAAACCATTTACATACAGGTATCGACAGGCCTGATTATCGTTTGGATTAAGTCGAAGCAACACTTCTAGCTCATCAACCGCCTCTTGTACTTTGTCTGCCCAAAAGTAAATCCACGCTTTATGGTAACGAATAAACATATACGCTCTGGTTTCGTGGATAAGCCAAAAATTGCCTTGATTTTCTTCAATATAATCAGGCGTAATAAAGTCTTGTTCTTCATTATGAATAAACTGTTCAAGTAAAGGGATTGAATCAATGTGAGTCAATTTGAGCAAGTTTTCAATCAGTGCGTTTCTTATTTCTTCTTGTTCTTCATCAAAATCTTCGTCAAATTCAAACGCTCCGAACTCGTTGTCTAACTCAGGATCCCAAATCAACGTATCCCCTAACTCCATAATCGCGCCTGCCAAATAACGCTTTACGTCATGAGCCTCTCGCTCAAAAGGCATCATAGGCTCAACGTGTGAAAACGCCGCCTTTGCTGCATCTAAGCTTGTAAATCCGGTGAGCTGTTGTTGTAATTCACTTACCGCACCTTTCTGCTCTAGTGACAAGTTCTCAAAAGATACTTTATCCAAAGCTTTGAGCAGACCAAGACAAAAGCTCGATAACGGAGCCCCCTTTGCTAATGATGCAGCAAAGTCTTGCTTAGAGAGCGCACACTCTTTTGGCAACTTATAAGTTTTTCCATCCAAGCTTGAAACGCACTGCTCATGCAAATCCATTAAGGCCTCTAACTGAGCACGGTAAATAGCCGTGTAATCACCAAAGAGTTCAGGCAACCACTCGTGTATTTCAGCAATATCATTAATGGCAACTTTGCCTATCAAATAGCCTTCAACAAAATAATAATCAGGTTGATGCTGAGTATCTTTAGAAAAGGCATTAACTGCTTTGCGTAACGCACTAGGAGTCATATTAAACATTCCTTTAATAATTGGGTAGGTAGGGGCCGCTTTACGCGGCGATCTCTACAAAAAACATCACGGAGCCAATCCGCTCCTACCACACTAGATTCCCACTGGTAGGAGCCGCTTTACGCGGCGATTTCTACATAAAACATCGCGGAGCCAATCTGCTCCCACCGCACTGGCCCCACTGATGGGAGCCGCTTTACGCGGCGATCTCTTGCATCAAACTCAGGATCACAACCTTTGCGGTTCTACTGGGCTCCGTATAAAGCTGGCGAATCTATCAACTATGTTTGGATAATGCGCACGTAACAGAGCTTGTGACTCTCGGTTACTCAAAGCACGACATCGCTCAGTTTGCTCTTGCAGCATCAATTTCTTCAAACTCAGTCTCCCAGTCGTGGTAGACATCAAAAAATGGATGGTCGCCCAACTACTTTTATACATCAGCTCAGAATTGTAATACTTCCACTTGGATTCTGCATTGATAAGCTCATAAGGCGATAACACTCGCCCTGTAATATAACCGCGATGCACTCTAGCTTGATTCGGTGCAACGGTACCGACCTGCATCGTCACTTTTACGGTTTGAAAATAGCCTGCTAGTCCCTCATTTAACCAACGCGGCGTATATCCCATCACAGCCTGATTAATAGCGTGTACCGCTTCATGCACAGCGGTTTGCATCGTCGCATGATGATTTCTTTGCTCAACCAAAGCAAGGTTGTATCTACCCATGTAGAGACCAACACTTCCCTTTGGATTGCCACCATAGGATTTAACCACTCGCTCATATTCGCGCCGATTAGGTAGCACCTTGATCCTGAGCGTCACCTTTCGCATCGCGTCCAAGCCAACAATACTGGTATATCCTCTAAATACGGCATTCAGTTTAGCGCTCAAGGTGTTTTTAAACTCTTCAGTGATATTTGGACCGGAGATATTGAGGTCAAAGAAATCAAGAGCACGATTACGCTCTGGCTGATAATGCTTTGCCGCAGAACTCGGTTTTTTATCCGAGTAATTCGTAATGCCTCTTTCATCAACCCAAGTGTAGATACCATTCTCAACACGGTATTTGATTCCCTCGGCTTGCTGAGAAACACAGCGACCAAACTGTCTTAAACTCGTTTGATGGTCAAAAGTATCCCCGTTTGGCAATTGAACTGGACTTGGTTGTTTGAACGTCTTATCAGAAACCACAGGCGCATTATTTAATTCCGTTTTTTGGTTGCTTAGCATATTGGTTAACTGAGGCTGTATTTGAGTAAACCAAAACTCACGGCCATCAAAAAAGAGAAACAACAACACAGAAAACACAACCAAACAGGCCTTAAAAATAGCCTCCTTCCACTCGCTCCAAGCGCCCTTCATTCCTTGACCCTCAATCCTATTTTTTATTGAAATTTCGTGATAGTGAGAATAACCAAGCTATAATCCCGCAGTTAGAAACCGCTTTACACGGCGATCTCTACATAAAACATCGCGGAATAAATCCGCTCCCACCACACTAGAATCCCGCTGTTAGAAACCGCTTTACGCGGCGATTTCTACATAAAACATCGCGGAGCCAATCCGCTCCCACCACACTAACCCCGCTGGTGGGAGCAGCTTTACGCGGCGATCTCTTGCACCCCATTCCAGAGAACCAATCCCTCACACAACCTTTCGATGCTCCAAACCCCAACAAAGCACTAAAGCAAGCACACCACTTGCGTAAGTAACATATAAAGGCACTGAAGTGCCTGCATCCTCAGCATACATAAACACACTCGACATCACCCAAGCTGCAACCGCACCAATCAACAGCCATACCGTCGCAGAATACAGCTTATAAACTGGCGCACTCACATAACCCGACAGCACCACACAAGCCGCTGCTACACCGCCTATCACAGGCTTCTTCCACCAGCCCGCATACTCCGCCAACATCCCAGCCAAGGTTGCTGACACGACAAAAGTCACGACGACGATTATGATAGACAGTAAAAATTTAAGGGCTTGGTTCATAATTCACCTTTGCAAAACCACAGACTAATGAACATAGTCCACAACATCCATGGATCTAAAGTTGAGATGCTTTTCTTCATGATGTTCTGCATCTAGCACTACTGACAAGTACGGAGCAAATACCATTTTTTCATCTGATGAGAGCTCAAACTCCATTTTAAACATTCGCTTACTTCCTACAGGCACAGTAAAGTAATCAGAGTTATAACTACCATACCGCTTTTCACCTACATAGTATGCAAGTAATCTAGCTTGACTATCTTTGTGATCAATCGCATAACTTTTATTTCTAATCCTAAAAGCATTATCACGAGGAAGTAGATTAATAGCGTAAAAGGAGCAAGTAAGGTTTTTACCGCGCTTTTCACATTTATCCTTCTTTACTTCAAACCCCGCGTAGTGTTGAAAAGTTTTGACGGGGCCATCGTATTCATCGTTGAACATGGAAAGTGATATCCAAGGATCTTTTAGAAACATCCCTGCTGAGAAAAATGCTGCACATACAAACACAGTTGAAATTGACTTTATGAATCTCCTAAAAGTGCTTAGTCCAGCTCGCTCAAATTGATAATATAAATAACTTATCATCACCACACTAAGCACCAAAATTGGTATAAAGCGAATCAAGCTACTACCAGAATAAAGCACGTAGGCCTTCACTATCTCAACAAGATCAGTTGCATATGCGCCAATGACGATACTGGTTATAAAAACGGTAAAAGCAATCAATTTATTAAATGAAAATAAAGCCGCTTTTTTTACTGTGTTGTGTTGTTGTGACGCTGAGCCATCCATTTGTTTGCGTGTCCTAGTTGCTAAAGTTTTGAAATACAATCAAAGTTTTTATCGATAAATAAATTTACAATCCATCTACATAGAGTTCAAGCTATAACCTATCACCCGTTATGTTGATAGAGAGACCTATCTGTTTTTTAAATCAATACCAGCTCCTCTTTGACGCTGACAGCTCATATCCACCTTGCGTTAGTTCACAGGGAGTTTCAAAACTTCTCTCAACCGCGCAAACGTCACAAACTCTTCATTGGCTTCCACTACTGCATACTCTGGGTTTCTTGCCACAAGTAAGTAGGTTACTTCACCTTGCGCATCAATCTGTTTTCTTACATCTCGTAGTAAAAATTGTTCGTCGCCAGCTGCGTCAAAGCGCTCGATGGCGATAGTGGTATTTGTAATTGATCCTGCATTGCTTGATGTGATCCGTTCGAGTAATAACAAGTCCCCATCGACGATCGGGTATTTACCACCGTTCATAGAATTGCCACTAGCATGAGCTAAGAAGTGTTTCTCAGGGTCGACTTTTCCACACCCCGGTGGTGCAAGTACGAAGGACATTTCGCTACTGTCACCTGTTTTAAAGTGACCACAAGCAATTTTTAAATTAGGAAAATATGGCAGCTGTACCACGTTTTCCGCAACATTTGTACTTTGTAGCTGGCTTGGTATCGCATCATCTGTCACCGCCTGTGTACTTTCGGGTTCGGCTAGCCTGTCACGTTTGGTGTGAAGATATCTAGCAAGGCGATAGCGGCTTAACTCCAATATACAGTCGGTCAGCTGTTCAATATCTTGCGTTTCAACTTTAAGGTTTAGTTTGAACTGTGCTTCTTCAATGGATTGACTTGGTGCTTGTTCAATTGAAAACCAGTGGTGTGTTTTGCGCTTATGTGCAGGCTTTTTTGCTTCTGTGAAAGCATTAATCGGATTATCAAACCAATAGTTGAACCAAGCTTTACCGCCTTTGCTTTTGCTTCTGTCCTTTTCTGATATGTCTAGCTTTCTTAACTGAGGATAGTGCAATAGCACATCATAACTCTTATCTGCCAGCACTCTTAATGTGGGAGGATAAGCTATACCATCGAGCTGAACAAAGGCTTCAAGCAAAATGGCTTTAAAGCATTTTGTCATGCTGGTCACTTCGACAGCCTCTTTTAAAAACACCTTGTAGGGCGCAAGCCACTTAGCTGAAATACTACTAACGCTCTTTGCTTTTACAACGAGCTCAAACCAACTTCCATAGGGTTTTATCTTCTTAAACTCACCATACTCATGGAAAAACTCACAAGCATCAGGCGCATGACCTAACTGATCTGCTAGATTTTGATAATCATCAAGAGCCGTGGTTCGCTGTTCTTTAGCGAGTAGCTGCCAAAAGTCAGTAATTTCTAGGTCGTAATTTACAAAACCCCCTTCAGGTAGCTGAACTACTTGGTTGTCTTTACTGAACTTAGCAACTAAGTCTCTAGGCGAATGTGTACCAAAAAGTGCATAAGGCTTGTTCAGAAAACTGTGGTGGTTACCAATAAAATCTAATACCACCAAATGCGTTTTCTGTTGATGGATTCTCAGTCCACGACCTAATTGCTGTAAGAATAAAACCTTTGATTCACTGGGCCTCAGCATCATCACAGTGTCGATACTGGGTAAGTCAGTGCCCTCATTAAACAGGTCAACACTAAAAATAATTTGTAGTTTTCCAGATGCTAAATGCGCGAGTGCTTCACTGCGTTTTATGCTTGACTTTCCATGTACTGAAGCCGCTTTAATTCCCGCTTTATTGAAGTAGTTTGCCATGTAGTCGGCGTGTGTGGTCGAAATACAAAAAGCCAGCGTGCGTGTTTGCGCTAACTGTTTCCAGTGCTGTAAAGCATGTTTTGCTCTGTGCTCTGTCGCAAATTGATTGTTTAGACTGGTTGGATCAAACTTGCCGTTACGCCAAGGAATTGCGGTATAGTCAACGCTTTCATCCCAAATACCATAATAGTGAAACGGCGCGAGCGTTTTGGCGTCAATCCCCTGCACCATATTCCGCTCATAAACGAGGTTGTTGTCACACAGGCTTAAAATATCGGCTTGGTCCGTTCGCTCTGGTGTAGCTGTTAAACCAAGTAAGAATTGCGGCTCAAAGTAAGACAGCAAATTTCGGTATAATTTACTGCTCGCATGATGAAATTCATCAACAATAATGTAGTCAAAATAATCGACAGTGAACTGCCTCAAACTCTCTGTTTTACCAATGCTCTGTACAGAGGCAAACAAAAAGTCGGCATCACTTTGTTTTTGCTTACCTGTATAAAACCCTGCAGTACAATCAATTAATCGCGTAAACGTCTTGGCCGCTTGCTTGAGAATTTCTTCTCTATGTGCCACAAATAGGACTTTTTTAGCGCCTACTTGTTGAACATCAAAAGCAGCAAGCCACGTTTTGCCCATTCCCGTCGCTAATACCACTAAGCCTCTTTTATAGCTTTGTGCTCTTGCGTTATTTAGTTTTTCTAGGGCTTCTTGCTGCTCAGGTCTAGGGACAATCGGCTCAATATCTATGTCGTCATCGACCTTACTAACAGTTTTGAATTGTGGTTTCTTACGACGTTTTTGATAGTGCTGTATCCACAGGTAGCTTAAAAATGTTGTTTGAGGGTGATTAAATAAACTGGCAAACGCAGCCTTAAACTGCAAAAACGTTGCCTTGTTATTACCACTCTGACTCGCTATAAAATCATGGCGAAAACACCATTCTAACCCTTGAGTTAATGCCACTGCACTTATATTGTTTGAACCAATAAACGCACTCCCCTCGTAAATTTGACTATCTTCACCTTTGGTTTTGGTAAAAATGTATGACTTCATATGGAAACTCTCATTTCCGCGAGTTTCATATACTCGTAGAACAGCCCCTAAAGTCTGTAGTGTCATCAATTCTTTTAGTGCGAACGGGCAAGTAAAGTCTAGGTAATCCGACGTAAGTAGCTTTAAGGTAGTGCCGTTTACTAGAGCGTCGTACAAAGCATCAAAAAGTAAATCAAGACCAGATCGCTGAATAAATGAAACGGTAATTTCAATCTCGTCAGCTTGCTCGATGGCATGGAGCAGTGCAGGCAATAAGGGATCATCGCCCCCTATATAAAGTTGCTTATTGGTGCACAGCGCAAGTTTTCCTCCTTGGTTCTTACTGCTCACTTGATTAATCCTTCCTAAGTAGAGCGTTTAACCAAAGTTCATTATCGCGGTTAGGTCTTCTATCTTCCGTCACCCATTGCTTAATGACGTTGAGATTTGGACATGCTGTGATAACTTTTGATAATCCGTCTTCATTAAGATCTGTAAATCTACGGCCATTGTGCTCCCGTTCACCCGCACCATATTTGAACGAAACATACAACACACCATGAGGTTTAAGCGCATCTTGTAACTTCACAAAAACATTGGACAGGTCTTTCAATGCAACATGTAAAAGGCTGGCACAAGCCCAAATACCATCAAAAGCAGCAATATCTTGAATCTCTTCAAAGAATTGGTGTCTCACTGGTTGGCCTAGTTGTGTAGCGGCAATCTTCACTAGCTTTTCGCACGCATCCATTGCGCTAACTTCATAGCCTAGTTGTTTGAACGCTACCGCGTCGCGGCCACTGCCACAACCCGCGTCAAAGATGTGAATGTGACTTTTCTCACGCTTTGGTAATTCAGGAAGAAACTCCTGATAAAGCGGTTGCATGTCCACATTGAGTGTTGAGTTTGCAAATTCGTCTGCGTGTTGATCGTAATAAGCGAGCGTAATTTTGGACATCTTTTACCTAACATAACTTCATTTAGTGGCGCAGTGTAAATGACGAAAAGTATGATTTCCATGTAACCATTGAAACTCCGTCAACTCACATTTGCTGTCCATTACCAATGTGATGCCACAGTAGCGCTGATATTACTAATCTAAATGGTTAGACAAACGCTCAAACACATAAAGATCCTATTTGTGAGCGGTTACTTCATCCTTAACCGCTGTGTATATTTATTTGAAATTAGATGTAAACGAATGCTGAGAGTATTAAACCCGAAAATCCGTGCGTTTTGTAGTGATTTACGTCAAATCCAGGTGTTTTTACCACCAAAGTGTTAGATATTTTTTGCCAGACTATTAAAACTAGGGTTAATTCAAACTGGTAAAAGTAACAAATATAGATGAGCTAGCCTATTACAATGCATTACAACTAATTTTATCACTTTGCTGGCTTAGCCGGTGTTTTTGTGTGTTTTGGCTGTTATTAGCTCGGTGCAGAGGTACTGCGCTACCTTAACTCGTATGATGGTTTGCTTGTAGGCTGGTTATGTGAGGTATCGATTCGGTTTACAACTTTTCCACATTCACCTACATTGAAAATGTAGCTTGGGTCTCAACAGGAAAGTGGCATGCACTTCAAAAATAAAATAACAAACGAGCGTTCTTACAATACCGGTGGCAGTGAGGCGAGTAGCCTTGAGAGCGACCGTGGGCGTATTATCAACAGTGCTGCGCTTAGACGGCTGCAACAAAAAACCCAAGTGTTTCCACTGGAGCGCAATGCTGCGGTGCGTTCGCGCTTAACGCACTCGCTTGAGGTGCAACAAAACGGCCGTTACATTGCTAAAAAAATTGTTGATGCGCTGGCGCAGCAAGGTAGACAAGATTTACTGCAATATACAGATAAAAACGGCCAGCAGGTGGATTTGTCGGAGTGTTTGGTCACCCTATCTGAAATGGCTTGTTTGATGCACGATATTGGTAACCCTGCATTTGGTCACTTCGGCGAGGCCGCTATCAATGATTGGTTTAAGCGCTATTTAAGTCAGCATCAACAGTTTGCAACAAGTGCTCGGGCGGCGCTTAGGTATGGCTCAAAGGAGAGCAAAGCGTCTGATCTGGCGGTATTAAATCAAGAAATGGAGTTACTGCTCGATATTTGTAGTTTTGAGGGTAACGCCCAAGCCATTCGCGTTATTCATACACTTTCTCGACTCAATCTTACCTATTCACAATGCGCCACTGTGATGAAATATACCCGCTGCGCGACCACGCCTAAATCAACCGTAGCCACTGATAAGTCTTATCTGCAAAAGAAAGCAGGATACTATTTTAGTGAAAGTGGTTTTGTCAGTGAGCTGTGCGACAAGTTACAGATCCAAGTGGGTAATCGCCATCCTGTGACTTATATCATGGAAGCGGCTGACGATATTGCTTATTGCCTTGCTGATATGGAAGACGCTGTAGAAAAAGGCATTATTAGCGTAGATGAGTTAACGGGCTGTTTAATAGAGGAATATCAAAATATCGCAGCAGGATTTGGGATCACCGATGACAAGCTATTAGAGCTTATGAGTAAAAAACTGCATTATGCCAATGACAAAGCCAGCAAGCATATGGCGAATTTTGATAACGAGTTTTTTATTTGGCTCCGCGTGGGGTTGTTGCACCCGCTTGCTGAACATGCCAAAACGCGTTTTATCGATAATATTGATGCGATCTACGAAGGGAGTTTTAACGCTTCGTTACTGGAGGATAATAGCCACCTTCATGCCATTGTAAAATCGTTGAAAACGGTTGCGGCCAACGAGGTATTTTCGAATAAAGAAGTCGAGCAGTTGGAGCTTCAAGGTTATAAGATCACCAGCAGCATATTGAATGAATATCAACGGGTGCTTGATTTAGACGCTGATGAATTTAACGCAGCATTAAATGGCGACTATAACTTTGCGATAGAGTCGCGATTGGTTAATCGGATTTCCAAAAAGTATGTTGCGGTATACCGCGAGACGGTCACGAAGCTTAGTGAGCCTGAGCAAGCAGAGCCGATTTTTGAGTTTTATTATCGCTGCCGCCTTATTCAGGATTTTATTAGCGGTATGACAGACCAGTTTGCCTATGATACCTATCGTGCCTTGACCGCGTTGGATTGAGGTTTAGGAAATGTTCGCGCGTCTTGTTGAAAAGATCGCCGCGTGAAGCGGCTCCTACACATGGTAGCAAGCGGATTTATTCTGTTAAAACAGATGACTGTCGCGGCGTAAAGCCGCTGCTACGAGTAAGGTAAAAGGTAGAGAAATGATCGCCGCGTCCTGCACAAGGTAGCAAGCGGATTTATTCTGTTAAAACAGATGACTGTCGCGGCGTAAAGCCGCTGCTACGGGTGAGCTAAAAAGTAGAGAAATTATCGCTGCGTCCTGCACAAGTGGCAATAAAGAAGGAGGTGCAAATTGCACCTCCTTTGACTTTTGTAATCGAGTAGTGCTTTACATGGATATTAAAACGTCACGTTTACACCAAACCAGATATTGCGAGCTTTGTCTTTTACGTTATAGTCGTCGCTAAATACGACTTCGCTTACCACACCACGGCCGCTTAGGTATTCGTATTTACCATCACCATTTAAGTCGTTGTAATCCGTGCTATAAGACGTAAAGTCTTCATCCAATAAGTTATTGATACGCGCAAATACAGTGACATTGTCGTTAAAGGTGTATTTAGCACCTAAGTGCAGTAGGTTGTAGTTTTTGTAGTACATGGCTTTGTCTAGGTTATTGTCCCAGCCACGGTAACGATCGGAGCGCATTTCAGCATTTAGCGTCAATGAGAACTCGTCTGTTACTTGCCAGTTTACCGTGGCATTTGCCATATGTTCAGCGGTATTGGTTAGTGGTTGACCTTCTTGAGGACCACTCTTTTGCTCGCTGTCGGTCCAGGTGTAGTTTGCGTATAGTGAAACTACATCTGTGAACTGGTAACGACCTGCAAGCTCAATACCTTGGATCTCAACTTTGTCGATATTGATTTTTTGGCTATAAGTATCGTAACCAAGCTCATCGTATACGCCCAAATTCACGCATGGTTTTGCACCATTGGTTGCAGAGCAGCTCTTGATGGTATCACCACGGGCGATTTTATCGTCAAACTCCGTTGAGAAGTAAGTGATATTAAAATTGTGGTTCTCTGTTGGGTGCGTCCAATACAATGCAACTTCGTTGTTTACACTGGTTTCTGGTTCCAGATCTGGGTTACCTGCAAACGGTGACGTACCTTGACCACCAAAGCCGGTGATACCGTTGTATAAGTCGGTCGTTTGTGGCGTTTTATAACCCGTGCTGATCCCACCTTTTACTGTCCAATCGTCAGACAGCTCGTATACACCGTATAAACGCGGAGAAAGTTGGCTACCAAATACATCGTGGTTATCGTGACGGACACCCACAGTAACTGTTAGCGGATCGCTCAGGCTCCAGTTATCTTCTACAAATAGCGAGTACATTTGGTGTTCCTGAACGCCTTGATCAACGCCAGACTCCATACCAAATACGCCATCTTGTAATTCACCGTCAACCCACTGGCCGCCCACAACAAACACGTGATCGCCAAATAAATCGTCAACTGGAATATCTACTCTCGCGTCTAACGTATATTGGTTACTGTTCAGTGTACGCTTTGGACGTGGTAAGAATGTGCTTTCAGCAAGCGCTTTACGCTCTGCTTCTTCCATATCAGCATATTTACCACTGCCATCATACATGGCTTGTAGTAATTTACGCTCTGCAACAGAAAGCGGCATAGTACGGCCATTGTTATCGGTATCAACAAACGCCAATGACACAAAGGATTCAATATCACCAAAGGTACTTTGATGCGTTAGTGACCACCAGCTTCGGTCAAATTCTTGATCCGCTGCATAACCAGCGCGTGGATTTACCACACCGCGACGGTCTTGCCAGATTGATTCGATGTTATCTTTGGTGCCAAGCGGATAGGTAATTTTGCCCGACTCAACGTCGTAGTTTGGTGTGTTATCGTACTCTTGGTTTGAGATATCATAGTCAAAAGTAACCGTGTGGTTGTCATTTGGCGTGAACACAAACGTCGCACCTAATTGGGTGTTTGTATTGTCCACTGTTTTGCCACCTCGCCCAAAACCAAGTTCACGATGATGCAGCTCACCGTTTGGATCGATTGCAGGTGAAAACTCAGGATTTGAGGCTTGACGCTCATAAATGCTACCGCGAGCAGAAAAATTGAGTAAACCTTTAACTAAAGGCCCATAGATACTGAAGTCTGTGGTAATGTCATCGCCAAACTGGTCGTTTGTTTGTAGGCTTCGGCCAAAATCGATGCTACCAGTCCATTCATCTACTGATTTTTTAGTAATAATGTTGATTACGCCGCCCATCGCATCTGCGCCGTAAAGTGTAGAGGCAGGTCCCCTAATGACTTCAATACGTTCAATGGCACTTTTAGGTGGAATATGATTAAACGCGTTACCACCAAAGTTATTTGGGTAGATATCACCGTGGTTATTTTGACGCTTGCCATCAATAAGTAGCAGCGTATATTCACCTGTTAAACCACGCATACTCACGCTGCCTTGGCCGGTTTTATCTCGAGTTGTGCCAATGTCCACGCCTTCTTGGTACTTCACGGCATCAAGCAACGTAGTGTAAGACTGAGCTTGAATGTCTTCAGCGGTGATCACTGAAATACTCGCAGGTGCTTCTGGTATTTTTTGCTCAAAGCCGGTCGCAGTTACAACGATGCGTTCCATGTCTGGCTGCGCTTTTACTGCATCAGCAAAAGCAACTGGACTAAGGGCAGAAAGCACCAAAGCAGAAAGTACACCACGTTTAAAAGGCGTGTTTGTCATTGTTAATATCCCAAAATTTATTGCATTAAAGTAAATTTTGGCGCGTACTCTAAATGGAAACTGAATAAAAGTCAAAAATATTGATAATTAATCTCATTTGCATTTTGATCTAAGTGATATTTAAGGGAAGTTGTAGATTTATTGATTTTTCTTGGTTCTACTCATGGAGAGATCGCCGCGTAAAGCGGCGGTCATTAGAGATAGAAGTGCGGGTAAACCCACACCTACCAAATCCCCCCCCTTGGTAGGAGCTGCTTTATGCAGCGATAATTAGAGATAAAATCGTGGAGTAAATCCGCTCCTACAACATACTCTACCCCTTAGTAGGAGCCGCTTTACGCGGCGATCAGTAAAGAAGAGGCCACCGCGTAAAACACTTCCTACATGCTAAACAGTAAACTCCCTTGCATTGTCGTTGAGGCGATGACTGGTTTGCTCCAACTGCTCAACAATGACCATAAACTCATTCATCCGCTTAATCGCTTCTTTAGAGATATCACTCAGGCCATTGATATTGGTGTTAATGTCTTCTGTCACCGATAACTGCTCCTGTGAAGCGGTGGCAACACCTTGAGTCAAATCTTTGATTTTGCTTACAGCTTCAAAGATACTATCGAGCACTTCGGAAGATACCATCACCTGCTCTTCCGTCGCTTGCACTTGGTGCTGACTTTGCTGAATGGCGGTATTCGCACTCCCCGCTTTGGTTTGCAGCTGGTTGATGATATCGCGAATTTCTTCGGTGGATTTTTGGGTTCTTTGTGCAAGGGTCCTTACTTCATCTGCAACAACAGCAAAACCGCGGCCTTGCTCTCCCGCCCTTGCCGCTTCGATGGCAGCATTTAATGCAAGCAGATTAGTTTGCTCTGCAATAGCTTGGATCACGCTCACTACATTTGACACTTGATCACTTTGCTCAGTCAACTCAGAGATAATATTCGCGGTTTCGTCAAAGCGCACTGACAAATCACTAAATTGCTGGCTGGTTTGCGACATCACTTCCATCCCCCGCTGTGCTTCAAGTTCAACCTGATTTGCATAATCTGCTGTACTCACGGTACTGGACGTGACCTCATTGAGTGTTGCGGTCATTTCTTCCGCAGCCGTAGCGATGGTTTCAAGACGGGCGTTTTGTTCTTCGCTTATCTCCTTATTACTGCGAATAAAGTGCGCCACTTCTTTGGAAGATTGTGACATCGCGCCACCCGCTGAGCCGATATTCGTGACTGTATTTTTAAAGCTATTGAGCATACGATTTACGATATTGGCCACCGCTTTAATCTCAGTTGCGCCGCTTTCGTCTACCGTTTTTCTAAGATCGTTTGAACTGCCTATCTCTTCAAAAGTTCTACCAAGTAACTCTATCGGTTTCACGATACGACGACGAACTAAATACACACCGAATAAACTAAAACATACGGTTATGACTAACATCACCATCGCCCACAAAACATAAGACTCTACAGCACTGTGAGCTTGCACAACATTTTGTTTGGTACGACTTTCAAGTTCCGTAAAAAACGATTCAACTGGTTTCATGATGTTGGCTTTATAGCGATGATAATCATCACTGTGAGTAAGCTTAACCGCTTTGTTCAAATCAGGCTCGCCTTGAATGGTGTAATTTCCTGAACTATCTTTAAACTTACCTTTTACGGCATTCATGGCTTCGACTTCTAATGCGACGAGGCCATCGGAATTGGCTTGCGCCTCACTTAAATAGTTGAGCTCCTTTTGGCTAAAGCCCGCCGCTTTCATGGCATCGAGTAATACTTCTCGCTGACCGTCTGGTTTAGGTTTCTCACCATAGTTAAGCACCAGATCCCAATAAATTTTATGGTAACCTTCAGGTCTTGGCTTTTCACCATTACGAATTGCTAATACATCCATATACATCTTTTCGTATTTATCGTTCCCAGTTACCGCATAAGTTCTGCCCAATCGCGTTAAATCATCGGAGCTTTGTCTTAATTCATCGGCCAGTTGATAGGCTTTATAACGGTTGTCAGCCATTTGTTCAAAATCAAGCAAAGCGTTGTACATGTTAACAACCAATAATGTAACGATGACGACAAAAACAATAATGCCACCAAAGATAGTGGTCATGAGGATACGGATAGAGTTTAACTTCATGATTCTAGCCTTTATTAAAGCGTTCACAATAAAGACTAGTGCAGAGGGTGAGATTCTTCTAGCATAGAATTAGGAACAAACGGAGTTGACATAATAACAGTGAAAACCAAATCAAAAGATCGCGGGGTGAACCCGCTCCTACCATATACTCAAACTCGTGGTGGGAGCCGCTTTAGGCGGCGATAATTAAAGACAAGATCGCGGGGGAAACCCGCTCCGACCATATACTCAAACCCTTGGTGGGAACCGCTTTACGCTGCGATCATTAGGAAAAAGATCGCGGGGTAAACCCGCTCCGACCATATACTCAAACTCGTGGTGAGAACCGCTTTATACGGCGATTATTAGAAAAAGGATCGCGGGGTAAACCCGCTCCGACCATATACTCAAACTCGTGGTGAGAACCGCTTTATACGGCGATTATTAGAAAAAGGATCGCGGGGTAAACCCGCTCCGACCATATACTCAAACTCGTGGTGGGAGCCGCTTTAGGCGGCGATTATTAGAAAAAGATCGCGGGGTAAACCCGCCCTACCATATACTCAAAATCGTGGTGGGAGCCGCTTTATGCGGCGATTATTAGAAAAAGATCGCGGGGTAAACCCGCTCCGACCATATACTCAAACTCGTGGTGGGAGCCGCTTTAGGCGGCGATTATTAGAAACAAGATCGCGGGGTAAACCCGCCCTACCATATACTCAAACTCGTGGTGGGAGACGCTTTAGGCGGCGATTATTAGAAACAGGATCGCTGAATAAGCCAGCTCCTACCACAATTAACACCGCTTAAATACTGGCAGGCATACCCATGCAACTTGCATAGTAGGTGGTCGTTGCTGGCCAATCAGAGAATACGCCAAGTACGCCAACTTCTTTGGCCAATACATCCAGCACTTTAAAGGTATCGCCATCATTATCTATCATCGCCGCACCAGACAGACTGCCGTTGATGCTTTGATAGTACCAACCACCACCGCTGGCTAAGTGACCAGAGCGCTCTAATGTCCAAGTGATGATCCCAAGCCCTGCTGCTTTTGCAGCTTTGGCATAAGGTGAAGGTACGATTTCCCCCCCTTCTTCGGTTAATAACATCCAAAGAGGCGGTGCGATAATGTTAACACCATCCGCTGCAAGCTCCTCCATTGTTGGCGACATTAACTCAGGGTTATGCACGATTTGCTCTGCTGATACCATGGTTTCATTGTCAGCTACTTGCACTTCGTACCTGTCGTCCAAATACACTGCCTGTGCACCAAACTCTGGATTTTCTTTTATCCAATAGATGACATCGTCACGATTAAATGACTGTGCCCATACATTTTTTGGATCTACATTTGCGGCTTTGTATTCGTCGATCATTTTTTGTGCGTAGGCTTCTTGTGTAAAACCGTCGAAAGGCATCGCGACAGACGGAGTCTTCAGCTCTGGCGTCATTTTCACGCCTAAACTTTTAAATAACTCAATACTCTGGGCATGGGTCATTAAAGTGCCACGGCTCGCATATAAATCGGTGCGCCAATTTGCCGTGCCATCCATATATTCCTCTACGGTTGCCGCCATTGAGTTCGCGGCATCCATTTTACCTTTTAATGTCTTAAACTCAGCCAAAGTAATGTCGCTGGTACAACACTTAGCTTGGGCTGCAATTCCATTTTCAGGATCGCCTGGTACAAATGGTGTTGTACATTTTTGGCCTAAATCCGTTGCTAAAATATTTGTTGTTGTGTGTAAATCACATTGTGAGTGGCGACAAACCAGCTCTTTGTCTTTAGTAAAGGCAACGTCACACTCTAAAATCCCAGCACCCATTTTAGCGGCCGCAATATAAGATTCTTTGGTGTGTTCAGGAAACTGCATTGGCGCACCACGGTGTCCAATTGAAAAGTCTGTTTTATAAAAAGGTCCGTTAGCACACTGCTCAAGCTTGGTTTTGAGTGCACCTTCTTCCATATCTTGAATTAAGAAATCAGGACGAGTACCCACTTGCATGGCACTTGCGCTACCTGCAGGCACCTCCACAATTACCGGAACTTCAACGACCTTTATTTCAGTCTCCGTTGTGATCACCGGCTTTTCAACCTGTACAACCTCCACAGAGTCATCATCACATGCACTCAGTAATAATGTAGCTATGATCGCAGAACAAACGCTTATCTTATTCATTGTAATACCATTATTATTTTAAAGAAGGCTTACGCTAGACGCTTTGCATTACGATTACAGGAACAAATCATGATTTTTTGGTTACATCTTTTTAACTAAATATAACTCCCCTGACTGAATAATGGTTGTGTAGCTTGAATATAAAGAAAAAGAGTCTGCACTTAACAGACTCTTTGATGCGATATAATTATCTAAGCGATTAATTAACCTGAGCTGCGGATAATTAATGCCTTTCTAGCAGCCAGTTTTAGCGCTAACTGCGTTGAATTCACTTCCAATAGCCAGCTATTGGTGCGTAAATTCGCCTTGTTTTCCCTAAAACTCTCTGACTAGAGAAGGAAAAAACTAAGTTGTTCTTTAGAAACAATGAGTTGGAACATTCCTTATCCAAACCTCAGGTTAATTAACTATTTGGCCTCTTAACTCACCACTTGGATTTGCTGGTGTATGCACATTCACGTAGTGACCACCGCCTGCCAGAATCGCAAATATTTCCGCTGTCAATGCTGCATTGGCCGGAGCCATCCAGCGATTGGCATCACTACTATCTTGCATTAATGCCAGTAACACAGGGCCGTTTTCACCAGCAATACCTGTATGTATATGCGCAGCCGTTGCATCGGCGACACCTGAGGTGAGGACTTGTAATTCAAGGTCGAAGCCGTTTCGATTTACCAAAGCATATCCACTACCAGTAGCTGTGGTTGTGACGGCTGGGACTTCTTGCTCGCCACTCAATGGAAACGCTACCAAAGTGTAGTTGTCAGTGAGGATCTGACCACGGAGTTCACCACTCGCATTTGCTGGTGTATGCACATTAACATAGTGACCACCCGATGCGAGCACCGCAAAAATCTCAGCGTTGATCATGGTGTTGTCTGGGGTCATCCACACATTCATATCATCGGTGCTTTGCTCAAGGCCAACTAAAACATCACCATTCATGCCGATCCGACCGGTATGAATATGTGCCGCCGTTGCATCTTCAACACCCATTGTCACAATACGCAGTTCAACTTCATAGTCGTTTGTGTTAACCAGTGCATAGCCGTCCCCTGACGCCATTGTCGATACTGCTGGAACCTCTTGCTGCCCTGATAGCGAAAATGTAGCGAGTGCATAATTGCTGGTAAGAATTTGGCCACGTAGCTCACCTTCAACACCCATTGTCACAATACGCAGTTCAACTTCATAGTCGTTTGTGTTAACCAGTGCATAGCCGTCCCCTGACGCCATTGTCGATACTGCTGGAACCTCTTGCTGCCCTGATAGCGAAAATGTAGCGAGTGCATAATTGCTGGTAAGAATTTGGCCACGTAGCTCACCACTGGGATTGCTAGGAGTATGGACGTTAACATAGTGACCACCTGATGCGAGCACCGCAAAAATCTCAGCATTGATCATGGTGTTGTCTGGGGTCATCCACACATTCATATCATCGGTGCTTTGCTCAAGGCCAACTAAAACATCACCATTCATGCCGATCCGACCGGTATGAATATGTGCCGCCGTTGCATCTTCAACACCCATTGTCACTACACGAAGTTCAACTTCATAATCCTTCATGTTAACCAATGCGTAGCCATCCCCTGACGCCATTGTCGATACTGCAGGAACCTCTTGCTGACCTGAAAGCGAAAATGTAGCGAGTGCATAATTGCTGGTAAGAATTTGGCCACGTAGCTCACCACTGGGATTGCTAGGAGTATGGACGTTAACATAGTGACCACCTGATGCGAGCACCGCAAAAATCTCAGCATTGATCATGGTGTTGTCTGGGGTCATCCACACATTCATATCATCGGTGCTTTGCTCAAGGCCGACTAAAACATCACCATTCATGCCGATCCGACCGGTATGAATATGTGCCGCCGTTGCATCCTCAACACCCATTGTCACTACACGAAGTTCAACTTCATAATCCTTCATGTTAACCAATGCGTAGCCATCCCCTGACGCCATTGTCGATACTGCAGGAACCTCTTGCTGACCTGAAAGCGAAAATGTAGCGAGTGCATAATTGCTGGTAAGAATTTGGCCACGTAGCTCACCACTGGGATTGCTAGGAGTATGGACGTTAACATAGTGACCACCTGATGCGAGCACCGCAAAAATCTCGGCATTGATCATGGTGTTGCCTGGCGTCATCCATACATTCATATCATCGGTGCTTTGCTCAAGGCCCACTAGAACATCACCATTCATGCCGATCCGGCCAGTATGAATATGTGCCGCCGTTGCATCCTCAACACCGCTAGTGACAACTCTGAGCTCTACTTCATAGTTATCAGTGTTAACAAGGGCATAGCCATCACCAGATGCCATTGTTGCTACTGCTGGCACTTCCTGTTTGCCGGATAAGTCAAATGTAGCAACCGCGTAATTGTCCGTCAGAATTTGGCCGCGGATCTCACCATTTGGTAGCTCTGGCGTGTGTACATTGACGTAGTGTCCGCCCGAGAGCAAAACATTCAACGTCGCTTCGTCGATCATCGTGTCATCAGGCGTTACCCAGTCTGTCATTACTTCGTCGTCCTGCTCTAACACCACAAGTACATCGCCGTTCATACCAATGCGGCCAGTGTGAATATGTGCTGCTGTGGCATCATCAACGCCCATAGTGACCGCGCGAAGGTAGAGCTCGCCATCGGTGCTGTCGTATGACGCATAACCATACCCCATAGCACTACTTTCATTCATTGGCACCTGTTGTGAGCCATCTAATTTGAACGTGATCACGCTTACCGTGTCAGGCACAATCTGAGCGCGTAACTCACCGCTTGGAAAGGCTTCGGTGTGTAGATTAATATACCAATCACCGTCCAGCATATCCTCAATTAGATCCTCAGACAGATCTGTGATTGGAATACTCACCTTATTGTCATCCGATGCTTCAAAGGCGAATGCCACATCGCCATTCGCACCTAAATCGCCATCGTGAATATGTGCAGCACTAAAACCTTCGACATTGCTGTAGTCGAGTGTTGCTCTAAATTGCATCAGATTTTCATCAAGCTCAACTGTTGCAAAAGCGGTTTGCATTGACGTATTCATCGGTACTTCTTGCTTTCCTGATAACATCAATTCAAAGGTCTTAGTCGCTGAAAACTCTTGGACTGGCGGCGGTGGCGGAGGTGTAACCGTATCGTTATCGTCGTTATCGCTACATGCCATAAGAAGCATGAGGCTGGCACTTACTATAAACTTTTTCATTATACTCATCCTGTAGACTCGGTTAAAAAGAATGACTTTTGTCACCCATAGCTAACCCTTACGAACAGGTTTGAATAAAAGTTCATCAAATTTGCAAAATTATTGTATATTTTTTGTCTGTACCTAATTGCACCAGCCGCAATACCAACTTTTGCCTAATCATCCTTTGATATCGATGGTACTAACGCTTGAATGGCATTACATCCAGCTCAGTGATATCAATGAATTTCTCACAATAATTGTGAAACCTCATTGCCATATAAGAGTCATCTTTTTGTGATTAAGTAGCAACTTTAACAATAATAATCAGGATATTTTATGTTTAAGCACTCACTTATCGCGCTCTCTTTGCTTTCTCTTCTCACTGGCTGTTCACTTGATGGTGACGATGGCGCCACGGGTTCGCAAGGGCAACAAGGCGTCGCCGGACAAGATGGTAACGATGGAGAAAATGGTACAAATGGCTCTGACGGCCAAGATGGAGCAAACGGACAAGACGGAACCAATGGCACTAACGCCAATAGCATGCTTGAAATAAGTCTTGTAGGACGCGCAGTGCTTAATGCAGAAAGCCCTGAAGGCGCCGCTGAAATTGTCGCTTACCAAGCGTCCAAAAAATGGATATATGCCATTAATAGTTCAGGCAGTGCCGCTGTGGTTGAAGTTATTCCAGCAACCAGCTTTGATACGGCCGCTCTGGTCAAAAATAATGAAGGTGTTATTACCGCTACAAATTTAACATCAGCCATGACAATCAACTTAAACGACAATACCCCCGGCGACGCAAACAGTATTGCAGTTGACGAAAACAACCAACTATTGGCGGTTGCAATGGCCGCCAAGACGACGGGTGATGCAGGACAAATCGCTTTTTATGATATCTCAGGTGCAACTCCGGCCTTTGTTAAAAATGTAACGGCGGGTGCACTACCTGATATGGTTACCTTTACTCATGATGGCAGCAAAGTTGTGGTCGCAAATGAAGGGGAACCCGCAGGTGACTACAGCGTTGATCCTGAAGGTAGCATCAGCATTATCAAAATTAAAAATGGCGTAGTTGCAAATACAGCAACACAATTAGACTTTAGCGCATTTAACACCAAGCAAGCTGAGCTAGAAGCACAAGGCATTGTCTTCGCCAATCCAACTGGTCGCACTATCAATGGCAAACTTATTAATACGACAGTTGCGATGGATTTAGAACCGGAATATGTCACCATCTCTAAAGACAACCGCTTCGCCTATGTTTCAATCCAAGAAAACAACGCACTCGCTATCGTAGATCTCAGTGACAATAGCCTTAATTTAGTCGGTTTGGGATTCAAAGACTGGTCTAATTACACCATGGATGCCTCGGATAAAGATAAAAAGATCAATTTTCAAAAGTATCCCGGCCTTTACGGCATGTATCAGCCAGACACTATCTCTAGCTACACGTGGAAAGGCGCGAACTTTATTGTCTCTGCCAATGAAGGTGATGGTAGAGAATACTTTTTTGATGCTGCCGATGAAGCCGACTGCACCACGAAAGGTGGCCTAGATTACGATAAAGACGATGGCTGTTTAGCGTACATTGATGAGAGCCGTACAGAAGATCTTACCTTAGCAAGCAACTTTGCTTATCTTAATAATGACGATGACGACATTGGTCGCCTTAAAGTTACAACGGTGAAAGGCGATGAAAATAAAGACGGCCAATATGAAGCGCTATACACCTATGGTGCACGTTCATTTACGATTTGGGATAGCAACGGCCTTGTGGTGTTCGACTCAGGCGATCAAATCGAGCGGATCACAGCCTCCGTGCATGGCGCACAATTTAACAATGATGAAGACACCAATGAAGGCGATACGCGATCCGATGCAAAAGGCCCAGAACCGGAAGCACTAGCGCTAGGTCAAATTGGTGAACGCACTTTTGCATTCGTTGGCTTAGAGCGTATGGGTAGTATCATGGTTTACGATATCACCAACCCTTACGATGTTAAGTTTGAAGATTATTTCTACAACCGCGGATTAGTTGAAGATGCCGAAATCAGTGGCGACTTAGCCCCAGAGGGCATGGCATTTATTCCTGCCGACAAAAGTGCAACTGGCGAAGCCTTATTGGTGATCGGTAATGAAATTTCCGGCTCAGTTGCAGTATGGCAAATCGCTGAAAAATAAACCATTCACATTATGTTGCAGTGGGAGGCGCTCTATGCGCCGATCTTGATGAAAAGATCGCGGGGTGAACCCGCTCCCACACCATATTCAGCTCTTGGTGGGAGGCGATTTATGCGGCGATTATTGGGGAAAAGAGCGCGGGGTGAACCCGCTCCCACAACATATTCGAGCCCTTGGCGAGAGGTGCTTTACGAGCCGATTATTAGGGAAAAGAGCGCGGGGTGAACCCGCTCCTACACCATATTCAAGCCTTAGGTGGGAGCCGATTTATTCGGCGATTATTGGGGAAAAGAGCGCGGGGTGAACCCGCTCCTACACCATATTCGAGCCCTTGGTGAGAGGTGCTTTACGAGCCGATTATTAGGGAAAAGAGCGCGGGTTGAACCCGCTCCTACACCACATTCAAGCTCTTGGTGGGGGTGCTTTACGCGCGATTATTGGGGAAAAGCTCGCAGGGCGAACCCGCTCCTACACCATATTCAAGCCCTTGGTGTGAACCACTTTACTCGGCGATTATTGGGGAAAAGAGCGCGGGGTGAACCCGCTCCTACACCACATTCAAGCTCTTGGTGGGAGCCGCTTTACGCGCGATTATTGGGGAAAAGCTCGCGGGGTGAACCCGCTCCCACAATATATTCAAGCTCTTAGTGGGAGCCGCTTTACGCGGCGATCTTTAGGTTATTCTGACAATCCTTTAACCGTATTTGTGAGGTTTTCTGCGCCTTGCTTTATTTCATTCATCACTTTATTCACTTCATCGATTTGTGCAAGACCAAGCTCAGTGCTCTCAGACACCGTATTCATCAGTGCCGTGGCTTCTTTAGTTAACACTTCGTTCTGATTTACCACATCATTGATTTCGTTGGTCGACTGCGAAGTACGTGCTGCTAAGCTTCTTACTTCATCGGCTACCACCGCAAACCCTCTTCCTTGCTCGCCCGCTCTGGCGGCTTCTATCGCTGCATTAAGAGCTAACAAATTAGTCTGCTCCGCAATCGCACTGATGGTAGACACAATTGCCGAAATCCCTTTTGACTGTTCATTAAGCTGTGCTATTGCGGCCATTGCACTTTGTACTTGATTAGAAATAAGTCCAGAGGTACTGACAGACTCTTGCAGCAGCAAACTCGCACGGGCTGCGATTTGCTCGGTTTGCTCTGATGTCACCTGCGCAACCTCAGCAGCTTGTGCGACTCGATGCGCTTTTTGCACCCGCGCCGTGATATTTGTTGCAAACTTTATCACTTTAACGACTTTGCCATGTTCATCAAAAATAGGGTTATATGTTGCTTCAATCCAAATATCTTCGCCATGCTTACCTAAGCGATGAAAGCGACCACTTTTATGCTGGCCTTTTGCTAGCTCTTGCCAAAAATGTGGCTGCTCTTTATAAAAGCTGTCGTCACAGAACATTCGATGATGCTGACCTTTAATCTCACTGAGTTTATAGCCCACAGTTGCGGTGAAATTTGGATTCGCATCTAAAATAACGCCCTCAGGTGTAAACTCTATGGTTGCCATGGATTTATTGAGTGCGTTAGCTATCGCTTCTTGTGCCGTTATGGTGAGTTTTTCTGCTGTGATGTCATTCGCAATTTTAACAATACGGGTGACTTTGCCATTTTCTTCAACCGGAAAATAGGTAGCGTCAAGCCAAACCACGTCACCTTTTTTGGTAAAGCGCTCAAAATTACCAAACTGAGCTTGGCCACGTTGAAGGCTTGCCCAGAAACTGCGATATTCAGAAGAATTTACGTAGTCCTTGTGGCAAAAAATACGATGGTGCTGTCCTATCACTTCAGCCTCGGTGTAACCCACGACAGCGAGAAAATGTCGATTGACCGCAGCTATTTGACCATCGGGTGTAAATTCAATTTTTGCGACCGCTTCATCAATCGCAGAAAGTAATGCCCGAGCACGGTTGAGTTCAGCGGTCAAATTTTCAACTTCTTGATTTGGCTTTCGAAAAAAGTTCATAAGCTATTCCATAACAAACAATATGCATGACTGCATTATTATCATAATTTTTGGTAATAAAGTATGAATTATAGATAAGAAAGTGGAATTTGACGTTCTAACTACCTCCCAAAATAAAAACAAGCCACGCGCCTACCACACAAGCAGCGCGACTTGGCATTATATCTAATCAGCGCTTTGGTTAACTACTTCTGTACCGTTAAACGGTAGTCACCCGCACCGCTGTATGAGTAAACCAAAATGCGGTAATAACCTGAGTTTGCCGTATAGTTAATTGACTCTTGTGAGGTTGGTGTCTCCGAAATGGCAACTTGTTGCCATGCACCACCTTGCCAAGCTTCGAGTTTTAAATCGAAGTCTGCGTTTGTTGGCCCCTCTAAAGTAAGTGCGATTGTGCCACCGCTGTACTGAAACCAACTGCCGTCAGGTTGTATAGCTTGTTGCTTGTCCGCTAAGTATCCAGTATAAACATCCCCCACTGGTGGCGGAGTTGTACTGCCGCTCACCGTAAATTGGATCTCTGCAGCGGGATCAGAAATATTGCTGATGGACAAACCTGAGTCGCTTCCATTCCACCAGAGCGCATTCGTCCCTTTGCTACTCAACGCATTCGGCAGTGTGGCACTAAACTCTCCTGCCACATCAAATAAATCGCCATTATCCCCACGGTTGCGACCATTTTCAGGATCTCGTTTGGCATCACCATGCTCCATTTGGATATATGGATACCATTCATTCGAGTTATTGCCCGCGGGATCAACGTGCCAAATAGCCAAGCCAGAATCGAGTTGCTCTGAGTTTTGTCCCGACTGATGAATAGCCTCAATGTAAAATGCTTCATTTGTATTGCTTGGGTTGGTCCATTTATATGAGCTATTAGCGCCCGAAATATGACTGAGCCTTCCCGTTGGGGCATTGGCATTTACGGCCGGATTAAGTTCAGTTACCGTATCCCAACCAGCTATGGCCCTGAAGTGTGCGACAGGTGGCGTCGGCTTAAAACGGTTGGAAGCACCAATCGCGCCAAACCCCATAACGCCAAAACTTGCGACTGAGCCCTCTGAGCTGCCGTCATAATCATAAAGATCAGGCCAATTTGTGATTAAGTGACCAGACTCATGTACAAAGGTGCCAATTGCAAGGCTATTTCCCATATCAGTGATTTGATAGCGATCGGTACACACGCTGTCAGCACAAAAACGAGGACTGAGTCTTGCCATATGTGGCCACAGACCTTTAGACCATGCACTATCAGAGTTGCCAGCATAAAAAATATTTAACCCACGGATCTGCCCACTACTATTTGTAGTAAGCGAACTAAAATCAAATCCCTGTTGAAATTCAAGCCAATTTAGCGCTTCTTTTATGAGTTCTTGCGAGCGTACTGTTGAGCTTAATGCGCTATCCGCGTAATACGCTTTGTTTTTCTTTGCGGTGTAATAAGCCGTTACCGTATTGGTATAATCCAGCTTGCCTCCAGAGACCGACGAAAAATACCCTCTTACTGACTGCGCGTTACCAAATTCATCGTAATTTTGGTCATTTAAAAAACGCTCAACTTGCGCTTTTGTGATAGTGCCGCGCTCATCAGGGAAATCAATGATGATAGTTAACCCTTTAACTTGACCGCTGATCTCGGCATTCAAAGCCATTGCATTATCACTACGCTCAAACTGATGCGTATGTATCAAGTCGACTGGTGTTTGGTTTTGACCCAGCATTACCTGCTGCGCCGCTTTTACCTTTTTTGCAATAGCAGTAGAGGATAACCCTTGCTGCATAGCATCTACTGAGTGACGTTGCATGCCCCGCTTACTGCGTTTGGTCACAAGCTTACCTGTTGATATAAGCTGCTCCCCATCGACTGACACCTGTGCGTAAGCCATGCCTTTGAGCGAGGCATCATACACCACAAGCTCGCCGTCAGGGGTACGCTGCTGTGCAAAGTACGTATTACCATTAAGAATAAGAGTGATCACCTCACCACTTGGTTGAGTAAATTGATACTGTTCATTTTTATAAGGTATAGCCGCGTTTACTGCGACACTGGTTGCCAATAATGACGTTGCGATAATTGCTGATGTTAATTTCATTTTTCCTTTCCTAGGTTACATGTTGTACAACCCATTAACATACAGAATGGATACAAAATTGCAACAACCATCAGACCATTAAAGGTACAAAACTTATCAACCAGATAAATAACAAATAGTTACACCGGTTGTAATTCCATCATTTTAGAAGCTTTATATTTCAAAGTGAGCAAAGAAAATCCGTTTAAACTATTTTTTTCAATTTTTAGTTTACAAGTACTAAACATTACATTAGCATTGGTCTCGTTCCTTTGGGGCTGCACCTTTTTACCTGCGTATCTAGGCGTGCCTAAAGTCACAATTGAACTCCCGAGAAGTAGAGCTTGCCGACTGGGATGTTGGCATTATTGGGATTTCCTTGGCACAGCTTGTTGCTATTGGAGTTTTTATGCAGGCCAGATGGCCTGCTTTTTTTTTGTCCAAAATTCGCCATCTAAGTTTTATACCAATTGCCGAGAGCAACTCAACTGGTTAAACTCAAAGCACATGTTCCTGATTTGATGTAAACCATGTCGGCACTACGTAAACCCGTTTCGGTATTGGTCGTAATATACAACGAGCATAATGAGTTTTTGCTATTACAAAGAGCAGACGATAAACACTTTTGGCAATCAGTCACTGGGGGAGTAGAGCTCGGTGAAACTCCAATCACTACCGCGTATCGAGAGTTAAAAGAAGAGACCGGTATTGACGCCGCGGCGCTTGGGATCACCATCCACTCGCATAATAAAACAAATCAATACACTATAAGACCGCAGTGGCGCCATCGGTATGAGCCGGGTGTTACCATAAACACTGAGCATGTTTTTAGTATCCAAGTACCGTCAGGGATCAGTGTGGTACTTGCTGATGATGAACATACAGACTTTATTTGGCTTAACAAAACACACGCTTGTGAACGCGTCTGGTCCCCAAGCAATCGACAGGAAATAGAACTCATAGGAGTATGATTGAGCTATGTTTAAGACATTAGGATCTTTACAAACACCATGTTTAGTTGTTGATAAAATTGCTTTTTTACATAACCTTTCGCGTATGGAAAAGCATCTTGATGCTTTTAATGTGGCCCTTCGCCCACATTTGAAAACGGTAAAATCCATTGCGGCCGCTAGCTATATTTTGGCCGACAAACAAGCGGGATGTACGGTTTCCACTCTAAAAGAGGCAGAAACATTTGCAGCACAAGGTTACACCAATATCACCTATGCGGTAGGGATCACAGAAGATAAGCTACAACGCGTTCTTGCCCTAATCAATCAAGGTGTCAATCTAACCGTACTGCTAGACAGTATGGAGCAAGCCATGCTTGTCTCTCAATTTTGCTCGGAAAATGAGTGTACGATTCCTTGCTTGATAGAAATAGACTGCGACGGACATCGCGCAGGACTGCACCCTAAAAACAAAGAAATCGTGACCATCGCAACCATACTGGAAAGCAGTGGTTTATATCGGGGTTTACTAACGCATGCCGGTGGCTCATACGCGTGTAGCACAGCTGAGCAACTAATACAGTTTGCTGAGAAAGAGCGCTTAGCCGTGGTGACTGCTGCATCCATGCTGGAAGAGGCTGGGATCACCACAACAGTGCTAAGTATTGGCTCTACCCCAACGGCACTGTCAACACAAAACCTCGATGGGATAACAGAAGTACGAGCTGGGGTCTATACATTCTTCGACCTTGTTATGGCTGGTATCGGCATATGTGACATCGAAGATATTGCACTAAGCGTGCTAACGCGTGTCACTGGTATCAAACGTAGTGAAAATAAGCTCTTTATAGATGCAGGCTGGATGGCGCTTTCAAGAGACAGAGGTACCGCGAGTCAAGCGTTTGATTGCGGCTATGGCCTCGTCTGTGACCAAGCGGGTAATTTGCTGCCTGGGCTCAAAGTAACCTCAGCAAATCAAGAACATGGCGTTATTGAATGTGAACCGGGCTTTACCTTACCAGACATGAAACATGGTGACCTACTACGTATTTTACCGAATCATGCATGTGCAACAGCCGCTCAGCACTCAGGCTATCATGTGTTAAGTCATGATGACATCGAGTTTTGGCCAAGATTTGGGGGGTGGTGATAGCTGTACCGCCCGACACAGGATCAGGAGCATGCTTAGTGGATTAGTTTGAGCCGAGTTGATCTATGTAGCGCTCTATAACTTCCTGAATAGATCGATGCTCCTGAACGGGTAAATAATTTATATGGGCCAATAAAAACTCTTTGGTACCATAATTACTGAGTAGTATCTGGTTTACTCTCTCTAACACCTGCCTGCTTACTTGAGTCTTATTACACATCACATGACCTAAAATAAACCGAGGTGAATCCGCGATTAGATAGGACTCATATTTATCTTGATTGGCTTTCGCGTATCGCATCACTTCAACAGGGTAACCAAGCAGAAAATCCACACGTTTCAATTCGAACATCCGATGTACAGTTTCATAATGATTACTTCCACCTCTCACCACTTTATTAGCGCTATCCACCTGTGCTAATTGCTTATCTAAAAAAGGCCCATATGAAAGATCGTCAGCAGTTACTATCAGCTTATTTCTGTATACGTTAAAAAGTTGCATAAGAGAGACTACATTACCTTCTTCATCAAGCACTTCTTTAGATAGCGGAGGTGAATCAGCATGTTGATATAGACGTCTACTGATATAAAAATTTACTGGCAAGCTGAATAGAAAGTTTTTTTCGCGATAAGTAGTTTTTACTTTGTTAAGAGTGCAAATAGCTGATTTATCTTGCTTTAGCATTGAGCGTAACGTCCGTTTATAACTTGCGCCGAGAAACTCAATGTTTGAGAGGTTTAATTGTTCAAATAGTATTTTGTTGGTTGCGCCAGCAATATTTTCAGGTTTAGCTTTTTGCGTCAAAATAGCGAGGTCTTCTTCATCATCCAAAAATATCTGAATCGTTGTTGCATCAACATTAGCAGTGACAGCTAAGCAAAAAACGACAAATAGGTACCTCAGAAAATTCATATACATCATTCAATTACCTGGTAAACAAAAGGATTCCTGAGCCTAATACCTCCCTCTCTAAACTTAGTTGAGGATTTTACGATTGTAAAATCCATACCTTTCACCAATTCACAAGAATATTATATTGAATATTGTATATTTTAATCCTATGTTAAATAGGCTTGTAAATTAGCAAGCTTATTTAATAAGGATACAACTGTGAAAAAGATATATTTGAGAAGAGCGCGCTGTTATGCGCTTCTATTACTATTAACGGCAGGTCCGGCAAGTGCAGCTCAACTCACTGACACCTGTAAATCCTCAGCCCCATTTACTGGAAGAGAAATTGTCAATAAGCAACCTATTTGCCTTTCGAGTGGCACTCGAACTTACTTAAGTATTCCAGGTACAAATAGTGTAAATAGTTTGGCAATTACCACTGGACATGGCTCAGGAAATCTTAATTTATATTCAAAAAATGGGGGGTGGCCAAAACTGGACGGTAGCGATCCAAATTCAAAAAGAAACGGTAATAGCGAATGTATCGTGCTTAAGAACTTAAACCAATATTGGACTTACATTACGTTAGATGGGGCCAGTCAAGGTGCCTCATTGGTCGTTGATTTAGGTGCAACCTCATGCCGTAACTTAGGTTCTACTCCACCACCTGGAGATAATGATGGTTATCCTTTAAATTATGCCAACATCAAAGTGTTTAGATTTCAATTTAGCGATGCGCAACTTAACTGGAATTCAATGCAGCGTGATTTAGCTGACGCTGCAGCATATTACACGGACCAATCTTACGGTAAATTTAACCTCACATATGATACATCGGTGCCAATAATTAATATTAATCGGCCCAAAAGTGACTTTGACAGTGACTTTCACGGTTGGACAGCTGAATGGAAGAAGCATGTTAAAGCAAACGGCGTTGACCCAGAAAACCCTGGAACTGGTAATGTGGTAATGATGGTTGCCCCTCAAGTTGGTAACTTCAATTCCAGCGCTGCTCCTCCTTCAATCAGTTTATATCACCACACATCAGGCGTGGTGGCGCATGAGTTAGGGCATGCACTTGGACTACGTCATGCTAAAGCGCTAGAAGCTGGCCCTGGTAGAGTCATTGGCGATCATGATTATGCAAAGGAAAGTTTAAACTATGGTAACGTATATAGCATGATGGGAATGGGCGCTCATTCTTTAGAAGAATATAACTTACTGTACAAAAAGTATTTCGGTTGGGTAAGCGGATCAGAAGTCCCACTCATTACCTCATCGGGAACATATCGCATTTATGCATTTGACCACGGGCGCAATGATCAAGGATATATCGGATTAAAGCTAAAATCGGGTAACGGCTTATATACGTATTGGTTAGAGTACAGAACTACAAATGCGCGATATCCAAATACCAAAAACGGCATACTCATCAATTTAGAGGGCTACTTCGAAAATGAGCAAGATCCACGTTTTTGGAAAACGACCTCTTACCTCTTAGATATGACTCCAGGGTCAAAAACACCAGGCTGGTGGGGTGACGACCAAACCGATTCGGAGCTAACAATCGGAAATTCATATACCGATCACTGGGGAGGATTCAAAATCACCCCTACATCAAAGGGCGGAGCAGAAAATAGCGCTACCGCATGGATAGAAATAAAAGTAGAACTACTTTAATAGAGTAAGTAACGATGGCTATCGCTTGAGGATGATTGCCATCGCTATACCTCTGAGTGAATTTATTTATAGAAATTCACTAATGGTTCATCTATATTGGGAACATGCATTTGATGCGAACAATTCTTATGTAGTAGGAGAGCTAACATGGATCCAGTCACACTTATTTTTGATTACCTTTTTACCATTCAAGCGTTTTTATTGATTTTCGTTATTGTGGTACTAAAAGGGAGTATCAAATTTGTCCCGCAGAACCGTGCGTGGATTATTGAACGTTTCGGTAAGTATCAATCCACTAAAGAAGCCGGCCTTAACTTTATTCTGCCATTTATCGACCGTGTAGCCTCCGATAGGAGCTTAAAAGAGCAAGCCGTTGATGTACCATCTCAATCAGCCATAACTAAAGACAATATTTCATTGATTGTTGATGGTGTACTCTATTTTAGGGTTTTAGATCCGTATAAAGCGACTTACGGTGTTGACGATTATATCTTCGCGGTAACTCAGCTCGCGCAAACCACCATGCGTAGCGAACTGGGTAAAATGGAGTTGGATAAAACCTTTGAAGAGAGAGATTTACTTAATACCAACATCGTTGCCGCCATCAACTCAGCTTCTGATCCTTGGGGCATTCAAGTACTGCGCTACGAGATTAAAGATATTGTGCCACCAAACTCAGTAATGGAAGCAATGGAAGCACAAATGAAGGCTGAGCGTGTGAAACGAGCTCAAATACTAGAGTCAGAGGGTGACCGTCAAGCCGCAATCAATGTCGCGGAAGGTAAGAAGCAAGCGCAGGTGCTTGCAGCTGAAGCCGAAAAGGCAGAGCAGATCCTAAGAGCTGAAGGTGAAGCAAAAGCGATTATTGCCGTTGCAGACGCACAAGCCGAAGCCCTTCGTAAAGTCGGTGAAGCCGCAAATACCGAAGAAGGTCAAAAAGCTATCCAGCTTGACTTAGCTACAAAAGCCATTGCAGCAAAAGAAGCAATAGCCAAAGAATCTTCTGTGGTATTGCTACCAGACAATGGCACAGATGCAAGTTCGCTTGTGGCACAAGGCATGTCTATTATTAATACATTAAATAAAAAGCAAGGGTAACACCTATGGCCTTTTTACTTGAGCATTTAGCACAAACCTTAGTAGTACTAGGAATTGCTTGCCTAATTGTTGAGGTTGCTGTGCTTGGTTTTGCGACCTTTGTACTGTTCTTTTTGGGTCTGTCGCTGGTGATCAGCGGTGGTCTAATGTACGCAGGCATGCTTGACCAAACTTGGCTGACTGCACTTTGGTTTAATGCGTTAGTCACGACATTATTGGCTGTGTTTTTATGGAAACCACTAAGACGCATGCAAGATGTCACTGACAACAAAGAAGTAACCAGTGATTTTGCTGAGCTTACCTTTACGCTAGAAAAGGACTTGAATGCGGATAGTCGTATTTTTCATACTTATTCTGGTATTGCGTGGCAACTAAAAAGTAAACAACCTATTACTGCAGGAACACAAGTCAAAGTGGTTAAAAAAGAGGTTGGAGCGTTTTGGGTAGAGCCTAATTAAGCAAATTGGTATAGCCTTGCGAACAAAGTGCCTAACAGCCAATTTTGTTAGGCACTTTCAGTAATCCGCAGTATTCAGAAACAACTTTTTACCTTATTCTCTTTTCGTCTAGTACCTACTCGGTTTACTCTATCCTACACAACAGTTACACTCAAATTTAGGTACAAGGCTAAACACCTCTGAACCATGAATAAAATATAATAAAAACAAGGGATTATAATCTACGATGATTCGGGTCGAAAACTTAAGCCGAGTATACGGAAGCGGAGAAACCCAAGTGCATGCACTAAAATCAGTTTCTCTAGAAGTAATGGAAGGTGAATTTGTCGCAGTAATGGGGTCTTCTGGCTCTGGAAAGTCTACCTTAATGAATATACTTGGCTGCTTAGATTCTCCAACTTCCGGCTCTTACTATCTTGCTAATCAAGAAATTCAGGCCGTGGAAGATGAAGCCTTATCACAAATTAGAAATCAAAAAATTGGCTTTATCTTTCAAACATTCCATCTACTTACTCGCCTAACCGCACTGGAAAATGTCATCTTACCGCTACGGTACACTGAGACTTCCCCATCAGAGGCAAAAAGTCGCGGACTTGCCATGCTAAAAAAAGTAGGTCTTGATAGCAGAGCACATCACAAACCCTTCGAAATGTCTGGCGGACAACGCCAACGTGTTGCCATTGCACGGGCACTCATTAATGAGCCAAAAGTCATTTTTGCCGATGAACCAACTGGTAACTTAGATAGTAAAACTTCGCATGAGATCATGGAATTACTGTGTCAGCTACACCAGCAAGGCCACACCATCGTAATGGTAACGCATGAAGACGATATTGCAGCATATGCCGAGCGTATCATCAGAATGAAAGATGGTGAGAAAATGGAGGATAGCCAATGCGCAGCTATATTATAAGCATCGCCCTACTCACCTCTTTGCAGGCTTTTGCCAAACCAATTATCGTCTCGGGTGTTATTAAAGCAGGTGAAACTCAGATCTTTCACGCGCCGATGAGCGACTCTTGGAAAACGCAAATCCAGTGGATGCTGCCCGAGGGAGAAGTTGCTAATAAGGGTGACATTGTCGTCGTCTATGATTCCGGCTCTATCGCGACCTCAATCGACCAAGATAAAGTTGCGCTTGATGCTGCAAAAGATGAGTACAAACGAATTGAGCAAGACGGTGCACAAAAGATACTCGAAGCTCAGTTTCAGTTGAAAAAAACCATTTTGCTCGTCGAAAGAGCCAAGATAGATGCTAGCGTGCCAAAAGCCAATATCAGCTCCTACGACTACGAGCAACACCAGCTGACGTTAGAAAAAGCGATTATCGAAAACCATAAAGCCGAAATCAGTTTAAGCAAGGCCGAAACTGAAGCAAAGGCAAATACTCAGAAACAGCAACTGGAGATAAGGCGGTTAGAAGCAAGTCTCACGCACAACCAAGAGCAGCTCGAGAAAATGAGTCTAACGGCTAGTAATAGCGGCCCTATTCTGTATGCTGATCACCCTTGGAATGGCAACAAGTTGTTTGCTGGCGCAACTGTACAACCGGGTTGGAAAGTAGCAGAAATCCCTTCTACAGCGGGTCTGTATCTAGAAGCATGGATCCATGAAGTAGATGCTATTGGTATTAAGGAGGGTCAAACTGCCGATTTAAAGTTTGACGCCTTTCGCTCCTCATCAACGCCTAGTACCCTCACTGAGCTATCAACACAACCAGAAAAGCGCCAAGACTGGGGCCAAGGCATGTATTACCGAGCTAAGTTCACATTCAACACCGATTTGCCACTACTACCGGGCATGAGCGGAAGCATAACTTTGCCAGGAGAGAAAAATGAAAGTTAAGTTACTGGCGGTCATCATTCCACTCTATTTACTAGGCTGCAGTCAGGCCCCCAGCGATATACATATCGTTAAGGCACAGCCAATCACTATCACAGTAGAAGCGAATGGTGAATTGGAATCAAAAAGCCGAGCGCTGATAGCCCCCCCTTCAATCAAGCGTATGTGGCAATACAAAATAAAACAGTTAATGCCTGAAAATACCACGGTTCAAAAAGGCCAAATTGTTGTTTCATTTGACGATCAAACCGTTAGAGATCGCTTGATGGAATATAATTCGAAGCTAAGTCAAGCGCAAAAAGAGCTAGAAAATAAACAAGCTCAAGTCGAGAAGCAAGAAGAAGAATACAAACTCGCACTCGCTGAAGCGCAAATGAACTTCGATAAGGCAAAACGCCGCGCAGAGATCATAGATAACTCACGCTCAGACAATGACCGAAAGAAGGCGCAAATCGATTTCACCATTGCAACCAATGATTTAGAGCTTGCCCGCAGTAAACTCGCCTTTCACCTAAACAACAAAGAGCTGAGTATCCAAATGGCAAGAAGCAAGGTTGCGCGAACGGATGCTGAAGTAAAAGAGCTAAAACGTGATATAGAGCGTTTACAAGTAAAAGCGCCAATGGATGGGTTAGTTGCATATCGAGCAAACTGGGAAGGTGAAAAGCCCAGTGTTGGCGAGTCCATGCAATTTGGTCAACCTGTTGTTGAGCTATCAGTTATTGAACAAATGCAAGTAAAAGCACAAATTAAAGAAGCCGATTTTGGACGGATTACTTTGGGGCAAAAGGTCAAAGTTACCATAGACAGCGCCGACGGTTATGTTATCGGCGGAACACTCGTTGAAATAGGAAAAGCTTTTAGAGAAAAGTCGCATCAAGATAAAAGCCGCATTGTTGATGCTATTATTGAGCTGGACAAAGTCGATCCCGAAAAGCTGCGGCCAGGCTTGAGCGCTCGTGTAGAAATAATGACAGCACAACTTGATAACGCCTTAACCGTGCCATTGAGCGCCTTAAAACAAAGTGCGGGTAAAGTGCTTGTAAACACAAACAGCGGAGAGAAAGAAGTCACCGTCTCTTATACCACACCGACGCTTGCCGTGATTTCTTCTGGAATTAGTCAAGGCGTGGAGGTAAAGCTATGAGAAAAACATTACTCGCAGTTATTGTCTCACTATGGTTACTTGGCTGCCAAGAAGCACCTGAGCAGCCAGCGCAACTCCTATATACCGTAGAGTCAAAGCCATTTTCGATTACTGTGGATGCAGAGGGAGAATTACAAGCCGCAAGTGAAACTGTTATATCCGCCCCAACCTCAGCAAGAGGGGCTCAGACCCTCGCATGGATCATGCCTGAGTACACTCAGGTGAAAAAAGGCGATATTATTGCACGCTTCGATGGTAGCCAATTAGAAAGACGAAAACGCTTTAGTGAATTTGACAAAGGCAAAGTCGCACAAGATATCACAGTCACCGATAGTGATTTAACCACGAGAAAGTCCCATTTGGATAGCGACAAAGTTATCGTCAGTGAAGAGAAACACTTTGCCGAGACCTTTTCAGTTGACGATGAACGGATCCGCTCAAAGCTCGACATTTTAGATCAAATGCAAAATGTTGAATATCTCAATGCAAAAGAGGCTTATTTTGGCTGGCAGACAGAGCAGTTTTCATCTTCAGCTCTTGGAGAAATGGAACTGTTAAAACTGCAATCAAAACAGCATGAAAGCAAAATTGCGATGTACAACGCAAACTTAGCAGGTCTTGAAGTAATCGCGCCACACGATGGCTTACTTACCCTCAGTGCCGATTGGCGTGGAGAGAAACCCAAATCAGGCCAAGCGCTATGGCCTGGGCAAAAGATCGGGGGGTTACCAGATATTTCATCTCTGCAAGCTAAGCTTTTCGTTCATGAAAAAGAAGCGCTTGGCCTTGCGATTGGCCAAAAGGTTATGTTTACCCTGCTCTCCAATAGCGATGAGCGCTTTGATGGTAAAGTCACAAAAGTATCACCTTACCCACAATCTATTCGCCGCGGAGATCCACAAAAATACTATGAGATCATAGCGAGCCTTGATGAGACTCCAGCCCACTTTAAACCTGGTAATAAGGTGCTTGCTACGGTATTTGTCCAAGAAAATAAACAAGCGTTACTCGTGCCTAAACATAGCGTGATCAATGATAACAACGCATTTTTTGTTCAAGTTAAAGACGGTAGCCAGTTTAAACGCGTAAAAGTGGAATTAGGCCAAAGCAACCTAAGCCATACTGAAGTACTGGCAGGCTTATCTCCCAAGCAACAAATTGCACTCGTCGCGAATAAGGAACTGTAATGAAATATTTGGATTTATTTACCGATGCCATTGTGCAATTAAAGCAGCATAAGCTCAGAACCTTATTGACCTTGCTCGGGATGATTTTTGGTGTGGGTGCCGTTATTGCCATGTTAAACATCGGTGAAGGTGCAGAACGCGAAGCGCTTAAAATGATCGATTCTATGGGGATCAATAATGTTATTGTCAGCGCCAAAGACATTGAAGAAAATGACCTAAAAGAACAACGAAAACACTCGCAAGGTCTTAATCTATTAGACGGCCAAGTGATTGTCGACGCCCTGCCATTTGTGACCGACTTTTCGGCTGAGCGACTGGTGGATACCTACCAGATATTTAGCGAATTCGGCAGCTTTGAAGGCGAAGCCGCAGGCGTAACAGCAAACTATTTTAGCCTTGCGCATTATGAACTCGCGGCTGGTCGCCTACTAAATACTGAAGATAGCAAGGAATATAGGCAGGTTGCATTACTCGGCGCAAATACCGCAAAAACCCTATTTCCCCTCGGGAGCGCTGTTGGGCAACAAGTAAAAATTAACCATTTATGGTTTGAGGTTGTTGGCATTTTGCAAGCACCGCACCTGAACAAAAAGGAGTTTCAAGGCGTTGCTCTAGGTGGTGAACAAAGCCGTATTTTTGTTCCGCTAACAACCGCCATCCATCGCTTTAATAAAGGACTACTTGAGCCAGAGGTTACCGAACTAAAACTTGCCATCGACAAATCTCAGAGTCCAATTTTGGCATCTCAAGCTATCACTAACATATTAACCAATCGCCATAGCGATATTGATGACTATAGGCTAACCATTCCCGCAGCTTTGCTTGCTCAGCAAAAACAAACACAGGCTATTTTTAATATGGTCATGTCTTGCGTTGCTGGTATATCGCTCCTTGTTGGTGGTATTGGTATTATGAATATCATGCTCGCAACCGTACTTGAACGAACCAAAGAAATTGGCTTATTACGCGCAATAGGCGCCACTCGGAAAAATATTCAAGTCCAGTTTATTACAGAGAGCTTTACCATCTCGATATTAGGCGGACTACTCGGTGTGGTGTTTGGTATTTTACTTTCAGAGATAATTGCATTTTACTCAAATTGGGCGGTATCTTGGTCTCTAAGTGCTATTTTCCTATCTTTTAGTATTTGTGCTTTAGTCGGTTTAACATTTGGGGTATACCCGGCCATTAAGGCTTCAAAGCTAGACCCAATCGAAGCACTGCAAAGTGACTAACCAATAAGGGAGGCACTAACACCTTCTTCATATTTCAAGTCTAATATACTTTTTCGCATGCTGTTCAATGACTAGAGTCATTAACTAACCAGAACTCGGGATAACAACTTGTTCTCTAGCAGCCGTTATCCCTTACTACTGCGTTAAATTTGCTTGCAATAGGCCAGCTATTGACGCACAAATTTGCCTTGTATTAAGAAATAACTTCTGGCTAGAGTGATATTATGCTTTTGAACTTAGTGATTTTAGTGGATTAACTTACTTCTTATCCCGAATTCAGGTTAACTAGCATGCTTTTTGTTGGACTTTTTTTCGCCACAAGGTAAACTTTTATGCGATTTAAATCAAAAATAACAGGAAGCATTGAATGAGCATAGAATGCTCTTATGACTTGTGTTGGTTTTCGGCTTAGTAAATAGTTAACTAGCTAAGCTTTGAAAAAATCGCTGACACAGTAAAATGCTGCTGAGAATGGAACTTCAAGGACAAATAATGAAAAAAGTAACGCTTATCGCGCTTTCTCTCGCCTCTCTCACTGCTTGTAAAAGTAATGATATCAACCGCGTCGTGAATGACGGTGTAGACGGTGCTATTAATGGTATTTTTGGCAGTTCAGGAACCGTCGTTTCAGCAACTGGTAGTGGCTCAAGTAACGATTATTCAGTCGAAAAAGAAGATGTATGGCCTCATCAAGCAACGAAAACGGCTCGAGACTATGGCTCATTGGCATTTGTAAAAACGGCAAAGAATCCAAGTGGTAAAACCAGACTTAAGTTTAATGAATGCAAACATCCGCGAATTGGCAAAATAAGGTGCGAAGGCTATCTATACGAAGTTTCACCAGAGGGCTGGTTGGTCAAAGGCGATACTATTCACTTTGGCACACGCCATTACTCTGACATTGTTATTCCAGCCGGCCAATACTATATAAAGATAAAAGGTGAAGATGTGGGTAAAAAAGTCTATGCGACCGGAACTATTGAGATATCGCCCTTTGTTACTAATTACATTAATGTAACCGTTCAATAAAGATCACAAAAAGTACCTAGTACTTGTATAGCAGCTAGGTACTTTTTACCAGACCAATTTCCTCTTTAATCAAGCAACCCAAAACAACGCTTCTTATTCATTTTATTTCATCAATATTTTGCAGAAGCTCCTAATATAGGAACGAACAGTAAATCTGCCAGCATTAAAATTTACCTTACATTACAAAATGATGACTACCTCCCCTAGCGTATGAGCTGTTCTTAGTTTTTTATAAGCTCAAAAAAAATTCAGATTTATTCAACAATAATAATTAGTTAGATAAAAATAACAAAAAATAAAACCTCCCCCTAAATTCCCAACGAAAACATAAGGTTATTATTTTGTTTATTTTTTGTTATTTATTTATTTGAAATTCTTTATTACCTTAGAGTTTGTGCTCAAAGTAATAGCACTAATAATCAGCCGCACTCATTCGCTCTTTTATCTCATGTACTGAGTAGTTGCGTTTTAGTGGGAAGGAATCTTCAAAATAATTATGGAGTTAACATGCAAGGGTTAAAGTCTCTGTGCGTTTTAGCATCAGCGATCAGTATGTATTGTCACGGCGCTGAACGCGTCTCTTTATTCAATGACACGCAGAAAATTGCGCCAACTTTACAACAAAAACAATCCACATTTGGTGATGATTCTAATCAAAACTATCTACTCACGCTGAAAACATTTGCAGCGCAATACGCAGGTCACACGCTTACGTTTCATAAAAGCCGAGTAGGTCAAACGAAGCAAAGCCATACCATAACTCAAAAATACCAGAATATTCCAATCTGGAATCATGACCTTGTTGTGCTGACAGACGAGAACGGAACTGTTGAGCAAGTTTATGGTGATCTCATTGTTAACGTCGCTAAAGATATACCCACGCTCACTCCAGTTTCTGAAGCACAACTTAGCGCAGCTTTAGACTCAGTCATTTCTCTGTTTAACAGTGAACGCCCTAGAATTTTTAGACGTTCATCAGCAGAAGAAGTAATTTATATAGATACTCAGGGCAAAGCCCGACATGCTGCCAAGCTTGCTTTTTTCACTGACTTTGAGTCTGGTCCTTTTAAGCCACAAAGGATCCTTGCTTTTGTAGATTTAACAACAAACGAGCTTATCAGCCAATCTGATGTATTGCAACGCGTTGTTTATGAAGGCGGAAGTGGACCATCTGGTAATGACAAGGTTTCACGTCCAGATTATCAACAAGCTGATTATGTTTCTTACCCACCAAAGACCTTTGTTGTCGCCATGGAAACTGATGCTCAGCAAACCAACTGCTTATTTGATGCAAAAAACGTTGAGACCAGAAACTACAATCACGGTACAGCCCAAGTTAATACGCCTTATAGCTATAACTGCTCAGATTCAACTCGCAATGACTATAAAGAATATCACGGCGCTCGCTCTGCCTTAAATGATGCTCATCATCATGGACAAACAGCAAGCTTGATGTTCGAGGCGTATCTTGGACATAAACCCTACTTTAATAAAAAGATAATTCAAAATGTCCATTACGGACTAAACATGGATCAGGCATTTTATGAAAACGGCGAGGTCTATTTTGGTGATGGTGACTACCTCTTCTACCCTATGGTTTCCTTGGATGTAGTTGCCCATGAAATCGCTCACGGTTTTACCGAAGAGTATGGCTCAAATACGCCAAAATCAATGCTGACAGGCCAAGCTCGTGCCATCAATGAAGCCTTTTCTGATATGGCGGGTGAAGCAGCTGAATTCTTCTACTCTGGCACGAATGATTGGAAAAGTAATCACGAAACGTTCCGCCTTGATGATGCACTACGTTATTTCAAAACTCCTACGCTAGATGGAAATTCAATTGATCATGTTGAGGACTATGACGACTCAGTCACTTCTCACCATGGCGCAGGCGTATTTAACAAAGCTTTTTATTACCTCACTACTGCAGAGCTAGACAACGAAACCTCACCGTGGAATACAAAGTACGCCTTTATCTTGTTTGCTAACGCAAATAAAAACTGCTGGACCAGCAATAGTACATATCTTACTGGTGCTGATTGTGTAATGAGACAAACTCACACGGTAACTGATCAACTGACTCAAGATGGGATTAAAAAGCAAGATGGTAGCCACTGGCAAGCTACTGAATTACAAAACCACGTACGTAAGGCATTTGCACAAGTCGGTATAGGTTTGAAAGTAGACCGTGGACTCGAGAGCGAACTTGGCTTTGATCGTCAATTCTTAGCTTTTGATTTTAAGAACTTAACCCGTCGTGACGGCCAGCAAGTTTCGGCTAGTAGCAGCGAAGGCTGGCAATGGCAGTGGAATTTTGGTGATGGAAGTGCACAAAGTAGCGCCTTTGAGCCCACACATAACTATACTACTGCGGGCGAATACAATGTTGAACTGACCGCTATCGCCCCCTCTGGCCAGTCTGATACTTTTATGCTGCCTATTGAAGTTTTTGACGACTATTGCCCCGCGCAAGGCATCAATCATAGCAAGTACTACTTATCATCAGTTTCGTTGAACAGCTACAAAAACGATTCTACATCAAGCAATTATAGCGACTACTCATATGATGTAGTCGAAGTTAAGGATGGTAAAGCACTCAATGTAACGCTAACCGCAGCACCCCATCCAGATACTCAAGACAAGACAAAGAACTTTTATGTCTGGTTAGACAAAGATAATGATGGCTTATTCCATAAGACGGAAGAACTCGTACTTTTTGGCAGCAGTAAAACGCAATTGACTGGCGAGATCTCATTGAGTGGTGAGCTAAACCAAAGCTACCGCCTTCGAACTATGGTGTCATTTGGTCTAGTGAAATCCGCGTGTGGCGACATGTCTTGGGGCGAAGTTGAAGACTACACAGTGAAGCTCATTGAAAACACAGATCCTGTTGATTTAAGGATCAGCACAAGCCAAGGTGTCAATCAGATTAGCTTTGAAAACAATACTGTCGATGCACGTGTTAAACGTTGGCATTGGAAATTTGGCGATGGCACAACCAGTAGTGAAAAGTCGCCTATTCACCAATATGCGCAATCTGGCAACTATGCGGTTGAGCTAAAAGCATATGACAGATTCAACAAGGTAATTGGAAGCTGGAACAAACAAGTTCAGTTTAACACCACTATCACGGCAAGATTCACACCTCGTAAATCCGGTAGCACAGTATATGTAGATACAAATCAGAGTGTTATCCCTAAAGGTAGCACGATACAGTGGCAATTTGGAGATGGTGTCACGTCTTCAGTAAGAGACACTCAGCACACCTATCAAGCCGATGGCGAGTACACGATCACACTCACAATTAATCATGCTGATGGTACACAATCTACCACTGAAACAGTGAAAATTGGCGAAACGAGCTTTACTCCTGAAGTGAGCTACACGGTAAGCGAACAAGCAGACGGTACGTTTAAGGTCAGCTTTAGTAATACCACCACAAAACCTGATAATGCTGCAAGATACCCAGATGTAACATTGGAATGGAACTTTGGAGATGGCTCAACACTTACGCAAACTGGTAATTTTGGCCAAGACACCGAACACACCTATCAAGCCGCAGGTAACTTTAGCGCAAGCCTAACTATTAGTTACAACAAACCTATTTGGGATGATTGGGGAAGCCGAGTTACAGGTACCAAAAATATGCTGCTAGAGCTTAAATCAACACAACCTGTTGAATATTGCACGGCTGTAGGTCTGACCGATTATGAACACATCAGTAACGTGACTTTCAATCAAGATGGTCCATTTAGCAATGCACAGCAACCTGGTGTCGTTAATCCTAACAATCCAATTAAGCTCTATGCCACACAGAATAATACTTATCGTATTGAGGCAGGTTATGCAGGCAATGAAGCCTTCGCTGAAAACTACCACATCTGGATAGATTTAAACAGCGACGGTCAATTTGGCGATGGCGATTGGAGAAACAACAAATCAGAGTTGCTGGTTATGGATTTTGACCAAACTAACCAAGACTACGGTAAAGGCTATGTTGAGGGTGAATTTAGCATTCCAAGCAATAAGCTGTCACAACCTGTCACAACGACTCGAATGAGAATTTTACAGTATTACGGATTTAGCAGAGTGAATAGTATCGATCCTTGCTCTGACTATAGCAGTGCCGCGACCTCGGGGAGCGGAGAAATTGAAGACTACCTTGTAGAAATCTATAAGAATTAAGGAAAATAAAATGAAAAAACTAAACAAAAAGGTGCTCATGCCGCTTGCAATCGCGTTAGCAGTCAGCAATGCGGTAGCTGCTAGCAACAGTGTTAATGAACAACCAACTACCACGGCGTCGAAACAGAAGTCTGGACCTGCTGCAACCCAGGGGATCGCAGTAACTCAGCCAGACCAATTCGGGATCCGTAAACTCGATATGTCCAATCCGCAGCACTATCAATTGGCTAAGTCACGCTTAATCAAAGCAAACCGTATTGAGAGCGAGTTCCCACAGCTACACAAAACGCTAGATGTAGCAAAAGGACAGCACTTATCAGCCAAAATGAATATGACCACCTCTGAAGTGCCGCCAGTTAGTGAAACTGAAGTGGATATCATTAAAGAAGCACATTTCTTCTTGGATATGAACTTAGCTATTTCGTCTGATACAAACGAGCCTTATCTCATTGTACGTGCAAAAAGCTCACGCTTTGGTGGTACAAAGGCGACCTACATCGACTTGTTGTTAGAAGATGCAAATGGTAATCAGCTTGCGCCTTTAGGTTCTACATTTAATGTACTAGATGGTAAAGACACACTTGCAACTTCGACTATTTCACTGAAGTCATTGAAAGCAAACTTTCCCAACCTAGATACCATTTACGCAAGTTCATACGTTGAACTAGAGCAAGAAGATGGCACTATCAGTACGACGATGAAGTACACTGAATACCCATTCTCATGGGAGCACTTTGAAGCGCTTTATGGCTCTGCTGCACCAGCTGCAAAAGGTGAGGCTTCTGCACTTAACGTAGGGATCACCTCATCTTTGGATACACGTCCGAAGTATAATGCGACTGCGCCTATCGATAAAAACAACGACGCGGTTATTAAAATCTGTTTAAACCGTAGTCATACTGACTGTGATTACGCAGCAGATCAATACCGTGAACCGAATGAAATTACCGATGTAAATATCCCATTCAACGGCGAGTTACGTGTTCCTCACGAAATCACTGAAATCTATCCAACTGTAGGCGATTTGCCAAACGGTATAGATGAACCAACGAATATCTATCTACAAGAAGGTATCTATGGCGGCGCGACAAAGCAAAGCTATAAAGGGCTCGAAAACGCGGTTAAGCAATTTTCCGATTACTTGGAGTTCGAAGTTGATACAGTAAACCAAGAGTCGATTATCCGTTGGAATATTCCACGTTCTGAGGGCCGTTTTGGTAATGCCAAACTGTTCTCAAACATCGCTGAAGCAAACTGGTATATGACCTTTGCTGTTAAAGGTTATCCGTACTTTAAGAAAGGACGTGGTGGTGCCGTTGCATTCCAAGTTTCACTAACGTCAGAAACATCAACGCGTTTTGGTAACTTCTATAGTGAAGTATTACCTATGATGAAGTTAGGTTATAGCTGTCTAGCTACAGGCACAATGATCACCATGGCCGATGGCAAACAACTTGCTATTGAAGACATTGCGAAAGGCGATTTGGTATTAGGTGCACTTGCTTCGAATACCCAAGTTAAAGAACCAATGCAAGTTATTGATGTGTCGGTTGGGATTGAAGCTATCAAGATGTATCGCGTAAAAGGCGCAGATGGCTCTGATATCTTAACTACCGAGACTCACCCAATTTCGACCTCAAATAAAGGAATTATTTGGGCGAAAGAGCTAAAAGTTGGCGATCGTATCTTAACTGAGAATGGATCGGTGCTGGTAACAAGCGTGACTAAAGAGAAGTATCGCGACAAGATTTATAACCTAAAACTTGCGCCAACAGCAGATTCTAAACTAGCTGAGTCACGTAACTTTGCCATGTTTGCCAATGGTATGGCGGTAGGCGATCTTGCTACACAAGATGAGTTTAACTACAAAGATCAGGACGTACGCATGTCAGAAGAAGAGATCCTCCAACGTCTTCCTGAAAAGTGGAAAACAGACTACATCAACAGCCTGAACTAATCGCTGCATCTGGCCTCTCCTATTGAGGGGCCATACTTCTCAGTAAGGAATTCAACATGAAATTTATATATTCTCCATTGGCACGTGCCATGGGGGTAATGGGACTTTTTGCCTGCAGTTTTTCAGCTACTGCTGATCAAATTGCTAATCCAGAGTTCACTACCCAAGCAAATAACTCTGATTTAGACTCAGTGACACTCGGTACTGCTTACCATAGTGAAAAAGAAGGTTTTTATGCACTGCAAAGTGTGCTTGGCCGAGTTGATGAAACCTATGGCAATACCGAAATGGATTTTGTCGTCGGTGTAGATATGAGCTATAGCCAACTATCTAGTATGCTAGATGGTAATTTAGGCGCTGCACTTGATGTTCCAGTCATAAAAGTTGGCGTTGGCGCAAGCTACGCAAAACAAAACGCCGCAGATAACTACACTGGCACTTACACCCTATTTCTCTCCTTAAAACCGAAAAAACGACTGTTAGTTGCGGATCCTCAGACTGGATTTAAACCTACACAAGCTGCGCTTGATTTGGTCAATGCTAACCCTGGAGATAAATTCAATAATATTGGTAATGAGTTTGTATCAGCGATTGAGTACGGCTCTCAAGTTATGATCAACCTCAAGTTCCAATATAAAAATGACGAAGACAAAGTCAAATGGGGGGGTCAGCTTGGTGTGGACTGGGCGGGTAAAGTCAGTGTCAGTGGTAAACTGCAAAAAGTAGACGAAAATGTGAAGCGTAACATCAAAATTACCGTTTCTGCGCTACAGCTTGGTGGTGATCCAACTGAACTATTGAAGGTGATCCCCAATCAGCTCGTCAACTGTACGATGGAAAACCCAACACCATGCTTTGATGTGTTTAAAAACAGTATCGATTACATCAAAACTAACTACGTTACTCAGTTTGATACATTAGATAAATACAACGTTGGTCGAGTCTTAACACAAAGTTATACCGACTCTGGACCAAGCCTATCTCCCTTAGTACCTGATGATGTCTATCCTGCCAAAAGCATCTTGACTAAGTTGGCTTTGAAAAACATGAGTGATGATTGGGTACAGGCAATTCTCGACAATCGTCGTGCCGATAACCTACTCAATTACTACGCCAGTGAGCTGAATAACTCACATCGAACTGCATTAGAAACCATTCGCGATAATGCGCTCTTTAACTCATTTATTCTGGCAGACGCCGTTGATTATTGTAAGCGTAATCCAATTGGTAATTACTGTCGCGATAGAGAGCTACAGACTCGTGGCCGCGTTCATCAGTATGACCGTAAATGGCTAGAATTATAAGGAATAAGACTATGTTAAAAGTCATGCTAACCAGCACATTAATTGCCTCATTCGCTGCGACAGTAGCACCATCAGCGCAGGCAAATACGACTTTATTTGAATCTCGAGATGTACTTACGCCACAGCAAGCGTTAGGACGCTTTCAATGGTTGGAAAAGTGCTACCCAGGGTTGTTGGTTGAAGTCTCTGATAATATCTTTGATCCCACAACTCCCATTCCAAATGATGAGAAAATAGCAAATCTTAAAAAAGTAATGCTATACAAAAATAGTACCCTCAGGACTGATGCAAAATACCTTACCTTTGGAGATGAAGACAATGCGAATCCAAAGAACTGGTTTGCGGGTAAGTCACCAACGACTTCTTGTTTGCAGATCCCATCAGATTATCGCATAAGCGCGGTGATGGTTACACCTGCAATGCCGAACTACTGCGCCACAAAGTCTCGTGAACGTGCCTATGAGTTTATCCAATCAGTCAAGTTTTCTAATATTGAAAACACCAGTAGCAACACCTTTTACAGTAACTATGTTGGTGATACTGCGAAAATATATGCCGATAGAAGCTACCAGTTAACGTTAACCCCAGGATTTAGTAGTGCAGAAACATATCCGGAAACTTGGCATGTGTTTATTGACTGGAACCAAGATGGTGATTTTAACGATACAAAAGAAACCTTATTTGCAGGTGTCTCAGAACAAGCAGTTCAGGTAGAAATTACACCGCCAACGGGCGCCAAAAAGGGCATGACGAAAATGCGCGTTACCATGGATTACTTGGGTGGCAGCAATGACGCATGTAAAGAAATAGACTCTGGAGAGGTAGAAGATTACCTCCTTTACGTGAAGTAATAGGTGGCAACATGAACTTATACAAACAGACTATCGCGGCACTTATTGCCGGCACTACACCTTTCGCATTCGCAGATTCCAATTTTGTGAACGAAGCGGAATTAATGCAAAAAGCACAAAATGTGAATACCTTTCAAAGCGAAATTCCCGGATTGATGAACGATCACATTGTGCTAGGTACGGCTTATAACAGCGACCAAAAGCGCTTTTTGAATGTTCAAACTGTCGCAGGGGAAACTGTTGAGACTCTCGGCAATACCCGTGTGCAATTTGAACTGGTAAACAATGGCAGCTATGACGAAGTGCTCCGTCAACTCAACGGTAATGTTGATGTTGATGTTGGCTTTCCGGTCATTCGTGTCAAAGCTGGCGGCCACTTAGCCAAAGAAATGTCCTCGACTGAGTTTTCTAATACTTATACTTTCCAAGCATCATTAACACCGAAAAAGCGTGTACTTATGCCAGCGGATGCCAACATTGGTTACACCTTGACCCCGTCAGGTAATACGTTAGCGAATGAATATCAAAGTAAACTAATGAGCATGGCAGGCGATGGATTTATCAGTGAGATTGAATACGGTGCACAGCTACTCATTAACATGAAAATTGAATACTTAAGTGAGCAGCACAAAAGTGAAATTGGCGGTTACTTAGGGGTAAGTTACGGTGCTGGTAATATTGGCATTAGCGTCGATGGTAAGCTTAATTATATCGACGAAGACCTTAAGAAAAGTGTGCGCATTACCGTCAGAGCTTTACAAAAAGGCGGTGATCCTAAACAGCTTCTCAGCATAATCCCTAACAATATTATCACCTGTTCACTCGATAACTACGAGCCTTGCTTTACTTTATTTGAGCAAGCGGTGAACTATGCGAAAAACGACTTTGGTAATCAGTTTAATGCGCTATCTGATTACAACGTAGTGCGTTACAAGGCAACGCCTTACGAGATCAGCTCACAAGATGTACGTCGTTTAGATTCAGGTAATAAAGATATTCGCTTTGAAACCACTTACCGTACTTTATGGCTTGAAGATCAATTCAAAAAGTCGGTTAATCATGAACACCGTGCGCGTGGTGTACTTGCGCAATACGCTAGTTGGATGACGGATGTACAACGTCAAAAAGCAGAAGGCGTACAAGAAGCCGCTTACAACAATGCATGGATTTATGAGCAATATGCTCGAGTTTGTCGCGATAATCCTTATGGTACAGCTTGTACAGATGCGTGGAACGATTATCTAAATACTTGTAGTGGTAGTGGTGTCGGCTGCATACAAAACTACACGCTTGCCGATCTGAATATACCAGCTGATAACATGACGCAATACTTCAAATGTGAAAATGCCCGAGAAGCAACAGCAAACTTTGGTGTTGAAGAAAATCATGTATCACTTGGGTTTAGACAGTTGGGCTGGGCGCCTTCCTTTGTTGATGCAAATGACCCTGCTGTGGGCGTGATGGTTTGGCTACCATGTAAATCAGCCCTACCAACCTATGGAACCGCTTTTGAAAATTAGTGAGTAGTAAAAACGCTAAGACTCAATTAGTCCAATTGAGGCGTGGCAAGTAATAAACAATCGCACATTGAATTATTACTTCTTCGCCTCTCCCACAGTAAACCATCTACAGGAATTTATGTATGCACTTAAGAACCATATTAATAGTGCTCTGTGGCCTGTTAAGCTTTTATGCAAATGCACATACCTATTACTCTTTAAATACTGAGCATGAACAACTCGGGCAGGGATTTGAACAGGAATTAGGCATACCGCTTGAATCGTGCCTCGATGGTCAGTGGCAATTTCAGGGTGGTAGCATGGGCGACTTGGCTTATCGTGGCGATTTTGACTCCGACACCATGATCAATACCATTACAGGTAGTGTAAAGGCTGGTATCAACTTAGTTATTTTTGGTGGCTCAGCCAAATTTTCCATGCGCAGGAAAGTAACCAAAAATAGAAATTCAGCAGCCTCGGCGGTCGAGTTAACCTATGAAAAAGGAAGTTATAACTTTGAAAATCGAACCACCAAACCCGCTTTTGTCGAGCTGCTCAGTACAGATCCGACTCAGGTAAGAAACCGCTGTGGTGACAGCTTCATCCACAATATCAAACTTGGTTCTCGTATCTATGTTACCGCTAAACTCCATTTTAAAGATCGCACAAAATACGAATGGTTTCAGACCAAAATCAAAGTGAAATTTCTTTTTTTCAGTAAAACTTTTACTAAAACCAAAGTATTTCAAGAGGCAACCAAAGATGCCGTCTATACGATTCAGGTGAATACCGATGGGGGTATGACGCCAGAACTCGCTAGACTCAGTAAAAATGGCACCATGCACTGCAAAACCGATAATCTAACTCCCTGTATTACATACGCCGACAATTTATTTAGCTACTTACTAGACGGTGGAGAGTATGTCGACGACCTTAAAGACGAACATTTAAACGTTTTAAAGTACGAAGTCGAAAGCTATGAAGACTCTGGCCATTATGACCTCGCCTATGCTGGTCACACCGCACTGTCTAACCGCTATATTGCACTGTCTGCCAGACTCAGAAGTTATCAAGATTTAGTTTATGACGAAATAGAAAGGTTGAGTGCATTTAAAGCTGTGTCTGAAGACCCGCTTGAAATCGAACAGCTTACAGCTCGTATTTCCGCCCGTAATACGCAGCGCATCGGACTCGAGCAAGCTGGCGAATACTGTGCGACACTGCCCGGTACTACCCTTTGTGAAAATCGTATAGAATCCGCAATCGCAAACGTTGACTAGGCGACTTCAGGAAAAGGAGCGCGCTAGCACACGCCCTTAACCCGTTGTCCTTACCACTCTATTCTCCAACCAATGAGGCTATATGGCCTCGCTTCTTTTATGTCGCAATTAAGCGTCACCTCAAAAAGCGCTGTGGAACCGCTGAGGTATTCTTAATCTAATAATGTTGGTGTCTCCGACGTAAAATCAATCCATGCATTAGTGCCTAAGAGTTCAGCACCCACCACACTCGGATCTTCATATCGCATGACGAAATTTTTTGGCCCGTGCGCGTAGGCCACTACTAAGCCATATTCAGAGTCCAAAAAGCCTCCGTGTGGAACAAGTCCTGGGTAGCTAATACGCCATGCATTACTGTGATTACTTACCTGTCCTAACGTTAGCTTACCGATCACGTTATCTGGTAGTAAAAAGAACCACGTCCATGGGCCACCTGATACAATCGTCATCACTTCATCGATGCCGACGCCATTTTCAGCGCTGTTGACATGTAGTTTCCCAAACTTTTCTTGTAGATATGACTTAACTTCGCTGCTCATCGCTTTCATGTCGTATATCTTAGGATAAGGTGCAACGCCTATCTCTGAAGTAGATAGAAATCCGCCACGATGCATTTCCGGTTGACGCCCTGCTTGCTTGATTTCGTTTAGTAGCTCACCTCGGTGTAAAGAAAATAACGACAGTAACTGCATGCTTTCTTGTTCGTTAATCGCCCTTTTCTTGGATACCTCCAGAATAGGCCGAGCCTCTTCTGGAATATTCACGGTGCTCACCCTCACTCCGACACGACGTAATACTTTATTTACCTGCGCAATCCCCTTTGACTCAGCTCTGCCATCACTATACGACAGTATAAGCTGCCCCTCGCTCTGCGTAGCATTGGCGATACAGCTTGATAGGGGCAATACCGAAACAAGCGCAACAAGCACTAAATTAGAAAACTTCTTCATATTAATTTCTCCTCAAACAATTAGACAAGTAAGGCAAAACCATCACTGTCGAGCCTATTTTCCAAGTCTAAGTATTAATTATGAGTAGAAAAACATAGTTTCAGTAAACAAATTAAACACTGAGAGTAAACAATAAAACAGCAGTGTACGCGCATACTATGTCGCGTTTAGACTATTCTCTGAGTCATTCATATTTTAAGTAGGAAGTTAAGAAATCAATGAATACACGCACTTTTTGTGACTGCGCTTTATGATAGGGATAAACCGCATGGAGCGCATGGGGACTAATTTTCCAATCCGGTAACAATGGTAGTAATTCACTAGAGTTTATTTCTTTTGCAACAAACACTTTTGGAAGGATCATGATTCCAAGCCCAGCTAATGCTGCTTGTTTTAAAGCCAAACCGTTATTAACAGAGTAATTGCTCTTCTGAATGTTGACAACCTGAGTGTCGTCCTCACGCGAAAATGTCCACCTAGTTGCTGAAGAAGATAGACTATAAACCAAGCAATTATGCAATATCAGTTGTTGAGGACTTGTAGGTGTACCATATTGTGTTAAGTACGATGGAGAAGCGCAAAGGATGCGATCCATAGTGGTTAGTTTTCTGGACCTAAGCGTGGAATCTGTTAATGTTTCTCCTCCACGTATTGCGATATCAATCCCTTGTTCGACTAAGTCGATATACTGGTCGTTCATAACAACTTCTACCGATATTTCGGGGTACTGTTTCATAAATTCACAAATGGCTGGATTTAACATTAATATGCTTACCGACATTGGAATATTGACCCTTAAAAGCCCTGAAAGTTGCTGCGAAGACTCTATGATAGAAAGATCAGCACTAGCCCATTCATCCAAAATAGTCCTGACGTGGTCATAGTATTGCTGTCCGCTCTCAGTTACATGCATCTTACGCGTGGTTCTATGAATAAGGGGGCTTTTTAAATACGCCTCAAGTTCATTGATATTTTTACTTATCGCGGCCTTTGATAACGACAAATCATCGGCCGCCGCGCTAAAGCTTCCAAGCTCGACAACGCGCCTAAATACTGCAATTGCTTTTAGCTTATCCATATACCCATCCTAATTTTATAGCCTTCAGTCAGTGCGCTTCATGACACTTTGACATGGGCCTATCGAGAGAAAAAGTCTGCCGATTCAAAAATAATAAGCACTATTCTCACTGGAAGTCGACAACTTTTTCGCACATCTTCAGGAATGCCAACTGGTAGCGATAAAAATTCAGCCGACGCAAAATTTCACATGTTTTAGTAATATATCTATTTAATAAACAACATGTTAAAAAACATCCACATGATAATCAAAAAAGGTCAACTTATTTGTTAGTGCAATTATTGGAAACTAGTTTCCAAATAAAGTACACTCCCACGCCCACTGATTATTCAATAAAACAAAATAAGATATCAAGATGATTAAAAACACTATATACAAGGGAATCGTAGCCTCATTACTCACCTCCACTCTAGCAGCTTGCGGCGGTAGTGGCAGTGACAAAAGCGATACACCAGTCGCATCAACAAATAAAGCACCAGTAATTGCGACCATAGCACCAATTACTGCGATGGAAAGAGACTCAATCACAGCCGTTGCGACCGTAACTGATGAAGATGGTCCGATTGAAACTTTGCTTTGGGAGCAGACAGCAGGTACAACTGTTGAGCTAACAAACAACACTAGCGAAACGCTCGAATTTCGTGCGCCTGACATCAATGAAGCGACCACGCTAACATTTAAGCTAACCGCGACAGACGACAAAGGGGCCTCAAGCTCACAAGAATTAACTGTCAACCTAAGTGCTTACGCTCCACTTTCAAGCTTAACGATTTCAGACGCGGCGCTCGCGCAATGTTTATCAGATACACATCAGGATGTGGGCATTTCCATAGTTGAATGTGTAGACTACCCAGTAGCAACGTTAGCAGGGCTATCAGGTATTAGCGGATTATCAACCGTTTCTATTAAAAACGCAGAATTGAATAATCTCGACGAGTTAGCTCAAATTTCTACGCTCACGGTATTAAAGCTCGATAACGCGTTTGCCGCAGCTGAGAACAGCTCAAATAATGATGCACATTTAGAGCAGATTAGTAAGCTCAATACACTTGAGTCGTTGTCTATTGTTGAAGCCCAAGAAAGTGATAATTATAGTAAGCGCCTAGATTTTTCTTTGTTAGATTTATCAGGCTTTGAACAACTTCATACCCTTGAAATAGACAACTACAGTGACCAATATGAAACGATACAGCTCAGTGAACTTCCAAGTGATAAGCTCACTCGTTTGACCCTACGTTCTCTAAGCATTGATGATAAGAGTACCCTAAAACGCTTTAGTAACTTGCAGAGTTTATCTTTGACACACATAAACGATCTGGACTCACTGTCATTTTTAAGCGCCATACCTAACCTCACTGCATTAACACTTGATACTATCGAAGCCGCTGATTCAACGGCAATAGAAGCCAAAACACATCTCACAACACTCGTACTCAGCAGAACGCAGATTGAAGATTTCTCGTTCCTAGAAAAATTTAGTGAGTTGGAAAAATTGGGTCTTAGTACTTATCATAGCAATGTTGAGTTTGATATTGCGGACATCAGTGGTAATACGAAGCTGACCTCTCTGTCATTAAACAATTTAACCGTTGATAATGTCAGCAAGCTATCAACTTTTACGGAACTACAATCCTTATCTTTGGAAAGGTTAAACCTTTCTTCTCTTAGGTTTTTGCAAATGATGCCGAAGTTAACATCATTGAAGCTCAATCAGTTACGCAGCGTTAATGATCTAGGTTGGCTAAGTTTCACACCAAACCTAACCGAATTGTACATTCGTGAAATGGATAATAGCACAGATTTTAGCGCATTATCTGAGCTTGAAAATATGCGCGACCTCACCGTCTACAACGATTACTCAAACTTTGCACTAGATACGTTAAGTAAAATGCAAGAATTAGAAACACTTAACCTAGAAGTTAGTTTATTTGAGGCTTCAAATGAGGCAACGTTACCGAACTTAAAGACATTAAATGTAAAAAGTAACCGATATTCAAACATGGTGAACTTGACTAACTTTCCTGCGCTCGAATCAGCCGAGTTATTAAAAGAATACCATTATAGTAATGAAACAAAAATCACAACACTTGACTCTTTAGGTGTAAACACGAGCCTGAAATCGTTAAAGTTCAGCGGCTTTACAGAACTAGAAGATATCGCCCATGTATCTCAATTTGAAAACTTAGAAACTCTCTTTATTAACTATTCTCAAGCGGCTGATATCTCAGAGGTAGCATCATTAACTAAACTTAAGTCATTAACACTGAAAAACTTTTCTACGTTTTTTAGAGCTGACATGCTTGCCAGTTTAAACACACTGGAAAGGCTTGAAATAAAAAGTAGTGCCATTTATTGTGATGATGAGGAGCTATTAAAATCTCTTGATGGTGTAACAACTAGTATTTCTAACTATAACTGTATTATGAAGCCGGTCGATTTGAGCTTAATTACCGATGAAGCATTTAAGCAATGTATTGAAAAACGCGGATACCAAGATGCTGTACGTGATACCTCACTGTCTTGCGATGGCTCAGCGATTGAATCATTAAATGGAATTACACAGTTTGAAGCTATTAAGGCTTTAACACTAAGTGGCTCAGTGAACAGTGCGTTGTTGCGAGATCCTAGTTTAGCTCAGCTACACACCTTAAAAAGTCTAGATGTCTACTCTCTCACGGGGGCACTAACGGCTAAGGCTACACTTCCTCAATCATTGACCTCCTTTGAGTTAAATACAAATAGCCAAACCGTATATGACTTCGCGCTTTTTGGCTTGCCTACTACCTTAACGTATTTGGACTTGGATAGCACCAAGCTGACAAACTATGGTTCACTTAAAGATTACGCCGAACTTACCCGCTTAGAGTTGAACTATACCAACATTTCAGATCTGTCGCCGCTATTCAATTTGACCAATCTGAAATATTTAAGTCTGTATGGAAACCCAAATATCGACTGTGCTCAAGTAAGCAAACTAAAAGAGTCTTTGCCCAATATTTGGAATATCTCAAATAGCTGCAATTAGCTGCTAGGGCGTTAAGCAATTCAAATAAGCACAGTCTCATTGCGAGGCTGTGTTTCATTTCTACAATCACATTCTGTAAATTGTTATCTCAACCCGCTATACTGGCGCAAAAATTTTTTAAGCAAATTTATGGCGCTCAAATCTACTATTATTAAAGCCCAACTATCACTCAGTGATATGGACAGACATGTTTACCAAGACTTTAATTTAACGCTGGCCCAGCACCCTTCTGAAAACGAACAACGGTTAATGATCCGTTTACTTGCTTATGCACTAAATGCGTGTGAGGGACTAGAGTTTACTAAAGGTTTGTGCGCTGATGATGAACCTGAACTATGGGTTAAGAATTACAGCGAAGAGATTGAGCTTTGGGTTGAACTAGGACTGCCTGATGAAAAGCGCCTTAAAAAAGCGTGTAATAAATCAAAACAAGTGGTCCTCTATACTTATGGCGAAAATAATCAGGCGATTTGGTGGCAAAAACACCAGCCCAAATTATACGACTTTAAAAATCTAAGTATTTTCAGCTTGGATTATAGCGCGACTCAGGCTTTAGCCCAATTAGCAGATCGCAGTATTAAGCTTGCTATTACTATTCAAGATGGCGAAGTATGGGTAAGCTCTGATAGCGCTAATATTGAAATCAAACCACAACAGTTAATGTAATTTGTGATTACGTAGTAAGTGTTGTAGCCAACCAAAGGTGGCTACAACGTGTTTACCTACAACCGAGATGCGGCATCGTTTAGCAAATCAGCATAGGCAGAATCTGCACCTATTCGTTTGGCCTCTGCTCGCAAGTCATTGCTAATTCTTGCTCGGGTAAACTCATCAGTTAATAACTCATTTAGCTGATACGGTGAACGACTTATTAAAATAGCTTGCTCAAGTGGGCTTTTAGCTGCATTAATCTGTTGTGTATATATGCTCTCACTAGAGCGTTGAGCCGATGCACTCAATTTTGCCATCGCAATTGACAAGTCTGAATACAGCTTTACGGCATCGTAATCAAATTCAGCACTGTCGATGTCCATCACAGGAAGATCTCGTGCCAAAAATGCATTCACCGTTTGCTTAAACTCATGCGGAGCCTCATTCATAAACTCATCTATTCTGATAATATTAAAGAGATCTTGCCTTAGCGACTCTCGCTCTACCTTTTGTGACGGCTCATTATTAAGAGTTTGAATATATTGCGGCAAAAATTCAGTCCTTGATTGAGGGTTAGCTAATGCGAGGCGATTATAAATTCCAGCTTTTGTTGCTCTGATAGCATCATTTGATACGTTATTAGATTTATTTTCTGATATCACAAACTGGTCATCTATCAGTAGTTTGGCTTTCTCAAAAGGAAGATGACCAACAACAGCCTCAAGAATTGAAAAGCCTAATGCAGGATCTTCCACATTGGCTAGCTGACCACTAATTACATCGAGTAATTGCTGCTTTACTTCTGCTAAATGCGTGGCAGAAACTTTCGCCTCTTCTCCATTAACCAGTAAGATAGTCTCAAGTACATTTAGTAAGCCAAATTTTGCCCGCTCTGATGCACTTTCGAATAGCGAAATTAACTCATTGGACAGCTCAATAGGAGCAAACGTACTCATATATTCAAGCACATACAAGCCTTGCTCTGATTCCACGCCTAACTGCTGTACCATATTCCACAATATACTTATTTTATCTTTTCTTGATATATTCGGATCTTTTAATAGCTCTATTAGCTCAGCTTCAAAATCAAGCATGGCCTTTGTACCAAAACTATTCTTTAATGTTAAAGTAAGCGTATCTGCTAACTCTAACATTTTATTATTTTCTTTATCTGTCAATTTAACATCCATATCATAAAAATCGGGAAGTGTAGCTATGAGCTCTGACTGACTAACAAAAGGAACTGTCTCATTATTTTCTGCAGTTTTTTTTACTTCCTTTTCTGCTGTGGATACAAAATAAATGACAACAAAAAAAACAGCTAATAAAAGTAATGCTACATATTTTGCAATTAGTTTCATATCCACCTCAAATTATCTAGTGCTTGGGAAGCTATTATAAAGATTTCTCGGAGTGAAAACGGTAACTAAATTCTCGCCAGTAACCTTTTTGTATGAGTAGTTCACAAAAGTATCACAACGGAACTTTGCCTTCACTTTTACAAAACTACCATCTTTATATACCCATTTACCTTCTGTATATTGTGCTGTGATTGTATATTCTGGATCAAAGCTACGTTGTGCCCACCCAGCTTCAACGATTTCTCCATGCCTAGTACCTCGACCGTACTTCGCGCCCCAGTATGAGGAAGCACCTTTAAAGCTACTCAGCGTGTTTTTGTGAATAACAGTGTTATCATTCAATACTTCAAGTACTTTTGAACCGTCCCAGATCCCAACGTGCCCAGCCCAACCTAGGCCTGAAATTGATAGATCTCGAGCAACAACATCACCTACACTCGTTGGGTTGCCAGCAAAAGCTGTTGTACTTATAGCGAATAATAATGCACCAATAGATAAAACTTTCATGAAATTTCCTTTTAATTAAAAAACCAACAGAATAATAACATTGAAAACAAGAAATTCAACCCAACTACAAAAATATAAATTAAACACCTATAAATTTGCACCAATCTATAAATTGCAAAAGTGAAAACACCACAATAAATGTAAAACCCACAAAACCACAACAACACTTTTTTAGTAAGTTTAAAAATCCAGTTAAATAATGAGAAAATATTTTTTACAACCAAACTAAAATAAAACTACTAAAAAATTTTATATATTGCATTTTTATAAATTTAACGTCTGTCGAAAAGCCAACACTGCTACACTTGCATTTGAGATTAAGGTCACTGGCAGTGGTATCTACCAGTGATTTTTCAGCGGGGTTTTAGACTACAGCTTGCGCCATACTGAGTGCTTGTCTGGTTGTTGACCTTTGGTCCACCAGCGCGCTTGATATTCAACGCCTTGATAACTCACCCTGTCGCCGCCGGTATATGCCTTATTAGCATTCCATGTGTTACTTGCATCGGACTTGTCGACCAGCTCCCACGCATCACTTTGATCGGGCTTTTGACCTTTTACCCACCATTTAGCACGATAGCTTTTGCCCTGATACACTGCGGTATCACCAGCGGTATAAACTTGATCGGCACGCCACGTATCACCATTTGGTGGCGCGGTTTGGTTAGTCACTGTGATGGTAAAGCTAACGGTTTTTTCAAACGTGCCATCAGAAACGCTTACTTGCCCCTGATAGTCGGTATTTTGCTGAACCTCTGGCGCAGCCAGCGTGATAGTTGCACCGCTACCGCTATAGCTCAGTGGCGCAGGGATCTGCCATGCAAAGGTGAGTGGATCTTTGTCATCATCAAACGCATGAACATGAAGTGATGTGCTTGAGCCTTCTTTTAGCGTGATATCGGCGGGGGTATGAATCACAGGGGCACGGTTTTGTGGCTTAGCTAAAATTGCAAGGTTAAAAGTGTACTGGGTATCACTGACAAATAGCTGATTAGCAGCGAGTTGCGCAGCATCAAATACAATATTGCCGTCACTTTGTTGTACGCCAATTTGTAACGTATTCGCATGATTATTATTAAGTGTGCTAGCAAATTGCGCTGCCCAATGATTGATATTGCTTTGTGTTATCGACAGTTTTTCTTGTACCAACTCTTGGCCATCACCATCAAAAACACGTAGCCATACCGTATCGCCTACATTGGCCAGTTGACCCTGTTTGATAAAAAAGCCAGCAGACGTCCAACTTACTGGCTCAGTCGGTGTAGTATCTCGTACTATCGTGACGTCGCTACAATTGTAAAAACCTTCACCTACAACATCATCACGCTGCCAACGCGTATATAAGATAGCATCTCCGCTAAATTTACTCGGCACCGCAACCTGCATTTCATAATAACGTTTACCGTCTGGTGCGACGAAGAAGTCTACATTGCCATACTCTTGTACTAGCTCTAAATCTTGCCACGCTAGAGGCGTTGACTGAGTATCCGCTTCCGGTTTAGTAAGATAAAACTGCCAAAAGCTCGGGTTGTGAGGCGTTGTTGCACGAAATCTAACTTTAATTTGGTTTTGAGCATCTGGCGTTATCGCGGTTCTTTGCCACTCACTCGATGCGATATTCATGCCCGCTTTGTTTCTGTCGCCACCCGCACAAAGTTGTCTGTTAGGAACAGTAGCTTGTACTGCCTGCAGATTAAAATAATCGGGAACATTAGCTGCAAACTCATGCTTTTGAACAAACTGCACATGCTCAGATGCTAAGTAAGCGGCTCGACATGCCGCATTTGGAATATTGCTTCCATCTTTTGGCCACCAAAATCCGCCCTGCTCTTCACAGATCGCTTGTCTTGCCTTTGGACTATCCATATAACCATGTGCAAATGCGTTCGATGCTGCCAAGCCAAGTGCCATGGCAATACTGACTGTTAACATAGAGTTTTTCATTTTCGTCTACTCGTATTAGAGAAGTAACCGCCGCCACTTCGATTAAGATTAGAATGAGCGAGAGTCTATCGATGCTTGCCACACGAAATTTAACCTTGATCTGTGCACCTAAGTTTCGCACGTTGATAAACACAACTTATCTTGGTCGCGCCACTGTACTTCGACAGTAAAAAACAACGCTGTCATTGTTAACAAGTGATAAGTTCTTGCACGTCCATGGCATGCTCGCCTTCATTTTTTGTAATAAAAAAGTATCCAGGTTAATTTTATTGTAAGAATCAACTCGAATTCGAGGCATTTTACTCAAGCAAAAGTCAATAACAATAGATGAGATTATTAATTACATTCAGTACTTTATGATTGATTTAAAAAATACCTTTGCACCATAATTCTGGCCTAAATACCTGTTTAATTTGACTATTACAATAACCAAAACAATTGAAATACTTTATTCTCTAATAATTTACAATCAGAAGGGGCTACACTGTGTAAAGCTTTATCTACATTGGGTACTAAATTACATTTAATAAAAACACTTTATTCCTACCAAAAAGATTAAAAACAATTCTTTTTACGTAGTAGCTTTTTGTACTATAGCCTTATAATTTGGCTATACTTTGACTTTACTGCTTACTTGGAAATGATTTTGCGAACGCTATTTACGTTACTGTTGCTCATTTTGGTGTTTATCATAGGGCTTATTATGGGTGTGTACACTTTACCGATAATGACGCAACCTCCGGCGGCTAAGCACACAGAAATACTTGAGATCAGTAAAGCCGCAACATATAAAGGCCAATTCAAGAAGGAGCTTAAAGATTCAGACGCATTACACTACGCCATCGGAGAGATTTATTTTACGGATAACCACATTGCATTTGTGGGTGAGATAGCCCCAGGACCAGACTATCGGCTTTACCTCGCCAAAACATTTATTGAGACAGAAGCCGACTTTAAAGCACAAAAACACACCATGGTGGAAATTGCTAACATAAACCAATTTTCGCAGTTCGTTCAGCCCAAGTATCGCCAAGTTGATCTGGCCCAGTTTCAGAGTGTTATTATTTGGTGTGAACATTTTGAGCAGTTTATATCGGCAGCGTCATTACAACGCGTTGGTAGCGAGTAGGACTGAAGGAACTGTTTTACGAAACGATCTTGTGTTTCTTCACCGGAAGATAATCCACTCAGCTAGGCTAGTAAGCTCTCGCCGGGTAAATCGTCTCCCACAGCGCATTCTACACGTTAGAGTAGGAGCTGCTTTACGCAGCGATCTTGTGTTTCTTATTCAGCCAAAATCCTATTAGCTAAGCTAGTAACTGCTCGGCGGATAAGCCTCCTCCCACAGGGCATTCTACACGTTAGAGTAGGAGCTGCTTCACGCAGCGATGAATCTTCGAAATCTAAGCAAAAAAAGCCACACTGCTAGAGTGTGGCTTGGGAGCATTGCATGGGTGTATTGCTGCAATGATTCTTTCCTGTAATGCGAGTAATTAAGCGGCTTGCTCGTCGTCTTGCCCTAACCGAATTAGGTAATCAAAAGCGCCTAAACTTGCAGTCGCTCCACCACCCATCGCAATTATGATTTGCTTAAACGGTGTGGTGGTTGCATCGCCTGCGGCGTAAACGCCCGCCAGACTTGTCGCGCCCTTACTATCAATTTCGATTTCACCAAAGCGGCTAAGTGCAACTTCACTCGACTTTAACCATTCTGTATTTGGTACAAGCCCAATTTGTACAAAAATACCGGCCAATGATAGTGAATGAGCTCCACCGCTCACTCTATCTGTGTAATTCAAACCCGTTACTTTATTGCCGTCACCAACGACTTCGGTGGTTTGTGCATTTTTAATAATGGTGACGTTGGCAAGGCTTTTCGCCTTTTTAATCAGCACTTCGTCAGCTCTAAGTGTATCGGCAAACTCTAATACCGTGACGTGCTCTACAATATTTGCCAAGTCGATAGCCGCTTCTATACCCGAGTTACCGCCACCAATAACCGCGACAGGTTTCCCCTTAAACAACGGACCATCACAGTGCGGGCAATATGCTACGCCTCTACCCTTGTACTCGGTTTCACCGGGTACATTCATGCTTCTCCATCGTGCACCGGTTGCCAAGACTAGAGATTTGGCCCTTAATACCGCACCACTTTCAAGCGTGATATCAATGGTTTCACCTTTGTTAATTGCCGCTGCACGCTGGTTCTTCATCACATCAACGCCATACTGGTTAACATGTTCTTCTAACTGTGCAACCAGCTTAGGGCCTTCAGTTTTTTGCACTGAGATAAAGTTCTCAATACCCAAAGTATCTGCAACTTGACCGCCAAAGCGCTCCGCAACTACTCCTGTATTTAGCCCTTTACGAGCAGCATAGATAGCAGCTGATGCACCAGCTGGGCCGCCACCAACAACGAGCACGTCAAACACGTCTTTCTCGTTAAGTAAAGCCGCTTGTTTTTCACCAGCTTTACTATCCAATTTGAGTAGTATATCGCTCAGGCTCACTGCACCTTGGCTAAATTGTTCACCATTTAAGTACACGGTTGGCACAGCCATGATGTTGCGTGATTCCACTTCTTCTTGGAACAAAGCGCCATCAATCATGGTGGTGGTAATATTTGGGTTAACAGCCGCCATGAGATTCAAGGCCTGTACGACTTGCGGACAAGTTTGGCAACTCAGTGAGATGTAAACCTCAAAGTTCAATGCGTTATCTATATTCCTGATCAGTTCCAAATCGTCTGCCGATGCTTTAGTGGCATGGCCACCTGAATGCAATAATGCAAGTACCAAGCTGGTAAACTCATGTCCCATAGGCACACCGGCAAACGTAATTTCACTCTTTGTTTCAACGCCACGCACCACCATTTGTGGGATACGTTCACCTTCACTTGATTCAGATAAAGTAATTTTATCGCTCAAGGACGCTAAGTCTTGTGCTAACCCTTTTAGCTCTTGCGATTTTTTACTGTCATCAACAGTAATGACGAGTTCAATCGGACGTTGTAGAGAGCTAAAGTGGCTTTGTAGTTGAGTTTTAATTTGGTTGTCTAACATATAAGGTAACCCTCTGCAGAAACTACAGTAAAAATTCGCAAAAACGATGAATTTGATTCATCTTGACGGTTGAGATGGGAGTGCATGCAGCACTCCCCTGACAAATTAGATTTTGCCAACTAGGTCTAGTGAAGGCGCTAGCGTTTCTTCACCTGGCTGCCAAGATGCCGGGCAGACTTCACCATCGTGAGATGCGATGTATTGAGCAGCTTGTACTTTACGTACTAGCTCTTTAGCACTGCGACCAATACCTAGGTCATGCGTTTCGATAACTTTGATTTCGCCCTCTGGGTTGATAACAAAAGTACCGCGAAGTGCCAGACCTTCTTCCTCGATCATCACACCGAAGTTACGAGTAATACGGCCAGTTGGGTCACCAATCATTGGGAATTGAATTTTCTTAATGGTGTCTGACGCATCGTGCCATGCTTTGTGCGTGAAGTGCGTGTCTGTCGATACAGAGTAAACTTCTACACCCATTTCTTGTAGCTGTGCGTGGTAGTCAGCTAAATCGCCAAGCTCTGTTGGACATACAAAAGTGAAATCCGCTGGGTAAAAGAATACGATTGACCATTTACCTAGTAGGTCTTGCTCAGAAACTTCTACGAAGTCGCCACCATGGTATGCAGTTGCGTTGAATGGTTGAATTTTAGTATTGATTAATGAAGTGCTCATCGCTTTCCTCACTGTTGTTTAGTTTAAAATAATGTTGGCGATTACTGTTCGCCTTGGCTTGAGTACAAAGATAAAGGGAAGTGATGATTAAATAAAATGGATTGTTTGAATCACTGTAATCGGAAAAACCGATAATTCACTTTTAAATGATCAACTAATTCAGCATAAGAGTATAAAAATAAGATAATTACGGTATGATCCCAGCAATTAACTACAGCAGAGCGTGACTATGCACCCGTACTTCAATCATATTCAACTTGGTTACTTTGGCTTCGTTCCCTTTTTGGCTTGTATCGCGTGGACGCTAATGACAGGTGTATCAAGTGACGTGCTTCATGCTTTTCAGTTTTACAGTCTGGGGATTCTAGCTTTTATGGCCGGAAGTTTATGGCGTGCAGGTGAGCAAACCAACAAACAAGCGATACTGGCCGTGATTGTCGTGATCCCATACCCCTTACTTAGTATTGCAGCACCACAATGGTTGCTTCTCTATCTAGCTATCGCATATTGGCTTGTATATTTTATAGAGCGCAGTTCGTCTCGCTGGAGTGACTATCATAAAGACTATCAAAAAATGCGAACAGTACTGACTTCTCTCGTTTTTGTTAGTCATCTATTTATGATTGCTCAAGCACTTGAGTTAAACGCATAAGCGGCTTGCTTCTTAAGCTCAATTAACTATAACTAAAGATAACTGAAGCACCAGAAGCCAAAGTATTTTGATCAAAAGCGCGTTACCTCCCTTAGTTATATGGATAGCTATCATCTTTTTTGGTGGCTACATGTACTATATTGGTCACTACGAATACGAGAGCTACGAAGAGTTGTTCTGGTTCGGCATTTCTTTCACTTTATTCAATTTGATCACCAGAGAAATCGCTAATCCGTTCTTACGCCTTGCCCTACTTGTGTATTGTGCGGGCCTACTCCTTGATATTATTGATAATTTTACCGACGGTTTTTCCATTCCTTTACTTAATTTTGACACCTCTTTGAAAAATATCGGTTTTTTACTCATCAGCTTTGGTTTTTACTGCATGATCACCAATAAAAGAGCCAGCATTACAGAGCTAAAAAAAGAAGTAGAGAGAAGAAGGTTGTTAGAGGAGCGGATGCGCTATGAAGCTAACCATGATGCGATGACGGGTGTGGGCAGTCGTCGCGCATGTTTTGAAGGCTTGCAAACACATCGCTTTGATAATCAATGGCTACTCTACCTCGATTTGGATAATTTTAAGCAGGTGAATGACAACTATGGCCATCATATTGGCGACGAGGTTTTGATTAAGTTTACCCAGAATATGAAAGATTACTTTGGCTTAGACTACAGCTTTCGTATCGGGGGAGACGAATTTATTGCCTATATTAATGCGGTGCTTCCGGATACAGACGAAGTAAGAGCGGCATTATTAAAGGGATTACACGATTACAAAATTAACGTTAGTATTGGAATGGTTAAAGTTGACCCAGCTAAACAAGCTGATCTCATCATCCACGAAGCCGATGAGCATATGTATGGCGATAAACGCGGTAAATCACTCAGATCTAGTGCTAGAGGGTAACACCATTACACAGTTTTATTGATTCAATTTCAATGATGCTCAGCGCACCAAAATCCAACCACAATTCTACGCTAACTTCTCTAAATTTATAGCTTTTTTAAAACCTAAAGAGGTAGCACTATTTTCCAATGATTGCTAAGCTTGCGTTAATATCAAGTTACAAGGGAAAATAACGTGTTTGCAAAACTATTTACAAACAATGAAACCCAACAGGCCTTATTAGCCGCGCAACAAGAGATTGCCAGTTTAAAACATGCGAATGCGCAATTAATTGCTGAAAATGAGTCATTAAAACAAGAAGTTGTAAGTTCACAAGCTGCGCTCAATGATAATACTGACAATCAACTACTGCAGTGTGCATTGACCGGATTAAGCCAAGTGCAAGGGATCCGCGAAACTGTTCTTGCAAGCTTTATGAGTATTGAAGAAGAAAGCCATTCAATTGAGCAAGTAAACTCCGCCTTTTCTAAATCTGAAACCGCATTGCGTAAAATACTCGCAGGAATGGAGCAGCTCGGTGGCAATATGGACAGAATGACCACCAATATTTCCGGCCTATCACAAATGGCCGATAGCATTAATACCTTTGTTACGACGATTTCAAAAATTTCAGATCAAACGAATCTGCTAGCGCTTAATGCTGCTATTGAAGCCGCCCGAGCGGGTGAAGCTGGCCGTGGCTTTTCGGTTGTCGCCGATGAGGTACGTGCACTGGCAACCAACACCAATGAGTCCGCCAATGAAGTCTCCGATCTGGTCAAAAAGATCATCGATACGACTCATACAACCGTGAGCGCTGTGGAAGAAATTCAAGCGTCTAATATCACCCTATCTGACAGTATTGGACACCTAAACGATGAATACGAAGGAATAGTAAGTTGTTGTGACTCAATGAAAGACACCATTTTGGTTTCTACCACCCAAACTTTTATCCAGACAGTAAAGCTCGATCATGTCGTTTGGAAAGGAGACGTATACAACGTTATTATTGGCAATAGCCATAAAAATATCAGCGACTTTGCCGATCATACAATGTGCCGCTTAGGTAAGTGGTTTAGTGGCGATGGCGCCCAAAAGTTTGGCGGTCACAACGCGTTTAAACGCCTAGAAGCTCCGCATAAAGAAGTCCATAGAGCTGGTGTAGAAGCAATGAAAAAGTTTAAAGCAGGCGATTCTCAAGGCGCAGTAAAACAGCTTAACCAAATGGAACATGCCAGCGTTGAAGTAATGGACTTACTCGACCAACTAGGGCATTGATAAGAAGCACTACAAAGCTTTTCAATTTACCCGCTTAACGTAAAGGAAATCAATGCAATACCAGACTAAACGGATAATAGGTAGTATTTTCCTTTCAACATTTGCGGGTATTGCAATCTTTACCGCAGTTGCACATCTTTCGTGTATTTATTTGGGTGCTAGTTGCTATCGTGCGCAACTTGCCCCAGCAGATATTATCGACTCCGCCATCGCAGGCACTTGGTATGCGCCTACTGCAACCGTTTTTATCTCTGCATTATTTCTAACCACTGCCGCCTACGCACTTTCCGTCCTCAAGTGGATCAAACCATTACCCATGCTTCGCCCCGCCATCTTTACTATTTCAACGTTATGTTTAGTAAGGGGAGCAATTACACTGCCGCTAGCCATAGTTTTCCCTGAAAAAACCACCAGTTTTGCAATTGTGGCCGGAGGAATTTGGTTTTTGGCTGGTGTATTTTGTCTAGTTGGTTTTAAATTTATAAAGAATCAAGAAAAAGACAAGCAATGAACTGTAACCATTTAGCGTGTAAACACTAAAATAGTGTCCGAATTTATTGAACCACTACAGTTTTCAATACCTGTCAGTTTGAACAGGACAATCACCTTGACGCTCTTTGCTAGGCGTGTATCATTTTATTTATATCGAATGTCAAAATTTTCACAATTAATATCGAGGTCTTTGCTTTTATTTCAGTGATTTGATCAGATAGGGGATCGAGACTGTTGCGTAGATTTCTTCGATAAAGGAAGTATTGTTCCTACAACTTGCTACTATTAAAGGCCATTATGAGTAACCCCCGTATTTTGATTGTTGATGACCGCCATGACATTTATTTGAGCACAAGCTTTGTGTTAGAAGATAATGGTTATGTCCCCATTGAAGCAAATAGTCCAGAACAAGCAAAAAACGTTATTAAACAACAAAGTATTGATATTATTTTGTTGGATATGAATTATTCATTGGATATCACCTCAGGGGAAGAAGGCATTGCGTTTCTAACCTGGTTGTCTGACTCCGAGTTCAATATTCCCGTAGTCGCGATGACCGCGTGGGCGAATGTATCGCTTGCCGTAAAAGCGATGCAACTCGGGGCAGCTGAGTTTATTGAAAAACCTTGGAAAAATCAGCGTTTACTACAAATAATTAAGCAACAACTTGCGATGTCTGATTTGCAAGTCCAAAATCAAAAATTGCAGCAGCGTTTAGAGTTGGAAATCAAACCAGGGTACGAATGGCGTTCACCTTGTATGTTAGAGTTACTCGAGCAAGTCAGTCACGTTGCCAAAGCTGATGTAAATATTCTGCTAACTGGGGAAAATGGTACAGGCAAGAGCATGCTTGCAGAAAATATACACGCTTTATCTCTGAATCAATCAGGTCCTTTTATTTCTGTAAACATGGGAGGCATTGCAGAAAACCTATTTGAGAGTGAAATGTTTGGCCATAAAAAAGGCGCTTTCACCGACGCTAAAAGTAGCCGTATTGGACGTTTCGAGCTGGCAAATGGGGGAACATTATTTCTAGACGAAATAGCGAATACCCCACTTTCCCAACAAGTGAAATTGTTACGAGTGTTAGAGTCGGGCAAATTTGAAGTACTCGGCTCGAGCCAAACACTGCAAATGAATACACGCGTTATTTGTGCAACAAATGGTAATTTACCCAAACTCATAGCTGAAGAAAAATTTAGAGAAGACTTATTCTATCGACTTAATACCCTTGAGTTTAGAGTGCCCTCATTACGGGAACGCCACCAAGATATTATTCCTTTGGCCGAACACTTTATTGGCATATTTACCAATAAGTACCATAAAGCAGAGATCACACTTAATACACAAGCCAAAGAAAAGCTCGCCTCTTATCATTGGCCTGGTAACATTCGTGAATTGAGCCACCTTATGGAAAGGGCAGTACTATTGGCTAAGGGTCAGGATTTAGCTGCACATGATCTACCTATTCAAGCGCTGAACGCTGACAAAGAACTGCCAATGATGACACTGGAACAGGCTGAGAAAAGACTCATAAAACAGGCTTTGATCAAAGCATCTAATAACATGTCTCAAGCAGCTAAACTACTGGGATTAACAAAGTCCTCCTTATATAGACGTTTGGAAAAATATGGTGATATTCAAAAATAAAACACTTGAAGGGTATATCACTTTTTGGTTGTCATTGGCTACCTTACTGTTTTTGAGTGTCTTATCTTTACTGCTCTTAGAACTCAACCTGTCAAACGGTATGGTCCTGCTCTCAACGACAGTGGTGGCGCTACTTTCTTTTGTATCAATAGCCCGATTTCGTGCACAAGTAACATCCAGCTTTAACCGCTCATTACTGCACATTGATGCACTTAGACTAGAAGATTATAAACAATATGCGAAACCGCGCTTTCCCCTCGGCGTTGTAGGAAAATTCCATCAACAATTAAGAGAGTTTAGCGAGGACTTAGCAAAGAAAAAACAACGCTATGATCAACATGCCTTTTTGGTTTACCGACTGATTGATCAATTGGATACTCCAGTACTCGTTTTTGACCACAAAAATCAATTAACTTATGCCAACGGCGCATTTGGTTATCTTTATAAAGATAAATCCTGGCAAAGATATAGATATGCCTCACCAAAGCGACTTGGGCTGATAGAGGGAAGTGGAGGCTGGCAGTTAGAGCAGAATAACCAGCAGTGGCAAATAAGTCAAAGTACATTTATTGATGCGAATGTCGCACATAAACTCTTGGTATTCACAAATATAGAAGCTGCAATCAGGAATAGTCAAACTGATGCATGGAAGCAGATAATCAGCGTTATTGGGCATGAAATTAGAAATTCATTAACGCCGGTGTGCTCCATAGCTGAGAACTTAGCTGAACGAGCTAGTTCAGAACGTGACTCAGAAGCGCTCGCGTTAATTTCAGATCGCTGCTTGCACCTTCAAGACTTTATTAATCGATATGCCTCACTGTCAAAGCAAATAAATTTACATTATCAGAGTATGTCAGCGCAGCTCATGGCTGATAGATTATTGAGGCTTTTCCCAGAGGTCGATATTACTCCCATTGTGGTAACAAAGTGGATCTGGGCAGATCAATCTTTATTGGAACAGGTACTCATTAACATAATTAAAAACGCCCATGAAGCCAATGCGAATCAAGTCTCAGTTGAGTTTGTCAAAAAGGGGGATAAAACCATTATTAGAGTTGTAGACAATGGTCATGGTTTTGCCAATATTGGCAACCTATTTGTACCTTTATTTACCACTAAACAAGATGGTCAAGGCATAGGGTTAAGCTTTTGCCGTAATATTATCGAACAACATCAAGGGAGCATTGACCTGGCTAACAATGAAGAAAAAGGGGTCACCATAACAATATCGCTGCCACTGAAACCAACATAAAACAAATAGCTCAATATTGATTCTAATTTCCATAGAAGGGAGAGTTGAGCAATTCACAATAAACAGACAACACGCCTGTTAGAAAAGAAGGCAATAAATTTATTTAAAACAACTTATTGATGAAAACTTACTATTCAACGTGGTAAACAAATCACCATAATAATAAAAAACAATAACAAGGAGCTAGTCAATGAAAGATAAACAGGTTAATGACATTGAAAATATTCAGCTGATCCTGTGGGCATTTGAAAAAGGCTATGGCTTGGGACGTGCAGATGTAACTGAAGGTATTTACATTGAACGCGACAAGTACTAAAGCATTTTCAGTCAGAGCTGCAGAACATTAGCTGAGAATAATACTATATAGCCCTCTCATTTTGAGGCCTCATATGAAACTGATATGACCGCCACCCGTCTTTATAGCGGTGACTGCTAGCTTTAGGTTTGAGCTAAACTCTTCTCATCCCGAAACGATTCTCCATCAAACAATATGACTAATGGAGCCATGCCACAGAGTGCGCTTATTATTGTAATAAGCGCACTCATTGGTACATATCATTGAGATGATATCGATTCAATTTTTTCTATGGTCAATATCGTTAATTGCGAGGTAAAGTTGACAGTCAGGATACTCAACTTTGCCACAGTGATCGAGACCTCGGTCAGTTAAAAACCAGAATATTAACTGTCTTTCAAATCAACAAGCCAGGAGCTTGTCTGGGACTAATTCAGCAGCGTACACATAGCAGCATTGAGTAATAAAATCGCGATATTCGTACCTGAATCCAGACCAGACTATTGCTCGCTAGGCATTATGAGTTACCCCTAGCAATCAATGGCGCTTTTACCTAGCCCACAGCTGCGCTTTCTTCAGAGCTTGAAGCTGAGCTGATCGGTTTCTTGTCTGGAACAGTTAGAATTTCACCATCTAACAATTGCAATCGTGTCGTCGCTCTGTCCGCATAACACGCTTCATGCGTTACCATACAAATAGTAGTACCGTTTTGATTTAACTTATCCAGCATATCCATAATTTGATCACCGGTATTTGAATCAAGGTTACCAGTTGCTTCATCAACTAGGAGTATGGCTGGCTCAGCCACAAGTGCTCTGGCAATAGCGATTCTCTGCTGCTGACCACCTGAAAGTTGATTGGGCTTATGCTGGCTACGATGAGTCATACTGACCATTTCTAAACACTTATTAACACGCTGTTCGATTTCATTTTGGCTCAATTTTTCTTTTCGATAACGTAAAGGTAGTGCCACATTATCGAACACTGAGATTTGATCTATCAAGTTAAACGATTGGAAGATAAAGCCAATTTTACTATTTCTCACTTCAGCGGCTTCATCAAGTGACAAGCTTTCTACATTAATACCCTCTACCTTATACTCGCCGCTGGTTGGCATATCCAATAAACCAAGTAATGATAGTAGTGTTGACTTTCCGCAGCCAGACGGGCCTGATATAGAAACATAGTCACCTTCGTAAATCTTTAAACTTACATCTTTTAAAGCGTACGTTTCCATCTCATCTGTTTCAAAAACTTTTGAGATATTCTTCATTTCAATTTTAACGTTTTTCATTTTTTCGATCCTGCTATGAATTTGTAATTTCTTTATTGTGTAATCGTTACTTCAGGCACAGTATTTTTTAAGTTAGATAGATCAGAAATAATAAATACATCATTCACGGCTGCGCCTGAAACTACCTCAATATATCGTCCAGCCAATTTGCCAAGCTTGAGCGTTTGTAACTGTGCTGTAGAACTGTGATCGTCTAAACGATACAGGTCAATCTCACTGTGTGCTCTGGCATTTGCAGGGCGTTTAATATAGTGAATTTGTTGTAACGTATCTGCGGTGATCATTGCATTGACATTGAGTTGCGGCCTTGCACTGACAGGAAGTTCACTCGGTAATGCAATTTCAACTTCTACAGTGTTGTCTTGTACAATCGGATCTATACGCGTTACGTGTCCGACGATTTGGTCTTGACGCGTATTAACAGTCGCCACTTGACCAATGGCAACTTGCTGCACTTGGCTTTGAGGAACTCTGATTAATGCGATCAAGTCTGTAACACTCCCCACTAAAGCAATCTCTTGCCCAGGAGACAAGCTTTGTCCCAGTTCAACATGCAACTCTTGTAGCACGCCAGTGAAACCGGCTTTTATTTCAAGCGCAGCCAGCCGAGATTGAGCGTTGTTGACCTGACCTTGCTGCTGTTTCACTTGCTCTTGCAGTATATTAACCGATTCTTGGTGAACTAATTTTAACTGTTCAATACGCTGCTCTAATATATCAATGCGCTTCCCCAGTTGACGTTCGTCTAATACGGATTGTTGAAATGTCAGTTGCGACACAATACCCGTTTCGATAAGCTTTTCTTCGGCTTGGCGATCCAGTGTCGCCGCTTCATATTGCGCACTCATTTCAGCCAAGTTAGCCGACTCATTCAGCAGCTCTCGTTGGTTATTCAGCTTTAGTTGGCGTAGATTTGCTTTGATCTGAACGAGTCCTTGCTCAGCATTATTCAGTTCTTGAAGCAACTCAGGGTTATCCAGACGCACAATCACACTGCCCTCTGTCACATAAGCTCCTGGTTTTAATACAACTTCTTTTACAGTTGCTTGAGTCAACGCGGTTAAAAGCTGCTGTTTATTTGAACTCAAAATCCCATAACCTTCCGTCGTCACATCCAAATCACCATAAACAACTTGCTCAACCAAAATATCCTTTCTTGACAGCGAGACAGAGTTAGCAGTTTGCATTGCCCACACAAATAATGTGATCACCAACAGAAATGCTGCGATGCCTATCTGGTACTTGCCTAACAGCAGCTTGTTTTGAGATTTCTTTTTAACTACATCCATCAAATATCAACCTTGTATTTTTTATCCAAATATCAGCAATGAATATCCACTAACCTGACAGACTTCATTAATTACCTCTAAGGGAGCGGAACGGCCTATTATTAATAATAGATCTCAATGGCCAATAGCAGGCGAACAATACCATGATACTGATCAGTAAAATTGTGCCAAAGAACACCAAAAACAGCTGCGAGTTAACATACTCTGTTAATGCATCTGAGAAGCCTAAATACAACCCAAGCATCGCAATCACACTGATCACAAAACCAATAATGACAGATATGGCATTGTCTTTAATAATTAAAGACACAATATCACCTCGCTTGGCCCCGATAGCTAGGCGAGTTCCTAATTCAAAGCGGCGCATTTGAATTGTATAACTGAGAATACCGTGCAACCCAATGGCGGCTAAAAAGAATGTTAATGCAGCTAACACCGCACTCGTGATTGCCGTAATGTATTGAGAGAAAAGCATTCTGTCTCGCTGTGCATTAAGAGGCTCTAACACAGATACAAAAAATTGGCGGTTCACATTTTGCAGTGTGTTGGCTATCACTTCTCGGGATAAAGATTGCTGAGGTTTTAGCTTGATCAAAAATTGAGGTGTTGATTCTTCAGATGGAATATACGCGCGTACAGGCACATCACTGTCTGTCGACATTTTTGCTGATTTCACAACACCAATAACTGTGCGCCACTCAACAACTGTAAATAGCTTTGTTCCAATGACACTCCCTTGCGCACTGCCATTCGCACGCAGTTGATTTGCATAAACATCGTTAATAATTATGACTTTGTTTTCATCTTGGAAATCAGCTTCGCTAAAGTAATCTCCCTCAATGAGGGGCTGGTCAATAAGTTGAAAATAGTTATCATCAATATACTTGGTCTCAACCAATGACAATTCTTCTTCATCGGTACCCACTGTTATACGTCTAGACCCCCTCAGAGGTAATACACTTTGAGAAACGTCTTCTACTTGCGGCAATGCTAGTAGCTCCTTTTTCAGCTCCATCATAAGGGACTTTCTTTCCTCTTCAGACAAGCTATTTGCAGAGTTTACTTTTACTGTCAACGTAGAAACACTTTCCGTACTAAAGCCAAGTGGCTGATTAATTACTTTTAATGAGTCTTTGAGCAAAACCATGCTAATGAATACGAGCAAGATAACTAGACTTACTTGAGAGATAATAAGTAATTGTCTAACGGTTTGTGAAACTTGGATCCCCGTACCTTTACCACTCGATTGCAACGTCATGTTTAATGCACTGTAATTGATCATCCCAGAGCTTATTCGAGCAAATAGTCCCCCGAGCATCACAATTACCAAAAATGCGCTACAAAGAGTAAAAGCATTGATCGACAGCTCATCAACACGAGGTAAGCTTTGTGCCAGGTACTGTTGAAGCAACCAGAATCCCAAGCTTGCGATCACCACACCCACAATGACAGAAACGCCAACGACCAATCCTGACTGAGTTAACAGTGATTGAAATATTTGTCTTTTGCTGGCACCTACAGCCGCTTTAATTGCCAACTCTCGTTGCTGTTCAACAGTGCGAGACATAAATAGATTCGCAATATTTGCTATTGCAATGAGTACTAAAGACACCACACCTGCAAGCAATAAAGTAATTGTTTGTTTGCTGTCGCCTAACACGACATCTTTCAGTTGTTTGAGTTCGATTTTTACTGACCAGTCTTTTAACCCAGAAATTTCCGTTACGTTTTCTTGCCAATGGCTGTTAAAAGGACCAGTCAATGTTTGCTCAACTTGAGAGATGCTTAAATCACTGTCAAGCTTACCCATAAAGCGTAAGTTACGCGCAAAAGAGCCAAAGCTCTCTCTCATATCAGATTGATTTTCTCTATTGTAATCCCAAGAAAGAAATACATCAGTTTTTTCGCCCACACCTCTTATGCCTGGCTCGATAAAGTCTTTGCCTAGTACACCAACCACTCTGTAGTCTGTGTTGTCGACTGTAATCGCTTGTCCAAGAATATCACTGTCGCCATTAAACTCCCTTTGCCATAGCTCATAACTTAATATAGCTGCTGCATTGTAACTGTCTTTCTTTTCGGTATCTTCAAAGACACGGCCCATTGTCATACTGTTAACCCCTAAAAGGCTAAACCAACCAGGTGTTACAAAAGCATTGGTTACACTTGGCTGAGAAGGCAATGAACCCACAATACCACTTTCAAAGCTCACCAGCGCGGTATCTGAAAACACTGTTTGATTATCAAATAGCCTAATGAGACTTGGGTATTCATAGGCATTTGCCAGTTTCCCTCGATTCTTGTCAACCACAACAGATTCAACCATAAAAAGCTTTTGCTGCTCTGGGTAAGGCAAAGGCTTTAATATAACTACATAAGCTAAGGTGAGAATGCATAACAAGGCCCCTAACGTTATCCCTAACGTGGTCACTATCGCGACCAGAAAGCCTTTACTTTCTCGCAGACCTTCCCAAGCCTGTTTGAGCAGATAAATACCGTGGTTCATCCTGTCGTTCCTATTTTTACTTATTAAAGGTAATCATTTATTTAGCACTCTTTCAGCGAAAAGTGTGCCAATGTTATTTCTCTATGTTTTAAATATCAAAAAAAGACAATTAAACATTATTTATCAATAACTTAAAAAGATAAGTTTATATTGAAAAATAACTAGTGCTTAGTATCTTTACTGAGCACTTAAGTAGGTGCTTAGACCGATATTGGGATCGAAGTGACCGATAGCGGACACCCTGCCCATTTTAAAGTTGTAATCAAATTCAGATCAATTTAACTCTTTATGTGTATGGTCCCGAGACAAACACCACCATAAAGACATGGCGTAAAAGTTACTCAAGCCAGCGTTTTTAAAATATTACCGGCCTCAAGGTCATGCAATAACCTTTACTGCATACAAAAATATGGGAGTACTCGGTGTAAATGCCGTGCAGCAATGCCCCTTCACTATTCATCTGACCGCAAAAATAATGGAATGACGCATGTATATTGACGCAAAAGCAAAGAGTAACCTAGGCGAAAACCATATAGTATTGCTAGAATTAACACAATGGGATCAGAGCTTTAGATTCATTGATTGCCCAGTTCCACAAAAGTTGCATTCTAAAATGATATAGGTTACGGTCTAATTCGGTCAAGAAAATTATAATTAAGCCGACCGCTTTGAACTTCGCAAGAATGGATTTGATATGCAGTTTATAAACGAGCTATTTTCCAACCTAGTGAGTTGAACCACTGAAAACCAACTCGTCAAATGTAAATTTGATATGAAAATTAATTAAAACCTTTAATATTTTAAAACTGAGTTTTAATATGAAACAGAAAAACGTATTTACTTATTGGAGTGGGCCGAAGTACACATTAATTAAAGAACTTGAAGAACTTATGGTACTTCATGCTGAGGGTAATTACACTCTACACTTATTAAATGAAACCAACATCACTGACTATATCGAAGTCCCAGAAAACTTTTCTTCTCTCAATCCCGTTCAGCAGTCAGACTACATTCGGGTTGCTGTGATTTGTGAGTATGGCGGCCTATGGCTAGATGCAGACACGCTAGTAATGGGCTCTCTGGACCCTCTTTTTGATTATCTAGAGACGCATGATGGCTTTTTCATGATGGAAAACAATGATCACTGTGTAAACGGAGTTTTTGGTTCAAAAAAACAAACACCATTTATGACTGTTTGGTCTGGCCTCAACCACATAGTAACTTCAAACTTAGTACCTTTAGCTGAGTATAGTGAAATGCTGGGGATAAAAGCTTGGGGCGTGAATGGAGTAAAAGTGATTCGCACGCTAACCAGCATAGGTTCACCTCTGTTGAATTCATATAAGATGTTACAGGGTTTAGATACCATTTATCCTGTGAATTGGCCCGAACTCGTCGAAGAATTTGCTGAAAAGCCCTATGAAAACTACAAAACCATTCAAAGAGATTTTCAACCACTAATTGTGTTTGCAAACTCATTATACCTCCATCTAAAAGATGTGCCGCAAGCAGAATTGAGTGAAATGGATAATGCATTAGCTTACTTTTTGAAAACCTCGAGAGAGGTAGCTATGAGCACTAAAAATGAGGTACCAGCTCAACTGTAAGTCTCTGGAGTCTTTACTGCTATAGAACATAATTGAGAATTTATTAAACAATCAACTTCAAGTAGGTGAAAGATTAGAGCTCCTTATCTGAATCATTTCAATTAGTTGGCTCCCTCAAATAATCTTAGCCTCAGTGTCATATAGTACATACAGCGTCTAAGATTATTTCTAGCTTGAGAAACTGGCTCAGTCATTTTCTATCAATACTAACACCTATTATTCAGATGTTACGCCAGGGTAGGCTGGAAATATCTCACGCATGAGAAGGTTTAAATACCGAATCGACCTAAGAACAAATAATGCCTTCCCGTTGGCACGCTTTAAATTGTTTTATTCTTTTGATTGTTAAAAGACATAACAAAGATGTTTTATTTCTCTTATTATAGAAGCACAAAGGTACGGATCCCCATGTACAGCATGAAGACTGAAGAGGCATCGCTTACGCCTAATAAACGCCTATTTTACGGCCTGAGAAGAGAGGTTACTAACTCTGTAAATGAGTGAAGTTAATCACTTTTCAGACTTGCCTTTGCTATCCGGTGGGAGTATATTCAAGTGTACAATCAAAAAAATATCAGCCACTTGACTAGGTATATATGGTCGATAGCCTCTGTCTGTTTGCCGTCCAAATTAACTCGATGCTCGAGTTCTGTTCATGAGCGGTTGGCTAAAAAGTGATACTCATTATGCCTAGCACCCTGTAATTCACAGGTTCATTATTGAAATAGTGTTATGTCGTGATACTTAGCCCTGTGCATTATTCACTATGAATAGTTTTAAGCTGAGATTGAACATATTACAACAAAAAAGCTACGTATTTCACCTTTACAGGGTGATGAAGTAAAGGGCAGATAATGGGTAGGTTCGTTATACCCTAATTTCAATAAGATAATTTAAGCAATTTTATTAATAGCAACCTTAAGCAACTAAAAGATAGGGGGACCGAATGGAACCATGGCATACGTTAAATATCCAACCCATAGAGCGTGTCGAATTAAGTCGACATGATTTTATAGAAAAATACCGCTTCAATAAACCCGTTATAGCAAAAGGAAGTGCTCGCACTAGTCCAGCCTGTGAAAAATGGACATTGGAATACCTAGAAGAAAAAATTGGGGATGCCGTAATCACGGTTAGTGAATATAGCGAAAACTCAAACAAACACGCACATTCGCAACCACGTAAAATGCCCTTTAGGGATTTTTCACACAAATTTAGAAACAAGGAAGCAGGCTCGAATTGGTACTGGTTCAACGTTTCTGAAAGCGGTAACATTTGGACTAATGATAAGTATGACGAAAAGTTCAATGAGGAAATCAGTATTCTCAGTCATGACTTTCAGCCTCCATCCTTTTTACACCTTTCAGAGCTTATCAATGCACAAATCATTCTTGGTTCAGAGAGTAACTCAACTCCTATGCATTATGACTTCGCCGGTGAGGCCAAATCACTTATGCAAATCAAAGGGCGTAAACACTGTCTACTCGTAGCACCAGAGCATGCGCACCTATTAAGGTTGAACTCAATGTTTGGTGCAGAAGGTAGGCCTAACTACTCTTCTTTGGATGTACGAAACCCAGATCTTGAAAAATACCCAGAACTCAAAGATATACCTGTATATGAAGCAGTTCTTGAGGAAGGGGATACGCTTTACTGGCCTAATTTTTGGCTTCATGATATCAAAAATCTCGATAACTACACTCTGGCAGTTACCAGCTCAATTGATGAACTGCCGGCCAACGTGTTGATGAGGCGGTACTCAGCAGCGACAACATTAGCTGAAATTGTCAATATCCTTGTCGAAAAGGATGACGAAATCGGCTTGAAAGAGCTGAAACCGTTTCTAATGGCTGCAAGAGGTCTGGAAGCAGAATTTCTAAATTCTCCAACAGATATTGCAAACAGATTTTGGAATTGGCGACCAGGGCTGTCAGAAAAAGCCATAAAAATTCTTGCACCAGGGTAATGTAGGGTAAGTTGCGCATTGCAACTATACAACAGTGCATTTGTCGCTTATTATGAGCGCATACACATAACATATGCGCTCTTTTTATGAGATCTTACAATTAGTAATAATCCTATCTGACAACTTTACTGGTCATTTCACTAATTGTGAGAAAAAGCACTGATGAGCTTTATCATTGTTAACTCCGGCATAAACCAAAACAATTACGTAAGCAGCAATTCTATCAATATATGAAGATTATTTTAGACAAAATGGAAGCCGTGTGTGCCAGCTCGCACACTAGAACCCCGGTCGTGACCGATGAATGTTATGAGTGTAATGCAATTAAGGTCGACTGTGCGGTACTCAGAGTGCTACATAGAGTAATGACATGGTGGTAAGCTTGAGTGGGCAATGGCTCTCAATTTACATTAAGTACTAAGGAAGATTGAACTTCTGAAAAGTGCATAAAACTCTAACCTTATACCTGACCGCCCCAATTGGTTAAATTTTAAGAGTGACAACTATCCTGCCATAGGGGGCTAACACAAGACTTATTACCCAAAGTGAAAAAAGGAGCGGTCATTGTGATGGATAATGCCACTTTTCATAAGCGCAATGATATGTTGCAAGCAATAAAAGGTAGCGGCTGTATAGCGGAGTTTTTACCTCCATATAGCCCTGACCTGAATCCTATTGAAAAGAAGTGGGCACAATCTAAGTCAATCAGACGAAAGCTTCGCTGCTCTATAGAAGAGCTGTTTACTAAGCACTTGGACTATCGCAATTTATTTTGATCCAGCTATAGCTCACTCCACAGGGTCAAGTGCTGTTATTAGGCCCACCTAAAATGGGCGTGAGCGTTTCTCGCTTAAAAGCTAGGTAGAGGTATTGCGAACTAAACCCAACCCACAATACACGGACCTACTTACGCCAATCAGTGATACTCATTTTGCATATTTTCACTTAGTAAGCTGATAACCAGCTTCTGAAACAATCAAAGCCTTTATTATACTTCTAACATAATTTCTTCTAATACAGTCTTCACGGAGTCTACTTTACTTTGATTTCTAGCTGTCATTACTTTCTCATCCATAATGCAAAAGTCTATGTAATTTTTAAAACTTGTGAAGTCTTCAAATTGATCGTAACAGCCCACGAATAATGATCCCCAACTTGTCAACGGGAGCGACTGGGCACGATTCTCATTCATAACTTTTCGGAATCCATGCTTTGGGTTTTTCACGATGAACTTAATAGAAATGCCAATCCTTTCAAAGTCTGATGGGCCACTAGAGTGGATTTGGCTTGAGTTAAATATATACGCATCACCTATGATAGGCCTAATTACTGAAGTTTTGTTAAGTTTATTCTTAGATATGATTTTCATTTTCCCCGACTTGCAGTGGTAAAATACTGAGCGACTCATTTCGTCTTTGGATACGCCGATGAACTGCTGAGCCACAGCCAGCATTTTCTCGTCCTCTCGCTGGCCATCATACAGCTGAACCGCCACAGGGTCTCCATTTGGTTGGTACAACTCCGGGACATTATTTCGCTCTAAAACATCAAACAGTGACCTATCATCAAGATTCGCCAATGCACTTTTTCTATACAGTGGGATCCACAGGTTGTAGCAGGGCCCAATACTTCTGTCGATTCCGTCCACATGCCACTCATATTTGTTCGTTTTATGCCTTGTATGGATCTGAGCATTATCTAAATTGACAGGTGCTACAAAATCATTGACATAAGCGAGATCACTTGCTGTCACGCCCGGATGATCCTTCTCAATCGCATCAGCTACTATTGATGAGAAAACGTCCAAGTTTTGGTCAATGAATTTACGATTGACATAATGAAATTGATCGTAAAAGTGGTCTCCACTTTTAAGCCCTTCAAGGGTCGACGATATCAAACCCTTAATGATATCTTTTGGAATTACTTGTTCTAACCTATCCAATTTCTCTACTCCTAATAAATATATACCATTAGATTGATTTAATAATAAAATTGGTAATTTACTCAGCTGAATATCCGCTAATTTCTAGACTATCAAATAGATCTCTGTCAATACGGAGCGCCTGTCACATTTAGCCACTTGGCGATTTTGTATCAATGCCTTAAGAACCACCATCGCAATTTAATTGTCATCGCTATCGACATACATTGGCGACCCAACCAGCCAATATTTAACTTTTTACTATGTGATTTAATTTCTGCTAGCAGCTTGCTATATAGCGCAGATGAAAGTTCGAATAGCCCTTTGTGTTCCTCAAAAGATACCCAATTGATATTGACTTTATTAGGAAAAAATTGATTTTTAACCACAGGCTTTGTGCATTGTTTATATTCAAACAACCGAGTGGCTTGGTCATTTACAAAGTGGTTGAGGTGTATCGCCATAGCCCCCTCTTTGGAGAAATCATGCATCAGTTCGGAATGCGGCGCAGTCTTCCAGTCATCACCTTTGCCATCCAGCGTTTTTTCTATCCGTTTCTGAAAATTAGATACAAATGCAAAGTTAACATAATTATCCTGCTCTGGTGGAACTTCTCGAATGGCTCTCGCAGCTTCATCCATACTTTTCTCGTTCCCTTGAGCAAACCAGACATCCCCAGAAGCATGATGCAGTGAATAAACTGTCATTCGGCGGCTAGACAATTTACATAGCATTGAATAACCCGTAGATTTGAAAATATTAGCTCTATGCCAAGGCGAATAGGTGCCGAATGGGTACTTATTAGAAGAGAAAATGTTCCACTGATAAGTAGACTTAATACCTAGAAACTTAATAGACGGAGCTTTATCACCTAAAGCTTTCACATGAGATTGCAACCTTTCCATATAGTCAATACTTATAATGTCATCGTCATCTACATTGGTTGTCAAAACGTAGTCAGTATCACTTGGAATATGCTGTTCTAACCAATCTAAACCACCTAACTCATCTCGACGAAATACGTGAAGGTGGGTTCTGTCAGCCCTCACTGAAATAAGAGCTTTCAATCTGGTAAGGTACTTTTCTGGTAAGTCAGGGTCTATTATTATTACCCATTCAAAGTCCTGATTTGTCTGTGCCAGTACATTCGGTAAACATGCTGTTTCAAATAATGCAAAGCGATTGTCTAGCAAATGAGGGCTCAAAACGTCATCATGACGCACAAATACATCTGCTGTTTGTTTTTTAATGTCATCAGGGTTTTGTCTATAAGAAAATCGAGTCAGTAATATGTGCTTTACTTTCATGAGGTAATCACCTTTTTATTGTTAATAATTATTACAAGAAGCAATTTATAATTTTATGTTGCTAATTGCGCTGGTTTAATTTTCCCAACTCATCCAGGTATTGGGTATTCTTTGCAAAGGTTGGATTATTTTTTTCTGAACAAATCGAAAGAAAAGCTCTTGCCATTTAGGCATAGGTCTGAATAAGTCGACCATCAATATAACCCGTGTGTGTTCTGTTTTGTTCCAAGCTCGATGATGGTAAAAATCGTCAAATATCATAACCTTACCTTCCTTCCATTTAAGCTTTTCCCCTTCCAGTTCCAAGCAAACATCTCCTTTTGGAATGATTATGCCCAAATGCATTCTCAGGAAACAACGACTAGCGGCTTTATGCATACGCAGATCAGCACCTGGGGCGAGGATGCTTAGTTGCGCATTGGCTAGAGATGGTACGTTTTCTACTAACTGGCTGGTTATTGGAAAAACTTTTTTTGCATTTGCATCAACCTTTCCTTGCTGGGCAATATTAACTGCATGAAACTTTGGAACTTGATCAGGACCTAATGGTATATTCTCAACTCCCACATTGTTGAATAATTTCATTACTTCGTTATGAATTGAGCTATATTGCTTTTCAAACTCTAAAGACCAAGGAAACTGCTGTAGCGGAAATGTTCGATGCTCAATCCCAGAAAGCCTCTGTTCCAATAAATAAACTGTTCTCAGTAAAGCTCTAATAAAAAGCTTTGGTCGATTCCTCTTAACTTTCGTTTTTCTAGCATCTATAAAGTAATCTAAATCTCTTTTCATTACAGAGTCGAGATCCTCAAACCTTGCCGTAAATGTACTGCCAGATACCTCACTGATCACTGCAGGAAAAATCCTAAAAAATGGCAGCCATACAATGCCTCTGACACCCATCTCAGGAATACTGCCATCAGTTTCAAGAACGATATGAGTCTCATGCAACTCTTTTATTGAACAGATCTTTTCCAACTCTGATTTTCCAGTCCAAAGTATTTCATCCACGTCACACATAGATGAAGGAAAAAGTTTCTTTAAACTAGTAATTTTCTTCTTCATTATTGATCCTATAACTAAATAGCATAATTTAATATCAGCAATAACCTGACCTTAATTAAAAGAGCGCTCGCTATCCAAAGTGGAGTTATTTTTCATGCTCAGGTTTTATTGCGTCTATTCTATATTGTTTGTAGTTCTGACAATTATTTCAGAAACCAATTTGGCACTTTTGCCTCTTAACATTGAAAAGTGTTCCCCTTCAACAGAGGTCGTCCTAATTTGCCTATCTGAAAGCTGCTCATGCAAATACTCAACGTAATCACCTCGCTCAATGGGACTATCACAGGCGAAAACAACGGTTACTGGATATAACGTCCTTCTTTGAGGTTTAAACTCTTCAAAGAGATGTACTTGATGATTATATAAATCGTGCAAATGACCTGGTAATGTCAACTCATCTGAGCATTTACTTCTCAGTGTGAAGTCTTTACTTGAAGCAAGCCTAGTCCTCTGCTCAAAATAAGTATCTAACATCACTAAGTCGATTTGATAGCCTTTGGCCTTTAGAGACTCTGCTAGACTCAGCGCTAATGCACCTCCATATGAATGGCCAACTAAAGTGATCCGTGTATAGGGCCTGTTGGCTATGCATTTAGAAAATGCAGCGACGTTTTCATCTATTGTCTTAAAGTATGACTCCCCGGCAATCTGACCTTTGTGTCTGAAAATACCAATTTCCGTGTTAGTTACACCCTGAGCTAAATACTCAACAATGTCTACAAAATCTCTACTCGTACTAGCAACACCAGGGATAAAAATCACACCGGCTTGTGGAGCAGTAGTACCAGCAGTAACTGTTTGCAACAGTGGATTATTTTTTAACCCTTGCTCCAGAGCGTTGAGTAAAGACGCTTGGGTTTGAACTGTCGTATTTTCAAACAAAGATGATAAGTCACAAGTTTTTTCAAATTGCACTTCTATGAGCGACAGTAACTTTACTGCCAACAGGGAGTGCCCCCCTAACTCAAAGAAGTTGGCACCACAACTGATGGACTCAGGTGCCAAATTCAGCAAGTTCG
>NZ_AKXJ01000009.1:0-199495 GCF_000276645.1 Pseudoalteromonas sp. NJ631
TTATTTGCTCTGGTGTAGGCGTTGTATCCCGTATGGCCCAATATTTATAGCTGCTGCGATGCACATTGAATACGCTACACAACACGCTAATTGGGTAACGCTCTTGTTGATTTAATTTCTCAATTAACGAGAATTGTTCAGGGAGTCGGACATCAAGAGAGCGGTAGCCTTTTTTAATATATCCTTTTCTAATTCAATACGTTGGATTTGCTTTTTAAGTTCGCGGATTTCAATTTGTTCGGGTGTCATTGGTGAAGCTAATGGGGACTGGCCATTCCGTTCTTGCTTTAATTGAGTTACCCATTTACTTACAGTTGATTTACCAACCCCCATAGCTTTGGCTGCATCTTCTTGCGTGTAGCCTTGATCAACTACAAGCTGAGCTGTTTCTAATTTGATTGCAGCAGAATACGTTGCGCGTTTTAATTTCGTCATTTTTTCACCCAAATTTGTATGCAAATAGCATAACATTTCTTTCTTAATGGGTGGCCAAATTAACTATGCCACTACACAGGTATGCCATTCAATTTCTGGTTACGTACTCAATACAAATTTGACAAGTGAATAACTATAACCCCCGTAACTAAAGATCTTCGTCATAAGTTGTATGTGCTCAACTTTCCATTCGAACTAAAGTGTTTAAGTAATACACTTGGAAGGTGTGTTTTTATGCCTAGGGTGTATTTTTATTACCTATCTAAAAAGCAATAAAAACGTAACCGATTGTTTTTGTTGTATTGAAATTACCTTTGGTTGCTGGCATGGTGCTTGATATCAAGGAAGAATGTTTAATTAACTATGGAAAAAGCATGGCGTTGATTTATTACACAAACTTAGGAATTCACAGGCCAGACATCCTGCTTAGTAAAGTAGTGAGTGGTCTTGGTGACTTCTATAAGTATTTAGACATCACTCGAAAATACCTAGAAAGTACGAAGGCTGTTAAAGCGATAGCTTGGGAAAAGCTGGACGATGCTCAAAGTGGAGTATGGATACAATTAGTTGAGCCTGCCGATAACTGCGGTGATTTCGAAAAGAACTTAAAGCTCTTTTTAGATGAAAGTACCGACACGGTATACGAAGCAAGCCCCGCTAGATGGAAAGCCGTGGGTAGTGCTGCTAGAGAATGCCCAAATTGTAGAAGTCACGGTAAACCTAAAATGGCTTATGCAACTGAGGAGCACGCGGACGAAATTGCGAGTGAATTAGGCAATGGGCTGTCGTCGTATGAGTGTCCAGCCGGTTATGGTTGGCATTTGACTGGGAAATCACAAAGCAATGTTGGATTCAATAAATCCAACGCAATTTCAGTCCTGGACAGAAATGTAGAGAATGACAGCTTGTTATTGGATCGTTTACCTGACCACGACTATTTGGTTATTCGTCCAAACACATACCAGCTAAAATGTCAGATTAATGCATTACAAAGCTTACAAGACACCCCTTCTATTCACCATCTTCCGCTATTGAGGCTGTTTGAAGGTAAGGATCATGCTAAGTGGCCAAATGTTCCTTACGATGAGCACTTATTTAACGATGACTACTACGTTCTTACCGATGGAGCAAGAGAGGGAACATCTCAGCAGCGTGAGTTTGTAAATATTGCACTCAATACACCAGACTTTGCCTTCCTTGAAGGCCCCCCAGGATCTGGCAAAACTACAGCCATTTGCGAACTGATTCTTCAATTAATAAAGCGAGGTAAGCGGATCTTACTTTGTGCATCAACACACGTTGCTGTTGACAATGTTCTTGAACGAATGATGTCTGAAGAAAATATTTATCGCGACATGGTGTTACCTGTACGGATTGGAGATAAATCAAGCGTTTCTCAAAAGGCAAAGCCATGGCAATTGGAAGAGTTTGTTAAAACTGAACGCACAAGATTGCTAAAACATCTTCAGCAACAACCGCACATTTCAGTTAGTCAGAAGTTACTTAAAAGTAAGGTCGGTGAAGGTAAACATATTGTTGAGCGTCTTGTTCTTGAAGCGGCGAATTTAGTTTGCGGGACAACTATTGGGTTGCTTCAGCATCCTGATATCAAAAATAAACAATCAACATCGCCAATCTTCGATGTGATGATTATTGATGAAGCATCAAAAACAACTTTTCAAGAGTTTTTGGTGCCAGCGGTACTTGCCAAGCGTTGGATCATGGTGGGAGACCCAAAACAGCTTTCACCTTATGTTGATGATGAAGCTACCGAAGTAAATTTGCAGCCATGTTTACAGGATAGTTATCAGCGAGAAGCATGCGCAGATATTTTCTCTGCTCGACAAATCAATATTCAGAAACGAGAAGTATCCTTGGTTTGCACTGACGATGAAAAGACAATTGAATTTTATCATCAGCAAGCAAAGTCCAAAAATGTATTGGTTGCATCATCTAAAGGTCCGAAGACAGATCTCCCTTACGCATCAGTAGTCCTTGGTTCGTCAGCGTTCATCGCTCAGAATGCTAATCACCTTCCCCTGGATTTGACGACCATAAGGGGGCTGCCTGCGTTACCGGAAAAGTTAGAAATGCGACTTGCAGCGCATTCGAGATTAACTCGTTCAAAAATCAAGACCGAGTCCGATAGCTGGGAATCGCAGTTAGCGTGGCGATTGGCTCGTATGTACGAACAGCGCCTGAATACAGAATCTAACGGAAGTTCTAAAACTGTTAACAAGTTAGAGGAAGATATTAAAGCGCTACTACCATTTGACTCAGAAAAAGATACGTTCACTGCAATAGACAGGGTACGTAGGATCGCACTGCCTTCTATTCTTGAATCACTGCAAGTTGGATTTGAACGAACAGAGTATCAGAAACAAGGGACCGCTCTGTCTGATGGACTTCCAGCCAGCGTTTTAAATAAACGACAAATACGGCTTAGTTATCAGCACAGGATGCATCCAGACATTGCCGAATTTTCCCGAGTACATATATACCATGAAAAAGCACTGCAAAGCCCTGATGGCCAGGCTGAAAAGCGGGACTGGGGATACCGAAGCGGCTCACATCGTTGTATATGGCACCATATTAAAGGTCAAAAAGGCAAAGAAGGTGAAATCACCGATGAAGTAGAAGAAATATTAAAAGAATTAAGTCGCTTTGATTCTTGGGCAAAATCAAACCCAAATGTTGAGAAAAACCAACAAAAGCCTTGGGAAGTTGCTGTTTTGGCATTCTATCGGGCGCAAGAGCGAGCTATACGTCGAGCTTTACGAAAGTGGACGGGAAATCATCACGGAGTAAGGCATTTCTATCGAGGTGAAAAATCCTCACCGTATATTGATATTCTGATATGTACCGTAGACCGTTTTCAGGGGCATGAGGCTGATTTTGTCATGCTTAGTTTCGCAAATAATCATCCCACGAGTTTTCTTGAAAGCCCAAATCGCTTGAATGTGGCAATTACGAGGGCCAAGCATCAGCTCATTGTGTACGGAAACCGCCCTGCAATGCAAAAGGCATCGGGTGTGTTAGGTACTTTTGCCAGCAATTCATACTGGTCTACAACAATCGAGACTGAATCACAGGAGGCACTATGAGCCAGGACATCATACTAAAACGAGAAATTAAGACTGAAAGTTGGCTCATACAGGGTGAAATCGCGCTGGCAGATAGCCGTCCAGAAATTAACTGCGTGCTGCAATTCCTTCAAGATTATCCGAATGCGAGTTCTGCTGACTGCTCCGAGCATTTATTTGGGGATAAAATCGGACGTCGTGTCGTTGCTGATAGGTTACTAAACATATGTCGGTTATATGGGCTTGCTGAGTCTAATCGAGACCAATACAGGCTCACTGAATCAGGACTGATTGCTCTTGAGAAAGATCAAATCCTAGTGCCAGAAGATGGATGTTGGAGCCTTTGCGTTTGTCATGAGCCTTTATTGCCCCATCCACTTCTAACAATTGACGCGCATACAGAGCCAAGTGCAGCTTCAATCGGACTTGGAAAAAACAGAAACGAGCTAAATAAAAGAGCAAAGCGACTCGTTGAGGTTTCTCAACTAGTCAAAGACGTTCGTGGCCTGAAGGTTGAACCAATAGGTGGAGGCTCGGAAGTACGCGTTGACAAAATTGAACTCAAAGGTGAGCGCATCTCACCTCAAGGAAAACCGTATTACATCGAGTGGAATGTGACTGATGGCAATGTCGATGTGAAGCGCGGAAAGGATCTTATATTTTCACGTCGGGTTGAACCAATCAGTCGTCAGCAAGTTTTGAAAGTACTTCTGCATAGTGAGGGCTTGCTTGAACAATGGGATGAGCAAACGGAAATCTTGTCAGTGGTTTTCGAAAATACAACCGAAGCTGAGCGAATCAATATGAAGCGCTCGGTAAGTGTAAAAAGACCATCTGTTAACAAGTTGGGCTCGTTTGATGCGATGAAGTTACACAATATATCAATATCAGCATTGACTGAATTGGATGCTAAAAAGTGGGCTGAATGGAGATTAGAGAAAAATATCAATATGTATGCCACCAATAGCAAGTACCAAGTTTGGAGAGAAAAAGCACTCGAACCATTTAAAGGTTGGAATTTCACACTACCTGATAGGGCTGAACTGGCAAATCAGTTTTGGATTGAAGAAGACCAGCAAAATCAGCATACCTGGCATGTCATTGCAGCCCATGATTGGAACCTATAAGGAATAATAGTGATGAATCTAATTGAAAAGTTTACTAAGACTGAAACCAAAATTGTTGATCAATCTAATACCAAGTTGCCCCCTGTGCTTTTACCTGTTTCAACTAAACAGGTATCTGATCCGCAACCTATTAATAGCTCTTTGTTCTGCAATGAGCTGCAAGCAAGAGTTGTCGAATTAATCGATAAAGCTGAGCACTCGGTTATTCTTAGTACGTTTTTGCTTGCTGATGAAAATGTCGAGTCGGCGGTCTTAAAAGCTGCCAAGCGCAAAGTTCGTGTGTACATACTATTGGCATGTGAGACTCGTCTTGATGGCGATGTGCCTGATGATGACTTTGGTAAAAAGTGTCTTGTGCAGCATAAGGAAATGTTAAACAAATTGTCTGGACATGTTCACTTTGCATCTGCGCCGCATTTCCACGCAAAAGCTGTTGTCATAGATGCATTACATGAAACTGGTAATGCGAACGGATTGCTTTTAACGGCAAACCTTACAGAAGAAGCACTTAAACGAAATGAAGAGTTGGGGGTCTCGCTTTCTCAGTATCAAATAGATGAGATCGTGAAAGTGTTCCGTTGGGCAATCTTCGAGAGTGCGCAGCACCATATGACAAGTCGTGGTGAATTCTCAGCATACAAGTCGCCGGGTAATGTCGGATATCCAAGAGAATTAACTGAAATACTGGTCACATCGAGTGAAGACGCTCGAATTAGGGAACACGCATTAGCGTTGATCAATAAAGCAGATAAAGAACTCACTATATCGAGTTTTGGGTGGCAAGAGGACCATCTGCTTGTAAAAGCAATATGTGAACGTGCGAAGTCAGGGGTAAAAGTCACCGTTCTATCCCGCCAAAGACCCGCAGCCATGCCCGCGCTATTGGCTATGAAGGAGGCTGGTGCATCTGTGATGTGTTTTAAATGGCTGCATGCAAAAGCGATTGTAGTGGATGGAATGCATGGCATGGTGATGTCGGCCAATTTTCAAACGCATGGCATGGATCAAGGCTTTGAATTAGGTGTGAAACTCACAGGTACTCAGGTAACAGAGCTGATGAACTGCTTAAATGTGTTTTTAGCTAATATCCACAATGAATTGCACATAAATATGAGTCTAGGGATGATTTCTGGTGGTTTTGAAGCTTGGGAAAAGAATGCATTCAAGGGGTATTTAGTCAACGAAGTTGATGTTGTTGAGTTATCGCCTATTAAAGCAGATTGTTTGTCTGATATGGATAAAAAACCGAACATACCCAATGCAAACTGGCGGGAAAACACCTCGCAAAAGATTGAGTATAAATGGCGCATAGAGCCGCCAGTTACCACTAACGCCAGTCCAGAGTATTTCAAACCCTTAATGGCTAAGGATGAAGCTTCTAAAAAGCAGGATGCAGGCTCGCCTAGAGAAAGTTATGAGCCAAAGGTTGTTCGACTGACGAAAAAACAGCTAGCGATTACAGTTCGTCAAGAATCTGAACTTGCCATGGCAAAAAGGCTGAAGCAAAGTGAATTGCCAAACGCCCGAATTTTATTGGAGGCGTAACCGTGGATTTCAAAAACACATTGCTTTGTTGGCATTCAAAGAGAGCGGGTGTTGAGGTATTAGATGAGGCGTTAAAGCGGCTTAAGAATCGTAAAGTGGATATTGATAAAGTATTCGTGCTTACTCAGTCAGCTGGGGATAACAGTCTGTACAAAAAGCATGAATTTGGCGATATACAGATTACCTTTCGAACCGTAGCTATCGAGAGCCCAGCTGATCACAACGAAATTTATCACGCAATAGAATCTGAGATTATTCCAGAGCTAAGGCTTGAACAGCATCTTCATATCAATGTATCGCCGGGAACTCCGGCGATGCATGCGGTTTGGTTGATTCTTCATGCTCGGGGGCGTTTTCCACGCGAAACAATCCTCTGGTCATCTCAATATAACCCCGATACCAAAAGAGCCAGCATTGCCAAAGTTGACTTCAGTGTAAACACGTATCTGGCAGAGATCTCTGCTATTTCAAGTTCAGGGGGCGGTTACGCCCTTTACGATTTAGACCCTAAATCAAAAGCAAGGCAGGATGCATTACAAACGTTAAAGCAGTTTTCTTGCGTCCCCAAAGCACCGTTACTTGTATTGGGTGAACGTGGTACAGGGAAAACGAGGTTAATTGAAACCGTTGTCGGTAAGGTGAAGCAAAAGCAGGTAGTTACGCTTGCATGTGGAGGGTTAGATTCTCAAGTGGTTGATAGTATGTTGTTTGGCCACGTAAAAGGTGCGTTCACTGGGGCGGAAAAGGATCGCAATGGGCTTTTGAAAGAAGCAAATGGAAAAGTATTGTTCTTGGATGAGATACAAGATTTACCAACTTCGGTTCAGCGAAAGCTGGTTCGAGTGCTTCAAGATAATCATCACAGCTTTCGCCCTGTTGGAAGTGACACCGAGGAAGCATCTGACTTCGAGCTAGTTTGCGCGAGTAATAAATCTCTTGAGCAATTGGCAGCGATACTTGATGCTGATTTCTTTGATCGTGTATCCATGCTCACAATAACTATACCTCCACTTCGGGCATGCAGAGAAGATATATTGTCCGATTGGCAAAGAATCTGGCAGGAAGTTAATGTTAACCCCAATCTGCCTTCGGAAGCTCCAGTATCAAATGAGTTAATCCAGTTTTTTAACTCGGCATATTTACCAGGTAACTTACGTGACCTAAAAAAGCTAGCATACATGTCTTGTGCGTTTTTGAGCTCCCAAACTACAGAGTCTGCAATCTCTAGCTCATTAGCTTCTTTGGGCGAGCCTGGTATCCAAGAGGATAGTCCTGACACAAGGTTTGCATTTGGTGATTTATCCAAGACAACTAAGGATGAGTTAACGAAAGCGTTTCATAAGGAATTTGCAGCAGCCGCCAAAAGGCAATTTGGAACATGGATTAAAGCCGCAGAAGCATTGAAGGTGGATCAAAAAACTTTGCAAAAGTATATGCGATAAGGTGATTAGTAACTTGTAAATGTTTCAAGTTAGTACAAATGTATATGAAAGTTCACTTTCCATCTTTGTTTGCATACAAATTTAGCCTTATTGAGAAAGGGAAAAACTCTACTTTCCAACTTTGTTTGAATATACGCAAAAAACGGATACTGATTTTTAAAGAAAAGTGATCAGTGGTCACTTTCCAACTTAGTTAACAGATGACATTTTTTTGTGGGTGAACAATAAAGTTTCACCAAGGTTAAGTGTCATATGCACTTATAGAGTTTCTATCCTAAAATGGCAGCGATCATAGTCGATACAGAAAACAGCAGCCAACATTAGAAGCTTTTCTTCAACCCAATCACGGCGATGTTCATAGGATTTTCCGGTCAATTTATCTTCACCGCACAGAGAGGCCCGCCTCACGCAACGGGAGATATAGTGGTAGGTGTCATTGTAGTTCTTTTGTGGTTTCTTTTGCTTGATATCTTGAACAAAAAGTGGTGTGCGTGACTCTGAGGGGGAGATCTGTTTGATGATGGCATTTATTATTTTTAATGGAATGAGCGGTGTTGGGGGAGTAAGGCAGTACCTATTAGAGGATAAATTAACTGTTTAGCATTGAAATTATTAGGTTTTTGTGACTATATGTTGTTGGCTTTTCAATATTATAAAAGGAGATTTTATGAAAAAGTTTACAATGACGGGCATTGTCCTTGCTTTGTCACCCATGTTGAGTGTTGCGAGTTCAGACCTTCCTCTGCCAAGCGGATTTTCGGATTCACTGGAAAGGGGGAATACTGTTATTCACAGCAATCGGCAATTAATTACAAAAAGCGAAATGCGTGCTTCTTCTGCCACAGTGTTTGCTGAAACGAATCAACAAACTACGGCTATTACGCTGCGTTGCCCGACCACATTAAACATCAATACTAGCTATCCACTTGGTGGTGCGCAGACTGGCGGCTCAGATTGCTTTCACTTTAAACTCGACAATCCGAGTAAACTATATGCCTTTGTGACGGCACAAAATGCACAAACCAATGTGAATTTAACGCTGATCCGCCACAAGCCGGACGATACGCTGACTGTGATTGGCGCTTCATCAAATGAGGGAGGGCTGGATGAGCTGATCACGACGGTTTCACAAGCTGGTGATTACTATTGGTTATTGGACTATGTTCAAGCGGATGGCGGTGAGTTTAATTTTGGGGTGATGACCAGTGAAAGTATTGATAGCAACGAGCTAAATGATACGATTGCGGAATCAACAATTTTACCGGATCAGCTCAATAAAGTTGTGGGTAATCTGGACAGTATACTTGATGTTGACCACTACGCGTTCGAAGCGAAAAGAGGGCAAGAGGTCCTGTTAAAATTTCTGGATCCGGGTAATACCGGTGAGTTTGTACTTGAGCACTTAGAGGCCGGAGCCTGGGTAGAAGTACCACTTGCAAAAGGTAAGCTAATTACTCCTGCACAAGCTGGCGAGTATCAGATTGTACGGGTCAGACCAAGCTATAGCCTACCTAATAACCCGGCGAGCGCTTATCAACTTACTTTAGGTTCTAATGTTGCGTCATTTTCGCAGCACTCAATTGAAGGTGAGTCGAATGTTTTACGCGTACCTTATGCCGCTCAAAGCTCTCCTTACATGACTACACAGGCTTATCAAAAGTTGAAATGGAATGTTACTTTGCAAGACTCTAAGGGACATCCTGTACCTGGAGGACAGGCATTATTGTTCTTATGGCGTGATTATTATAACAGGACTACGTCCAACTTTGAGCTAACTCCCGCAGTGGCTGATGCTCAGGGAAAAATTTCTCAAGTCATTGACTTGGGACGTTGCGTGTCTGGAAATGGTGAGGCTTTGCATACTGAATATAGTGGTGGCTACACTAATGAGTGGTACTCCCAGTATCAAATCGGGGCTTGGCGAGTAGAAATTCCAAGTGGTCTTGAAGGTTCTATAGGCATTGGTGGAAATCGGCATCCGATTGTAACCCTGGGTCATATTTGTGATCAGGATCTTCTGTCAAGTACTCGTCAGTAACGCGTCTTATAGCCGGAATGCGAAGGCCTTCCGGCTATAAGGTTTATTTTGTGAAAACGGGCGCTGCTCTGGCGCTGAGCTGGTCGGATATATTGAATGTCCAATCCCACTTGTTGAGCAAATAGCCTGTTTTCTCTCTTTGGAGCTCGTTGTTGCTGCTTTGTGTGATCATCTCTTTGAAATCGATGATCTCCGCAAAGTTGTCTTCGTTGACATCATATTTTCCCCAGTACTGGCTCGTGCCGGAGCTACCCCGCTCAATCTCCAGCCCTTCTAAAAAGTTGGCTTTAAAGTCCTGTGCGGCACTGACTAGTTTGTCATTACTATTCAAAACTCCTTCCACAAGTTTTTTATCTGCCTGACTCAAATGGCCTGTTGCAACCAGTTTGCCCGTGTCATCAACTGAAAAGCCCCAACTTTTATTCTTTAGTTGTGGGTGTTGTTCATACAAGCCTGCAGACACTTTTTCATATTCTTCTGCTACCCTGTCAGCGGCGGCTGGGGTGTCGTGTAAATACAATTTGCTTGTGGAGTTTGCTACACGCTCAATGAGATCTCGGTGTTCTTCAAATCTGGCTGGTAGGTCCAATTTACCGTTACTGGTATAAGTGATTACTGTCAACTTGCCATCGTCAGACTTAGCTCGTAATTCTTCAGCAGAACGTGTCGGTTCGGTATTGGTAAATTGTGTGGCAGAGTCTACTGAAAATGTTTTTTTACTGCTTGAGGCAGTAACCCTAGTTTCATCATTAACCTGGTTGTTTTTTGCATGCAGGTGTTGACCCGCACTAGCGTCAATCTTCATGTCATTATCCTTATTACACGCTTCACTCATAACTGTATCGGCTGTACGGTGAATTAATTTAACAAAATTTACACTTATTTTAATCTAAATTGAGTAGATAACCTATGGTTGACTCAGAGTGTAGACTCTAGGTTCATGTATCCAATCTGTATCTGGCGGGTAGAAACCCCAGATGGTCCTGAGAGCCCCGTTAGTACCGAATCGATGACACCCAATACTATTTGCATCAACGCTGGACAAACTTAGGTTAAAAAGTATCAAAATACTTAAATCACTGGGTACAGAAACGCTCATCTATAGGCCAATTTTGAGCGCCCAAGCGTATCTCCGCACTAAAATTGGGTTATCACGCACGGCAACGCGCTGCAAACACAGCAGCACTGACACCCACGATTATTTACTCACGATGGTTATGGCAGTTTCGACTTAGAATTATACAAGATTGTTCATTATGTGTATCAAAAGCGCTTCTAAAATAAGGTAGCTGTTGGTGTTTGCTCATTTTTCGACACTAAAACTAGTGTATCACGCACGACAAGGGCGCTGTAATTTGCACAGCTTGAGGGGTTATCGCTAAAGGCGTTATTTGGTTAAGCTAGCAAGCGTTCACAATTTGCTAGATTTGTGCGCCGTCGTTTTTTAAGGGTTCCACAATAAGCTGTGAGTACTGTTCAAAAGGCAGCCCTTTTGGTATATGTTTTCGGGGACTTCCCGCAAACCGTAATAGGCTTTTTGGTTGTTTCCCTTGCCTTGCATGGTCGATACGCTTTTTGATACTGGTAAAGTCGGAGGGGTTATAAAGACACCCATAATTATTTGTCATCAAAGCTGCACTATCCATATACAACCTAATACGATTTGCATTGGCTTAATCGAAAAACGAAAATGATTTCTGTCCAGAAGTGAGTTACAACGAGTATGATACTTTAATACTCAGTTGTAGCTTGAGTCGGATTCGATAGTAGCAATTAGTATAAAATTTTATTCATCTCCTAAATTTTTCTGTAGCTTAGAATGAAGCTATATTCCCAAGTCACACAATAATTGCAACGGCTCTAATAGTGTCTAATTTGGATAGCCGTCTAACCTAATGCGTCGCGAACTTTGGGCATGATCCTGCGACTAACTGGGACTTCGTCACCTGTCGATAAATGTAAAATGCCGGTTCCTGATGCGCTTCTGGATAATGATGTTATGAACTGAGTATTCACTATATACGAGCGATGAACCCGTAAAAAAGTGGCAGGAAGTGTACTTTCGAGTTCAGACAAGCTGTTGTGGTGCAATACACTTCCCCTATTATTTATAACCAGCTCAACATAATCTCTCGCCCCCTTACAAAAACAAATTTCTTCGCAAGATGTAAAGTCTGTTTTTCCAGCATGGCTGATTTTTATTCTAGTTGGTTGTTCCCGTTCCTTCTGTTCGTCCAATATGCGCTGTAATCGATCTGCCCGATTTTGCTCAAACCGCTTTTCTTCCTGTTCTTTCTTGTAATCAATAGCATGTTGAGCAAAAAAGAAGACGAAAAGCAAAGCGATGCAATAGTAGTAATAAATATCCAAAAACTGGTTTGGGCTACTAGCAGTCAACAGAACAAACGCAAACAGTGCAATGCTATGTGGCAGCGCGTTGCGGGCTTTCTTTATCGCAGCATACCCGGTAATTAATGTGCCTATTCCCATAGGCAGCAGTACTGATGCAAGCGTTTTTGATTCAAAATGATCCAGTAACAAGACAGATATAAGGGTTGTTACACAACCAACGGTTAAGGCTGTTTTTCTCCTTTGTGTTAAAAAGCGTTTACATACATAACTCAATAAAAAGAATGAAACTATTAAGCTTGAGCAAAGAATAGTTAGCATCCTGATCCCATTGTATGGGTAACTATAATCAAACAATCCGCGTGATATTTCAGCAATTAATTGGATAACTGCGAAAAGCGATGCAACAGGGATGAATAGATTTTGCTTGGTGTTATTACTTTGCAAGGCTAATACAGATGAATAGATAAAACCGATAATTAAAATACCAAGCGGGATAAACACGGGTAGGTAGTGGTTTGTAAGATAATCCTTGGGCGTTTGATAATCGGTGATAAGCAACCTTTGTATAGGCGGATCAATCTGTAATAGCCTGTTATGTGAAGATAACTCGATGACTAAAGTATTGTGTTGTTTTATAAGGAGGCTGTCGGGTAAATAGAAGCTCTTATCTATGCGGCCGGCAACTTCATTTTTTGCTTCCTCAGCTGGCGAGCCATTGCGGCCGATCTTTACTCCATTAAGATAAACCGTCGTAGATGCTTCGGCTGACAAAACCAGTCCAAGAGGGCGCTCCCTAGGTTGCCCTGCGTTTGCCACATCGAAATGAACTTGTATCCAAACTAATGATTGCTTTGGGTCGACCTGATTGATTGACACCGATCCACAGTTTTTGACTTTTGTCAGTGTTCCCTGTGTATTTTTAGATACATCCAGACAGACAGATACTGATGAGATATGAACGGGAGAGGTTGAGGTGGCGTTTACCATTATTGAATAAAATAGACTTATCACCAAACAAAAACGTAAAACGTGGCCAGCACAAATTGAAGCATGTCTGGAAAAAAGACAGGTGACACCCTGAAAAAACCCTACCGTTAGCATAAAAAAACCGACCGTTAGCATAAAAAAGCGAGCAAAAAGGAATTTCGTAGATATATTCAAACGCACATTCTATATAACTTTCAGACACATGACAGCACAACTACTGCGGTCTGGACATTTATTAAAAGGAAAAGCAGTTTTATGAAGCTTTTAAGGTGTTTAATTTTATTATTTGCTTTGTTTTCAGTCGTGGCATCAGCAAAGCAACCTGTTAATTTTGCGAACGTAGACTTCGAAGCATTACTCAAGCAGCACAACTTGCCCGGGCTAAGTGTTGCGGTAGTGGAGAATTACGAAGTGGCATTTATCGGCTCGTATGGGAAAAAGGAATATGGTACTGGAGAGAACATAAATCAGTATACCGCTTTTGGCGCAGCTTCTATTTCAAAAGTGATAACTGCCATCATTGCAACTCAATTATCGGAACAAAACAGACTGAATTTAGATGTGCCTGTAAACAATTACCTGCGGAGGTGGAAACTTCCTGAAAACAAATATACAACCCAACAACCCGTGACGTTGCGCCACTTGCTCAGTCATAGCGGTGGGGTAAATCAAAGCGGATATTCTGCTTATTTTACGGGAGATGACATACCTACTCTGGTTGAAAGTTTAAACGGTAAAAAGTTAAAGAAGCCTGAGGACCCTATTACTGTTCAATCCTCTCCTGGAAGCCGCTTTAGTTATAGCGGAGGCGGTTTTGTTATTGCGCAGATGGTTATTGAGGATGTGGTAGGGCAACCCATAGCTCAGATAGCGCAGAATATGCTTTTTGAACCAATTGGAATGACCAATAGCACCTTGCTGCAATACGGTAGTCCAAATTTCCCAAAGAATGTAGCAAAAGCGCACAATTTTGACGGTACACTTGCCGGTGGGACTGGGCTTCCTATCTATCCGCAAGTGGCTGCTGCGGGGATGTGGACTACTCCGACAGATATGGCAAAACTGATAATTGATTTTCAACGTGCTTTACGAGATGAGTCTGGAACAGTAATTTCACCAAGAGTTGCAAGAGAAACAACTAAAATTCAGACACTAAAAAAGGCGGGTGGATGGGGATTAGGTTGGATGAGGTATATGGCTGACGGAAACCTCGAGTGGTTTTCTCATTCAGGCTACGGAGCGGGGTTTGGTGGACAAGTGATGGCGACGATGGAGAGAGGGCAAGCAATTATCATTTTTGGCAACGGAGCACACAAAAGCCGTATCCCTGTTATTGATGCCGTAATTAGTTCCATAATTAGCGAGCGCAACTGGGGACGAGAAATCAATGGCTCTAAAATTGCGTCAAATAAATCTCAGCATTTGGATATGGTGGGGCATTATTACAATATCAACAGAGGCTTTTTTTCACCGTTTAATGAAATAGTTACCGTCTTTGTAAAAAATGGAAGGTTACTTTTAGATAACTCATTTGGCACTAGGATGCCATACGAACTCCTACCAACAGAGAATGGCCGTTATCGAATAGATCAGTTTGTTAGTGCCGAGATTGGCTTATACAAAGGCAATCTCGCATTTTTTCACAAAGATGCTGACAAACCTGCAACTGCGCTCACACGCATAACCAAGGACACCCAACCTCCTTTTGTGCATGCTAGGAACAGTGGATATAAAGGAGGCTTAAATGCGTATAAAAGCTGGGCCGCAGCATACCCGAATACGCTATTAACGCGAGCAGCGACGTTTGAAAGGCTTGCTACTCATGCCCGAGGTGAAGGGCGAAAACAAGAAGCGATAACGTTTTATCAGTTAGGTTTACACTTCCACCCTGATAACGAGACTTTCCAAGCAGGGCTGAGCGCACTGAAAGTGAACAAACAACACTGACACCCGCTGTTATCTACACTCACCATGGTTATGGCAGTTTCGACTTAGCATTGTACAAGATTGTTTATTATTCGTATCAAAAGCGCTTCTAAAACAAGGTAGCTGTTTGTGTTTGCTCATTTCTCGATACTAAAACTAGTGTATCGCGCACGGCAACGGGGGAACACTGTGCCCCAGGCTATTAATGCGGTAATGATGTCTGCGTGAGCTTGTTCAAATTGAATCTTAAACTAGTTACGTGTTGTGTTAAAAAATATTTAAACTTGTTTTGTTTTATTTAAATTTGTTATGTGTTAGGTTTGCAATGCCTTAAATTTCAAGGGCTTTTAAATTTAATAAATGTATAAAGGACTAATATACAATGAAAGTATTAAACAAAGTTTTGGGTGCAACCGTTTTAGCGCTAGGTGTATCTACTGGGTCGGCTTCTGCTGCTGAAGTAAAAATCACAGAAGTAGATTATGGTAGTGTGATCATCCAAACTGCTGATGTTGTGTTAAACCACAGCCAAGCAGGCACTTTCTCTATGAATGTGAGCGAAAACCATTTAACGGTAAATGCTCAAGACTCTAATGGACGTAAGTTCCGCTGCGTAATGAATGGCACTTCAAGCTACAGCGATCCTGCTACTCTTGAAAGAGTAACGAACATCGCAGCGACTATCTCAGAAGGTGATAGAGTACAAATTGAGGTGCAAAAAAATGTATTACCTCAAGTTTGTCATGTTAAAAAAATGCTAAACTTCTAAGCTTTGCTATTTCGCAATGGAAAGTGTGCGCACCTTCCATTGCTTTAAGTACTTCTATATTAGCTATCTTGACTACACAGTGATAAAAGCTTTGGCAAAGTCATGACGGCTATATCTTATTAAACCACTGAATTATACAATGACCCCACTAAAAGTTGATTCAAGTAGGTAGGCAATAAATAAGTATCCTCTCGATCCTTTCAATTTTTTGATGATTCTCACTTTAATTACCATATAGGCGATAAAGGGATTATATCTACCGCTTTTGCCAACCATCCTTGATACAGTGTAAATACCTGTTTGGTGTAAGCTTGCTGATGATGAAAATCGAATGCGGCTTGATCGATAAAGCGCTCAACTAAGGTAAGCTGGGTGCGGTTTTCATTTTCATAAAGTTCAAAGCGTAAACATCCTACTTCTGCTCGAGTGGCTGGCAAGATCTCTTGGATGGCGTTAATACAATCTTGATAGTGCTCGGTTTTAGGTGTGATATGGGCGATAAAGTTGACGTTATTGTGGCTGTTGGCCATGGTATTTCTCCATAATGCGTTTAGTAACGGCGGTAACTGGGGCTGATAAAACATAGGCGGCGGTAAAAGAAGCTGGCCAAGCATTAGCAAAGGCATGCGCCCATCGCGTGGTGAAGTCTGCCACTAATCCCAAATTGATGTACGTGACCCATCCAGACACCATAAACGACAGGCACAATGACAGCAGTAATGTAAAAATGAGTTTTTGCATGTTTCCTCCTTTGGCTGTTGGTATGATTGTAGGGAATTGCCAGCCGATCAGAATGGCAAAAATGGAAAGCTAAGATTGCGGAGATAACTATGCTAGATGACTTACGACTCTTTGTTGAGGTAAGCCGCCGAGGAAGTTTTGCCAAGGCGGCAGAAGACCTTGGCATAGGCGCGCCGACCTTATCTAAGCGGATGTTAGCGCTGGAAGACAAACTCGGTTATCCGCTCTTACTGCGTAGCGCCAGAGGACTTACATTAACAAATCATGGTCAGGCGGTGGTGGATAAAATGGCGGAGTCTTTGCTCGCCTTGCAAGCGCAAAGTGAGGCGCTATCAACACTAGAAGCGTCCACTTTCCATCTGTTATGTCCGCAAAACTTAATGATTGGTCCTTTGTATAATGCGCTGCAATCGTTTCAGGCCCAGCATCCTGAGATCCAGTTGCATGTGGAGCCTGCCAATAGCGTGGCCTTACTCAGCCAAAAGCGGTTTGATTTAACCGTGCGAGTTGGGGAGCTGGATGATTCAAGCGTCTATCAAAAGCGGCTGGGGCAAATTGCGGTAAGAGCGGTGGTAGCCAAGGAGATTGCGACTACAAAAACCTTGTTTTTGCCCTTTAAAGCATCGCAACTGCCTGCAACCGATGCGTGGCGAGCACTACTGGCGCAGTTTAGCCACGTCTCTTATGTGGGTGATATTACCTTAGTGCGTAAATTGGTAAGCTCGGCTAACGGTGCGGGCGTATTGCCGATGACAGAAATTGCAGCGTTGGCAGCGCAATCTCAAACCGCATTTAGCTATATCGGTGACTGCCAATTTATTCGCAGCATCTACGCACTTTGGCCAAATCAACGAACTCCACCGACTCATACCAGAGATTTTATTGAGTTACTGCAAATGCGGTGTCAGGAGCTTGATTATCTGCAAGGGGCAGTGATAGCTCTGTAATGAACACCGCACAATCGCATTTTATCCTAAGCTCAGATTTCGCTCAAAATGCACAATATCGACATCAGGCTTTAGCTTATAGAGCTGTGCTAAACGTCCGCCTGACTTGACCTTTTCATCCAGTGCTTCAAACATGTTTGAGGCTTCAATTCGTCTTACCAAGCTCTTGCGCTGAATGGGTTTGGCGATAATGGCTTCAATGGCGGTTTTGAGTTGTCCAATGGTAAATTGATCAGGCAAACAATAAACCGGGATCATGGAATATAACGCCTTTTGCTGCAGCCTTGCCTTGGCCTTTTCAATAATGTGTTTATGATCAAAAGCCACGGCGAGATCTGGGATCTCGCTAAGATCCACCCATCTCACATCATCTACCGAGTCAATTTGCGTTGCCACTTGCTGAGGTGAAATCAAGGCGTAATAAACCAAGGTAACACTAAAGCCTCGCGGATCACGATTGATCCCAGAAAAGGCCTGAAGTTGTTCAAGGTATTGTGGGGCGACACTGGTTTTCTCTTTGATCTTACGCAGCGCGCTCATATCCGTGTTGTCATCCAGTTCAACATCAACAAACCCTCCAGGTAATCCCCAGCGGCCTTTAAAGGGAGCGTTAGCGCGTTTCACCAGCAGCACTTTTAAGCTGTCCTGCAAAATTGTAAATAACACGCTGTCTACCGTGAACAGTGGGTTTTGGTATTGGGTTAAATCGTAATCAGGGCTCATGATATTTTTAGTTTGTGTCTTTTGGACACAATAAACAATTGTAGCCAGTATGGCAAATATACTGAATATCCCTATGTTAAAAATAAACATTAAATGTCCTTTAGACATAAAGTTGTTGATTGATCAAAAAATGTTTGATACCTTATTTGTGTCTTAGGGACATTATTAAGGAAAGGTTATGAAAGTCACGAGTTATGAATTCTCTGGAAACAAAAAAGATGTTCAATATGAAGCATTTACCTTCTCAGGTGGGGAAGAGCATATTCGTTTCAAAGCATTTGATTTCCGTGATTGCGAAAAAGTTCAAATCACAGCCAGAGTGACCAATTCTTCTCATATCATGCGTTTACTGATGGCGGTGGATGCATTGAAGCGACTTTGTTTGGCGCGGACGCCAATAGAATTAGTGTTACCCTATTTCCCCTACGCGCGCCAAGACAGAGTATGCGTAACGGGTGAGGCGCTAGGTGCAAAAGTGATGGCGTCACTTATCAATCAACTGGCGCTAGACAAAGTCACCGTGTGGGATGCACATAGCGACGTCGTACCTGCACTCCTTGAGCGAGTGGAGAATGTTGAACAAACGACATTGATATCGCAGTGTCCGGCTTTACAGCAACAGTTGCAGTGCGGTGCACTCAGTTTAGTTTCACCAGACGCTGGAGCGAGTAAGAAAACACTGAAAATTGCGCAGCATTTTGGTGGTGAAGTTGAGGTGATCCAAGCACAAAAAGTACGTAACCTTAAAACGGGGGAGATTGTACAAACGCAGGTACTTGGTGAGGTAAAGGGTAAAGATTTACTAATCGTTGATGATATTTGCGATGGTGGTAGAACCTTCACTGAGCTTGCTAAGGTACTAAAAGCACAAGGCGCTAACTCAATTGCGCTTTACGTAACACACGGTATTTTCTCTCAAGGATTAGGCGTTTTTAGTGGACTGATCGATACCGTTTACACGACTAATTCGTGCCGTGATACAGGCGACTTAGCCGAGCACCACGATGTGCAACTCAACATGATTGAATTATAAGGAACATTGCCATGACAATTACCGCAGCAAGTATGCAAAAAGACGTTTATAAAGAATTTCACAGCCGCGCTTATCACCCCGAAGTAACAGAGGTTTATGCAAACTTTACCTCGCGCAGCGGCAAGTTAAGCAATGTTGCACATAACGATAAAGTGGCTTTTGTGGGGCTGCAGTATTTTATCAAAAGTTACTTACAAGAAGAGTGGCAAGACTTTTTTGCAGCAGACAAGCACACCGCTGTGGCAAATCATAGACGGATCATGACAGCAATGTTGGGCTATCCTGTAGACGTGGGTTATCTCGAGGCGCTACACGACTTAGGCTATTTACCGCTGAGGATTAAAGCGCTGCCAGAAGGGACTTTAGTGCCGTATCAGGTGCCGCCCATCACTGTGGTCAATACTAAGCCTGGATTTGAATGGCTAACCAATATGATTGAGACGGTATTAAGCTGCGAAAACTGGCCAATCCAAACGAGCGCTACCACCTCAGTTGCATATTTAAAAGTGTTCCGAGAATTTGCTCAAAAAACCGGTTTACCTCAGGAGATCGTGCCGTTTCAGGGTCATGATTTTAGTTTTCGCGGCATGTTTGGTAAGCACGCTGCGGCTATGAGTGGTTTCGGTCACCTTGCGTCTGGTCTTGTAGGGACGGATACCATCCCAGCAGTACTATTTGCTGAAAAGTACTATGGCGCGGATGTCGACAAAGAGCTGGTTGGCTGCTCAGTAGATGCAACCGAGCACTCTGTAACCTGTTCTTGGATCCAAGAAGGTGAAATCGAGTTTTTCCAATATTTGATGCGTGAGCAGTCACCGACTGGGATCCTCAGTGTGGTCTCTGATACTTGGGATTTTTGGAAGCTAGTCACTGAGTATTTGCCAGAATTAAAAGCAGAGATCATGGCGCGTGATGGCACTGTGGTGATCCGTCCAGACTCCGGAGATCCGGTGAAAATCCTGACTGGGTATTGTGTCTCACCAGTATCAGAATATAGCGAGTTGGTTGACTCTCAGCAGCAAGCGCAAGAAATGGCAATGACAGATGGCTTTGAAGCGTATCGTTGGCAGGGGAATTACTATTCAGTCGATCCACACTCAACGCAGCTGCAAGAGTGTGAAGTAAAAGGACTGATTGAATGTCTCTGGGACACCTTTGGTGGCACTATGACTGATAAAGGCTTTAAATTGCTAGATGAGCATATTGGCGCAATATATGGTGATGCAATTACCCTTGAACGTCAGCGTCAAATTCTACAGCGACTGATGGACAAAGGATTTGCGTCCAAAGTGGTGCTAGGCATTGGCTCATACAGCTACCAATATGTCACCCGCGATACCCATGGCTCTGCGGTAAAAGCAACTAGTGTGGTTAAAAATAACCAGCGTGTGGCAATTTTTAAAGAGCCAAAAACCGACAGCAAAAAGCGCTCAGCAAAGGGACTGCTGAAAGTAGAACGCGTAAACGGTGAGTTGATCTGCAAGGACAATGTCACCGAGGAAGAAGAAAAGCAAGGCTTGTTAGAAGTGGTGTTTGAAGATGGAAAATTACTAAAGGAAACCACTTTGAGTGAGATCAGAGCTTTGATCAGCGCGCAAATTAGTTAGATTCCATTGTTGTTCTCAATTATTTTTTGGTCGCGATAGGTTCCAGCCATCGCGACTTTTGTGCTTCACAATTGTACAGCTAATAATTACAATCAGTACAAAAAGCGCCTCCCTATGTCTGACCGATATACAGTTTTATATGTAGAAGATGACCCAAGCAGTGCCGAGATCTTACGTTTATATCTGGCACAAGCGGATATGCAGGTTGTCCATTTCGATAACGCCCCAGATGCCCATAGGGCGCTGCAAAATCTAACATTTCAACTCGCTATTTTAGATGTCATGCTACCTGGCGGTGATGGTCGTGAGCTACTCAAAGACGCCGTTGCGCGCAACATTCCTACCATTATGGTGACCGCCAAAGTGTCTGAAACCGATCGTCTTGAAGGATTTGAGCTTGGTGCGGACGATTATGTATGTAAGCCTTACAGCCCACGAGAAGTGATCTCACGAGCAAAGGCACTATGTAAGCGTAGCTATCGAGGTCAGCAGAGTGCTGCTTTGTTGTTTGATGGCTTAAGTATCAACCTTGAGAGCAAATCCGTAACGGTAACACAGCAAACACCAGCGTTAACGGCTGTGGAGTTCGAGTTATTACTGACCATGGCCAAGCAACCGCAACAAGTATTTAGTCGGGCGCAATTAATTGAACAAGTATGGGGAAGTGATGCGCCTATTACGGATCGGGCAGTCGATACTCACTTGGCTAACTTGCGTAAAAAACTAGGTGACAGTAAGGCTGAGCCCAAGTTTATCGCCACTCGTTACGGGCAAGGCTATCAATTTATCGCGCGTAAGGTGTCTTCATGAAGCTAAAAACCAAATTTACCTTACTCGTGGCGCTTTGTACCTTTGCGCTACTCGGGAGCTTCTATCAACTATCTAAAAACTCAGCCGAGCGCACCTTTTTAGCATTTAATAAGCAAAGTGCGGTAACGTTTGGTGATTCATTGCTTGATGATGACTTAGTGGAAGAAGCATTGGCTGGCAAAACCTTTGCGAGCCCAGACGCGACGTTAACGTTTTTAGCATCAACCTTTCCTGAGCAGCTGTTTATCTGGCGAGATGCTAACTCAACAGCGGATGTAAAGATCCTCAACCCCGAGCTCACCATAGACTACGAGCAGGTCGAATCCGGTCATCAATTTGCTATCCATCATCCCGGTGTCGCGGCGTTTGTGGTGCAATTTAATGAGGCGCAATATGCGTTATCACCACATGGTGAGTTGTTTTGGTTACCTGAGGTATTGCTAGATAGGTCGTTTGAAAAGGAAGCGCTGCAGCAAGCTATGCTGGACGATTTTATGCTTACTTTGGTCATCTTATCGATTATTGCAGCATTACTGGCTTGGTTGGGGTCATGGTACTTTTTGTCGCCACTTAAACAGCTCAAACGTAGCTTTAAGGCGATAGAATCGGGCGAGTTAGACACCCGCTTAGCGCTAAAACGCCATGATGAAGTGGGTGAAATCATTAGTAGCTTCAATAATCTTGCTGCTTGGCTACAAGGTTTGCATCAGCAGTATAAACAAATGAATTCCGACTTATCTCATGAGCTTAGAACACCACTTAACGGCATTCGTTCGCGCTTGGAGGCGATGGAAGACGGTATAGTCCCGATGGATAAGGCTCAGTTAGCGGTGATAACCCAAGACCTTCACAACGTTAACCGTATTATCGACGACTTGTGTTTATTATCATTAACCGAGTCAAAGCAGCTGACTTTGTCACCTGCACAGGTGAATGTCTCTGAGTTGATGACTTCGCTTTTGGTGCGTTATCAAGCGCAAGCAGAGGAGCAAGGTGTGGCGTTAACAGCGGATATTCAAGCGGGCGTAACGGTGACACTCGATGCTGGAAGAGTCAGACAGATAGTGGTGAATCTACTCGATAATGCGTTTAAATACGGCGCTGATGGCGGCATTGTGATGCTACATCTACATTATCAGGACAATGAACTGGTTATCACGGTCACTGACCGCGGGCAGGGTATGTCTCCTACTCAATTAACACAAGTATTTGAACGTTTTTACCGAGTGCAGGCATCACGCCATGATACATCCAGTTTGGGGCTCGGCTTACCAATTTGCCGTCAACTTGCTGAACTGATGGGCGCGACATTGACCGCGACCAGTACTGAAAATCAAGGCGCTAGCTTTTCACTTCGGTTTTCTCGACTAACTTGATAATTGCTTGACAATTGCTCGGCATAGTTAGCTCAACAACGACATCAACAGTTTGAGAGCAAGATTATGAGAGCAATTATTTTATCAGCATTGGCATTTACCACCGTTGGCTGTGGGAACACCGCGTCTACCGCGCCACAATCGCTCACTTTACCGATGAAGTACACCGAGAAAGGTCATGCCTATGCGATGGCAACGCTTAACTATACGGTTACCCATCCTATGATTTTAGACAGCGCTGCGAATGTTGGTATTTTACCGGTTAATCTGAAAGCAGCACTTGCCTTGCCAGAAGATAAGCTAAGCAAAATGGACGTGCAAGGCGCAAGTGGCAGCTCTGAGCTAGTATTGGCAACGATAGACCACACCAGCGTCGGCCACTTAGCAGCAGAGTCGCTTCCTTATGTATTTAAAGATATGACCCGCTTAGATGTGGAAGGCGTCTTGCCTGGAATTTTGGGGCATGGATATATGTCGCAATATTGTAATGTGTTTGATTTTAAAAATAATGAGCTGAGTTTGTATCAAGGGGCTTGCCCAAGTAGCGTGACACAGGGATTGGAGAGTGAAAGTTTTAAAATAGATAACAATTTTATCAAGCTGACAGCAAGCTTTAATGGCGTAGAAGTAGACGCCGTGCTTGATACCGGCGCTCCAACCAATTACATCAACTCACACTTGGCCAATAAACTAACATTAACGCTGGGCGAAGAAGATATCAGCCGCGGGTTAAACGACCAAGCAACTAAAAAGGTGGCCATAGGATCACTGCGCTTTAGCTTAGGAGGCAAGGAAATCATCAATACCGAAAGCCACTTATCGGATATGCCAGTGTTTGAGGTGCTTGGGTATAAAGACGAGCCGTTTATCCTGCTGGGTTTAAGTAACTTTAACGATGATAAGCTCATTATCGACTACGCTGAGAACAAAATTTACTTTTGATCCCAACGCTGCTGGCTTGACGCTCGACCAGTCAGTAGCTAATTAAATTTCATATTAATTTAGACAGTTATTGTGTTTACTATAGCGAATAGTTATTTGAATGATCATTCAAGTAAGGTTAGTCTAGCAGCCAATGAGTAGTTACCCTGAGGTTAGTTAGAGCTCAGGTTATACCAATACAAAATGCACCAAGAGGAGCAACTGATGACTGACTTTACAATCCATACTGTAGAAACTGCACCACAAAAAGGTAAACCATTACTTGAGAAATCCCAGCAAGCGTTTGGACGTATTCCGAATCTTCATGGTGTGATGGCGGAATCACCAGAGCATCTGCATGGCTATCAAGTGTTACATGAGGCTTTTTTAAATAGCTCGTTTAATAACGATGAAAAAACCGTGGTGTGGCAAGCGATTAATGTAGAACATGAATGTCACTACTGTGTGCCGGCTCACTCTGCCATCGCAAAATCAATGAAAGTAAGTGATGAATTGGTCAAAGCGCTGCGTGAGCAAGCACCACTTGGCGATGAGAAACTAGAAGTGCTGCGTGCCACTACACTTGAAATGCTGCGCGAGCGTGGCAAGTTGAGCGATGCACAAACGAAAGCGTTTTTTGCCGCAGGTTATACTAAACAAAATCTGCTGGAAATTATCTTAGCGTTAAGTCAAAAAGTGATGAGTAACTACGTGAATCATATCGCGCATACTCCGCTGGATGATGCTTTTAAAGCGTTTAGCTGATCAGTAGAGAGGCATTTAGCCTCTCTACTAGGTATTTACTCGCTTTCCAAACCGCCAAGCTGTGAGCCTATCTGAGTGCTCATTCCCACTAATATTTTGTTATAAATGTGGCTGTTTTACATCCACGGGGATGACCGAAGGACGTGTAAAAATATAGCTGAGTACGGCTGCCTCAGTTATCGCAACGGACCACACTACCCAAACAGGCGCGCTACTGAAACTCAAAGCCAGTAAACCAACACTCATACCAACCGCAGCGCCAATCTTGCCTTTTATGGGGATCACCTGATGTTGCCGCCATGCAACCAGACTCGGGCCAAATTTGGGGTGGGTGAGCAGCCAATTTTCTAGCTTGGGAGATGAACGGGTAAAGCAAGCAAGAGCGAGAATAAAAAAGATGGTGGTAGGCATAACAGGCAGTGCCATGCCGATAAAGCCAAGACCAACAAAGACGATGCCAGCAACATGAAGCCAAAAACAACGATTGAATAAGGGGATTTTTTTACGCATAGGCATCCTCATATTTCGGGAGTGCTGAACTGACAGCGCATCACGATGACCTGAACCAACATTGTTAACCAGAAGCCAATTATTAAAAGCATATCACAGCGGCTGAAATTCGCGAATTTTCAACTAAGCTAAAGCAAAGAGATTATCAGTCGGACGTTAGTGTTTAAAATAGCGAATCTGATCTCAGGTTAAATACAAGGAAGTAGTGCGACTGAAACGTTGAGGGGCAAAGTATGCAAGTAAATTTAGAACGTCTTAAGTCTACCTTATTTGCGCTCGCGGAGTTCGGCTATAACCATGAAGATAAGGGAATTTATCGCCAAGGTTTTAGCAATGAGGATTTTGCAGCGCGTAAATGGCTGATGGAATGCGCACAAAGCGAAGGATTTGTGAGTCGTATGGATGGCGCTGGCAATGTGATTATTGAAATGACCAGCCCGGATATTGCAGCAAAACCCGCGGTGATCATCGGCTCTCATCTTGATAGCGTACCGGCAGGAGGTATGTTTGATGGAACCTTGGGCGTCATTGCGGGGTTTGAGTGTATTCGTATTTTAAAAGAGCACAATGTGCAATTAGATAGGCCGATTTGGGTCATCGGTACCAGCGAAGAAGAAGGGCGCTTTGGTGGCATGATCGGGGCGCAAGCGCTCACTGGAAAATTAACGCCTCACCAATTGCTCACAAGTCATGATGCGGATGGCTGTATGCTTAGCGATGCCATGCGTGCGCAAGGGTTAGACCCTATGGATGCACTGAATGCAAGACTGGAACCTGAGCAAATAAATAGTTTTTTTGAATTACATATAGAGCAAGGGCCCGTGCTTGATCAAAAAGGCATTCAGATTGGCGTGGTGGAAGGGATTTCAGGGGTATTTAAATGGATGGTGAAATTAATTGGGAAAGCCGACCACGCAGGCACAGCCCCCATGGAGATGCGTAGCGACGCCTTTATGGGGCTGGCTGATTTTGCTTACCAGTTAGATCGCATTATTGCAGAGGACGGTACGGATACCACGAGGATCACCGTCGGTAAGGCGGAATTAAAGCCGGGTTTTGCACATACGATTGCTGGAGAGGTGGATTTCACCATCGTTGCGCGTGATATGGACGAAACGGTGATGGAGAACCTTGAAATTGCCTGTCGAAAAGCGCTTTCAGCCATCGCTCGGAAACACCATTTAATGTTTGAATACGAGCAGGTGAGTTGGTTGTCTCCAATGAAGTGCACACCTGAGATGGTTGAATTTATTAGTCAACAGGCAGAGGCCTTGTCGCTGAATTATCAAATCATGCCAAGTGGTGCTGGTCACGATAGCCAATTTTTTTCAGAAGTGTGTCCCACGGGGCTGATATTTATTCCATCACTCAATGGCGTTAGCCATGCGCCAGACGAATGGAGTCATTGGCATGATGTTGAAGCAGGGAGTAATTTGCTGCTGCAATGTGTTCAAAAAAGAGCAATAGAAACAAAAGAATAAATGTAAATTGAGGAACAAGCTGGGTGGCGTTTTACTAGACAAATTTGATCCTTGGGCTAGTCTTTGTTACTACTAGAATAATGTGGATAGCAAAACTTGCGGCGAATTCGGACTTGGATAACCGCAGTTAGGGATTATGAGGATGTGGATCGCCCGAGTAGTAACCTTAGTCTTACTTGCTGCGAGCTTTAATGGGCTTGCCGCCTCGCTGAGGGTGAGCGATGAGGTCGTGACTGCTGGGTTTATTACGCTACACATTGAGCGCACAGGTCCACCTCTACAGCAATCAACACAGCTATCTATTCAACATCTTTCAGAACCTTACTCCCTCTCCCTTTCGCTTCAGCCGACTCAACAAGCGGTAACCATTAGTGGCTTGGCTGATGGTGATTATCTCGCTACCTTAGGTGGGCTCTCAGCTAACTCGGCACAAACGTCGGTCTCATTTACAGTCAAACATCATCAGTTAACGCTGGCGCTTGCACTGTTTGTATTGGGCTTGTGCTTATTTGTGCTGCTTGTAGGAATGATTGTGGTGGGTAATAAGCAAATGCACGATAAGGAAAGCGTATGATAAATGCTTCATTGGCGCTCGGTCTCGCCCTGGCGTTTGCTTTGCTATGGGTATTTTTTGGCTGGTGGATTGGCAGGCGCGTACAGTCACATAATGAATTTGCGCTGGCCGGTAGAAATGTTGGGTTGGCCTTTGCTTGCGCCACTGCGATGGCAACTTGGGTCACCAGTAACACCACTTTAGTTGCGCCACAGCTCACTTATCAGTTTGGTATTTGGGGCATGATTGGCTACGCCTGTGCCGCATTCGGATTGCTGCTATTTGCGCCGCTTAGCCAACGCATCAAAACTTTACTGCCCCACGGCTACACCAGTGGCGACTTTATGCGGTTGCGGTTTGGGCGTTTCTCTTGGTGGGTCTTTTTGCTGATCTCTTTCGTGTATGCCATGAGTTGGCTCGTTAGCTTAGGCATGGCCGGTGGCATTTTGCTACACACCCTAAGTGGCTTAGATTATCACCTTGGTATGTCTATTATTCTGCTGATGTGTGTGGTCTACACGCTGTTTGGCGGTCTAAAAGCGGTGATCGCCACGGACTTTCTACAGGCCATTATTATTTTGGCAGGTGTCGTCGGAATTGCCATTGTCGTGGCGATGAATGTTGGGCTTGAACCAATTCATCAAAAACTCAGTAGTGACCATCCTAAACTACTCGACCTGCTTTTTCCTGCTGCTGTGATGTTTTTGTTCAACAATATCTTTTTTGGTTTAGGAGAGATTTTTCACAGCAACGTATGGTGGTCAAGGGCGTTTGCATTTAAAGGTGGAGTGGGCAAAAAGGCGTATTTTATCGCAGGTCTACTGTGGCTACCGATCCCCATCGTGACAGGGTTTATTGCGCTGGCAGCGCCGAGTTTAGGCTTGTATCCCGCTAGCGCCGATATGGTGGGACCCTTGGTTGCAAGCCAAGTGCTCGGCTATACCGGCTCGATCATTCTGTTCATTGTGGTGTTCTCAGCGCTGGCATCGAGTTTGGACTCCTTGCTCGCCGCAACGTCAGATCTCATCAATCAAGATATTTACCTGCAATACATCAAACCAAAGGCGAGCGATAGTGAACGCTTAAAAAGTGCTAAGTGGATTATTGTCATCCTCGGCGTCGTGACTTGGCTCTTATGTTTACCAAAAATCGCCACGCTGGGTGCCTTGTTGAACTTCGCTGGCGCTTTTGTCGCCAGCACCATTTGGCCTATCATATTTGGTTTGTACTTTGCGCGAATGACGGGAAATAGCGCTGGCTGGGCTATGTTGCTTGGTACGGTATCAGGTTTGATTGGGTATTTTTATATTGGTTTTTATGTCGCTGCATTAGTTTCTTGTGCGGTGTCGTTATTAATTTGTGTGATTGCTTGGCGTTTTAGTCAGCAATCATTCCATTGGCAAGCGTTGGGCACGCAAAGCAAAGTGGAGGATGTATGATCTCATTGGGCGCATTTTCTAGTTTAATTTGGCTGGCCATAGTGCTCAGTTGTTTATGTCCTGTTGTCCTTGTCGTTATGTTCCTTATTGATTTTAAAAAGAGGCAGTTATGGTAAGTGCGCAGCAAGTAGAGTTTAATCGAGCGCAACCGGATGTTTACGGGGATGCACATCCCAAAGCATTACTCAGAGCGATACAAGAAGACGGTGACAGGCTGCATTGTTTGGAGAATAAGCACATTATCAGTGTCGACCATCTTGACCGAGATGTGCTGATCCAGTTGTTTCGCCTCGCCGCGAAGTATGAAAGTAATCCTGCAAGGTTCAGCTCGCCGCTTAGTGGCAAAATTTTGATCAGTGCGTTTTATGAACCCAGCACCCGCACCCGTCTGTCGTTTGAAAGTGCATGGCACCGCTTAGGGGGCGACATTATGTCGATCACTGATCGCTCCTCAACGGGCATCGCGAAAGGGGAGTCGCTGCAAGATGTCGCTGAGATGTTCAATAATTATGGCGATTGTGTCGTCTTACGCGACACCTCAGTGGAGTCTATTGAAGAGATGATCCACAGCCTACGCATTCCAATTATCAACGCTGGTAATGGCATTGATGAGCACCCAACACAAGCGATGTCTGATCTCTACACTATCTTCAAATGGCGGCCGTCGTTATTACTCCCTGACAGTGAAGCTTTTAGTCCTATAAAAATTGGCGTGATTGGTGTGCCGAGCCAAATGCGTACGGTGCGTAGCCTGTTGAAAATGTTTACGCATTTTCCGCGCATTGTGGACGAAATATTCCTGCTCTACGACGAGAGTGTCGAGGAAGCGGTGTCGAGCGAGCAATTAGCCCAGCTAGAGGAGGCGGGGGTCAAAGTGTCTATCGGCCATGACTTGAACGCCGTTTTACCTGAGCTTGATGTGGTGTATATCAATTCCATTGCATGGGTTGGTGAAAGCTTCGAAACCTATGGAAAGTCATTTAAATTAAGTGCAGATTCCCCCTTTAAGCCCGATGCGATAGTGCTTCATCCTCTGGCTCGAGGTGAAGAGTTGTGCACCAGTTTAGATGCCACGCCACACAATTGGTATTTTAGTCAGGCACGTGGTGCCGTCTTTTTACGCCAAGCCTTATTGACCTGTATGGTGCAGCGCGCCAGTACTGTGATGGATGTGATTTAGGGAGATATTATGTGCGGAATTGCTGGTATTTTTTCAACGCAAGCGCAAACACAAATAGATAATCAATTATTGGTAAACATGGCAGCCATTCAACATCATCGTGGTCCCGATGGTTTTGGCTATAAACAAATGGCTGGCGTGGGATTTAGTCACGCCAGACTGTCGATAATCGACCTCGACGAGCAACGAGGTCGACAGCCCTTTATTAGTTCTGATAAGCGTCTAATGTTGGCGCACAATGGCGAGTTTTACGATTACGCGCGGATCCGAGCTGAACTAGTAGCAAAAGGGGCAAGGTTCCAAAGTAAAAGCGACTCAGAAATTGCTATGCACTTATATCAGCAGCTTGGTCTCGATGAGATGCTGACGCATTTGCGCGGTGAGTTTGCGTTTGCGTTGTATGACCAACAAACCGATACGTTGCACTTAGTGAGAGACCGCTTTGGTATTAAGCCTTTGTACTACACCCAAACAGAAGACGAAATTGTGTTTGGCTCAGAACTGAAGGTGCTGTTTGCCAACCCTAAAGTTAAGCGCCGATTCTCAAGTGAAGGCCTATTTCATCAACTGATCCAAGTCATGGTGCCCGGCAGCACGGCGTTTGCGAATGTACATCAAATCAAACCTGGACATGTTGTTAGCATCACCAGAAGCGAACAAGGTTTTAGCATTGAAGATAGACCTTATTGGGATATTAACTTTCCAACGGCGCAATCGTATTTAAATAGCAAAGATGAAGCATACTACATTGATGGCGTGCGCAAACAGCTGCTAGAAGCGGTGCAGTTGAGACTCACCGCAGACGTTCCGGTAGGTTGTTACTTAAGTGGTGGCATAGACTCATGCGCCATTTTGGGTTTGTCTTCAGCTGCGGCACAAGCACCAATTAAGGCCTTTACCATTGGCTTTGATAGTGCAGAGTACGATGAAACGCCAATTGCAAAACAGATGGCACAAGCGACCAAGGCCGATCATCATATTATGTCGTTAAGTGGCGACGAGCTATATGGCCATTTTGAGCGAACTTTATGGCATACCGAACGAACCATTTATAACACGCTTGGTGTTGCTAAGTATTTGATGAGTAAGCAAGTTAACGAGTCTAATTATAAAGTTGTGATGACCGGAGAGGGCTCCGATGAACTTTTTGCGGGTTATCCCGCATTTAGAAAAGACCTGTTTTTATATGGCTTAGATGAACTTGATGACACCGAAAAAGCCCAGTGGCAAACCATGCTGGAAGACAGCAATAAATTATTTAAGGGTGCCATGCTCTCCCGTGAGCAATACGATAGTGCAGCATTAGACGAAGTTGTAGGCTTTACGCCGAGCTGTTTACAGCCTTGGCTGTCATGCAGTCACTTTGCCCATCAACTCGTTGCCGCCGAACACAGAGAACTACTCACGGGTTATGACGCAGGCAAAGCAATCGCTGAGACTTTAGATGATGCCATGTTAGAGTCCCGTCATCCACTCGACAAAGCCCAGTATGTATGGATTAAAACCATGCTTGAAGGGCAAATATTAACTTGGGGTGGAGATAGGGTCGACATGGCCAATTCGATGGAGGCAAGGCCTGCCTTTTTGGATCATCACCTCGCAGAGTTTGCCTTTACTATTCCCCCGCAATATCGCATTAAAGACCGTAAAGAAAAGTATGTGTTACGTGAAGCGATGAAAGGGCTGCTGCCAGAAGTACTGTATGAGCGTGAGAAATTTGCATTTATGGCGCCACCGGCGCACTCAGATGAGAAAAAGTGGGCTGCAATGCGCGTGTTGGCTGATAAGTACTTATCTAGACAAGCTGTAGAAGCCGCAGGTTTATTAGACTTTGAAGCGGTAAATGCGCTATTTGAGTTACATGATTCACCAGACGCCGATGATTCACTCAAAGTGCAATTAGATGCCGTGATCAATCATTTACTTGGTGTGCAAATACTCCACAAACAATTTATTGCCGCAGATTTACCACAATTTGCCGCCACTGAAGCGGAGCGCCTAGGTTGGAGAGCTGCCACAAACTAACGTTGGTCTTATTGGTATTACAGGAAATAAGGTAATAAAAAGGCGATGCATCAACTAGTGCATCGCCTTTTTGATTTAATACCTAAGATTAATCCCAAAGATTAAAAGTAATAACCGAAGTTAATGTTGAAGCGACGCTCGCTTTCGTCACTATCGCCCGCGATTGAACCACCAATAAACGGCTGGTTTTTCGCGTGAACTAGATCAACATAGGTAAAGAATGCACCCGCAGCGAGTGACACACCTGTGACATTCATCCAAGTGTCTTCGGTGTTGTCAGATTTGTCGTAAATAATACCGAAGTCGTTATAAAACTGCAGATCAGTAATTGGACCGAACTCAACTGGCAGATTGTACGCTACATTAAAGTTCGACATAGTGGCTTCTGCTGCGATGGAATCATAAAACGCATAAGCACCTACTGCCATACGGTTTACATCGTCAATATCGTACTGGTACTCACCGTGTTGTAGCTGTAAATTCCAAGGGCCAATGTTGCTATTTAAATGCAGTGCCCACGCGTTGTAATCACCTGCTCGGTCATTACCATCGTGAAGGCCACCGGCAAGACCAGAGACGCCAATTTCAGTTGTGCCACCATTGTGTTCAATATGATACGCGTAGCGACCAACAAAGGTGTTGTATTCCCCGATTGGTTGCGTTGGGTCGTCATAAACGCCATCGCCCGCTTTACGGAAACCCACCACGTCATAAGAGTAGCGATCACTGCGGTCATCCACGTAACCATCGACACCACCTAGCTCATCGTTTTTGAAAAAACCAAGGTCAAGCTGCCAGTTGTCCGCCACTTTACGTTTAAATACCACCCCCATGTCGTGGTCGTCTTCAAGACCAATATAATAGGTGGTGTTAAAAAACCAGTTGTGCGAATTGTAAGGTGAGTTACCAAAAGGCACTTTAGTCATACCAACCTGAGCTTGCCAATGGTCGGCAAAGTCATAGTCGAGATAAGCGTATTTTACCGCAGTCATATAGTCGAAAAAGCGGATTTCGGCATTTAAGCCAAAGCCACCGACATTGCCAGAAAAGTTTAATCTGAAAATATCGAAGTCAAAATCGCCGCCACGGTTCTTGTTGTCATCGTCATAAGACGTATGGCTGTAGTTTGTTCTGATCGCGCCACCGACTTTGATGGTCGGTTTTGTTTCAGCTGCTGCAACTTGAGTTTTAGTTTCAGCTTTTGCTTCGGCTTTTTCAGCCTTAGCGATTTTTTCCTGTTGTGCTCGCGCCTGCTCTTTTTGTTCTAGCTGCGTGAGTTTCTTCTGAAGTTCAGCCAATTGGCGCTTTAACGCGTCAATTTCTGAGTTTTCGGCAAGCACTGAATTAGAGCAAAGTGCTAGACCTAATCCGAGTGAGATGGTTGAAAGTTTTAACATAGTTGTCCCGTTGTTAAATGGTTGAGCGCAAAAACCTCTTACAAATTGTAGACCACCAAAGCTATCATTGCAGAAAGCAAATAAATTTTATGGTCCTTGATTGAATTATCTATAGTAACACTGCGGCCTATCTGACCTCAAAGTTACCCAACATTTAACCATACCTAAGATGAATATAAGACGAACAAGTGATCACATTTGTATGTCATTCTTGCTCAATAGCCTAACCCTCACTATATTTTTACTATCTGTGAAATGGTGTTTATTCATGAATATATCGCAAAAATTAAAGCTGTCTTTCGCAACGGCAATCGCGCTTCCTTTGTTAATCATCGCGGGGCTTATTATCAGTCAAACTAGGCAGCAGGGGATAGAGACTTTCTCGGAGCTCAGTGATCGAGAGGCGCTACAGGTTGAGAATGGTATCCAGATGTTTTTTGATGAAATTGCAAAAAACGTAGACTATTTAGCAACCCATGCGCAGGTCTTGAGTGCGCAGCAAGACGTAAAAACTTATATGGATTCAACCAGCACCACTCGACTTAATTCCAAAGCTGGAAGCAAAACAGAGCAAGCAGCATATTCGTTATTTGAGCACTTTGGTAACACGCATCCCGGCATTGCCTATATCTACATGGGAAATCAGCAAGGTGGTTATATTCAGTGGCCTCTAGGTGAAGTGAATGCAAACTATGACCCTAGGCAGCGTCCTTGGTATCAAACAGGACAATCAGGAAATGGCGAGACGATCCGCACCAGCGCTTATTATTGGGCGCCGGATGATATGGTGATTGTGTCGACGGTAAAAGCGATAACTGCCAATGGTCAAACCGTGGGTGTCCAAGGTATGGATGTGTCATTGCAAGGGCTGACCAAAATCATCCGCAATATCAAATTGGGCGAGACCGGCTATTTAATGCTAGTGGAAGACACCGGAAATGTGTTGGTCGATGCCAAGTTCTCCGAACATAGATTTAAAAAGTTGGCAGACATTGCTAATGGTCGCTATCGTGAATTGGCTCAAAATAAAGATGGGCTATTTGAGCTCGAAATTAATGGGCAAGACTACTTTGCCAACATCTATACAGCACCCAAATTAGGCTGGAAGTTTATTGGTTTAGTTGAAAAAAGTGAGGTAATGGCTGCAGCCAATGCGATGACGCTGACGATATTGATTCTAAGTGCCGTCCTGATCACCGTATTTTTATTGCTAGCAAGTTATATTTCTAAGTTGATCTCAGCGCCCATTGTAGAAGTGAGTGATGGCTTAACTGAAATTTCGCAAGGCGGTGGTGATTTAACGCAGCGTTTAGACATTAAAGCTCAGGATGAAACAGGCAAACTGGCGACGAGCTTTAATTTGTTTTTAAATCTCATTGCTGAGCTGGTAACGCAAATTAATGAGTGTGCGCAGCAAGTTAATGAAACCTCACGACAAACCGCTTCTCAGTCTGATCAGCTCACGGGCGCTACCAGTCAACAGCAGCAAGCGCTTGAAATGGCTGCCACCGCAATTAATGAGATGGCGGCAACCGCAAACGAAGTGGCGGCAAGCTGCGCCAATGCGGCTGAGCTGGCAGGACAAACTCAACAAGCATCTGAGCTGGGCCAAAGGGTGATCACAGAGTCTGTCGAGAGCGTCACAACATTATCTGAAGTGATCAACAAGGCAACCGCAGATATCATGCAGCTCGACACCGAAAGCGAAAATATTATGTCGATACTCAGCGTGATCCGAGGCATAGCAGAACAAACCAATCTTTTGGCATTAAATGCGGCGATTGAGGCGGCACGGGCAGGTGAGCATGGCCGCGGTTTTGCTGTCGTGGCCGATGAAGTGCGAGCGTTGTCGCAGCGTACCTCTGAATCGACGGAAGAAATCGCTTCTCAGCTTGATAAGCTTAGAAAAATGACAGAAATGGTGTCGGGAGAAATGAAGCGCAGCCTAACGCGCACGGAGAAAACGGTTGAACTGACAAACTCAGCGCAACAACAATTTAGTGAAATTACCCAAGCGATTGTCAATATTAGCGACCTTAACACGCAAATCGCCACCGCAGCTGAAGAGCAGCAACATGTTGCTGAAGACATTAATCGTAACGTGGTGGAAATTAAAAATGCCGCGGATAGCGTGAGTGATATCGCTGTGAATACCAATCAAAATGGCGTGAGATTACATTCATTGTCGAGCACGCTCACTGAGCTGGTGGGCAAATTTAAAGTATAGCTTTAGCCCAATCCTCAAGTTCCATAAACCGTGAGAGCAACACTCTCGCGGTGCTACCGCATTGGTATAATTGAATAACTTTCAAATTGGATGGATAACAGTTTACTCGTAGTATTTAAGTGGTAAGGTAGGCATATCATTGAGTTGACGTAGGAATCACCATGGAATTATCACCTTCAGTTTCAATCGAGCGCACCGAGTCCGGACTTGAGTATATTTGGGTAGACAGTGCATTTTGCCAAGCAAAGATCTTTTTACAGGGCGCGCAACTTACCGAGTTTACACCAGCAGGTAAAGGCAATTTAATTTGGGTTTCTGAGGCGGAAGATTACCTTGAAGGCAAACCGGTACGCGGTGGTATTCCAATCTGTTGGCCTTGGTTTGGCGTACATAGCAAAGCGGATTGGCCAATTCATGGGGTTGCGCGCAAGCTACTTTGGCGCGCACACAGCGTTGAAGAAAAAAGCGATGAAATTACCGTTAAACTCACACTACCAATGACTTTAGTTGAAGCGCAATACTGGCCACACACGTCACAATTAGAGGTCGAGTTTGTGTTATCAGACAAGCTTGAAGTGCGACTGACCAATACCAATACTGGTGATGCGCCATTTACGTTAACGCAAGCCTTACATACGTATTTTCCAACGCCAGAAGTCAGTAATACCACGGTAGACGGGTTACAAGGCGCGAAATATATCGAGTTTGATGAAGGTCCATTTGAGCAAACCGAAGTGGTTGGCTTTGCCCGCGAAACCGATATGGTATACACCCAAGCAAGCCCAGTACAAACCATCAACACGCCTGCGGGCATTATTGAAGTAAAACGTGAAAACTCAACTTCTTGTGTGCTTTGGAATCCATGGATTGAAAAGTCACAGCGTTTAAGTAACTTTAATGATGATGAATACCACAAGATGTTGTGTTTAGAAGCTTGTAACGTAATGGACGATGCCGTGCAACTTGCACCGGGTGAAAGCCATACCCTAAGTACTATCATCCGTTGGTTATAATTTTATATTCGCGGAGCACACCTTGCTCCGCTGAAACTCTATAACAATAAAAATTCTCTCTATGGAAAAGCCCACAATACTGGTTATCGATGATAACGCCGAAGTACGCCTCAGCGCCGTATTCTTTTTAGAAGATCAAGGGTTCAATGTAATTGAGGCGGCAACCTTAGAGCTTGCCAAACCACTGATCACCGCTAAGCAAGTGTCATTAGCCTTGCTCGATATGAACTTCTCCCGAGATACCACTTCAGGCAATGAAGGATTGGACTTTTTGCGCTGGCTACGTGACTCCAACCTTAATGTGCCTGTGATCTGTATTACCGGTTGGGGAAATGTCGTGTTAGCGGTATCTGCAATGCAGCTTGGTGCGAGCGACTTTATCGAAAAGCCGTGGGACAATCAGCAGCTGTTGCAAGCCGTGCAGCAACAACTCAAAATATCATTGAAGCAAGCGAGTATCGTAGCAAAACACAGCGAGCGTGGCGCGTTTCAATGGCGCTCTCAGGCGATGCAATCTTTATATAAGCAGCTTGCAAAAGTAGCAAAAACCGACGCTCGGGTGCTGCTTACTGGGCCAAGTGGCGCGGGCAAAAGTCATTTCGCTCAGTGGTTACACCAACAGTCTAATCGTTCAGCAGGACCTTGGGTTGAAGTGAATATGGGCGCAGTGCCAGAGTCATTATTCGAAAGTGAGATGTTTGGTCACAGCAAAGGGGCGTTTACAGATGCAAAGCAGCATCGTGTTGGTCGTTTTGCGATGGCAAAGCAGGGCACATTATTTTTGGATGAAGTTGCGACTATTCCACTTCCTTTACAAGCAAAATTACTGCGGGTGCTGGAAAATGGCAGTTATGAAGTTGTGGGTAGCAGTCAGACGCAACAAGCGGATTGCCGACTTATTTGCGCAACCAATACCAATCTAGACGCTTTAGTGAAAGCCGGTGAGTTCCGAGAAGACTTGTTATATCGCATCAACACGATTGTGATTGAAGTGCCGAGGCTCGCCGAGCGGTTTGGCGATATCGTGCCGTTGGCTGAGTATTTTGTCGCTAAGTTTTGTGCGCAGTATGGTGAGCCAATTCGTGAACTTAGCCCAGCGGTTAAAGCTGCGTTGATTGAACACGCTTGGCCCGGCAATGTGCGTGAGTTAAGTCACGTTATGGAGCGTGCCGTGTTAATGGCTGAGGGCTTGCAGATTGAGCTCAGTGATTGCCAACTACGCTTTACCGCCGCACCTAAAGTGGCCAGTGATATGCCAAGTAAGACCTTGCAACAAGTGGAGCAAGAAATGGTTGAGCAAGCGATGCAACGCGCTCAAGGCAATGTCGCAGAAGCTGCTAAAATACTTGGGCTCACGGCCTCTTCTCTTTATCGGCGTTTGGAAAAATATGGTCTTAAAACATCTGGCTAGCGCTGAGTGGCGGTTTGGGGCTTACTGTACGCTGTTAACCATTAGCTGTACGGTTTTACTGACTTTGCTGCTTCTGCAATTACAGCTTGAGGTAATGTGGGTTGTGGCTGTATCGGTTGGTGTGTTGGGGCTATTGGGCGGGTTACAAAAAATACTGTTGTCTCACCTTAAACGTATTGCCATGCGTGCTAACTGGCAGCTAGAAGCGATTGCACAAAGTGATTTTACTCAAACCATTAAGCCACATTATACAGCGGGCGTGGTAGCTGAGTTTGAACAGCGTTTGCTTGCCTTAAGTGCACAGCTTCACAGCCAAAAGCGCCGCTATCATAGTCAGCAGTTTATCATTTATCAGTTAATAGATAGCCTTAATACGCCTATTATGATGTTTGACGAAAAACTCAAACTTGCTTATGCCAATGGTGCATTTGAGTCGCTTTATCATCGCCCTTGGTTAGAGTGTAAGGGAATAAGCGCGGCTCAGTTTGGGCTGGTGCAACAAGACAATCACTGGCATTTTGCAGATACAGCGCAGCAATCTCGGTGGCAGCTGCAAAGCAGTGAATTCCTTCAAGAGGGTAAGCAGTTTTCTTTACTAGTCGCACTCGATATTACCAAGGCATTACGTAAAAAGGAGCTGGCTGCTTGGCAACATTTAATCCGAGTAATAAGCCATGAGATCCACAACAGTTTGACACCCGTAAGCTCCTTAGCGCAAATCCTATTGGCAAGAGCGAAGGACGAAAAAGAGCAGCATGCGCTAAGAGTAATCGGTCAGCGTTGTCAGCATTTACAACAATTTGTGAGCCAATACGCCAAGGTTACGCAAACCCCAAGGTTAGATCGGGAGTCAGTCTCCATCATGCTGTTACTGTCTTCTGTTGCTGCGCTATTTGAGGATACCGACATCCAAGTAAATTGCACCGTGAATACGCTCAATCTTGATAAAGCTTTAATTGAGCAAGTGCTGATTAACTTAGTTAAAAATGCCATTGAGGCCAGTGGTGAAAATGCCAAGTTGACGCTACATGCTTATTATCAGCAGCAACAAGCGGTGATTGATGTGCAAGACAATGGCCCAGGCTTTGCCAACCTAGATAACATGCTTACACCTTTCTATTCCACCAAAGAAGGTGGGCAGGGAATAGGGTTAACCTTTAGTCGCACCATTGTAGAGTTACACGATGGACAACTGAGTTGTCATAACACCGACCTAGGTGGATTAATAAAAATCACTTTACCTTGTTGATAATAATTATCATTAGCATATAATTGAAGTTCCTTCAAAACCTTGGCAAGGAGCTACCATGTTAGTCACTTATCTGTTGGCCAGCGGCTTTATCTTTATGGCGTATAGCTACTCCAAATCATTCAACCCACATGCACATACCAAGGCAAAGTTGGCGGTGTTATTGAGCGCGGGTTTAATCGCTGCGGCAAAATGGCAGGCTGGGTTGAGTTCAACCGTGGTATTTTTTGTGTTTGCTGTGTCTCTAGGGGTACTTAGCCTGTTTATCACCCTCGCACAGCCACAAAAACACTGAAAATTACGCGCATTTAGAGCAACTAACATGTTGCTTGCCTCAAAATAGACGTTTTAAGGTGTAGCGTGCGCAAGAAATTGTTACTAAAAAGCACACTTTTTCTTTATATCTCTTGTTAAGCTAGCGCAACTGGATTTATTTAGGAAAGGTAATGCGAGCGCTACTGATAATTTTTGTTGCATTTACTAGCTTTGGTTTACAGGCTAAGTGGCAAACCATCAAAACCGAAAACTTCAATGTGCATTATCCCCAGTCGCTTCAGCAATGGGCGTATTCTGCAGCAAATGAGCTGGAGGTGGTACGAGATAAAGTACTGGCACAACAAGGCAGAGCATTGAGTGAACGTGCTGATGTGATTATTTACGATCCAGAAAATGCGGCCAATGGCTTTGCATTACCCAGCACAGATAAACCAATGATGGCATTGCAAGCAACGCCACCTCAAGCTGATTCCGTCATCGCAAATAACACCAGTTGGCAGCAGTTGCTCATTTTGCACGAATATATTCATCTCATTCATCTATCACAGCCTAGCCGTAATCAATGGCGACAACACCTCAGAGATTGGCACGATATTACCGACTTACTCGATGCGGTATTACCGCGTTGGGTCAGCGAAGGCTATGCGACCTTGCTGGAGTCTAGATTAACGGGGCGAGGACGTTTGTACGATAACTACAGTGAGAGCATTGTGCGTTATTACGCGCAGCAAGGCGCATTACCGACCTATAGCGCTTTAGATGATGGCGACAAGTCTTACCTTTCCAATTCCATGGCGTACTTAGTCGGCGTACGTTTTCTAGCATGGCTTGAGGATAATTATGGCGCACAGACGTTAGATGCCGTGTGGACAAGAGTGCAGGCGGTGGAATCTCGCAGTTTTGAAACCGCATTTAGTGGGGCTTTTGGAGCGCCAGCCAGCCAGTTATATCGTCGCTTTATTGTTGAATATAGCTATCAGGCCATGCAGCAAGAGAAAGCCTTGATCCCGACACAGAGTGAACTTTGGCAGCAGTTTGCGTATGCTGCTCGAGATATCGCGTTCTCTCCCGATGGCAGTCAGTTTTTGGTGGTAGAGCAAAATCGTAAACGCCAAGTCACACTCAATATCTACGAAAGCAAAGAAAATGTAGAAGCCATTGAGCAATTTAATAAGCGCAATGAAGCGATATTAAATGCCGATCCTAAAGATATTGTGGATATCGCACCTGAAGTCTTTCCAAAGAAGCGACTCGCGCAGCTTAATGCTCATAATTTTGCTGGTATCTATTACCCCCAATGGCTGAATGACAGCCATATTTACTTCGTTGCAAAAACGCCGGCTGCAGACGATAGCTTTATTAATGATTTATTTGTCTGGAAAGTTGGTACTGGAAAGCCTAAACAACTAACCGAAGGCGCGGGTATTCGCCGCTTTAGTATTGTTGATTCTAATACCGTTATTGCGGAGGTGTCCCGTTTGGGTTACTCACAGCTAGTGATCATGGAGTTGGACTCAGGCAAGCAAACGCCAATCACCACAAGTAAGCTTGGTGATGTCCATGACTTTCCTGTGCTTTCTAATAAAAAGACGACATTAGCTTATGTGCATGTTACTCCTAATAAACGCTGGCAGCTTGTTGTTAAAGATCTTAGCCATGATGCAACCGAAATCGTCTATTTGCCCAAGTCACATCAATACCTTTCGGGGTTAACTTGGTCTCATGATGATGACAAGTTGTACTTTATTTCTGGAGTCGCAGGCCACTTAGCAGTGATGCGTTATGATGTGGAGAGTAAAGTACTTGAGACCTTACCTGCAAGTGCTAAACCGCTTGAGCAAATTATTACCCATTCACAGCAGTTACTGGTGAGCTATGCGACCCCTGAAGGGGTCAAGGTTAACAAAATAGTTTCTCCGGCTTGGCGCACCGTGAGCGTGTTGGAGCAAGTGGATGAGGCGGAACAAAAAGAGCTGCATCCCCATCAATTACCTGCGGCTAAGATAGATCAAACTGCGCTGCCCAGTTCTGATTATTCTGTTTTCGAGCAGTCTTATTCTATCGCCTTATCTGGCGCATTAAATAGCGCTTCCTTTGATAGTTTGGGCGTGTCACTAAAAGGGCAGGATGTGCTGCGCCAACTTGCTTGGCAGCTTGGAGCTGAGAAAAGTATCAATAATGGCGCGTTGATGGGTGCATTCGCCCAATTCGAATATCGTCATGAAAACTGGAAAACAACGTTTGATGCTGGATATCAAGAGCTAGAAGCGGATAAGCAGTCTCACTCGCTACAAGCAAACACTTTGAATGAACGCAGCTTTAAGCAATTTGCTTTGTCATCTAGCTATCGTTTTGGTGAAGCATTGAATTACCTCGCTCCTGAATTGGGGGTTATTCGAGTGCAACATGGTGAAAAGACATGGAGCGGCGGACGTTACGGCTTTAACGGTCGAGCAATGTGGGATACGCAGCAGCATGGTGTAGCACTGCAAGTCTCTGCAGCTCAGTGGCTAGGTGAATTAGATGGTTTTGATTATCAGGTGAATCTGTTCGCTAAAGCATGGCAAATTCCATTCTACGCATCGGTCGATAGCCGCTACAGCAGCAAATTGCCTCTATCTGTGGGTGGTGGAGCGCTTACCAGCACTAGTATTAGTAACAGTTTACACGCTGTCAGCGAGCCTGTGTTACCGCATCTATTTGCTACGGGAAGCCGCTATTTAGGCTATGAATTTGCAACTTCATGGCAGCAGGGTAAACCTAAGTTATTTTATAAGCAGCATCAGTTAGATGGAGAAGTAATTGGGCAAAATTACGGTATTAAGATGCGCTTACCTTTGTCTCGAGTAATATTAGACAAGGCCGCTGATTTTGCTCCTGCAGGATTAACCGATCTACAGTTTAGTGCTGGAGTGGGTCGTATAGAGGGGCGTAACATGACCAATGAAAACCGTGTTTGGTTTAGTGTTTGGTATGAGTTGTAGGTAATCGCTGAAGATTGCTATCAAAAAAGCGGGGGTGAGCCCCCGCAAATCATTCAGTTTGTTTATTCGAAGTTTAGGCTAGTTGTGATCTGCTACGATTTGCAAATCTGAGTATGCATTATATCCGCGGATCATCACCCAATAACGTCCAGCCCCTTCATTGAGGCTGCAAGATTCAGTATTGCCAGAGCGATAAGGACGACAAGTCCAATTACTGGTTGTGGGCTCTGTGCCTTTTAGTACATACATATCAGCATCACCAGTGCCACCGCTAGTGTTAAATGTCACTGTATTTGCGCCAGCTGGCGCATCGTAATAGAAGAAAGTTTCACTGCCGCTAGCACCAGCAAGCCCCGTTTTTGCAACTCCCTTGATAAGCTTTTGCTCTTCACCCGGTAGCGTTACGGCAACTTGTTGTGTTGTTGACGCGGTGTCGCCATTACTATCTGTCACGGTGAGTTCTACGGTATAGCTGCCAGAGTTTGTGAAGCTATGTGAAGTTTGCGCGCCTGAGGCGGATGCGCCGTCACCAAACTGCCAACTATGCTGTGTAATAGAACCCTTTGGTGAGCTAGATCCTGAACCATCGAAGCTGCAGCTTAGGTCATTACAGCTGTAAGTAAATAACGCAACAGGCAATGGATCGGTAGTGCCATTATCACCAACAGGAATTTGGCCACCAAAGTGAGTAGAAACCTGAGGCCAAATTAAGCTAATTTTAGCGCCCTTATTGGTACAGCCACCTAAGTGGTGTAGCGCAACAACATTATTGGTTGAGGCTGCAAGTACGGGTGAACCTGATGAGCCACCAATAGTGTCGCAGTAATAGCCTATATCTGTACCAGTACCTCGACCATTCGCCGTTGCTTGGTTCACAGAGCATAGTCCATTGGTGTCTTGATCAGACTCAATCGACAGCTCTTTAGGGTTACCTGAACCATGCTGAGGTATGTAAATACGCTCGCCCTGCGATGGATTACGCACATCTAAGCCAAAGTAACCAAACGGCTGGGCCTTAGCGAAATCATTGATGGTAAACAGCGTATAATCTAGCGTGTAATCTGTTTTAAGGAAGTCTTTGCCTGTGACCTTTACCACAGTTTCGCGCTGGCTGCCGTTACAGCTCGTGCTTTGATAGTTAAACCATACCTCAGTATTTGCCAGCTCTGATGCTGATCCCACACAGTGATTATTGGTAAACATGCGGTTATCTGCACCAACACGCCAACCCGTACATAAACGACTGCCGTTCATAAGCAGTCTGGCGACTGGACGTGAACGCTCGAACTCTACCGGATGCGATTGCGCCCAGCACTGCACGTCTTTACGTTCCATTGCACCACAAGTTGACATGGGCGTCACATCGGTCATGCCCTCAACAGTTGCTTGCCCTTCAGTACCATGATAGTAAAAGTCGATCTCGGGTGTTTTGCCCGCATTATCTTGGCCTGAGGTATATTCAATGATGACTTTATCAGCAGAGACTGACATAGCAGAAAACTGTTTAACGCCGTCATCGCCGAGGTTTGGATCAACTGTTGCAGCGCGGAGGTTTGCTTGGGTATATTCATAGCGCTCGCCACTATCTTCCGAGCGAACAACGAGTTTACCGCCGTTTGCAAGATTGAGGTTTTTAAAGTGTAGTTTGATGTAGCTTGCATCTGGGTGTGAAACCGTTTGCACAATGGTCTGTGTAGACGTTGAAGTACTTGTAGCGCTGCTTTGAGTAATAAGCGGAAGGTTGAGTTCATACTTTTTACCAATCATTGCTTTACTAGCTTTGCTGGTATATTCCATCATCTGAGCTTCCGTTAATGGCGCTTGTGCCATCGCGATACCAGATGCTAAACCTAATGCTGTGACAAGAATGTGTCGTTTCATTGTTATTCCTTTTGAGTGTGTGGTTATCCAACTTGAGATAAAAAGTTGGGCGTCGTTCAATACCGAACCAAGCCTTGGGTGCACTGTAGAGCACGACTAGTGGTGGTATGTTTTTTGAACATCCACACACCAAAATAGAAACAATAATGTATTTTGTAAAGTTTTATATATATTGTTTTAACATAAGTTTTACTTAACTTGTGTCATTCCTTATTTTATATCCTCATTACGAACCAATAAATGGTTCAACATTTTTTGCTTGGCGATGTATAGGTCCTTTTTATACTGCTCTCTAGACTTATTGACAGCTTGCTCAAAATATTCAGATGCGGTTTGGTATCTTTGCTCTAAATAAGCAATTTTTCCAAGCTCGACATAAACTTCCGGCAAGTAATGATAATTCAGCAATAAAGGCTCAATAAGTTTTTTGGCTTTTTTATAGCGTTGTTGTTCAATGTAGCTGGAAGCTAACGAGAGGGTATCGAAAGGGGATGCAGGGCTTTGTTCAAGCTCCGCTAGGATCATATTCTTGAGATTAGTTTGGTCTTTGGGAACATAGTTAAGGTAATTCAATAACAGGTTGGTGCTGGTGAGATGATTGTTGAAGGCATAACCATAGATTTGCTTCGCACTATTTATATCACCAACATGCTTATGTAACAGCGCGGCAGTATTGATAGCTTCAGCGTCTCTTGGGGCGTATTTGAGCGCAGCAGACAATAAAGAGTAACTTAGGTCATAATCAGCTTCCAGCAGAGCAGAAACGGCTAAGTTAGTATAAAACTTTGCGACTAAATCTTCATACTGTGCGTTTCCAGAAAACACACTATCTTGATCTGGGAAGTAATCAACGACAGTACCTTTAATCAAAGTTTGTTGTTCATTCTCACCACCTTCTGTCGCCCTATTTGCGAATAACTTGGTTTTAAAATGGCTTGAGGTGATGATAAACTTTTCGTGCTTCCGAAACATTGGATAGCTGTCAACTTTAGCATAACTTGTTTTGATCCCTAATACATTGGCGTACGCTTGTGTTAATACGGCAAGAGAAATGCAATTGCCAGCTCTGTTGAGCGTTGCTTCAGTCGCAGTAAGCGTTTCTCCATCGTAAGAAAAGTTATCCAATTTTGCGTCTAGGAATCTTCCTAATACTTGGTCATCTCTCATGTTGGCATCTGCATATTTGCCAAAAAAGGAGATTGCAGCTTGCTGTTCGGATTCAGGTAAAGCGAAAATTTCAGCTTCAGTTTGCACTGGTTTCAGCGTAAAAAGAGAGTGGTTGAATAAAGAAGTTACGTCTACCTTCTGTTTCGTGTCAGCTGTAGTGGTGTGAGTGGAATTGCATCCGCTCAAGCCAATGCTAGTAAGTATAATGAGTAGCCACTTCATCGTAATTCCTTGTATTTATTTATATACACCTGTATTCCAGCCTTGCCATCTATTCAAAGTTGGATGTTCGGCGTCCAGTTGTATTTTAAAACTTAGCTCTTAAAATGCGCGCCTTCAAAAATAAAACCTTAAAAATCATAAATTTACAATGTGTTTTTAAAGGTTTTACAGCACTTTAACTTAGCAACAATTTAGACATTTGGAGTTGGCATTGAGCGAATATTTACCGATCGTTTCTTCCTTCGTTTTGGTTTTAAGCTTTGTTCCTTTGATTAGGAAGATCCGTAAAAATCGCAGTGTGTCAGGTGTATCACTGTTAATGATGAGTTTTGGTGTTGCACAAAGCTCTTACTTTATTGCCTACAACGTTTTCTTTGAACGTTTTTTTATGGTGCTACCTTTTGTTATTACAGGCTCTTTAAGTGCACTTATTTTATATTATTTTATTCGGTACAACGCAAGCTCGAAACAGCGTAATCAATTAGCACTTTTGCTTGGTTTGTCGACGTTGCCATTTGGGCTTTTATTGGCAAAGGACATCGAAGCAGCGGCGTTGTTAAATGCGTTAACTTACTTAGGGCTAGTGATGAGCTCAATTCGAGTTATGCCACAAACCTATAAAACGATAAAAAGCGGTGATGTCTCTAACTTAAGCGCTAGGTATTTTTCACTGCAGTTTTTAGCTGGAGGAATTGGATTGGCTGCTGAACTGAGCTTAGGTCATGTTAGCGTGGCTCATGTATTGATGTTTGTGATGATTTTACTGACTAATGCGGCGCAATTAGGTTGTATTCAGTACTATCGCTCTAAACCTGCTTTAGCTTAGTGATATAAACAGATAAAACATGGGCTAGCAAATTGCTAGCCCATAACGTTTTCGCTAACTTCACTTGCGCAATACAAAAATTTTTGAGTTACGCTTCAAGCGCTTTTGTGATCATACGGTCAATATACGCTTTATGTGCCTTAGTTGCCTGATCGGCACCCCAAGCTGTGCTCTTATCCAAAATACTCTGCAGTTGGAATAGTGCAGTGGCTTTTGCCAAATTGTCGTATTTGCTCGCTTTGCTCAATCCTGCAACATTAATTAAGCGAGAAACGTACTCTATTTTCAGGTTTTGGCTCAGTGTCGTTGCACTCTTATCAGCAACGAAAATAGCGGCAGTCAGGTCGTTCATCACCTCGTTTAGGCTGTATTCGTTACCATAGTACGCAGAGTCGTTGATACCTTGTGTTTTTGACTTGTTGTGTACTTATTTAGAGCCCCACAAAAGATAAACTGCATCTACTGCCTTTAATCTCCGATCCCGGAGTGAATGCTCCGATTTCGGAATATCAGCTGACTTTTTCAGTTACGTGATTTTTAACATGCTGAAATGTAATGTTATTTCAATTTGGCATAGTTCTCGCTCTTAGCGCTTATTCAGTTAGGAGAGGAAATGGATTTAGTCAAACCGGCCAAGCCAAAAAAAACCACACATTACATCGTTGTTGTCTGTTTAATGTCGGTGATAGTTGTCTATTTGCTGTGGCAACAATGGGCATTTCATTCCAGTGTGATGCGCGCTGAAATACTGGTCGCGGAGGTGAAACAAGGTCCGCTTACGTTGTCAGTAGATAGCTTTGGAGAGTTACGTAGTGCTGAGCAGTTTTTGTTAAACGCGCAAAGTGCGGCCATTGTTAAAGTGATCCATCACAAAGCGGGCGCAATTATTCGTAAAGGTGATGTGATTGCTGAGCTCATGAGTCCTGATCTGGTGTTGCAAGTTCAGCAAGCCAAACAAGCTTTGCGTCAGTCGTGGGCAATAAAAGAGCAGCTGCTACTCTCTCAGCAAAGGGAGCAGTTAAACGAACAAAAACAGCTGATGCAAAAGCGGGGGGAGTTAAAAACCTTAGTGTTGCGTCATCGTGCTGAGCAAAACCTTGCACAACAAGGCATTATTTCCGCGCTTAATTTTGCCCAAACTGAAACTAGTTTGAGTACCTTACAACATGAAATTACCATGCTAGAACAGCAAGCTAAACAGCTGCAAGCACTGCATGGTTCGGCGCTTACCCTTGCCAATGAAGAAATTAATATTCGCGAGCAAGAACTCAATAACTTGCTAGAAAAACAACAGCAACTAGAGATTAGAGCTAGTACCTCAGGGGTTATTGAGCGAATGCCTCTGGCGCTTGGGCAACGAGTCAATGTTGGTGACGAGTTAGCATTAATTGGCTCTAACCAGTCGTTGGTGGCGGTATTGTCTGTGCCACAATCCCAAGTGCGCTGGGTTGAAACTGGGCAAGATGTGATGGTGAACATGCAAGCCAATAAAGTAAAAGGCAAAGTGATCCGAGTTGACCCGGTGGTGACAAACAATAGCGTGGAAGTAGAGGTGAGTTTACCAAATGCCTTACCGAAGCAGGCGCGAGCGCAGCTGAGCATTTCTGCCAGCGTCGCCATTAAGCATCTTGCCAATGCCACTTATGTACAACGCCCCGCCAATGCCAAAGATAATCAAACGCAGACCTTATTTGCACTGACTAGTGATGACACCGCAAAGCCGATAGAAATCACTTTTGGTGCTTCAACTGGGAAATATATTGTTATAGATTCTGGCGTTGAAGCCGGGAGACGATTAATCATTTCTGATCTAGCCTATCTTGCCAGTCTAGATGAGACAATCTTATTAGAGTAGGAATATCAAAATGATAGTGCTTAAAAATATTAATAAAGTGTTCGAAACCGAAGAGCTGCAAACACACGCACTGAGAAATATTTCACTGGAAATAGCAAAAGGCGATTTTATTTCGATCTCTGGCCCATCAGGATGCGGTAAATCTACTTTGCTATCCATTATTGGTTTAATTGACCAAGCGACAAGTGGTAGTTATACGATTGGTGCTCATGATGTGACAACGCTGACGCTTGATCAAGCCGCTGAGCTTCGCAATGAGCATATTGGGTTTGTCTTTCAGGCTTTTAATCTCATTGATGAAATTTCGGTATTCGATAACGTTGCTTTACCGCTAAAGTATCGCTCTGAAAAGCTGAGTAAGGTTGAAGTAAAGCAGCGAGTCGAGTCTTGTTTACAAAAGGTTGGACTGTCGCATCGTGTTCAACACAAGCCAAATCAGCTATCAGGCGGGCAGCAGCAGCGTGTCGCGATTGCTCGTGCTTTGGTGACCGAGCCAAGCATTCTACTGGTGGACGAACCGACAGGTAACTTAGATTCGAAAAGTGGCGATCAGGTGATGCAATTAATCGCTGAATTGCATCAGCAAGGCACCACAGTTTGTATGGTGACGCACGATCCACGTTATGCCGATATGGCTCCAAGGCAGGTGAAATTGTTTGATGGTGAGCTGTTAGGTACCGTCGCTTCTGCTCAATCTGTTAGTCAACGAGCATAGAGAGGGCACCATGCAAGTGTTCAACTTAGGCCGTGCAAATATTTACCATGTTAGTGTAGTGACCACGCTGAGCTGCGTATTCGTTGTGATGCTGGTCGCGATGGGGATGTTACATAGCCTGTATTTCTCACCTCTACCATACCCGGATGCAGAACGTATTGTTAAACTTGAATATCCGATGTTTGATGAAAATGGCAACGAGAGCAGCGAAGCCTTTAACTACCCATCATTGATGCATTTATACGAGCATAAACCAGTCGCAATGGAGCAACTGGCGATGGTGCATTATGCCGAGCAGTTACTTACCTCAGATGCTGATACGCCTCAAGTTGAATCAGCTTATGTCTCGCCACAGTGGTTTAGTATTTTTGATATGCCGCTTGCGATGGGGCGGGTTATTACTGAATCTGTCGATGAGAGCAACCCTGTTGCAGTACTGAGCTTTCAAGCTTGGCAAAGTCACTTCAATGGCGATCCTGATATTTTAAATAAAACGCTGCGTCTGGATGAGCGAGAGTTCACGATTGTCGGGGTGGCGGCAGAGCGGTTTTATGAACCTAACTTAAAAAAGCTGATGCACAACACTGCGGTATGGCTACCTTGGCAATACAACCTAACCTCAGAGGAAGCTAAGCCTTACTGGTGGAACCGTTATGCGCTTAACTTGATGGTGGGTAAACTGGCTACAGGGGTGGAGCATGAACAAGTCAGCCTCTCGCTTTCCAACGAAATGAACACACTTTGGCGCAGCAAAGTGAGCGACAGTGAGTATTTTGCGAAGTGGCATATTGGCATTCGTGCGGTGTCGCTGAAATCAATTATGCTCGGTAAGTCTCCCTTATTGTTATTTGGAATGTTTGTGGTATCGCTTGGTTTACTTGGTATAGCGCTATTAAATATCAGTAATTTATACCTTGCAAGACTCAGTCAGATCCAGCGCCGGCTGGCAATTCAGGCAGTGGTGGGAGCAAAAATAAGAGATATTGCGCTGATGCAGTGGTTACCACTGCTAGTACTTTGCTTCGTATCACTCGTGGTTGCAATTGGATCGTCTTATGTTATCTGCCAGTGGCTACAAAAAGAACTAGTAGGGCTGTTGCCGCAAGCGCAGCTGATTTCGTTAACTTGGCAAAGTGTGCTTGCACTGGGATTGGTCGCTTTATTGACGAGCTGGTTATTGTTGTTAGCTGGAATGTCAGCAATACGCTTTCGTCACTTAACGCACATGCTAAAACAAAGCGGTAAGGGGAATGCCGTTGTTGTGAGTGAGCGAGTACAACGGATCATGGCGGTGAGTCAGTTAAGTATTTCTATTATCTTGACCTTCTTCTGCTTTAATGTCGGTGTTGCTGCCATCTCTCATCTCAAAAATGCTTATGCGGTAGATCTCAAGAATAAATACGAAGTCACGTTTTATGCTCCTGACACAATGCTGAGAGACGAATACCGAGAAGTCATGCGTCAAGCCAGTGAAGCCCTAGCCAATACCGCAGAAGTCATCGTGGTGAGTCGAAGCCGTTCACCCATCGGGCAAGGCGTTGGCACTTGGTCATTGCAAGAAGTCGAGACGCTCGAACGCTTGCATCCAGTTGGCCGAGTTGTGGATAGTGGTTATCTTGAGTTTTTTTCTTTACCGTTACTTCAAGGTCAGTTTTTCGATAGTGAAGCGGTGCGCCGCGGTGAGCAGCAGTTAATTATCAATAAAACCTTTGCCGAGCAACTAGGTGGAGAGGAAAAGGCGCTAGGCAAGCGCTTGAGTTTTAACATTACTGACGAAGATGCAGCGTTTGAAATTATTGGTGTCGTTGCTGATTTAGCCGTGCCAGGCGAACCCGCACTGCCCCATGTGTATCGAGCAGTACAAGGAAGTAATACGGCGTTAATTAAGACTCAGCAGCCAGTTACTAAATCCCATTTTGCAGCGCTACTTACACAAGTTCATCCAGCATTGAAAATCTTTAGTTTTAAATCACTTACAGCGCAGCGTGAGCAATACCTGTTGACTGATACCTTGGTTACCTATGGATCACTGTTTATCTTTGCGTTGGTGTTGCTGCTCGTGATTATTGGCCTGTTTGGTGTCTTTCGTTATAGCCAATCACTTAAGGTTTCTTATTACGGCACGAAAATGGTGCTGGGGGCCAAACACAGCGATCTAACTCGAGAGGATTTTACTACCCACTTTAAGCACATAGGTATTGCGTTAATGATCTCCCTGACAGGGTGTTTATTATTGTCGCCATACTTTCAACAAACATTTAATGTGGCAGATTTTTCGATTGCGGCAGTGGGGATAGTGTTGGTGTCGAGTTCGTGTTTGTACTTTTCACTACAACAAATACTACGCAGGCCACTCAATGCATTAATCAACCCATCTGAATTAGGGAAGGGATAAGCATGACATTATGGCATCAGCTATTGGGGCGATTGAGGTATAGACTTAGGTTAAATCTAACGTTAGCCGGGTTATTGAGCGGCGCTTTCGCCGCTATGATGCTAAGTATTGGCTTATCATGGCAAGCTTATCAGCCGTTACCTTATCCACAAAGCGATAAACTCGTATGGCTACAGGGTGATATGCTAGATGAACATGGCAAGGCAATCATGGAAAATGCTATCTCTACGCCTGTTGCGTGGCAGCTTGCTCAAGATCAGCAACTGTTTGATAAAGCCTCCGCAGTATTGTATAGCCACAGCTTATTACGTGGTTCAGTGGTTGAGCCGAGGATTGAGACAACTTACGTCAGTGATGATTTCTTTTCGCTCTTTAATATTACTTTAAAGGAAGGGAGGTGGTTTTCCCAAAGTAATGGGCTTGGTACCGCACCTAATGAAGTCGTTGTGACAGAGTGCTTTGTGCAGCAACATTTACCCGATGAAAATATTATAGAACAGAGCATTCAACTTGATGACCGTCGTTATATCGTGGTGGGAGTGGTCGCGTGCGATGAGTCCGAACCGCAGTTATATCAATCTAATCGGATGAGTGAGGTATTCTTGCCATTTGCACAGATGATGGGTGACCATATTACGGGTATGGATCACTTGGCGGTAAGAAGCGACTTATTTCTTGTGGGTCGCATAAAACAAGAAAATGCGCTGCTGCAATTAACGCTTTTGCAAGCGCAGTTTCAAGCTGCATTTGAGCAAGCACAATTAGAACAAGCGATATCTGGTCGTGCGACGCTCAGATTTTCGTTGTCACCACTTGCGGATAAATTAAAAGGGCAGCTAAGAACAACGACGCAATGGTTAGCATTTGCAGGCGTTGGGCTGCTTGTCATTACCTTAGTGAATGCATTTTCACTCTACTTGTTAGATTTTAAAGCCAAACAAAACCAGCTGGCACTGGCGGTTGTACTCGGTGCTAAGCGCGGCAATCTGCAACTCGAACAGTGGCGTTATATTGCCTTGATTTTTTTGTTTGCGTCATTGCTTGCCATAGGGATAGCGAATGCTGGCGTTTGGCTAATGCAGTTTTGGTCGAAGGAGACCCTAGCCCATGCTGTTTGGCTCAAACTTCCTTGGTGGAGCTTCTTATTGGTAGTTGCTTTTGCTCAACTCTGTGCACTGGTGTTTGTAAAACTGGCAATGTCTCAGGTGTCATTTAAGGATATTCGTAGTCAACTAAGTGGCTCAGGAAAGGGACAGGTCAAACAATTACCTAAGTCAATGAGCCAAGCCTTACTCGGATTGCAAATCGGTGTGGGCATAGTCACAATGAGCTTTGCGTTTTGGCTATTGAGCTACTTTGGCGGGCAGCTAAATACCCCAAGTGGTTTTAACTCAAATAACCTTTATTTTGTTGAGTTACAGCAAAGTAACTACGACCGCAGCTCAGGTGCTATTCAAGCAAGATATAATCAAGCGATGACAAACTTGTCGGCGCTTAGGCAGCACCCAAGTGTCGAGAGTGCTGCTCTGGCTGGCGTATTACCCCACGAGTTTGTGTTTCTGGAGCCGCTAAGCTTGCGTGATGATGGCAGCAACTCAGTTGTCGCTTATTTGCAGCTCAGCGGGCCAAATTACTTTAGCACCTCAGGTCTCAGGTTTATTGCTGGTGGCGGATTCTCTGAGGATGACTTAGCTATCAATAGTTCAGGGAAAAAAGTGGTGCTCAATCAGCTGTTAGCGCAGCGCCTTGGCGTAACAGCAGCAGATATCGGCATGACCATCTACGACAGGAATCAGCGCCCTATTACCCTTGTGGGTATTGTTGAAAACACCTTTAGCCATACCTCCCAAGTACAAGCCTTGGCTTATCTGCCTTTTAATTTTATTAGTGGAAATATTCTGGTGCGAGCCAAAGCGGGAGAGAAGTTTGACTTGCATACGGTTACCGCCTTGTACAAACAACAAAACCCAAGCCAATCTATTTTAAAGCTCGTCGATATTAAATTACGTATGCAGCAACTCAACAAAACAGCCAAGCTGAGCTTTTTAGCTGGGCTGATGATCGCACTGATGATGTTGATACAGGTAATTGCTGGTATGTATGGTTTGCTCGGCTACCTCGCCATATTAAATGCGCCAGTCTTTAATATTAAGCGTTTAGTCGGTGCTAAGGTACGCGATGTTCTTATCGAGCAGTGTTGGAGCCGGGCTTATCTCGTGTTAGTCGCGGTGTTTATTGCTGTTTTCTTGTCTTTAGTTGTGGCGAGTATGTTTGGCATCTTGAGTCCGCTGCTTGGGATCTATCTGTTGTTCGCTATCGTATTGGTAGGCTGTATCGTTCTAGCGCTTGAGCTTCACCATGTCACTAAGCAGATCTAGGGAGATAAATGTGACAAAAAGCCGAAAAAATTGTTATATAACTCACAAAAGTCGCACTTAGAAAGACCTTTATAAATCAAAGGTTTTGGTGCTTAATTGTTTGAAATTACTTTATAATTTCCGCTGTTTTTCGATAGTTATAAAAAGTTGTTCTAAAGGTGTAACAGATTCTTACAAATGTCACATCCGAGAACGCGCTAAACTTGGTACTATACGGTCAGGAAATTATCAATAGGTACTGTCATGCAAGCTAAAACTTTAAAATGGATTCTACCCTTTACCGTGCTTATAGTCGGTGTTGTCGGATTTATGTTCGTCAATGCCGTTGCTAAGAGTGAACCTGAGAAGCAAGAAGTCGATTCTCGTCCTGTTGTTGAAGTTGAAACTCTCGCTGCGCAAGATCACCAAGTTGTGATCCAAAGCTATGGCGAAGTAAAACCGCTAGAAAGTACACAACTTTCTATTCAAGTATCGGGCGAAGTTGAATACTGGCACCCTAACTTTGTTGAAGGCGGTGTGGTACAAAAAGGCGAGGTGTTACTGCGTATTGAGCAAGATAACTACGAAGCCGCGTTGCTACAAGCAGAAGCAGAACTTGCCAGAGCCGAGGCGCAGCTTATCGAAGAGCAAGCACAAGCTGATGTTGCCGCTGATGAAGCAAGAAGATTTCCAAATAAAAAGCATACCGACCTATTTTTACGTAAACCGCAGGTCATGAGCGCCAAAGCCTCAGTAAAATCGGCAAAAGCTGCACTGCAGCGTGCAAAGCGAGACCTAGAAAACTGCGAAGTTATCGCGCCTTATAACGCACTAGTGGTGAAAAAAGACGTTGGTCTTGGTCAGTTCGTTTCTATGGGTAGCTCAGTTGGTACGGTCAATAACATCGAAACTGCCGAAGTGATTATTCCTATCGCGGGTTTTGATTCTGTGTTTTTACCTGAGCGAGTGGCAGGCCTTGCTGCTACGGTTTATCAACGTGGTGTGAGCGCTTTTACTCGTGAAGCGGTAATTGATAGAGATTTAGGTACTGTTGACCAACAAACACGTATGAACAACCTAGTGGTACGTATCAATGACCCGTATGGTCTTACAACGCGCCAGCCAGCGATAAAATACGGTACGTATGTACAAGTTAGCTTTGCGGGTAAAACGTTAAAGCAAATCTACCGTCTACCTCAAGATATCGTGAATAATCAGTCGGTTTGGTTGCTTAATCAAGATAACCAGCTTGAGCCACGTAAAGTGCAAGTTATCCGCGAAGAGGGTGAGTTCTTCCTAATTGGTGATGGCATCACAAGTCGCGATAAAGTGGTCATGACACCACCTGAATATCCACAAAAAGGCATGGAAGTTAAAGTTGCTGGCACGGACTCTTCATCAAAGCCAAGTAGTCAGCCGGAAAAGCTGTAACAGCAAGGAGCGACCATGAGTGATATAGAAAAAGCATCGCAGCGCGGTATTATCGCTTATTTTGCGAATAATACGGTAGCGGCAAACTTGTTGATGGTCTTCATACTGATAATGGGTTTTATCAGTTATATGACTATCCAAAGGCAAATGTTTCCAAACTTTGAGATCAATTATGTAACGGTGTCAGCCGTGTATCCTGGCGCGTCTCCTCAAGAAATTGAAGAGGGGATCTTGATCAAAATTGAAGAAGCATTAAAAGACGTTACAGAAATCAAAAAAGGGGTTTACCGTGCTGCTAGAGGCAGCGGTAGTGCGCAACTTGAAATCTATAAAGATGAAGACTTAACGGAAGTAGAAGATAAAATTCGCTCGCGTGTGAATAGTATCGCGACCTTTCCAGCGTCCATGGAGCCTGTGCAGGTTCAGCTTATAGAATTTCGTCAAGACGTGGTGAACATCGCGCTGGCTGGTAATCTACCGTTGAATGCACTCAAGCCAATTGCCAAAGAAATCGAGGATGAATTACTCGAAATTCCAACGATTTCACTGGTTGACCGTTCAACCCCAGACTATGAGATTGGTATTGAAGTTGATCCAGACGCTCTGCGCCGTTACAACCTAACGATTAGTGATGTAAGTAGCGCAATTAGACGTTATTCGACCAACATTTCAGCAGGTCAAATCAGGACCGAATCTGGAATTATTGCAGTGCGTGTTGAAAACCAAATGTACCGCGGTAATGAGTTTAGAAACATTCCAGTTAAGGTCGGTGATAACGGCGCCAAAATTTATCTTCAAGATATCGCAGAAATTAAAGATGGTCTGACTGAAGGTGAATATTACTTCCGTTTGAATGGTGAAAATGCGGTATTCCTGTCGGTTAAAGCGACCAAAGACCAAAATATGATCCCAATCGCGAAGGCGGTACATAAATATATCGAAGAGAAAAACGCTAAGTTGCCTGCAGGCTTAAGATTAGAACCAATCGTTGATATGACGTACTACCTGAATGCTCGACTCGAGATGATGAAGAGCAATATGTTACAGGGGGCGTTACTCGTCGCCATCATGCTGACTATTTTCCTACGCTTCAAATTAGCGCTATGGGTAATGATTGGCTTGCCGGTGTGTTTCCTTGGTGCGTTCCTATTTATGCCAGCACTTGGGATCAGCATTAATATTGTATCGCTGTTCGCCTTTATCATGGTACTTGGGATCGTGGTGGATGACGCCATCGTCATAGGGGAGTCCGCCTACTCCGAAATTGAACGCAAAGGTCACAGCGTTAAGAATGTGGTAATTGGCGCTAAGCGTGTTGCAACGCCAGCAACCTTCGGTGTATTAACAACCATTGCTGTGTTTGCACCTATGTTGTTCTCATCTGGTCCTGAAAGTGCATTCTTTAAGTCAATCTCGGGCGTTATTATTCTGTGCTTGGTATTCAGTTTGATTGAATCCAAATGGATTTTGCCTGCGCACATTGCTCACACTAAGATTAAACCACTACGTCCAAACAGTCGTCGTGCTGCATTTAACAAGAAGTTCTTCGCATTTGTAAACGGACCATACAGACGCTTTATTCAGCGCTGTGTTGACTGGCGCTGGACCGTATTATTAACTTTTGTGGCGATGCTGGTATTTAGCTTTAGCTTAGTAACTTCGAACTTAGTGCGCTTTATTCCGTTCCCTAAGGTGCCTGAAGATTATCCAAAGATCGAAATTACCATGAACGACAACGTATCAGACGAGCAGACCATTACAGCGATGCAGTCTATTGAGTTAATGGTACGCAATGTCGATAAAGAGATTGCCCAAGAGTTCGGTCAAGGCATGATTAAGGATGTATATTCTTGGAACCAGAGCCGCACTAAGGGCTCAGTGTTATCGACGTTAGTGGACGAAGAGCAAAGACCATTTACGGCTTTTGAACTTGCACGCCGTTGGCGCGAGGCAATGCCAGAGATCACTGCAGTGAAGTCAATTATTGTGTATGACAGTGTTGGCGATCAAAGTGGTGGTGAGGGTGAATTTGGTTATCGCTTGCTAGGTTCTGATATCGAGACTCTCAATGCAGCGGGCAGACAGCTTATTTCAATGTTGCAGCAGCAACCTGGGTTATTTGATATTAGCTCGAGTATTGACCCTGCGAGTAAAGAAATGCAGATCGCGCTTAAGCCAGTGGCTTATGAGCTTGGCTTGCAACTTGCCGATGTTGCGATTCAGGTTGGTAATAGCTTCTACGGTGGCGAAGCACAGCGTGTTATTCGTGATGGCGAAGAGATCAAAGTGATGGTGCGTTATCCTGAACTTGATCGTAAAGCTTTGGCTTCACTTAAGCGTACTATCATCACAACGCCAAAAGGCAAAGAAGTGATGCTAGGCGATGTTGTAGAGTTCACCGAGAAGCCGGGTATCAATTATATTCGTCGTGAAGATGGCTTTAGAACGGTATATGTATACGGTAGCATCGATGAAGAGCTGATTGAGCCAGATGCCGTGGTTAAGAATATCGAAGAAAATATCTTACCAGAGCTACTAAAACAGTTCCCAGGCGTAAAAACTAAGCTAGGTGGTAGCGTGGAAGAGCGTCAAGCGCAAACCAGTGAGCAGATCTTATTCTTTGCCGCTGGTATGTTGATGGTTTATATCCTATTGGCTGTACCGCTTAAGAGCTATGCACAACCGCTTATCGTGATGTCGGTAATCCCGTTTAGCTTAGTTGGCGCGCTATGGGGTCACTTAGTGTTTGGCTTAGATATGAGTACTATGTCTATGTTTGGATTGGTAGCCGCTGCTGGGGTTGTGATCAACGACTCCTTGGTAATGACGGACTATATCAACCAAGCACGTGCTGAGGGCGTTAAGCTTAAAGAGGCTGTTATTGAAGCGGGTTGTGCACGCTTTAGGGCAATCACGCTAACCTCTATCACGACGTTTGCCGGTGTCATGCCAATCATCTTTGAAACCAGTCTACAAGCAAGGTTTGTTATTCCGATGGCGGTATCACTTGGGTTTGCAGTGCTATTCGCAACGCTTATCACGCTTGTGTTAGTGCCAGCTTTATACATCATCTTAACGGATGTGCAGGGTGCGGGTTCACGCTTAAAAGCGAAGATCAGACGCAAGCCTAAATCTGACGATAACCAACTAGAGAAAGCAGAAGCTTAGAAACTCTCGTCTACACTCAATAATCTAAAGGCCGCGCAGTGATGCTCGGCCTTTTTCTTTGTGCGCTGGTATGGCTCTTGAATCATGATACACTGGCGAAAAATAACGAATTTAGGATGACAACTTGGTGATGGAAAAAACTCAACCGCTAGCCAAAAAGCAGCCGAAATCCTTGCTGCACCATAATCATGAGCGTATCGACAACTACTACTGGATGCGTGATGACGAGCGTAAAAATGCTGATGTGTTGGCACACCTCAAAGCAGAGAATGATTACTGTGAAGCGCAAATGGCGCCTCACCAAGCGTTGCAAACCCAGCTGTTTGAAGAAATGAAAGGTCGTATCGTAAAAGACGATAGCTCAGTGCCCGCAAAAGATGGCAACTATTGGTATGTGAGTGAAGTGAGTGGTGATGAGGAATATGCTAAGTATTATCGCGCATCACAAGAAGATTTGTCGGATAAAAAACTGCTGTTAGACATTAATCAGTTAGCTGCTGGCAACGAGTTTTATGACATCGGTGATATTACCGTAAGCCCAGATGAGCAACTGCTTGCCTATAGCGAAGATACTGACGGGCGTCGAATTTATACCATCAAGTTTCTTGATTTAAATACCAATACATTACTGCAAGACGTGCTGTATAACACGGAAGGTCAGGTCATTTGGGCGAACGACAATAAAACCGTATTTTATGTCAAAAAAGACGAGCAAACGTTGCTCGGCTTCCAAGTGTATCGCCATGTGTTGGGAACGCCACAAAGCGATGATATTTTGGTGTTTGAAGAGCAAGATCGCCAATTTTATATGGGATTGGGTAAAAGTCGTGACGAAAGCGCTATTTATATCTATCTCGCTGCGACGGAAACGAGCGATCAGTTAATACTGGATGCAAACGATCCTTGCGGTGAGTTTAGCACCCTAATTCCAAGAGAAATTGGCCATGAATATGGTCTTGAAAAAATGGGAGAGTTCTTTTACATCCTGAGTAACAAGAATGCTAAAAACTTCCGCTTAATGCGTGCAACAGCGGCAACCGTTGGTGATGTCGAGCAATGGGAAGAGTTAGTCGCCCATCGCGACCATGTACTATTAGAAGGCTTGGAGCTGTTCAACAGTCACTTTGTGCTGACTGAGCGTGAACAAGGGCAGATCCGTTTTGTTGTCCACGATTATCAAGGGCAGAGCTATCACCTTGGATTTGATGATGCTTGTTATTTTGCTACGGTCGGAAATAACCCTGAGCCAAATTCAAGTAATATTCGTATTCACTATTCGAGCATGACAACTCCAAGCTCAGTGTACGATTGTGACTTAACCACAGGTAAGAAGACGCTGAAAAAGCAGCAGCAAGTGTTAGGCGATTTTAAACCAGAATATTATCACTCTGAACGTCTGCATATTACTGCAAGAGATGGCGTTAAAGTCCCTGTATCTTTGGTGTATCGCAAAGATAAGTTTAATCAAGACGGTAGCAATCCACTATTGCAGTATGGTTATGGTTCTTATGGTATTACTATCGACCCAAACTTCTCTAGTCAAATTCTAAGCCTGTTAGATAGAGGGTTTGTATACGCGATTGCGCACATTCGAGGTTCTGAGATGCTTGGTCGTGAATGGTATGAGCAAGGCAAAAAAGCGCATAAGCAAAATACCTTCAACGACTTTATTGATGTTACCAAGGCCTTGGTTGAGCAGGGCTACGGCCATAAAGACAAAGTGTTTGCATCAGGTGGAAGTGCAGGTGGCCTGTTAATGGGTGCAATTGCAAACCAAGCTCCAGAGCTGTATTTAGGGTTAGGCTGCCATGTGCCTTTCTTGGATGTGTTAACTACCATGTTGGATGAGTCAATCCCATTGACCACCAACGAGTATGATGAATGGGGTAATCCGAATAATGAAGCGGACTACCAGAATATTTTAGCGTATTCGCCGTATGACAATATTGAAGCCAAAGCCTATCCAAATATTCTCGTGACCACAGGCCTTCACGATTCACAAGTGCAGTATTGGGAGCCCATGAAGTGGGTTGCTAAGCTTAGAGAATATAAAACGGACGATAGCGTACTGGTCTTTAAAACCGACTTGGAAGCGGGTCACGGTGGTGCGTCAGGCCGATTTAAAAGCCTACATGAAAGAGCACTAGAAATGGCATTCTTTATCAGCTTATTGGATAGTAGGTCGTAGCTGCCACGGTTTGTAGGTCGTAGCTTTAGCTCGACTCGTACATCCAAGTCTTAGCTCGACAACAGCGAGATAAAAGATCGCGAGGTGAACTCGCTCCTACCAGAGGATAACCTGAGTAGGAGCTGGCTCGATTGTAGGTCGTAGCTTTAGCTCGACTTGTATATCGCAGCCTTAGCCCGACCTATCTTAGTTTAAATACGCTTTAAGCATCCACACCAGCTTTTCTTGCTCTTTGATGTAGTCGCTCATTAACGCGGCTGTGCCTTCATCTTCGGCTTCGCCCGCCTGCGCTAGAATCTCACGCTGCATAGAAATAAGCGTTGTGTAGCCATCAAGCAAGGTTTCTAGTGCTTGCGTACCATTGCTGATCCCTTTTGCTTCTTGAATTTTACTGGTTTCCAAATAATCAGAAAACGCATGCAATGGGTTGCCTTCAATCGTCAAAATACGCTCTGCGATTTCATCTACTTTCTCAAGCAATAGCGTATAAATTTCTTCAAATTTTAGGTGCAGTTCAAAAAACTCACGACCTTTGATGTTCCAGTGAAAACCACGGGCATTCATATATTGAATTTGGTAGCTGCTTAGTAGCGTATTAAGTGACGTTACTAGCGCTTGGCTCTTGGCTTTGTCTAAACCGATAGAATTAATGTTTGTCATGCGATGCTCCTTGTTGATTCACAGTCAGTATGGCGCAACCTTAGGTGATTGCCCAATGATTAAAATCAAAGTGTTTAATCGGAAAAATCAATCAATAAAATAAAAACATATCAAATATTAATACAATATGACGTTGGGATGAGCGTGGTAAAAAACAAGATGAAACCCTAAAAGGCACTCAAAAATAACAAGATGGCATGAATACTTGGCGGGAATAAAGCTTGCCAACTTTTCCCAAAGCCTTACCAGAGCGCGTAGTTTTTGATCTAAGACAAGTGTTTAATCTCGTTCGTATTTTGGCGGTTTTAAACTTGATTTAGGTCAAAATATCACCGCATCATAAGCGCATAATCATTTCATCAAGACACAAAAAACGCGGTGTCTACTACTTGAGGAAATGAGTATGAAAGGCAAAACAAAATCAGAACATAAAATGGAACTCGTCGTCGTTGTTATCGCTTTAGTGGCTTTTGTTGTTGGGCTAGTAGGTCACTTAGCTGGCGCAAGCATCGCAAACTCAGATACCTTTGGCTATATTGCTGCGCCAGTGCCGTTATTAGTTGGCTTGATCGCAGTGATTGCTTACAAAGTAGCTGCAAGTGCAGAGCACTAAGGCCTCTCTAACAGCTCGCAAATATAGTTCATTACCGCACGGGAATATATTAAGCTGGTATGGCTGAGATGAAATACTTTGTGCTCGGCCATGCCACTGAGCTTGGTTTCTTCTAACAACACAGTGCCATCCGACTGGCTACCTTTTTGTAGCAGTGGCATTAGTCCAATAGGTAAGTCACCGGCAATACTGTAAAGCTTGGCGTCGAAAGGCCAATCTTGATTGTTAGATAATAAAAACTCCACACTGTTTTTTAACAGTAGCTCCAGTCCTTTGTCGTGCATATGCTTGGCAATGGCACTGCCTTTATGTGGTGTCCCTAAGGTCACCACTTTTTTTACTTGCTTGCTCGCTATAGAGTCTCGCTCTAAATACGCTCTTGCAACTAAGCCTCCCATGGAGTGGCAAACGAGTGCAGCGGGGCGGTCGCCAACAAAAGTATCAATAGCGGCGCAGATCTCATCAATATTTGGTGTTAACGTGTTATAGCTTAAATTGAGAATACGGTAGCCCGATTTACCTAATCGAGCGCTAAGCGGACGCATCACAAAACCAGACATGTACAAGCCATGTAGCACCACAATGCTCTCGATTTTGGCGCTTGCGGTGATATTGAGTGGAATAGGAGCGTGGTTCATACCGCCTCTTCAAACTTGAATACTTCTAAGCCTTGCGCGAGTGTACCACCCTCACTTGAATACTTGATGTATAAATCAAACCAAATTGAAAAATTATTATCACAAGATCCTGTGATCTTGGTTAATCAAATTGCCACTCTTGCTTGTAATCGTACCTAAAGCCAATAGAGATGGAGTCCATATCGATTTGGTTGTCGAAGGACTTGTTTAAGTACTCCAAGTGCACTCTGAGGGGCGGTGTTGGCAGCCACTCAAGTGTAACATTGTAGCCATCGAAGCTTTGATTAAGCGGATCATGACTGCCGTAACCGTCATCAAAATCAAAATATCCGGTTTTGAGTTTATAGTGTTTTGCGAGTTGATAGGCCAACGAAAGATCAAAGGTGTGGCCTTGTCGAGAATTAAGTACGCCCACACGTTGATAGTCTTTGTCCTGATACGCCATGGCAGCGTAAAAGCGGGAGGTAAATTGATAAGCCAGCGCACCAGACCAGAGTTGGTTTTCACCAATATGCTGCTCGTTATCGTATACATTGTTTTGTTGATAAGTAATCGCCGCATGTAAACCCGCGTTATCGTAACTTAACCCAGTGTTGAATAAATCCGTTTGATTATCGCCCTTATCCCCATTAAATTGGCCTGCAGCGATAAACGTCATTGGTCCCAATTCATAGCGGTAAGTAACTAAATTATCAACGAAAAAAATACTCTCTGGATCGTAAGCAAATGGGCTGCTGGCGTGATTAAAAATATCAACGTATTCGGCAATAAACAGATACTGTGCAGGCCTTTGTTTGCCAATGCCAAACCGACCATACGGTGTACCTAGCGCTGTATAAGCACGACGTGATTTGCCAAAATTTCCTTCATTGGCGAGATCGATGCCCCATTCACCATGAAGTTCGGCCTGCCAGCCCGGCATAAATTCATGTGTCACTTTAATCCCTGCGTGGGATAAGGCATCACGAACATCCCAGTTACTTGTATCATCTTGATTGATTACGCCAAATGTCGGGCGTATTGTGGCATAGGTTTTGAGCGTGGTTGAGTGCTCAGTAGGTGGTTTTACCGGGTCACTTTGTGGTGTTGATTTTGCCACTGGGGCTGCGGCCTTTGGTTCGCTATTTTGGGTCATAAACCGAGCTTTAAGCTCAGCCAATTGCCGCTCAAGATTTTCAATGTCGGCCATGGTGACAGGTCGCTCGACTGCCAAAGCTGCTGAAGAAGTCAGTAAACAGGCTAGGCCAATCAGTGCGGTTGAGTTGCTCAAAGTAAAATTCATGGTTTTTACATCGCTCAGTTGCCAATAATCGAATTATAGACAACACTTTTGATATTCGAGCACTTTTTATTCAGGCTGTTGAATATGAAGATCCGCACTAAGTTCTCTGTGACTTCTGCCATAGTGATCTTATTGATCATCACCACGACGACGCTTTCTACTTATTGGTTTGTTAGTGATTCGGTGAAAACCAAAACTCATGCCTATGTAACGGATAGCACGCAATTGCTGGCTGTGAGCATAGAGAATTGGCTGGCCGGTAAAGCAACGCAAATTAATGTGATAAAAAGTCAGTTAGAGCAAAACTTTAGCGATGATAACTTTCAACAAGCGTTGAATACACCAGTGTTTAAAAACGAATTTTTGCTGGCTTTTGGTACTTTGGCTAATGAAGAAGGGCTCAGGTCGAACAACCCCGCTCGCAAAAATCCTCCAGGTGTCGATTTTAGAGAACGAGCTTGGTATAAGCTTGGTAAAAACCAAAATAAAACCGTTTATACCAGTCCATATACTGACGCAGCGACAGGTGAATTATTGCTGTCGGTGGTGTCTCCCATCATAGTGAACGGTAATTTTAAAGGGGTAATTGGGGGAGATTTAAGCCTAAAAACCATCGCCAATAGTGTCAATCAGGTCAACTTCGATAACACGGGTTATGCCTTTTTGGTCGATAAGTCTGGTAATGTCATTTCTCATCAACATGCCGAATTTAACGGCAAAAAATTGCAACAGGTATATCCAGCTTTACGCTTAGATAGCGTAGATAAGTTGCAAGAAGTGGATACCAAAGAAGGCAAAAGGTTGTTTTACTTACATTCGCTTGATAACACCTTTGGTACGGACTGGTATTTGGCGGTATTAATCGATAAATCAAAAGCCTACAAAACACTGACTGAAATTACAATAAACTCCCTGATCATTGCTATTTTAGCCGTGGCTATTGGAGTATTCTGCGTACGGACGTTAGCAATTCACTTACTCCAACCATTACGGGATTTGGAATCTGCAATCACCGGCATGGCAAGTGGGGGCGGTGACTTAACTCAGCGCTTAAAAATTGTTAACGAAGATGAGTGCGGCACGGTAGCGCGACAATTTAATTTGTTCTTGGGCTTTTTGCATGGGTTAGTAAGTAATGTAAAAGAACGTGCAGACGACGTGGTGATAAGCAGTGATGCCGCCAAAGAGCTGTCGACGCATTCTTCACAGAAACTTGATCAACAAGTTAGCCTAATTGAAAACCTCGCTACCGCGATGAATGAAATGAGTACTACCTCGACCGAAATCGCAGGTAACGCGCAGCAAGCCGCAAGCTCTATCACCTCTGTAAATGAAAAGACCTCCGAAGGGCAAGAGATATTCTTTAAAGCGCGAAGCCAAATTAATGCTTTGGCTGACGATATTACTGCATCGTACGAGTTGAGTACGCAACTTGCAGAATACAGCCAAAATATTGAGAATATTCTTTCGGTCATCAATGGCATTGCAGAACAAACCAATCTATTGGCACTTAATGCTGCAATTGAAGCCGCACGTGCCGGAGAGCAAGGTCGTGGTTTTGCGGTTGTGGCCGATGAAGTGCGTTCTTTAGCATCAAAAACGCAGGAATCCACCACCGAAATTAAATCCATGATCGACCAGATCCAAGCCTCGTCCATTCAAGTTCAGCAATCTATGGGAAGCAGCCGCGATAAAACCCAGCAATGTGTGTCGCAAACCGAGCAAGCGACACATATGCTAGAAGAAATCTCAGAAGCAGTAAAAGAGCTTATGGATCGCAATATTCAAATCGCAACCGCCATAGAAGAGCAAAGTGTGGTGATTGAAGAAATCAATAAAAATACAATACATATCAACGATATTAGCGTGGAGGTCGGCAGCTTTTCAGACAAACAATATAATGCCAGCGAAGAACTCGCTAAAAACGCCCATGAACAAGAAGCGCTGCTGTCTAAGTTTACGCTTTAAAAACATTAGTGACTAGCAGGCTTATATACCCACAGTTTGCTACAAAGGAAATTGCCTGCCGTCGCTAAGAGAATACTCAAGACAAATGCAGCATGTACGTTGGTAAGTGGTAAAAAAAGCCAAAATACACTTAGGTTCACAATGCCAAATAAATGGCTGATAAGTATATGCTTAGACAGCTGACTAATAATTTGCACTCGTTGTGCTTGTGTAAAAGTGAAAAGCCTATTACCTAACCATGTTGTAATCACTGCGCACCAAAATGCGATTAATCTTGCGAAAAATGGTGTAGATGAACTAGCTAAAAGCGTGCTAAAAACACTCCAGTCAACGACGCAGCCCACTCCTCCAACACATAAGAAACGAAAAAACTGCATAACAAGTCACCTCAAAATAACTGATCTTGCCGAGTAGCAGGTCGAAAAAAGTCGTCCCAACGTAGACATTTTTTCGACATTGTTAATTTTAAACTGCGCTAAATGCAATAATTGGAACAGAGTTATGACCAAGCGAATAGTTGCCATTGATAGGTCAAATATGGCCTGTATGCAGCGCAAAATACGTTTCACCAATAGGGCGCTTATCTCTTTAATAGTCCCAGCGTTTAATGAACAAGAGGTACTTAATACGGTACATCATAAATTGTGTACAGTGATTGCGACACTGCCTGAGTACCGGTTCGAATTAATCTACATTGACGATGGGAGTACAGATGAGTCGTGGAAAATGATGTGCCAGTTAAACAACAGTTTTTCATCTGTAGTTTGCCTTCAACTGAGCCGTAATTTTGGTAAGGAGGCTGCATTAACTGCTGGATTTGAATATGCGCAAGGCGATGCGGTGATCCCTATTGATGCTGATTTACAGGATCCACCAGAGTTATTGCAAAATCATTTATTTCAAGAGGTGCACAAGTGAGTTTATACAAACAAGAATTTGGCCAAGACTTTGACCTAGGCGTTGATTTAAAAGAGCATCCATATCTAATAGATAACAGCTGGCACAATTACCTTTGCCCAAGTTTCTATTTCAAAGTAGATGAACATTATTATTTTCTATGGGTGGACTATGCTGAAGAAGAGCAAAAAGAGGAGAATACGACACGATATACAGTTATTGAAGCTAATAATGAAGGGAGTGCGGAAGAGCCTGAAATTTATAATAGTACCAGTGCCAAAATTCTAGAGTATGACAACTTTCATGAGTTAGGAATACTTTTTCTATCACTGGGTGTAATCTCAACTTCAAATTAAATATTTTCCCAAGAAGACTTTAGAAGCAATAACATGTAGTATCAATTTTAATTAAAGGATTTTGCTGGATTTTTATGACTACATTAACAAAAAGTATAAGGCCTGCTGCTCGCTTATTAAGAACTATTGGCCAAGATTTAGTAAAAGATAGTTATGCAGCTATTGTAGAGCTCGTTAAAAATGCATATGACGCAGACTCACCGGATGCGAGTATTAAATTTAACTATGACAATGAAAAGACAAGCCTCATTATTGAGGTAATTGATCAAGGTCATGGCATGAGCTTAGACATCATCGTAAATAAATGGTTAGTCCCAGCAACAGATGATAAATTATTAAGAAAAAAGAGCTCAAAGAATCGAGCTTTACAAGGAAGAAAAGGTATTGGTCGATTTGCTGCCTCTATCTTAGGAGACATAATAATCCTAAGCTCAGTTCAAGACGGTAAAAAAACATACCTCAAGCTTGATATGAAAAAACTAGCTGAAGTTGAGTTTTTGGACCAATTTAAACTTGAAGTTAAAGAAACTGATACGGACAAAAAAAACGGAACATCCATAAAAGTTATTAAAAAGAATGTTACTGAAAAGGTTGTTAACGATATTTGGAATGATAAACAAATACAAAAGCTCCTTACTGAACTTAGAAACCTTTTATCACCTGAAGAGGTCTATAAAGCAGCTGAACAACAGGGTTACGAAATATCTCACGATAGCTTCTCGATGACTCTTGAATTCCTAAACTTCCCGAATCCTCGGTACGCATCAAGAACTATTAACTTAAAACCCTTCCCAATTCTCTCAGTTTATGACTATAAAATTTCAGGTAAGATTAGTTCAAAAGGAAACGCTACTCTATATTTTGAAAATCAGAATTTATCAAACTTAGGCCTAGAAAAAATAGAAGTTAACATTCCTATCTCTAGTAAAGAAAACCAAAATAGGCCCGGTGAAATATTTATTGACCTTAGAGTTTATGATAGAGACCCAAGCAATATTGACAATATCATAAAGCGGGGTTTAAAAGATCCTGACACTGGAGAGTTTGTTGGCAAACAAGATGCTCGTAAAATTTTAGACGAAACATACGGCGTTGGCCTTTACAGAGAACAATTTCGGATCAGACCATACGGCGATCCTTCATTTGATTGGCTAGACTTAGATAAGCGAAGAGTACAGCAATCAAATAAAGTGGGGCATAATCAAATCATTGGTTTGGTATATATCCGTTCTGAAGAAAGCTCAGGTTTAGAAGAGAAAAGTGCACGAGATGGGCTTGTAGAAAACAATTACTATTTTGGCCTTATCCACTCTGTAAAAGTCGTTTTAAATGAATTAGAAGCAAGACGAAGTCAGTATAGGCGTCTAACATCTAAGTATTTCAAAACAGGTGCTGTTGATGCCGAGCTCGAGGAGCTTTTCGACTTTTCATCAATTAAAAAACGAATATCCACTCAATTATTAAAGCATGGCTTATCCCATGGAAACCTTTTAACTGTCGAAAAAGTTGTAAGCAAAGAACTAGAATCTGATAGTGAGAAAAAGTCAGAATATCTTAGAAAAATCAAAGAGACTATTGCAACTTATCAAGGACAAGCATCTCTAGGTAAAATTACTCACGTTCTTCTACATGAAGGCCGGAAACATATTAAATATATCTCCGAGACAGTTCCTAGAATAACAAATTGGGCACACAAGTTAGGACAGGAACATGATACTATTCTTGAGGAGAAGCTCAGAAAACGTTCACACTCTGTTAAAGAACACACTAAAGGACTTACAAAACTATTTAAGCGAATAGAACCTTTGGCAAGAGTAAGAAAAGGCTCTGTAAAAAGCTATAACTTAGTTGATCAAGTATCTGAATGCTTTGATATTTTTCAATCAGAGCTTAAGTCTGAAAATATTGTCTATAAAATCAACTCACCAAGTAATGATATTGAAATAAAAGGCTATGATTTTGATATTATGACTGTTTTCTCAAATTTATTAGAAAATAGTATTTATTGGTTAAAAGACCAAGATGAAAAGCTAATATCTGTCGATATTTATCAAGAACATAACAAAGTTTTTGTTGAGTTTATTGATAATGGCCCAGGGTTTGAAGGTAATAATTTAGAGCTTATTTTTGAGCCCAACTACAGTATGCGGCCAGACCAAAAGGGCACAGGCTTAGGCTTAGCCCTAGCGGGCGAGTCAATGAAAAGAATGGGCGGTAGCATTTCTGCTCAAAGTTTAGAACATGGGGCATGTTTTGAACTAACATTCAACTTGGAAGAATAATTATGAAACAAGAATTAAAGCTTTTAATCGTAGAAGATGATAATGATCAGTATGACTTATACACAGATGCAATCGAAGAACTAAATGAAGACGATACTGATAGAATAAGAATAGAGATCACTAGAGAGAAAAATTCCGATAATGCGCTTCAACAAATATCTTCTGAAAAGTTTGATGGAGCAATAATCGACTTAAACCTTGAAGGTGAAGAAAATAATCAAGCATCAGGGAACAAAGTAATTAGAAGAGTTTTAGAGCAGCATAGATTTCCTATTTATATCGTGTCCGGTAATTTAGGCAACCTAGATAATGACATAGTAAATTATCCTAGCCCATTCATTACCTCATACAATCGTGATGACGAAGTTCAATATGTTGAAATATTAAAAGAATTAAAAGAAATTTTTAAAACTGGGATTACTAAAATCCTTGGTGGAAGAGGTTTGATCGAAGAGCATTTAAAAAAGATTTTTTGGGAGCACCTTGCAAATGACTACAAGAATATTGCCTCAACAACCGAACAAAGTTCAGAAAAAACCCTTTTAAGGTATGCCTTGAGCCATTTGAGTGAGTATTTGGCAGAGTATAGCGATGGGGAGTCAAGGTATTTCCACCCTGCAGAGTATTACATTAAACCTCCTATACAAAAACATATAGCTACTGGTGATATTATTAGCCAAAACAATAAGTATTTTATTAATATCTCACCAGCATGTGATGTAGCGGTAAGAAAAGTTAATGAAGATGGCACGTTAAAAATAAACGCTAACAAAGTAATACTAGCTCCATTAATACCTGTTTTGAGAGAATCATTTTTAGAAAAGGGAATTATTAAAGCAGATGATCCAGCAAAAACGATTGAAAAAATCATTGGGGAAATAGTCAAAGGGCAAAGAGATAAATATGCTCTTTTACCAGAATATAGTGATCTAAATGCCAAATTAATTGACTTACAAAATATCGAAACCATTGAAGTTAACCAATATCAAGAGTTCAATAGGGAAGCTACAGTGGCAGGTATTTTTTTGAAAGATATTCAGTCTAGATTTTCATCGTACATGGCAAGGCAAGGACAACCTGATCTCGATAAAAGTATCTTAATAGGTAAATACAAAAATATATTAAAGCGTGAATAAAATCCATAAACAGCCACGGTACATTAGAAGTGTACCGTAGCTGTTAATTAATGTATCTACCTGATATGTATATCGATAGAATTTTTGTTGGGCAATGAAAAAGACAAGAGATCACAGGATATTCATCAAGCAAGTTTTCCTCTTGAATCTCGCACTTAGTTGGCTCAGCCATTTGTGCAGATTCAATTGGTCCATTCTTACCAGGGAAGATAAACATATTAGAGACATTGTTCTCAGGATATATTGATTTCACAGCCCTTGCGTAGAAAAATTGCTTAACTAAATCAGGCCATCCTGGAGCCGTCTCAATGCTTTTTGCAGAGTAATATTTAGCGTCAATAACAGTGAAGTCACCAGTTTTAGGATCTCTAAGCACTATATCGGTTCTTTGTCCTTTCCTACTAGCCAGCTTCAATTCACCATTTATTTTATATACAGGCTTAGCTAGCTTTTTGTTAATAGGAAATACGTTTTTCAGTGTTTTTGACAGCATATGTTCCCACATGCCTTCAAACCTTTTTACACCAATAGAGAAGTCACTTTGCTGAGACATACTTTCTAATTTAAGATAATTTATTAACTGTTTAATGAGATAAATATCGCGATCTGAATATGCTCTTGTTAGCTCATTACTCAGGTGATAAAGCTTCGCATCATTATTCAGTAATGAGGCAGGAACATCGATAAGCTGTCTAGTTATTGCTCCATCAACATTAATTAACCACCCAATTTTTTGATCTAACTTGCGTAATATTTCAGCATGGATCCTCGCAGTTTCACAATTAGAGTATACGCGTTTGATAGAACCAGCTAACTCTAAATAAACAGGACTGTCGCCTGACATATATGGTATAGATTGCTTAATAGTACGGTTCCAATCTATTTTACCTGAGTTTACCTTCCTCTCGGATACTCGACGTGTAAAAAGACCATTGTTGAAGTAGTCTTCAAATAAGGCAAATATTAAACCTAGGTACTCCTTTCCATATACCCCTTCATCAATTAATTCATCAGCATTTATAGCGTTGTCTTTGTTATCTAAATAACGCTTCAGTGCCTTCAAAAGTGTCGCACACACCTCCTTTTGACTTAATTCATCAGCTTCTACAAAATCACTGTTCCGTGGAAGGAACACTGCAATTTGATCATCAAAGCTAATTAAGCCACAAAACATTACTTTTTGCTTATTACTGTAAAGAAGCCCTAGTTGATCCAGTTTTTGAACTAACTTCTTGGGCATTGCTTTTACAATACTTTGCCTGTCTTCAAATAGGTGTAATTTACGCATTTTTAATTACATCTATTCTGCTTGTTCATCTGCGGCCACTTCTTGGGCTTTTTGTGCGCTGTTTAACGTCTCTTGTAGTTTAATTTCAAATGTTTCGGAGAAAATAGGAGCACCTTCTCCAAATTTATGCGACAACTGACCAAAAGTGCTTACTTCTGATGTATTAAAAATCACATCACGCTTTCCATGGCGAAGTACATCATCCCAGAGGTAAACTAATATTTTACCTTTTAATGTATTATTGGCTTCCTCAATACTCGTAAGCTCATCATCAGATACAAAGCGGTGTCCTAGTAGGCGATCTTCTGGTACTTGTAAGGAAGACAAAGTATCATTAACAACTTCTGCAAATACTTTCCAAGGCACTTCTATCTTCTCACCGTCAGAAAGTGCAATCTCAAAATTACCATTACCTGCTTTAGTAAAATCTATTGGTAAATATTCGAATAACCAACGTCTCTTAAAGGCTGTATCCATTGGCATGACTGATTGATCGCTACTATTCATCGTTGCTAGAATTGAGAAGTTTGAGGGTAAGTAAAGCTTATGAAACTTATCAGGCTCATTTAGATGCTCCTTGATGTGGAGCAACATATCAGGATCTGATACTTCTATCTTATATTGACTTTCACCCTGCGCATTTCTATCTAATAGTTGGAATATCTCACCAAAAACAGCTGCTGCAGGTGCTCTATTAAGTTCTTCAATTACAAGATAAACATGTTTAGTAGTATCATTTAGAGCCTCTATAAGCGCCTTAGTGAAGGGCCCTGGCCTAAACTTATAAGAAATCTTCTTTTCACCATTGGCATCGACCATAACAGGCTTTAAAACACCTACAAGATCACTATATTGCGTGTCTGGGTGAAATACCGTTACATATCGAGAATGGCTTTCTGTTACTTTATCTATACGATGGCTTTTTCCTGTACCCGGAGCGCCATAATAAACCTTATTAAGACCTTTACCTGCATTGGATTTATATTGAAATAAGTTTTTATCTTCTACGGATTTGGTATTTCTTAGAACCTCGCCATCAGGGATAGTATTCTTTTCTTCTAGGAATTTTCTTAAGCTTGGCTTTTCGCTCAATAACTCAATAAGTAACTCAATTTTCCCTGAATTCTCTTGGATGAGAGAACAAACTTTGATTACACTTGAGGCGATTATTTCATCATTTCTTCGTGACAATTTTCGACCTTGCAACTCCCCCCTCTCTTCATTCTTAACTTCTAGCCAGCTTCGCCCCTCTAAGAAGTCTTCAAAAAAAGATATATCTTCTTCACTCAAGTTACTATTCAGAAAAGTATATAGCTTATCTAACTCCTCATTTGTAAATTTTGACTTCCAATTTAGAGAAGGCAGCGATTCAAATACTTTATGATCAACTCCAGATTCGTTTTTGATTCTATCTAAAACAGCTAAGTACTCAATTAGCCCTTCAATAAAACCAACACATTGTTGTAAACGAGCAAACCAACTAAAAGGAATATATGCTGTCTGTTTGCTTCTATTTACGAGTTTTATAGAGTCAGAAAGGAGGCTCGTATTCAAATTTTTAAAGTAGCCGATAAACTCTAAATAGATTTTTTCTTTATCCGTACTTGATAAGCTAATCTCATTAAAAATATTAGCTTGTACCTTCTCTATTGCTTCAATACGTAATGTAGAAAGATCTTTTAACATTGTTTCCCTTGCCTGATCATTTATACAGTGCTATATTTACCGGGATTAAAACCGGACAAGTTTAATAGCATCATGAGTAAAGTTTTAATGAATAACGATATAGCAAGTCAAATCAAAAGTATACGAGAAAGCTTAGGTTTAGGCCGGACTGAATTTGCGAACTTACTTGGTATGGCTTCTACTGGCGAACGAACAGTTAGAGGGTGGGAAACAGGTGAACACAAACCGACTTCAAAAAAGCTAACTGATATTCTCAATCTAGAGTCAGAGTTAAAATCACATCTAGATAATGCACCATTTAAACAGAAACCTTTATCTCAGTCTGAATTTTCATTCATAGACTTATTCGCAGGGATTGGGGGTATAAGGTTGCCTTTCCAAAAACTCGGTGGACACTGTGTTTTTACTTCTGAGTGGGATAAGTTTGCTCAAAAAACATATTTAACTAACTTTGGTGAAATGCCCAACGGTGATATCACTCAAATTGCTGCATCAGATATTCCAGATCATGACATACTTTTAGGTGGTTTCCCTTGCCAAGCTTTCTCTCAAGCTGGCCTAAAGCAAGGTTTTAATGATACCCGTGGAACAATGTTCTTTGAAATTCAAAGAATTCTTACTGAAAAAAAACCCAAAGCTTTTGTACTTGAGAATGTTAAACAGCTTCAAGGGCATGATAAAGGCCGTACTTTAAAAACTATTTTAGATATTTTAAAAGGTAATTTTGACCTAGAAATACCTGATGACGTACCTCTAAGTGAAGAAACACGACATGCGTTATCAGAGAAACTAAATTATTGGGTTGATTATAAAGTACTTAGAGCTGGTGACTTTGGTGCCCCACAAAATAGAGAGCGGGTATTTATAGTTGGATTTGATAAGAATCAATTTGATGGATGTGATTTTGATGAGTTATTTAAGTGGCCTACGCCTCCTAAAACACCAACTAAAGTAGGTGATATTTTAGAAGATTTAAGTGAAATAGCACCGAGTGATGATAAATTCACGATATCTGAAAAGCTTTGGGCTGGCCACCAGCGGAGAAAAGAAGAACATAAAACGAAAGGAAATGGCTTTGGTTATTCACTTTTCAATGCTGAAAGTGAATATACAAATACAATAAGTGCGCGCTACTATAAAGATGGTTCTGAGATACTAATTGATCAATCTGAGCTAGGTAAACGCCCCAGGAAGTTAACACCTAGAGAATGCGCTCGATTACAAGGTTTTCCTGAAGAGTATATTGTAGATGCGGTATCTCAAGGCCAGATTTACAAACAATTTGGCAATTCCGTTTGCATGAAAGTCGTAGATGCTTTAGCCGTGGAAGTAAAGCAAGCTCTGATTTTGGCTCTTGATAGTTGCTCAATAAAAAAAGCATCTTAGATCATTAAATAAATTTACAAGGAGCTTCTACTTGACAGCTTGGAGAAATAAAAACACTTTATTACACTTATAAGAGTACGTCGATTTTGATCCTTATGTTCAAAGAAAGTCAGGTAGAAGAGATGCTTAAACTTTTAAATAATCATACTCAATGTAGTAAACTACCTATATTAGATAAGTACTAATAGCATATCTTTACTTTTAGTACCCACATTAGTACCCATGGCCAAGAGCCTGAAAATAAAGGTAATATAAATCAAATGAGTAGAGCAGGAATACAGTGGTTCCCAGGGCATATGAATAAAGCGCGCAATGAGATCAAAGAGATCATGCCGCAGATGGATGTCATTATTGAAGTGCTGGATGCTCGTATTCCATACAGTAGCGAAAACCCGATGGTAGGGCAGTTACGTGGTGACAAGCCTGTTATCAAAATCATGAACAAAGCGGACCTTGCCGATCCTGAACTGACCAAGCAGTGGATGGAGTATTTTGAACGTGAGAGCGGCGTAAAAGCACTGGCGTTTGGTCATGATAAGGCGAATGAAGTACAGCGTATTAATGCGCTTTGCAAAAAGCTTGCACCTCATAAAGTGGGTCAAGATAAGCAGCTAAAAGCTATGATCATGGGTATTCCAAATGTGGGTAAATCGACACTTATCAATACACTTGCTGGCAGAATCGTTGCAAAAACAGGTAATGAACCAGCGGTAACTAAAGCGCAACAGCGTATTAAGCTTGAAGACGGCATTATGCTTTACGATACGCCGGGTATGTTGTGGCCAAAGGTTGAGAACGAAAACTCGGGCTATCGTTTGGCGGCAACGGGTGCTATTCGCGATACTGCTATCAATTATGAAGAAGTGGCGAGCTACACCGCTGAATATCTGCTAGGTGCATATCCAGAGCTTTTAAAAGCACGTTACAAGCTCGACGAATTACCGGACTGTGATTGGACATTTATCGAGATGGCTGGCCGCAAGCGCGGTTGTGTAAAGGGTGGCAATCAGGTCGATACGCATAAGATGTCGGAGATTTTAATCAACGAACTGCGCGATGCTGTTATCGGGCAGATCACGATGGAAACGCCGGAAATGCGAGAGTCGGAAGAAGAAATGGTTGCTGAGTTACGAGCACAAGCTGAGGCTAAAAAGGCCGCGCGTGAAGACGAAAAACGTCAGCGCCGCGCAAGAGCGCGTAAGAATCGCCGCTAAGCGGCGAATTTGGTTTGATTCCGGCCTTGTTTGGCACGATAGAGCGCGGCATCGGCGCGCTTTATAAAACCATCTTCTGATTCATCAATATGGTATTGTGCAACGCCAATACTGACTGTCACTTTGACCTCACATTCCGCTTGCTCTAGTGCAACATGGATCTTCTCAGCAATCGCAATTCCTTGCTCTAACGTCGCTTTGGGTAGCAATACCATAAATTCTTCGCCTCCCCAGCGGCACAGCAAACCTTTGTTTTCTATCTGGCGTTTACATACGTTGGAGAAACATTGCAGCACTCTGTCGCCTACCACATGGCCATGTTGATCGTTCACTTGTTTAAAGTGGTCAATGTCCATCATCAACATCACTACTGGGGTTGATTGGGTACGCGCTTTTGCTAAATGGTGCTGAAGCTGTGGCTCAAAGGCTTGACGATTAAAGGTATCGGTGAGTTTGTCGTACTTCGCCATTTTTTCTAAGCGTTTTTGATAGTGATTAAACGTCAACTGCGCCACGGCTAATATTAATAGGGTGACGAGGCTCCCTACCCATAAATTGGTTGTGAGTATGTCGCTTATTCCACTGGATTTATCTATTGTTTGCTCAACAATTAGATACCAGCCTATAGAGTCCAAATAGCGCGAATGAACAAACTTGGCATGGTCGTCGGTTTCCAACTGAAATTGATATTCGGATTGATTGAGCAGCGCCGTTGCTTGGGTTGGAAAACGATCATGAATACTGGTGCCAGATAGGGTCTGATCGTTAAAAAATAATAGCCTGCCTTTGTGGTCAATAAAGTACAGTTTGCGTGCGTAGCTGGCTTCGTATTGTTCGATTAAATTGTGTAAATCAGCCAATAAGATGCCAACCCCAACAACGCCAATTACATCGTTGTTTTGCCTTATTTTATGATTGACGTAAACAATGGCTTCGTTGTTATCTCTTGGGTCTATATCAACATTGAGCGCATAGTCAGCATCGCTATGCAGGCTTTCTCGGTACCAATCATTTTGTTTGGCACGGATGTCTAACTGCTGGGTGTTACCATCAAAGTGGTAATAAGTGAGGTTCTTGTCATCCACTAAAAAGCTCGTTTTTGCGTGATGTAATACTCGAGTATCTTCTAAGTAGGTGAAAATAAGCGCAGGGTCTTGCTGTGAAGACGTTAGCCAACGTTTAATAAAGACGTTATTTGCCATTTGCTGAGAAACAATAATTGGAGCTTGAAGCCGTTTTTGTATATCTAAATCAATCAGATGGCTGGTGAGTGGCAGAGCATCATCGCTCACCCCTTTATACAACGATTGTTTAGCATGCTCGATACTTATCCAGCTGGTGAAAATAAACCCTACCAGCAGCAGCAGGCTTAACAACATGTTATAACGGTAGCGTCGAGCGTTCATATTATTGTTATTTTTGGAAAAATAGAATGATACGGATTCTAGTAAAAGAAAACGATTACACGACATTACAGCTGAACAAACGCTGATAGAAAATGTAGGCATAAAAAAAGCCCTGAGCAGGGCTTTTTGATTCATATCTACCGTCACCGATATGAGCAATGTAGCAAGTAAAAAGTGGTTGTCAGTGATACACATCAAGGGGCGTTGTAGCACATCACCGACAACACGATTCAGGGTCGAATCAGCAAGAGTATGTCCTCTTGTTGATATTGATTATCAATTAGATTAGCCGTTAGGTCAATACCTTTTTGAAAATAATTCTCATTAATATTTGTGCGGCTGTTTTTCGGTAAGCGTTGAAAATAGATATAAATTTTAGGCATAAAAAAAGCCCTGAGCAGGGCTTTTTACGTTCATATCTACCGTCACCGATATGAGCAATGTAGCAAGTAAATTGTGAGAATAAACTTAGTCAGGTTTAGGGGCGACTGAGTTAAGTTCATTCAAGCCATTAACGTTGGCCAGCCGTGTTTCAGGGTCGAGAAACAAACTAGAGTACTAATGCCAATCTCAAGGTAGTGAGTACATCAGGTAGACAGGGCTTTACAACTATCAACCTTACTAACTGAGTTGGCGAAACAACACGTTGCCGTCTTGTTAATAGTGATTATCAGTTAGATTTAACAATGAGTCAATACTTTTTTGAAAATAATTCTCATTAATATTAGTGTGGCTGTTTTTCTAGGAAATACCGAAGTGAAAATAAATTTTGGGCATAAAAAAAGCCCTGAGCAGGGCTTTTTGATTTCATATCTACCGTCACCGATATGAGCAATGTAGCAAGTAAAAAGTGGAGTTAGCGTCTAAATACGAGGAGCAATGCAAGTGCCTGCTAACGTCCTTGGTAGTTGTGGATACCAGCCTTGTTTCGGGTCAAGAAACTATTGTGATAACAAGTTGAGCCGTCACTCTCGTCTTGTTGATAGTGATTATCAATTAGATTTGAAGAGCTGTCAATGCTCCTTTTGAAAATAATTCTTATTTAGATCTAAGTGGTTGGAATTACGCCAAATTTAAATTTATTGAGTGTATTGTTTTATTAATGTGATGGTTTTTGGTGTGTAGTATGTCTTATTTCTGCTTATTCTAGGGGGCAAAGTATTATTCTATATTGAGCTTTGTAGGTTCACCGCTTCTAGAGCTTCAGAGAAAAACTAGGTTAATTCACCATCCACATCTTAGATATTTTGATTAACGCAGCAGTCATACTTTCGCTTTACTCGTTATTTATTTCCACACTACTTTGTATTTTGTACATATTGCTCATGATTTTTATGCACAAAACGCGTTTTACTCAACTTAATCAACTTATTTCCGCAATCTATGGTTAATTGAGGGTTAACAATAAGCTCGTACTTGATAGCAGGTTGTAGTCGCTAGTCACAATACGTTTAAGACAAATGAGTACAGAGCAATGAGAACAACAATAATGAAGCCAGTTGCAGCAATGTCATTAATTGCGGTAACTGCTTGCCCCGTTTTGGCACAACAAGATGAAGCACTAGCCAGAAAGGTTGCAAAGCTAGAAGCGCAATTAAAGGAATTACAGTCCAATAAATCACTGAACCTTGAGTTTGGTGGGCGTGTACAACTCGATTTTAACCATTTTAGTGGTGCATACAGCGCCGATAATAAGGGTAATGCCGCCAGCGATTTTTTTCCGCGCCGGATCCGCACCTATGTCGAGAGTGAGCAGGGCGACTGGGAGCACAAGTTGCTACTCGATTTTGCCGAAGGCGATGCCGAGATAGTCACAGTAAGAGTGCGCTATACCGGCTGGAACAACGGCCCGCGCTTTCAGTTTGGTAAATTAAGAGAAGATATCACCCTGAATGCGCTCACCAGCAGCAAACACATCAATACCATAGAGCGCAGTTCCATCGCTGATACGTTTTCTCCTTACTTTCGATGGGGCGCATCAGCTTATCAATATTTTAAAGATTCCGGTTTTCGCTATGCGTTAGGGGTGTATAAAAACGACGCCTTTGGTGCATCTGGGCGTGACCAAGATGACCGTCTGGCACTTGCCTATTCGGGGCGTTTGACTTGGTCGCAACACACTCCCGGTAAAACCCTGCATTTAGGTGGTTGGGGTTCGTACCGTGATATGGGCGGCGCTACGCTGGGTAATCGCCTTGCTCGCGGTGAAGTACGCGAAGCCAAAGTGCGCCTCGTGGATTATGCTGCAGGCGGTGATGTAGTTGCTCTTGATAGCATCTCACAAGCCGGGTTAGAGCTCGCTTATCAACATAACGCCTTTATGCTTGAGGCCGAATATGCTACACGCAACTTAGATACCCTCGACCCTACTTCTGCTTTAGATGGGGGAGATATTTCGGGTTATCACTTGTCCTTGAGCTATTTCCTGACCGGTGAACACAAACAATATTCTGCAGGCTCTGCGGTATTTAAGCAACCTAAAGGGGTAAAAAATGCGTGGGAGTTGGTTGCACGTATTTCCAGTATGGATGCCGAAAACGCCAACCAAGGTACGCAAGTCGACGCCTACACACTGGGCGGCACCTATTACCATTCCAGCAGCTTAAAGTTCATGGCTAACCTTGTCTATGCGGATGTTTCAGGAGCTGGAAGTTCCGCGTTGGTTGGTGACGAAGATTCAGGGTTTGGTTTTGCTGCACGCTTGCAGTATCTATTTTAACGGGAGCAGGTTATGAAGTTTGCATTAAAGCATCTCAAGTTAGCAATGGCTGGCGTGGCAATGATGTCTACTCAGGTATTAGCGGATACCCACTTTTTAATTCCCGGCGGTCCAGGTGGTGGTTGGGATACTACGGCTCGAGCTGTGGGTGAGGCGTTGGTGAAATCAGGGCTTGAGTCCAATGCGTCGTTTCAGAATATGTCAGGCGGTGGTGGCGGCCGTGCTATTGCTTACTTAATTGAATCGGGCAATAAAAAAGGCGATATGTTGATGGTTAATTCAACACCAATCGTGCTGCGCGCATTGTCGGGTAAGATCCCCTACAGTTATCGTGATTTAACGCCCGTTGCCAGCGTAATTGCCGATTATGGTGCATTCGTGGTGCGTGATGATTCGCCTTTTAAGAGCTGGAAGGAGGTGATTGCTCGTCTAGAAGTAAACCCTGGCTCAGTGACAGTTGCGGGTGGTTCTGCTCGCGGCAGTATGGATCATCTTGTTGCAGCACAAGCAGTAAAAGCGGCAGGTGTTGACGGTCGCAAGCTGCGTTACATTCCTTACGATGCCGGTGGCAAAGCCAAGGCCGGTTTATTGTCTGGCGAGGTGAAGATGCTCTCGACTGGATTAAGTGAAGCGCTCGACATGGCAAAAAGTGGTCAGGCGCGCATTCTTGCTGTTACCGCGCCAGAGCCTATCGCGGACTATCCAGAGATCCCAACCCTGAAGTCTCTAGGCTATGACATGGAATTTGTTAACTGGCGTGGTTTTTTTGCGGCTCCGGATCTCCCCCAAGCAAAACTCGACGAATATACCGTGAGATTACAAAAGCTGGTGCAAAGCAAAGAGTGGGAAGCGGTGCGTGCACGCAACGGTTGGTTGAATCTATTTAAGCCACAGCACGAGTTTATTGAGGCGCTAGAGGCACAAGAAGCGCAGCTGAAAGTGGTGATGGAAGAATTGGGTTTCGTTAGACGCTGATTAAATTAAATAGGTGGCTGCAGTGAGGTTACTGCACCACCTAAAAGTGGGTAATTCACTATGTTAAACCGAGAATTGTTAGGCCCAGTGCTGTTTTTAATTCTGTTTTCACTCTATGCGGTATCTGCTTGGCAAATCCCGATTATGCCTTTTGAAGAGTACGAGGCGGTAAACTCAGCAACTTTGCCTAAGGTATACGCGCTGATTGGCATTGTTGTTTGTCTTTTGTCGATCGCCGCAACATTGTTTAAAGGCGTCTCTGCGCTTGATAAACGTGAAGGAGCGGAGACTATCTCCAAGGTAACCATAGCCCAATGTGCAGCACTGATTGTATTGATGCTTATCTACAGCAGTGTGCTTGAAAAACTCGGGTTTATTGTTTCGACCATTTTGTTTTTAGGCTGTGGCTTTTTAATTATGGGTGAGCGACGTAAGCAAATTTTGTTATTGGCTTCAGTGCCGGTGGTTATCGTGTTTTGGGCCATTATGACGCAGCTACTTGGGATCTATCTGGTTCCTAGTGATTTTTGGAGTTAAGCCATGTTAGACGGTATTTTAGTTGGCCTGTCCACGGCCTTTATGTGGCAAAACTTACTGTACGTAATTGTTGGTTGCTTTGTCGGGACTTTTATCGGCATGTTGCCCGGCTTAGGGCCAATCACGGCGATTGCGTTGATGATCCCTATCACTTACAACATCGGTGCCGACTCCGGTATGATCTTAATGGCGGGCGTATATTACGGCGCTATTTTTGGTGGTTCGACTTCCTCTATTTTGATTAACGCTCCCGGTGTAGCTGGTACTGTGGCATCGTCATTTGACGGCTATCCAATGGCAAAACAAGGACATGCGGGTAAGGCTTTGGCTATTGCCGCTTATGCTTCATTTACTGGCGGAACGATTGGTGCGTTGATGCTTATGATAGCCGCACCACTGCTTGCAAAAGTGAGCTTAAGTTTTCAGTCTCCAGACTATGTGATGTTGATGTTTTTGGGTCTGACCGCGATTGCTGCTTTTTCTGCAAAAGGGCAATTTTTAAAAGCCATGATGATGACCGTATTTGGCTTGATGCTGTCGACGGTGGGAATAGACCCTTCATCTGGAACTGAGCGTTTTACCTTTGGTCAGGCAGACTTGCTAGACGGCGTAAGCTTTTTGTTGGTCGCAATGGCAACCTTTGCATTGTCTGAGGCGCTGATCAACGTGATCCGTCCTGAAAAAGCTAATCAAGGTTCGAATGATGATGACACCCCCGTTATTGGCTCAACAAAATTATCTGGCGCTGAAGTGAAAGAAATGGCGCCAGTTGTGGGGCGCTCTTCGATTTTAGGATTTATCATTGGTGTATTGCCGGGGGCTGGCGCAACGATTGCGAGTTTTATGGCTTATGCGACAGAGCGAAATTTGGCACCCAAAGCCATTCGTGAGCGTTTTGGGCGTGGTGAAATCCGTGGCTTAGCGGCACCTGAGTCGGCAAACAATGCCGCTTGTACTGGGTCGTTTGTACCCTTGTTAACGCTTGGGATCCCAGGGTCTGGCACCACTGCGATTATGTTAGGGGCGCTGATTGCCTATGGTATTCAGCCGGGTCCTACGTTAATGCAGGATAATCCTACGGTGTTTTGGTCGGTAATTGTGAGCATGTATTTTGGCAACATTGTGCTGCTGATTTTAAATTTGCCACTGATCCCTTATTTCGCAAAGGCTTTGACCCTGCCGCGTTCAGTTCTCACGGTGATGATTTTATTCTTTAGCTTGATTGGTGTTTATCTGGTGTCATTTAATACTTTCGATTTGTTTATGATGGTGGGTTTTGCCTTGGTGGCGGTGGTGCTGAGATTATTGAGTTTCCCGATGGCACCTTTGCTCCTTGGATTTATTCTCGGCGATATGATCGAACGTAATTACCGCCGCGCCATGATGATTTCGGATGGCTCTATTAGCTTTATCTGGGAGCGGCCGTTAACTTTAGGCATATTTGCGCTTGCCATGTTAGTGTTGTTGATCCCATTAAAAGAGTACTTCCAGCAACGAAAAGTTGCGCAGTAACCCTAGTAAACCCGCAGTGAGGAAATACGTGTGTCGCAATCACAAAAATTAGCACGCAGACCAAAACGCTTAGAAACGCGACTGATCACTTGGGTTGTGGGCTTGTGTGTGATCCAAGCATGCTTATTTACCGCGCTGGTGTATCAGGTTATTACGCAAAGCTTACACCAGGAAGTGGGAGAAAAAGCCTTGGCTTTGGCTAAGGCGGTGGCGGTTCGTGAAGATGTTATGGCGGCACTCATAACAGATAGGGATAGCTCACAGATCCAACGCCTCAATACTAATGTTGAGCTGCTGCGCCAGACAACTGGCGCAGATTTTATCGTCATTGGTGACACCGAAACGCGACGTATCGCCCACCCAGATGAGCAAAAAATTGGTCGCACTATGGTCGGAGGGGATAGCCAAGCCGCACTGTCTGGAGAGAGTTATATCTCAACGGCACAGGGCAGTTTAGGTGAATCTATTCGCGGCAAAGTGCCGGTGTACTCTCCCGCTGGTGAGGTGATTGGTTTAGTCTCGGTAGGCTTTTTAGTGCAATCCGTCGAGTCGTTGGTGTTGCAGCGCAGCATTGCCGTTTTTGTTGGAGCTGCAGCGGTGTTACTGCTCAGTGTCATTGCCGCGATTTGGATTGGTCGACGTGTCCGCCAAGCCATTTTTGGCCTGCAACCAGATGAAATCGGGCGCTTATTTGCTGAGCAAGAGGCCATACTGAATACCGTACGTACGGGGATTATCGCGCTTGATCCGGATGGCAGCGTGCGCCGTTTGAATCAACGTGCGTGTGAAATTCTCGAAAAGCCTCGCGGCTTGAGTAAGCAGAGTTTGCACCTGAGCGACTTGTTGCCAGAGCATAGCGACTTCTTGTTGCATAACCCCAATCGCCCTTTGGTTGGTTTTGAGCTATTTGTTGCAGACAAGCGTTTGGTGTTATCGCGATTTGCGTTACAAGTGCAAGGTCAACACGAAGGGATTTTACTGAGTATGCGGCCCTCCGATGAACTAGAGTATGTGTCTAAGCAGCTCACTAAAGTACAGGCTTTTGCAGAGCTATTGAGGGTGCAAACGCATGACTATTCAAACAAGTTAAATACCATTGGCGCGCTTATCCAAATGGCGCAATATGACAAGGCGATTGAGCTGATAGGTCAAGAAAGTCAAGGCTCACAAGCGCAAATTGAAAACCTCCTCACCTATATACAAGAGCCAGTGATCGCGGGCTTATTACTCGGTAAATACCATAAAGCGCGAGAGCACAATGTGGCACTCGAGGTGAGTTCCGACAGTGCGCTGTGCGCTATCCATCAAAAAGAGATGTTGGAACGAATAGTTTCAATATTAGGTAATCTCATCGATAATGCCATTGAAGCGGCAAGAACGACGGCACAGTTGCGGCCTGCCAAAGTGGTCGTAACAGTGGATGAAACGGTTCAGGATATTATCTTTGATGTTGAAGATAGCGGCACAGGACTGATTGGTAACGTCGAAGAGGCGTTTACGCCGCAGTTTAGTACTAAGTCCGGCGACCAACATGGTGTTGGCTTATATCTCGTAAAAACAAATCTTGATTCCTGCCACGGAACCTTAGAGGTTGGGGAGTCTGAATTACTTGGTGCAAGGATCACGGTCTTTATTCCCAAGCAAGTAAAAGAGCAATAACAATGACTTATTCTGTGGTGATCATCGAAGATGAAGTAGCTGTGGCACAATTATTAGCGCAATACCTAGTGACACCGGCAACACCAAGTAGCGCGAGGCAAGGGCAATATCGGGTGGTGGCCAGTAGCGACAATGTTTCTACCGCGACGGTACTGTTGAGTGCGATACAAGCTGACTTAATTTTATTGGATATTTATCTACCTGATGGCAACGGCCTTGAGTTTTTAAAGATGCTACGCGAGCAAGGCTGTAAAAGCGAAGTGATGCTGATCACCGCTGCAAAAGAAGTAGCGACGTTAGAAAAAGCGATCCGTTTGGGAGTCTGCGACTTTCTAGTTAAACCGCTGATCTTGGAACGACTCGACCTCGCACTCGCTCGCTTTGAGGCGCGTCAGCAGTGTTTGGATGGTGCCAATGAAGTGACGCAATCTATGGTAGACACTTTATTTGGTAGTGAACAGGCGAGCGTACCAAGTACGGCTAGACTACCCAAAGGCGTAGACCCACTTACTTTGGAAAAAATTCGTACGGCATTTCAAAGCCAGCCCAAGCAGGTGTTCACTGCAACCCAAATGGGAGAATTGGTGGGTGTGAGCCGCTCAACCGCTCGGCGCTATTTAGAGTTTTTGGTTAGTATAGAAGAAGTAAAAGCCGACCAAAGCTACGGTAGTATTGGTCGGCCAGAGAGAAGCTATCATTTAAATTAAGGGTGTGCCTGTAGTGACTGCCATGGGATCACCGGCGCATCATTGCTGCTAGGACGAGTAAATTCGCTGAGATAAGGTGTAGGTCCTGTGAAGAAACCGGTATTACGTAAGTAAAAGCGGCTTTGCTCCTCACCACCTTGATAATCCAAACGCGACCCTTTTCTGGCGGTGGCGTCATAAGTGAATTTAGCCTGATTCAACTCAACCCAGTTACCTTGGGTGTCACGCAAAAACTGGCGGTTATAAAATGCCTTACGCTCAAACTGTCCAGCTTCGGGTAAAAAGTTTTCCAAAAAGCTATGCGGTCTTGCAACATAGGTGTTGGTTTCAGGGCGGCTAAAGGCTGCGATCAGCTTCCATTGACCGGTTTCCGGCGCATAAAAGTAGCCACGATATTCAGTATGGCCTTCATAAGTCGTACTAGGCTCGATATTGACTAAAAAGCGATATGTCGTATCCGGTTGCCAGTTATAACGTAAATAGCTTTGCCCACCAGAACCTTCATTGCCAAATTCACCGACGTAAACGCCTTCGCCTTTAGCGAGTAATTTGATTTTAAGATTGTCAGGAATTGTGCTCGGATCATCGGTTTGGTACGGGCTCCAAACCGAAAATAGCACGCGACGCTCGGTGGGTGAGTTTACCTGAATACCAAAGTAACCTTCGCCAAAACCATTCGCCATAAAATACGAACCTTGTGGATCATAGCCAGATGGCACCGTTACTTCGTTGTAAAACCAGTTATAGTCCTTTTTGTCAGGTACGGTATAGGAAAGGTGTACTGAAGGGCCGCGACGACCCCAGTAAAAGTCTTCTTTGACATAGTTAGGCGCGGGGGTCATGGCCTCACCATCGAGACTGAGCCCGGTAATGGCAGGGAAGGTACTGTTTCGCCCATTGGCTAAGGTGTCACCGGCTATTTGGACGGTTTGATAGCCAACTTGCGTCACGATAAAGTCACCGACTTTTACCTTAGTCGGGCTTTGTCTATCGAGGTTAAGCGTCACTTGTTTATTGTTATGCGTTACCAGCAATGTACTTGGTGCACTTGGTTTCTCAAGGTGTAAATAGAGGGTATAGGTGCCAACGTTATTGGCATAAAAATAGTGATTAAATCTAAGCTGCTTATCTTGCCATGGGGCAATTCCGGCTTGAGTTATATATTGCCTGCTGGCGTCAATATCATTATTGACCCAGGCGTTACCGTAACTGCTGATATAAGCCTCTTGTGCTGAGGCAAATAGTGAGGCGCACAGCAGTATCGGTGTGATTATTGTATTCTTCATCTTAAGTTCCTTGAATGGGGCGCGTTGCCCCATGTTGATTAGAAAGAAGTGTTAATGCCTAAACTGATACTGCGGCCGTAACGGCTCAAGTGGCTCACTTGCTCTTGGGTTTTAATGTATGACCATTGACGCTCATTGGTGAGGTTAGTCACGTTTAGGTCAATTCGTGTCTTTTCAGTAAGATTATAGCTGGCACTGAAATCAAACTGACCATAATCCGCTGCCCATTCCGGGCCGCCCCATGCATCTGGATACTTCAGGTAATCATCTCGCCAGTTGTAAGCGATACGCGCTTGGTAGTCATCCTTTTCATAATAGATAACCGCATTGTAAGAATGCTCAGACATACCAGCGAACGGTAGCTCGTCTTTTTCGGGGTCGTCGTATTTACTATCCGTAAATGTGTAGTTGATTTGCATACCTAGACCGTCAAATGGTGCCGGTAGCAATTCCTCAAATGACTGTTGGTAAGCAATTTCGAAACCTTTGATCTCTGCTCCCGCTTCTGAACGTGGAGATACTTGGGTAAATTCCGGACCGTCAACTTCAACGCCGTCTTTTATGAATTTCCCCACTTTTATCGTGCCAACACGTCCCTGAGCGATAACAGATTTAATGTCTTTGTAATAGGTTGCAAAGGTGAGCGCACCATAATCAGAGAAGTACCACTCTAGTCCCAAATCAATTTGGTCAGCTCTTAGTGGCTTGATACCAGGGTTGGCAAGATTAAGTTCAAACTTACTGAAATTAATTGAGCTATATGGAGTTAGAAAATCGATGCTAGGTCTGGTGATAACTTTAGCCGCGCTGGTTCTAAATAACAGTGAGTCTGTTATTTCTAACTTAAAATTCATGCTAGGCAGTACATCAGTGTAGTCATCTTCTACGTATGAATCGGAGTAATAATCGGCAATATCCCCTTCTATGCGATAGATAATGTCGCCATCTTCGTCTTCTTCTACGTTGTATACTAGACTTGGGTAATCAAAAACATAGCCATCAGAGGTGATCTCGGTTTTGATTGCTCTTACGCCTAAGTTTAAGTTGTAAGGCATTTCCGACAGCTCGCCGACTAGATTGGTCTCTAAATAAAGTGCAAACGTTGACTCAGAAAGCTCGTAGGAATCTTTAGGGCTCTTGGAAGCTCTAATTTTTTCATCTGCGGCTTGGGCATTAATAGATTGATAAAAAGCATAGAGTTTGTCGTAGTCAAAGCTTGCCCACGGCGCAGGGTGCATGCCTGGCTCACCCTCTAAGAAATTATCAAAGTTGGCGGGTACAAGTACATCAGCGGGGAGTCTAAATAAGTTAAGGCCGCCGAGCTTTTCTACGCTTGAGTTATCAAAGCTATCGTAATCTGAGTTTTTAAAATAAGCCCCACCATTACTGAACATCGATGGGTTATTTGACTTGCTGACATCTCTGGCTTTAGATTGCTTGCCGTAATGAAAGCCAAACTTGATGTCTTTGACAAATTCCCATTCTGGAATAAATGTCCCTTCGAGCCTTAACTCTTCAACATCACTGATCACTTCCGTGCCATAGTTGTAGCTGTAGTGAGCACCAAAGGGTTGATCGGCATTAAGTGCTGGCGACATAGTCACATCTGGCAGGAGGTTGTCGCCGGTTTGATCTATGGTGATGGTATCAACAAAGCCACGCGCCACGATGTAGCGGTTATCGCCATCATTGATCCGCTCGGCACGGGACTTAGACACATCAAATTCAAGCGTTAGATCGCTGGTAGCATACCACTTGAAGTTAAGACCGGCCTGCCAAGTGTCGGTATTGCGAGGCTCAGAGACGTTCAGTAGCTCAGCCATCGCACCATCGACTAACTCAATGTAGTTGACGTTGCCATCTTCATTGAATTTTAACTCACCTACTGCTGGGATCCCCGGCGTCCAAGGTTCATCATAAGTGACGAATGAGATTTGATATTTTTCACCGTCGGTTTTGTAACTTGAGTATAAGCTATCAAAGGTGACATCAATATCATTCGTTGGGCGCCATTGTAAGGCGAGGCTTGCACCAATGCGCTCACGTTCGTCTTGCCAGTTCGAGTAGCGTACATATCCTGGGATCATTGATGGGTGTACTTTCTCGCCCTCATCTAGCTCACCATTTCGGTTACTATCAACAGGGACTCGCACGTCGGTATTTTCTTCAGGATCGTAAAACCCTTGTCCCTCGTAGGAGTCTTCGCGTTGTGTTCGCTCTGAATAAACGGCGGTGAATAGGGCGCCAAAGGTATTGTCAAAAAAGGTATCACTAATTAGGAAGGAGGCTTGAGGGTTGGTATCGCCGGTACGTTCTTCGTAAATGGCTTTGGCACTTCCGGCGAGGGTAAAGCCATCCATATCTAACGGTCGGCGGGTTTTTATATTGATGACTGAACCAATCCCCCCCTCTTGCGTTTGTGCTTGTGGTGACTTGTACACTTCTAATGCTTGAACCATCTCAGGCGCAATTAAATCGAAGTTAAAGTCACGGCTAGTGTGCTCTGATGCCATTCTACGACCATTGATGGTGGTAACGTTAAAGTCCCCGCCAAGGCCCCGCACAGTGACGTTTTGTCCTTCACCTGCGTTACGGGTAATGGCGATACCCGTCATTCGTTGTAGCGCTTCAGCAAGGTTTTGATCTGGAAACTTACCAATGTCTTCGGCAACGATGGCATCCATTACGCCGACGGCGTTTTTCTTGAGAAAGAGTGACTCTTTGATACTAGAACGTACACCACGTACTTCAATTTTCTCGACTTGTTGCTTGGCTTTATCTTGCTCGTCGGATCCGCTGTTCTGTTCTGTTTCCTGTGCGTGCGCATATTGGGACAGGGCACAGCTCACGGCCAATCCCACAGCACACAATTTTAGAGTGTGTTTCATCTTGTTGTCCTGTTGAGTGTTGTTATTATTGCGCCCGCTTTACGGGCGCTTATTCAGGCATTGATAGCATTTGCTATAGATAACGTATTTAACCTTTGGTTAGTTATGTAACAATGCCTAGTGGTGCTGCAGTGCGCCATGTGCCCCTGGTGAAATCCGGGAAGTCCTTGCTATTACTTCTGTCTGCAACTGAGTCCATTGAAAGAGGGAAGACCGCTGACCAAGCAGCTGCGTCGTAAACATCCTGATCTAGCGGCTCGCCATTACGAAGGCAGTAAATAATGCGCCAGAACATTAAGAAATCCATGCCACCATGGCCGCCGTTGCGCTCTGCTTCAGCCCCCATTTTTTGCCAAAGTGGATGGTCATATTTACTGTACCAATCATTCATGTCGTAATCCCACTCGTGAAAGCTCTTACTCCCGCCGTTTTCAAGCGCGATGCGGTTGGGGAATCCTGCAAATACGCCGTTAGTACCTTGAATTAAATTGTGGCGGGAGTAAGGGCGTGGGGTAGTGGTATCGTGCTGTACCATAATCGAACGACCTTTGATGGTTTTAATGATGCTGGTGTTCATGTCTCCAGCAATATAGTTCAGTTGGTTACGCTCATGATTTGCTGGGAATTCTCGTTTGGCATAGGCTGCCCGACCCAGTGCTGGTGAGCTCATGGATGAGATATAGTCGAAGCGATCGCCACGGTTAATATTCATATATTGAGAAACCGGGCCTAAACCATGAGTGGGGTAGAGGTTACCGTTACGTTTGGTATGCCAATGTGTGCGCCATGAGCCAGTTTTATGCTCAATTTCTTTCATTTGCCAACGAAGTTCATGGATATAAGCTGCTTCACCGTGCAGTAACTCACCGAATAGCCCTTGGCGAACCATGTTTAATACCATCAGCTCGTCGCGGCCATAGCAAACGTTTTCCAGCATCATGCAATTCTTTTGCGTGCGCTCTGCGGTATTTACCAATTGCCACGCTTCTTCTATGGTTACTGCCGCTGGCACTTCAACCAAAGCGTGTTTGCCACTTTCCATTGTGTCTACCGCCATAGGCGTATGCCATTTCCAAGGCGTAGAGATGATCACAATATCAATGTCATCGCGCGCCAACATGCGGCGATAGTCCATATCACTCTTGCCGTAAGTCGCAGGCTTGGGTAAACCCTTGTCGACAACAATTTTAACCGCTCTATCGACGACTTCTTGGTGTGTATCGCAGATGGCCTTGATCTCGACACCGTCAAGATGGCAAAAGTGTTTTACCGCGCCAACACCACGTTGACCCACACCAATAAAGCCCACTCGCACGACATCCAGTTTCGGTACGACTAGACCTTGAACTGAATTTCCTTGTGGCTTTGGTGTAAGCGGCGTCTTATTATTGTTACTTGCGCAGCCAACCACTGCGCTTGTTGCTGCGATAGCAGCCATTGATTGAAGAAATCGCCGGCGGTTTAGATCACCCATAATAACCTCTTAGTTGTTCACTCTTATTGTTAAAAACGAAATGTTATTTTTTGGTTATTATTACGGCAGTTTTATTTTGAACGCAAGAAAAATATCTTTCACATTCTTTCGTTTGTGTTTCGGTTTGTTTCTGGATTAACTTTAAATCATTATAAAACAGATGTTTGTGTTTGTTTTTGTTTAAAGTTAAAAAAATAAATTGAAAGCAAATGAAAGCTGTGTAGACTAAATTCAACCAAAACGAAAGGAGGTGTCATGCTGAACACCATCGAAAGACGCCACGAAATCGTTCAACTCGTTGGTCAAACGGAACGAGTAGAAGTATCCGAGCTGGCAGAACAATTTGGTGTATCAACCGTGACGATCAGAAATGATCTCAATGCCTTACATGATAAAGGGTTGTTGGTTCGCTCTCATGGTGGTGCCGTTGCGAGTTCTAGGTTAACCAAAGAGCTCACCATAACGGAAAAGCACGATCATCATCACCAAGTGAAAGTCGAGCTTGCAAAGTTAGTGGCGGGTCTTATAGGCAATAATGAGTCTATTATTCTGGACTCAGGTACCACCACAGAAGAGGTTGCGAAGCAACTGACTGAGCATCAACAGTTAGTGGTGATGACCAATGGTCTTAACGTGGCGCAAGCACTCGTTGCAGCTGATGGCGTTGAAGTGTTGATGACCGGAGGCTCACTGCGTAAAAAGTCGCTGTCGTTTTATGGCAGCCACGCAGAAGATCAGCTAAAGCAATATCACTTTGACCGTTTGGTGCTTGGTGTTGATGGATTCTCTGTTGATGTTGGTGTAACAACACACTTTGAGCCAGAAGCCGCGCTTAACCGCGAGATGTGTAAAGCTGCAAAGCAAGTCATAGTGGTGACGGACTCCAGCAAGTTCGATCGTAAAGGTGTACACCGTATTATCGCCTGCGAAGAAATTGACGTTTTGGTAACGGACAGTGGTATTCCAGCTGATATTCATCAGCAATTGGTTGCCGCCGGAATTGAGGTACATTTAATAACGTCTTAAGAGGTGATCATATGCGGCGTTTTCAAGCCCTAATCGAAGCCAATAAATCAGGGAAAAACTCAGGCATTTATGCCATTTGCTCAGCTCACCCTTGGGTGCTGGAAGCGTCGATAAGATATGCCAAGCAGGAAAATACGCTGCTATTAATTGAGGCCACGGCCAATCAGGTTAACCAATTTGGCGGTTACACCGGGATGCGTCCCGCGGATTTTATTGCCAAAGTCGAAGAGATGGCCGACGAGCTTGGTTTTGATAAGCAGTTACTGATTTTTGGCGGTGATCACTTGGGACCAGTCTGTTGGACGAGTGAAAATAGCCAAGCCGCGATGGCCAAAGCGTGCGACTTAGTCGCTGAATACGTGAAGGCCGGTTTTAAGAAAGTTCACTTAGATGCCAGTATGCCCTGTGCTGACGATCCTGACGCGTTAAGTGATGATATTGTCGCTGATCGCGCTGCCTTGTTGTGTCAAACTGCGGAAGCCGCCGCGATTGCGACGTTTGGTCGTAGTGATATTGTTTATGTGATTGGTACTGAAGTTCCTCCTCCAGGTGGAGCTGATGAACAGATTGACAGTCTTCAGCCGACCAGCCAAGTTGCTGCGCAAGAGACCCTAGCTTGCCACCGTGAACTCTTTGCAAACAAAGGATTAACGGATGCGTGGCAACGCGTGGTTGCGATGGTAGTGCAGCCGGGTGTTGAGTTTGATAATACCCAAGTATTTGACTACAAACCGAATGAAGCAAGTGCACTAAAAGACTTTATTCGTACCGTTGACCGTATCGCTTTCGAAGCGCATTCGACAGATTATCAAACTGCAGGCGCTTATCAGTCGTTGGTTGCTGATCACTTTGCCATTTTGAAAGTCGGACCTGAGTTGACCTTTGTGCTGCGTGAAGGGTTATTCGCGCTTCACCATATTGAAAAGCAATTACTACCCGATGTTCATAGTCAGTTTATTGAGGTAGTGGACGAGGTCATGCTGGCAGAGCCTACGAGTTGGCAGCGTTTTTATCACGGTGAGTCACAGCAACTCCGGTTCTTGCGCCAATTTAGCTTTAGCGACCGTATTCGCTATTACTGGCATCAAGAAGCGGTGCAAAAGGCGTTAGCAACGATGCTCGAAAACCTAGCGCGGCAGACTTTACCATTGCCGCTTATCAGCCAATATTTTCCAGAGTTATATCAACAAGTACGCCGTGGTGAAATAGAAAGGGACGCCAAAGCGTTGGTGATTGCCAAAATTCAACGTGTTGTAGCTCGCTATTCAAATGCGTGTTTTGCCATGGAGAAAGCGTCATGAACACTTTGCTAGGACACGAAATTGCGCAATTAAAAACACTGAATGCCTATTGGACAGCAAAAGAGATTAGTCAGCAGCCACAGATGTGGCAAGAAACCGCTCAGTTGGTTGCGAGCATAAAGCCTAGGCTTTTGGTGGAGTTAGCTCCTTTTCTAGATGACCCTGATACTCTGGTTATTTTGACAGGGGCGGGTACATCCGCTTACATCGGTGACGCCATCGCCACTCATCTTAATGCACACATGCGCCAAAGTGTGCGGGCAGTGAGCACAACTGACTTAGTTGCTGCACCAAGGCAATACCTAGCGGCGGATAAACCGTGTTTATTGGTATCCTTTGCTCGCTCCGGTAATAGTCCAGAAAGTGTAGCGGCCGTAGAGTTGGTAACACAGCTGGTTAGTAACAGTCAGCACCTTTTTATCACCTGCAACCGTGATGGAAAGTTGCATCAAGCAGCGCAGCAGGCAAGCAATGCAACAAGTATATTGCTGCCGGAGCCTACGCTTGACCAAAGTTTTGCAATGACGAGTAGCTATTCGTCAATGATGGTTGCAGCGCTACAACTTTTTGCTGCGGATGACGGCTCCGTGGATAAGTTGATCAATGCAGCGCAAAGCATGTTAGCTGCGACAGAGCAGCAAAATATCCGTGCATTTGCACAACAACCATTTGAACGTTTGGTGTATTTAGGATCGGGTTGTTTACTGGGATTTGCAAAGGAGGCCGCGCTAAAAATGCTTGAGTTATCGGCAGGCCAAGTAATGAGCGTGAGCGAGTCACCGCTTGGGTTCCGTCATGGTCCAAAATCACTTATCAATAGCAAAACTGTCGTGGTATGTTTTATCTCAAGTGATGGTTATACCAGCTTGTACGATCAGGATTTAGTTGCTGAATTGCAGCGTGACGGTACAGCCATGACGGTGCATTCACTTTGTCCTAAAGTGCCACCACTAGAAGACGTGTGGCAAGGGTTACTGTATATGTTATTTGCACAGCAGTTAAGTTTCTATAAAGCGCTGAGCCTCGGCATTTCACCAGACAATCCTTGCCCGTCGGGGGAAGTGAATAGAGTTGTGCAAGGCGTAGTCATTCATCCATTTGGGAGTGAAGTATGATTTATGGAGTGGATGTTGGCGGGAGCAAAATTGAAATAGCGGTGTTTGATGAAAAGCTACAACGCTTAGAGTCTTGGCGTGTGGCGACACCAAAGCACAGTTATGAGGCGTTTTTGGCGCAAATCGTCACTTTGGTGCAGCAAGCCGATGACAAATATGGTTGTAACGGACAGGTTGGTATTGGTATGCCGGGGATAGTAAATGCGCAGCAGCGCGTGCTATCAGCAAATGTCCCTTGCGCCAATGGCAAAGAAGTTAAGGCTGATCTTGTTGCACAACTTGAACGGCCCATCGCTGTGGAAAATGACTGCCGTTGCTTTGCGTTATCAGAGGCCAGTCTTGGAGCCGGTAAGCAATATCAAAAGGTCTTTGGGGCAATAATAGGCACCGGTGCTGGAGGCGGATTTTGTATTGATGGCGCGTTGTATAAAAGTGCCCAAGGGATCGCCGGAGAATATGGCCACCATCCGCTTTCTGCGGTGTTACAGCAAAAATATCACCTGCCTATTTTAGCGTGTGGCTGTGGACTGCAAGGGTGTTTAGAGCGCTATGTTGCAGGGCCAGGGCTTGCCGGTTTGTATCAACATTTCACTACGCGAACACTTACCTCAGAACAAGTTATCACAGCGATGCGGGCTGGAGAAAGTGAAGCTCGCCATGCTTTTAATTGTTATATGGATCTGTTGGGCTCGGCGTTTGCAAATTTAATCAAAGCATATGACCCAGAAGTTATCGTGCTTGGCGGTGGTATGTCGCTTATTGATGAACTTGTAGAGACGCTCCCAAAAGCCATCGAACCTCATGTGTTTTCAGCTGTATCAGTGCCAGATATTGTTAGAGCCAAGCATGGTGATGCGAGTGGCGCATTGGGTGCGGCATTACTTGGGAGTAAAGTAAATGCTTGAGCAGCTTCGTTATATTCAGCCCCGTCGTATCTATACCCCTACCAGCGTCCTTGAAGCGCACGTTGCGGTAATAAAAGGTGAGCGTTTTCACGCGATTATTCCAGCGGCGGAAGCGCCTGATAATACCGAGTCTTATCCCAAACTCGACATGTGGCCTGGGTTAATTGATTTGCATATTCATGGCCGCGAGGGCTGTGATGTTATTGATGGCAAACTCTCCAGTATCGAAACCATTAGCACCTCGTTGCTCAAACATGGCGTCACTGGTTTTTTGGCAACCACGGTGACGACTACATGGCCACAGACTATTGCCGCGATGAAGGTTATTGGAGCCGCCTATAAGCAAAAGATGCCGGGCGCTCAGGTGTTGGGCGGATACAGTGAGGGCTTATTTTTTAGTGAAAAACACAAAGGTGCCCATAACGAAGCTTTCTTTAAGCCGTTAGACGAAGCCTTAATTGATGAAATGATTAGCGCGGCTGATGGTGCGCTTAAAGCGGTGGCACTCGCGCCCGAAAAGGCTAATGGCGTTAAGATGACACAGTACCTAAGTAAACATGGGGTGCGGGTGATGTTAGGTCATTGTGATGCGGATTTTGCGCAAACCAATGCCGCTCTAGCACATGGTGCCTGCGGCGGGGTGCACGTGTTTAACGGCATGCGCGGCATTCATCACCGTGAACCTGGTTGTGCTGGTGCGTTGTTACTTGATAGCCAAGCCTTGGTGGAAGTGATTGCCGATGGTATTCATTTACACCCTGCGATTTTACAGTTGATCTACCGCCTCAAAGGTCAGCATAAGGTGGCCTTGATCAGTGATTGTATTAATGCTGGTGGCCTTAAAGATGGTGAATATCAATTGGGTGAAATGCCAGTTGTGGTTAAGGATGGCGTGGCGAAAACTCACAGCGGCAGTTTGGCCGGCAGTACACTAACACTTGAAAAAGCAGTGAAGAATTTAGCAGAATTGGCCAACATTCCGCTTCTAGAAGCCATCAATATGGCAAGTTTAGTACCCGCAACTTATTTAAATATGGACAATGAACTTGGTAGCATTGAAGTGGGTAAAATAGCGCATTTTTCTTTGCTAGATGATGCCTTCCAAGTCCAGCATGCCAACTTGTTCGGAAAGCAGATATTTTAAGCAAAAACCCAAGCTCACCGCCCTGAAATTGACAAAATACAACTGAATTTTCTTAAATACAGCGGCCTAGCAGTAAGCGATACGGTAAAAATGGGTCGCAAAGTTTCGCATTAGAAACTTTTTCGCGAATTGATTGCATTTTAGACGACTTCAAGGATGATGTTCGCTACAAGAGGTGATATACTCCCGCCGAATAATTTTTCTACTTTAAATAGAGTAAAACAATGGCAGATTTATCGAAATACAGAAACATTGGTATTTTCGCGCACGTTGATGCGGGTAAAACTACCACCACTGAGCGTATTCTAAAGCTTACTGGTAAAATCCACAAAACTGGTGAAGTACACGACGGTGAGTCTACTACTGACTTCATGGAGCAGGAAGCTGAGCGTGGTATTACAATCCAATCAGCAGCGGTAACTTGTGAGTGGAAAGGCCACCGTTTAAACGTTATCGATACTCCTGGACACGTTGACTTCACAGTAGAAGTATACCGTTCACTAAAAGTACTTGACGGTGGTATCGGTGTATTCTGTGGTTCTGGTGGTGTTGAGCCACAATCAGAAACTAACTGGCGTTATGCGAACGAATCAGAAGTTGCTCGTTGTATCTTCGTAAATAAACTAGACCGTATGGGTGCAGACTTCTACCGCGTAGTTGGTCAGGTTGAGAAAGTACTTGGTGCTAACCCACTAGTGATGACGCTTCCAATCGGTATCGAAGACCAGTTCTGTGGTGTTGTAGACGTACTTGAGAAAAAAGCATACGTTTGGGATGACACAGGTCTTCCTGAAAACTACGAAATTACTGACGTTCCAGCTGACATGGTAGACAAAGTTGAAGAATACCATGAGATGCTAGTTGAGTCTGCTGTTGAGCAAGACGACGACCTAATGGAAGCGTACATGGAAGGTGAAGTACCTTCTATCGAGCAAATCAAAGCGTGTATCCGTAAAGGTACTCGTGATCTAGCGTTCTTCCCAACTTTCTGTGGTTCAGCGTTCAAAAACAAAGGTATGCAACTTGTACTTGACGCTGTTGTAGATTACCTACCTTCTCCTACAGAAGTTGAGCCCCAGCCACTAACAGATCCTGAAACAGGTGAGCCTACTGGTGAAGTAGCTACTGTTGACGCTGATGCACCACTTAAAGCGCTTGCGTTCAAAATCATGGACGACCGTTTTGGTGCACTTACGTTCATCCGTATCTACGCAGGTCGCATGAAGAAAGGTGACACTATCCTTAACTCTGCAACTGGTAAAACAGAGCGTATCGGCCGTATGGTTGAGATGCAAGCGGACGAGCGTACTGAACTTACTGAAGCACAAGCGGGTGACATCATCGCTGTTGTTGGTATGAAGAACGTTCAAACTGGTCACACACTATGTGATCCTAAGCACGAGTGTACACTTGAAGCGATGATCTTCCCTGATCCAGTAATCTCAATCGCTGTTGCACCTAAAGATAAAGGTGGTAACGAGAAGATGGGTATCGCGATCGGTAAGATGGTTGCAGAAGATCCTTCATTCCAAGTTGAGACTGATGAAGATTCAGGTGAAACTATCCTTAAAGGTATGGGTGAGCTTCACCTAGACATTAAGGTAGATATCCTTAAGCGTACATACGGTGTAGACCTAATCGTTGGTCAGCCTCAGGTTGCTTACCGTGAAACTATCACACAAGAAGTTGAAGATAGCTACACGCATAAGAAACAGTCTGGTGGTTCTGGTCAGTTCGGTAAGATTGACTACCGTATCAAGCCTGGTGAAGTTGGTTCTGGCTTTACGTTCAAGTCTACAGTTGTTGGTGGTAACGTTCCTAAGGAATTCTGGCCAGCAGTTGAGAAAGGCTTCAAGTCAATGATGGACGAAGGTGTACTAGCGGGCTTCCCAGTACTAGACGTTGAAGTTGAGCTATTCGACGGTGGTTTCCACGCAGTTGACTCGTCAGCAATCGCGTTCGAAATCGCTGCTAAAGGCGCATTCCGTCAGTCTATCCCTAAAGCGGGAGCACAACTTCTTGAGCCAATCATGAAAGTTGACGTGTTCACGCCAGAAGACAACGTAGGTGACGTAATCGGTGACCTTAACCGTCGTCGCGGTATGATCAAAGACCAAGAAGCTGGCGCAATGGGCGTTCGTATCAAGGGTGAAGTACCACTATCTGAAATGTTCGGATACATCGGTCACCTACGTACTATCACGTCTGGTCGTGGTCAGTTCTCAATGGAATTCTCACACTATGCACCATGTCCAGCAAACGTTGCTGACGCGGTAATCGCAGCTGAGAAAGAGAAAAAAGCAGCTAAGTAATTAATTACTTATTTTGCATGAGAAGGTCGCCTTTGGCGGCCTTTTTTATTTTTAAATTCAATTGGTTATAAGTTAAATACCCTGTCTAAAAGTCGTCACGATTATTTCATGTTTTATTAATTTTAAAGTTCTTGCTTTAGGAATATTAGCACTTTATCATTAGCTTTTCTTCAATAAATAGAGTCACATTATTGCGTCGTGGGCTCAAATTTGATTGTGGTTGGGTAAATAAAGGAGATACTCAATGAGAACTTTAGAGCTGGAAATAAACTGGCTTTTCTATGTACTGGCACTGTCCCTTATCTGGCTGGGTAATGAACTGTTTTTCATTTTAGATACTCCCTCATCATTATTGCAAATAGTTACACTTACCTTACTATTTTTTACCCTAACAATATTGATACTGTCACTAACCGGAAAGCGTTTTCTGCATATAGATAAGGCGGGGGTTAGCTATAACTTTTTAGGTAAAACCCATTATATCCATACGGAACATATTCAGGCGATTAGGTTGCGCTCTTTAGGTATTGTAAGTCTTCCCGAGGTATATCTTGATGATGGTCGTATTATTCGCTTCTTTAGCTGGAAAATGAATCGCGATGAGCTTTTAAAAGCAGAAAGTTTGGTCAGATAAGGTGTAATAAAGGAAGTGCAGGTGAGGGTTTCACCTGCTCAAATTTAAAGGTTTCACACCAATTGCATTAATGCAATTGGTATTACTTTTCATTCAGCCAAATTGCGGCTTGTTTTGCAAAGTAAGTCAAAATGCCATCCGCACCAGCACGCTTAAATGCTAGTAGAGACTCCAGTACAACAGGCTTCTCAGCCAACCAGCCGTTATCAATCGCAGCCTTATGCATGGCGTATTCACCGCTGACTTGGTAAGCAAATGTTGGTACTCCAAACTCATCTTTAACGCGTCTGACAACATCAAGGTATGGCATACCTGGTTTTACCATCACCATATCAGCACCTTCTTGTAAGTCCAAAGCCACTTCACGTAATGCTTCGTCAGAATTAGCAGGATCCATTTGATAGGTTTTCTTGTCTGCACCTTTTAGGTTGCCTGCAGAGCCAATCGCGTCGCGGAAAGGGCCATAATAACTCGATGCATACTTGGCAGAGTACGCCATGATACGAGTATGGATAAAACCGCACTCTTCAAGTGCTTCACGAACAGCGCCAATTCGGCCATCCATCATATCGGAAGGGGCGACGATATCGGCACCTGCCTCTGCATGCGAAAGCGCTTGTTTGACTAATACTTCCACGGTTTCTTCATTCATGACATAACCATCTTCATCTAAGATACCGTCTTGACCGTGGACTGTGAATGGGTCTAATGCAACATCGGTGATCACACCAAGCTCAGGACATGCTGCTTTAATAGCACGTACCGCTCTTTGTGCAATCCCTTCAGGGTTGTATGCTTCCTCAGCTAGTAACGATTTTTGTTCCGCCGGTGTTACTGGGAATAAGGCGATGGCAGGAACCCCTAGCTCTACTAGTTGCTTGGCTTCCTCAACTAATAGATCAATAGATAAACGCTCAATACCTGGCATTGATGGGATAGCTTCACGCTTAGATTCACCATCCAATACAAATACTGGATAGATTAAGTCATTAACCGTTAGCGTGCTTTCGCTCATTAGACGTCTTGAAAAGTCATCGCGACGCATTCTGCGCATGCGAGTTAGGGGGAAAAGATCGAGTCCTGATTGAGCCACGTTAGTTCTCCTGATTGGGTTTGAAAGTAACAACACGATTACGACCTTGCTGTTTTGCTTGATACAAGGCTTTGTCCGCATTGTCAGTGTAAAGCTGTGGGTTATGTGGATCGCTAACCACTGCACTATAAACGCCTGCACTGGTGGTCAACTTAAGCGTATCTTCACCAAATTTGATATTGAGATCTGCTGTAGCCACTCTCAGGCGTTCAGCTACTCCGACAGCACCTTCTTCTGGGGTGTTTGGTAGTAGCAAAATAAACTCTTCACCACCATAGCGGAACACTTCATCATGTGGTCGCCGCAAGTGTGATTTTATTAAGTTGGCAAATTCGCAAATTGCTTGATCACCAGCCAAGTGACCATATTTGTCGTTAATTTTTTTGAAGTGATCGATATCAAAAATAACAAGGCTCAATACTGTCTGCTCTCGTCTTGAACGACGTACTTCCATCTGTAAACGCTTGTCGAAATAGCGCCGGTTCTTCACTTTTGTGAGTGGATCTTCCATGTTCATGCGCTCGAGCTCTCGGTTTTTATCCTCAAGTTCCCTTAATGTGACTTGAAGCTCAAAAGTGCGTTCCTCAATGTTGGACTCTAAGTCGTACTGGGCCTGTTCTTGTAGTTTAAGCTTTTCTTTTAATAGGGCATCTTCAGCTTGAGTATGAGCTAGCCGTTGCTGTTGCTTGGCCAGCTTTTCATCTCTTTGAAATATATATAGACGTATGAGCAGGTAACTCAGCAACGTGGCTTCAACGACAAAAATACCAAAGTAACCCAAATGGCTCAAAAAGCTGCCGGACTGAACCCCCAGCTCAACCGTAAACGGGTAGCTAATTACGATAAAGTGGCAGAGTGCGATTGCAATTAAGATATTTCGACTCTTGTGGTTAACACGAGCGAGCGTATAGATAATCAATACAGAGACAATAAAGCTGATGCTAAGCGCTAGCAGGAGAGACTGAGAAACAGGTAAAAAAGCAATGAGCAGAAACAAGCACAATGTCGCTAGAATGGCCTTTCTTTTCGTCAGCTTTGGGTGCGCAAGCAGTGACTTTCCAGAGCAATAACTCAAAGCGGGCAACAGCAGTGCGCTGAGCAATAACATCATCATGCCTTGACCATACTGTTGAAACCACTGCCATGAAGAGTAAAAATATCGATAACCAAAGCCATAGATATGTGCATTGAAAAGCCATACTGTAGCGATAAACAAAGTGGCACATAAAAAGTAACCTTTTTTTGTAACACAATAGAGCGTGGCATTGGTTAGGGCGAGTGCTAGTACAAAGCCTGCTAAAATTCCAAAAATAAGATTAAATTTACTCTTAAATTGGAGGTATTCATTCGGCTCCCAAATTGCAAGAGGAGCCGTGATAACCCCCTCATCACTGATCTGTAAGTATAAATGGCTTTGCGTTTGTGGCTGCAGCTCAAGCGGAACAACTAGAGATTCATACTTTAGTGGTCGCTTAATCAGTGGCAAGGCATCGCCCATATCTAAGCTGAATATTGGATGGTTCGGCCTGACATGATAGGCAGTTACCGCATCGATGAGATTATTGTTTATACTTACCAATACTGGCGTGAGCGAGTTATTAGTATTGTGCAGCGCTATTTTTAGCCATAAGTACTTTGCTACAGGTCGAAGGCCTGTGGGGATTTGGGTGCTGCTATGCCATTCGACAGGAGCCGCAAGCAGTTCGTTTAACGATGCATATTTACTCAGTGTGTAACTTAGCTTTACTTGATGTTCTACCTTAAATGACTCTGAAATAGTGACGGCAGAAAATACAGCAGAGCTGTATATCAATATAAGTAAAGACAACACAATGCGCATTACTGGCTTTACCTCACAAACAGCTGTTTAAAATTAGCCGAAGTCGTGCTCATCACTTCCGTGACAGGACATTGTTTTAGGTGTGCAATTTGTTCAGCCACATAAGATAAATACATTGGTTCATTGCGGCGAGACTTGGGCTTTGGGCTAATTGTTCTAGGTAGTAGGTAGGGCGCATCAGTTTCCAACAGCAAACGGTCTAGGGGGATGTACTGGATTAGATCTTGTAGTGCTTGGCCTCTACGTTCATCGCAAACCCAGCCTGTGATGCCTATCATTAACCCATAGTCCAAGTAACGTCGTAGTGCGTTATGGTCACCAGTAAAACAGTGAAGTACTCCATGAACGTTAACTTCTTGCAGTAACGAAAATAGCGCATCGTGCGCGTCTCTTTCATGCAGATACACTGGATAATCAATAGCTTCTGCTAACTGCAGTTGCGTCAAGCATACGCTTTGTTGTATCGGCCTTGGTGAAAAGTCGCGATTAAAGTCCAAGCCACATTCACCAACAGCAATAGCCCTGTTGCTACTTTTTAAAAGAGTGAGGAGATCATCGTAGAGCGTGTCAGGTGCATCTTTTGCGTCGTGAGGGTGGACACCTGCTGTACAATAAAGCTGGTATTGCTCAGCGAGTGAAATACTTTGTTCGCTGCTTGTTAAATCGCAGCCAATGGCGAGCATAGATTCTATGCCAGCGTTTTTGGCTCTAGCAATTACCTCGGCCAAATCGGATGAAAATTGCGAGCTGGTGAGGTTTACACCAGCATCGAACATCGTGTTCATCAGTTAACTCGTTTAACTCGCGTTGTACGGTTTGAGCCCGCTTTCTTCATTAAAAAAGAGCCAAAAGACGCGCGTTCAATAATTAATGTGTCTCCTTCATTGGCGAAAAAAGTTTCTGAAGAAACTTGCCTCCATACTTGACCATTGTCTAAGGTGAATACCATTTTATCGCGGCCTTGAGTGGTTGTTTTTACGAGTTTAGCTGTAATTTCTTCGATTTCTTCGCTTGCCGCTTTAACTTTATGCTCTAAACCAAAGCCATCTTCTTTCAATTCTGCTTTTTTTTCATTGCGCACTGTGTTTATTTTATCTTTGTTTACAGGCGCTTTGCTTGAATGTGTTTCCGTGATTGGTTTATTAGCAATCACATTGTCGTAGCACATGAGTCGTTTAAAATCATTTTCAATCAGAGTACAAGCTTGTAGTGCTTGCGTATTTATCGGCTCTGCGGCGCATAAAGAGGAAAATCCTAGTGCGAACAGTATCATGGTTTTTTTCATTGTTCTGACTCCTGTTGTTTTGGTTTGGCGCTGTAAAATTTGGCTAGAATGAGTCCTAGTTCAAACAAGAGTAGCATAGGGAGTGCCAATAGAGTTTGAGATAGAACATCTGGTGGAGTTAAAAACATTGCGATGACAAAAGCACCAACGACAACATAAGGTCGTTTCTCTTTTAAGCTCGCAGGGGTTGTCATGCCACTCCAACATATAAGCATGATAGCGACGGGAATTTCAAAGGCGATGCCAAAAGCAAAAAATAGCTTAAGGATAAAGCCAAGGTAACTGCTAATATCCGGTGACAATGTCATCATCTCAGGCCCCACACTGGTAAAAAAGCCAAGTATGATAGGCATGACAACAAAGTAACAAAATGCTATTCCGCCATAAAATAACAATACACTTGAGAGTAATATGGGGATAAGCATACGTTTTTCGTGTTTATATAAACCGGGTGCGATAAAGCCCCACACCTGATGCAAAATAAAAGGCACAGCGGCAAATAGTGACACAAAAAGCGTTAATTTAAACGGAGCAAAAAACGGCGCTGTAACATCTGTAGCTATCATGGTTGTGTTGCTAGGCAAGCTATTTACAAGCGGTGCAGCAACGAAGGCATAGATATCATTGGCGAAGTACACCAAAGCAACAAAGATAACGAAAACGCTCAATAACGCTCTCATTAAGCGGTTTCTTAACTCAACAAGGTGAGCTATAAATCCACTTTGGGCTGATTCTGTCATGTAACTTGACTCGTACGAATATAATTCCAGTTAGATATAACAAAAAGGAGCTGTTTGGGCGTCTAAATTACCCAAAACTAGCCTTTGACTGAACTATCTAACTGCTAGATTGATTAGTCTTTGTTTTTATTATTTTCGGTTGATTTATAAGAATGTCTGACTGATTCAGCCGCATCTTGTAACTCTTGAACGGATTGCTTGAGTTCGGGGGCCAAATCTTGCATTCCCTGTTGTTCCGCTTTCTTCAAGTTATTATGTAGCTCGTGAACACGTAATTCTTCACTCACTTCAGCCTTGACTGAATTGGCGACAGATTTTACCGTTTTTATCCATCTTGCTACGGTGCGGATTGCAACGGGAAGACGTTCAGGGCCAAGTACAATTAGGCCAACGATAAGAACGACCACTAACTCCCACATACCCATGCTGAATTACACCTTATCTTTTTCTTTCTCTGATACCGGTTGTGCTTGCTCAGTTGTTGTATTTTTTAACTTTTCAGGCTCAGCGTCAGTCGCAGTTTGCTCATCCGATACCGCCTTTTTAAAGCCTTTAACTGCACCACCCAAATCACTACCAATACCGCGTAGTTTTTTAGTTCCAAATAACAAAACAATGATGGCTAAAATAATAAGTAATTGCCAAATACTGATCCCACCGAATCCCATAATAACTCCATTGATACTTACTGCTTATGAATAATGATTATACGCCTAGCGAGCAAAAAATCACCCTGTTTTACGCCATGCGCCAATAAATACTAGCACGGCAATAATCGCAAGTAGGCTACTTGCGACAGGCTTGTCAAAAATAAAGCTCAATCCCGATATAATTGCAAAACTGCTCGCTGCTAAGCCCAATAATAGAGGCTTAGTCGCAGTATCTGCTTTTTGTGTGACAGCTGGAGGGGGGCGGCGCTTAAGATTTTGGTAAATCAAATCTGGCAGTTCAGGCATTTTTTCAGCCCAAAATGGTAAATTCGCATATAGCTTTTTCGCCACCGCGAGAGGGCCAACTTGTTCTTGCACCCAATGCTCTAAAAAAGGTTTGGCCGTTTTCCACAGGTCTAACTGCGGATAAAGTTGGCGCCCTAGGCCTTCTACATACAGCAGGGTTTTTTGCAATAATACTAGCTGTGGTTGCACTTCCATGTTGAACCGTCTTGCCGTATTAAACAAATTTACTAGCACATGACCAAAAGAGATTTCTGCAAGCGGTTTGTTAAAAATGGGTTCGCATACAGTGCGAATGGCAAACTCAAACTCTTCTACGCAGGTATCTGCAGGAACCCAACCAGAATCCACATGAAGTTGCGCTACTTGGCGGTAATCACGATTAAAAAAGGCGATAAAGTTTTCGGCCAAATAGCGTTTATCTTCGCGGTTTAAGGTGCCGACTATGCCGCAATCTATACCAATATACTTAGGATTATGAGGATTTTCACGAGAGACAAAAATATTGCCAGGATGCATATCTGCGTGGAAAAAACTGTCACGGAATACCTGTGTGAAAAAGACTTCCACGCCGCGCTCGGCCAGCAATTTCATATTGGTGCCTTGTGCTAACAAGGCTTCGGTGTCTGAAACCGGAATACCGTAGATGCGTTCCATCACCAGCACGTTTTTACGTGAATAATCACTATATACCTCAGGGATATACAGTGAATCTGAGTCTTCAAAGTTGCGTCTGAGTTGAATTGCGTTCGCGCCTTCTCGCATCAAGTCTAGCTCGTCGAGTAAGGTTTTTTTGTATTCCCTAACAACTTCCACTGGGCGCAGGCGTTTTCCTTCGCTGAGTAAGTTGACAACGATTTTAGCGAAACGCTCCATTAAAGAGAGGTCTGCATGGATTTGTTTCTCGATATCGGGACGAATAACTTTGATCACGACATCTTTTAACTCATCTTTGTGTTGTAGCTTGGCTGCATGTACTTGCGCTATCGAGGCTGAAGCTAGCGGTTTTGATTCAAATTCAGCAAAGTATTCATGAATATTGTCGATTTCTAGTGCTTGCTCAATGAGCTTTTGTGCCATCGCGGGGTCAAATGGTTGAACTTGATCCTGCAAAAATGCAAGTTCTTCAGCAATATCTGGTGGTAGTAAATCTCGACGGGTTGAAAGCATCTGGCCGAACTTGATCCACACCGGCCCCAAAGTTTGTAATGCCAGACGTAGGCGTGTGCCTACTGGTTTGTCTTTATGTTTGTTGCGTAGCCAAAACAAACTCGCTCGAGCGAGTTTACCGTACCAAGGCTGCTTATGCGCAGGGACGATTTCGTCTAAACCATAGGTTAAAAATGTTTTGGTGATCTGATGCAAGCGAAGTAAAGACAACCTAATTTCCTTTGTTTTGCTGAAGTAATGCGCTGAGGCGTTGATTTAAGCTTTCGACTTGATTGTTTAATGTTCTCACTTGCTGCTTAAACTGTTGAAACTCGAGCGGGTGAGGCGCAACCTTCAACTCATCTTGAAATAACCCAGTTAGGGTTGCCTTGGCTACCTGTCCATCTTGCTTTGCGCGATGCGCCAACTTATGAAAAGCATCTACGGCAACTTGTGCGGGCCCATCACCGACATATTTGGCGAGGTGTTCCGCCCAATCAATATCAAGTGTTGCTAATGCATTACTATATAGTTGTGCGAGCGCCAAATCCCCTTCAAGGTCGAGCTTATCTTGACGGATAAGCGCAGTGAGTTGGCTTGGATCTTTGAGCTCAAGCAAGGTTGGTAAATCGGCACTAATTGAACAATCGGCTTCGCCATCAAAAGGACATAAAACGTGAATGTTAATGCCTGTGTAAGTCACAGCTAAACAAGTATTTTGATCTCGAATATCAACACTGAGCACTTTGTGTTGGCCTTTACTTAGCACATGCTTTAGCTCAGGCGAGAGTTTAAGGCCTTTGTTTAAAGCCGTCTCAAGTACGGCGCCAAGTAATGAAGCTAACACAGCAACTCCTAGAATTTAAAGCCGCGATGAAGGGCGACGATGCCTCCGGTCATATTTTGGTAGTCAGTTTGTTCAAAACCGGCTTCATCCATCATGGATTTTAGCGTTTCTTGATCTGGGTGCATGCGAATAGATTCTGCAAGGTAGCGATAAGACTCACTGTCATTTGCAACTAATTTGCCCATTGCAGGTAATAGTGTAAATGAATACATATCATACAGCTTTGCCAGCGCCTCGTTATCGGTCTTTGAAAATTCAAGTACCAGTAAGCGTCCACCTGGCTTTAGTACTCTGTACATTGAGCGCAATGCTTTATCTTTATCAGTTACGTTACGTAAACCAAAGGCAATAGTGATGACATCAAAAGTATTATCGTCAAATGGCAGCATTTCTGCGTTCATTTGAACGTATTCAATATTGCCAACAAGTCCCGAATCGCGTAATTTTTCGCGGCCTACTTTAAGCATTGAGTCGTTAATATCACCTAAAACAACTTGTCCTTTATCACCAACTAATTCGCTAAATCTTGCGGTTAAATCACCCGTACCGCCAGCAAGATCAAGTACTTTGTGACCAGCGCGTACACCAGAGCAGGCAATAGTTTGACGCTTCCACAAACGATGGATACCGAATGACATCAGATCATTCATGATGTCGTATTTTGCAGCTACAGAATGAAATACGTCTGCAACCATAGAGGCTTTTTTGTCGGTCTCGACTGTTTTGTATCCAAAGTGGGTAGTATTGTCTTGTGACTCTTTCATGTGGGTTCCATCATTACTCTGCAACTATGCTTGCTAGTGTACTTGATTGGTAGCCGTAGGTGCAATTTCTTATCCGTGTTGTATTGTTGAAAATGCAAACAAAAGAGGATATTGCAGATCAGTGACTAATATAACAGTGTTGGCCGAGAGAATGTGCCTTCTGCGCAGCATAACCTGCACGTTTAGCCAACACGTTAAAGTCTTGCTCTGGTGCAAGTTGGGCTATCCCAAGAGCCAGAGACACATTAGGTAATGGAATTTTCCCTTTCGCGCTGACAAACTTTAATCGTTCAACACCTTTACGCACTTTTTCCGCGATAACATTCGCGGTATCTAAGTCTACATCGGCAAGGATAACCGTGAATTCTTTTTTACCTGTGCGACCAGGTAAGCCACTTTCAACGACATAACGTTTGATATTATTGGCGATACGATTAAGCACAACTTCACCTACAACATCACCAAACCGCGTTGAAAACTCTTCAAGGTTATCAACTTGGATAGAAAGCGCGCAGACAGATTTTTGCTGTGATTGCCATAGGGACACTTTTTGATGAAGATAGTGACGCTTATAAAGACCCGTTTGTGGGTCTAATAAATGTTGTTTACGTAAGTCGAGTAGTAATTTTTGATTACGTTCATAATCTAAACGCGATTTTATTAACGCTTGTTTAAATTGTTTGTGCTGTTTTAGCAATAGCTCAGTTTGTTTAGTGAGTGTTGATAGTGCGCGCTTACTCTTTTGAATGTTGTGTTCATCTAAATTATGCACACATTGACTGACTTGTTGGGCAAAGCGAATAACCTGCTTTTGTGAGGTTTCTGCATTTTCGTGTAATTCAGTCACCAAAGAATCAACGCCTTCAAGTAATTCAGATTGTGTCTTTTGACCTTGATCTAAAAATTGGTAGTAGAGTTGTTCAATGAATACGCAGTCTATTTTTGTGTGCGCTTTGATGGCTTTGTTGATGGCACAGTCAAGATCTTTGTTCGTGGCGCTAATATGGGTATAAGCAACCTGATAATTTAAAGGCGTGGGCGGCAAATGATGTTGCTCTAAAAACAGGCACACCTGTGTCATTTTTTCTTGGGCAACAGCCATGGGATCATGGAACATCATTTCATTTACCACAACAATTAATTATCAAACGTTAATGAACTACCACCAGCTCCTTCGGTGTAACTCTTGTCCTAATTGCACTAGACCTACATTAATCTGTATCGTCCGAATTTAAAAGTAAAAAATTTGTCTTTGAAATAGAAAATTTACATTTTTTTGTTGAATTGCTGATTTTCTCATCAATTTTTACTAGGTTGGGTAAATTGTATTCGATCTGAGATATTCGTGATTCTATCGAATTAAGTTGCATCTGTTACGGGACTCTCCTACTTTGACTAGCAGAAAGTTCATTTCATCATAAAAAAGCTCAGGACGATGGATAATCATTATCTTTTGGCTATTTTACCGCGAACTGAGTAACAACAAAGTATTGAGGAAGTCAGCGTGTTATCACCAAAATTAAAGCTGTGGACTAAGCGTTCAAGCGTCGCCGTTTATTTAACTGTCGCCCTATCTGGTTGTGTTATTACCGGAAGTGACAATAACGCTGAGTTTACTCAAATAGCTGGCAGCGTTATGAAATTTAGAAGTGATAACAACGCCTATGGTCGCAGTGATACAAAAGCAGAGTTTCTACTACCAAACCTCAGCGCAGAAAAGTTGGCGACCACAAATCAGCAGCGCCTACAGTTTTTGGCACAGCTCGATAATATCGACACTTCAGCGCTAAGTGAGGAAAACCAAATCAATCTCACGATATTGCGTGCACAAGTGCAGAATAACGTAGATGAATATAGGTTTCATAGCCATTATATGCCGCTCACTTCGGAATACGGTTTTCATTCCGGTCTGTCTTTTATGATCTCGAGTCATGACTTTAAGAAACGTGCTGGTTACGAGCTATATTTGGCACGTTTGCAGCAAGTTCCTCGTTATTTCAAGCAAAATATCGACTGGATGAAAGAAGGCATGGCAATTGGTCTGACTCAGCCGCAAGCTGTGCTTGAAGGTTATGAAAGTTCTATTGAAGCTTATATCGTTGATGATGTGACAAAATCCGAGTTTTATGGCCCGTTTACACAAAACCAAGCGGGTTTACCTGATGCCGAATTTAAAGCACTGCAACAGCGTGCCAAAAAAATTATTAAAGGGGATGTGATCGCAGCATATCAAGATTACCTTAATTTCTTTGTCAATGAGTATCGTCCAGCGGCTAGGACCGAAATTGGAATTTCTTCTACACCAAATGGTGAAGCGTTTTATGCGAACCGAGCGAAATACTATACCACCACGAATATGACGCCTAAGGAGATCCACGAGCTTGGTCTTAAAGAGGTGGCTCGGATCCGTGCGGAGATGGAAAGAATTATTAAAAAAGTAGGCTTTAAGGGATCTTTTGCCGACTTTGTGCAGTTCTTAAGAACCGATCCACAGTTTTATGCTAAAACCCCCGAAGCGTTACTTAAAGAAGCTGCATATATAGCAAAGAAGATGGATGCTCAGCTACCTAAGCTATTCCATACATTACCAAGAAAGCCATACGGTGTCGCCCCAGTGCCTGCTAGCATTGCGCCTAAATACACGACTGGGCGTTATTCGGGTGCACGTAGCGATACTGACGCAGGCTATTATTGGGTAAATACTTACGCGTTGGATAAGCGCCCGTTATATGTGTTAGAAGCATTGACTCTACATGAGGCCGTGCCTGGCCACCACTTGCAGATCTCCTTGAATGCTGAGCTTGATTATCTACCGGAATATCGTCGTAATGAATACATTTCAGCCTTTGGTGAAGGGTGGGGGTTATACTCAGAGTTTTTGGGTATCGAAGCGGGGTTCTATCAAGATCCTTACAGTGACTTTGGTCGTTTAACCTACGAGATGTGGCGAGCGGCTCGTTTGGTTGTAGACACCGGCATGCATATGTTTGGCTGGAGTCGCGAGCGAGCGATGAACTTTATGAAAGACAACACAGCCTTGTCCCTACATAATGTTAAAACGGAAACTGACCGTTATATCTCGTGGCCGGCTCAAGCACTGTCATACAAAATCGGTGAGCTAACCATTAAGCGCCTACGTCGCAAAGCGGAAAAAGCACTTGGCGATCAATTTGATATCCGTGAGTTCCACCATCAAATCTTACGTCATGGCTCTGTGCCATTATTCGTGCTTGAAGAGCAAATCGACAAATATATTGAAACCACCATGAATCAAGCGCGTAAGTAATCGAGATTATCCATTTAATAAAAAAGCCCAAAGTAAAGACGTTGGGCTTTTTTATTTTATTAGCCTAAGCTAGTTTAGTTTACAAAACTAATAATTAGCTGATACACATCATCTGTCGTTCGGCATTTATTGGCATTAATGATGAGCTGTTCACCTAAGTGTAGTGCTCGCTGTTGTACCGCTAAGCGCGCGTCTTCATCTTCAATCGCATCTATGTCTGCAACATGCGCGAGACCAATGGTGCGGCGGATCAATTCGCACCCACAATAACCAACCGCGTCTTGCAATACCTTAGTGAGGAAGTATTCCGCGTAGCCTTCTGCTTGCAACGATAGGTCGCGTGTTTGTGTTTTCGCCAGTTCAAGCCAAGTTACATAGAAGTTAGATAGAGTGGTGGCGATACTATCGAGTAAATACACCTGCATATTTCGACGCTTTGGCAGAGCGTTAATGCGAGCATGTTGGGCACAGTAGTTGAGCAATAAATTGCCGATAAATGAGCCTAAGTCAAAGCCTATTGGGCCAAAAAAGCCAAACTCTGGATCGATTAGCTTAGTGTGCTCGGCGTCGACGAAAATACTGCCTGTATGGACATCACCGTGAAGTAAGGTTTCCGGTGCATTGAGAAATTGGGCTTTGAGCTTTGCCACTTCAACTAATAACGTCTTATTTTTTCTCAGCATTTCCACAGACGATTGCAACGCCTCTGGGAAGTTGTTTCTTTCAGCATCGCGGTATGGGTCGTCAAAGAATAAATCTTCTGTGATTGAGCACAGTTCGGGATTAGTAAACTCGGTGACTAGGGCTTTCTTTTCACTCGGTGTTAAGTAAAAACTTGAGTGGTAAAAGCTGGTTTTTGCTAGATAATTTGCGACGTCTTTACTGAGTCTTGCAAAAGTGTTCGCTTGGTTTAATTCACCGCGTAAAATGCGTAGATGACCAAGATCTTCCAGCACAGTTAGTGCTAACTCCGTATTATGGTGCAACACTTTTGCTGTGGTATCTGGGCAGATCTCACCATGGCGCTGTAATACACTGGCTTCAATTCTGGCTCTGTCTAATGTAAGCGGCCAGCTCTCACCCACACATCGAGCATAAGGCAAAGCTTGCTTGACGATGATGCTATTTTCTTGCGTATCTTGCACGCGGAAAACCAAATTCAGATTGCCATCACCAAACTCATAACAAGATAAGGTTGCATCTTTATCAAAGAAGCTTCCTAAATTAGTAATGTAATCAATAACTTTTTCTGCATCAAATTCAATGTAGCTCGACATGTTTCTGCACCTTGTGGATATTTGCTATTAGCATTCTATATTTTTAAATGTTTAGATGTCTATACTTCTTTAGATCTTGATGTAAAATATCATTAGTACACTTTGAAAGAGCGGGATGTCATGAAAACCTTAATTGCACGTAGTCTTAAATACGAATCGGGCGTGGTACAGGTATTGGATCAATACTTACTGCCACATCAACAGGTGTGGCATGAATGCCGCGACGTTGCGACGATGAGCGAGCTAATTCTGACACTTAAGGTTCGTGGTGCTCCGCTTATTGGTTTAGCGGCCAGTTTATTAATTGGTTATCTTGCCGAACAGGGAGAAGATAAAGACACCATTGCTCGCTCGATAGATGAACTTGAAGCAACGCGCCCTACAGCGGTGAATTTAATGCACTGCATGGCGAGATTGCGTGAAGCGTTACAAGCGAATGATTGGCAACAACAAGTGATCACAACCGCTGAACAGTTATTTGAAGAAGACACTGCGTTATGCGACCGTATGGCAAACATAGGCGCGGAGCTTGTGAATGCGGGAGACAACATTCTTACTCACTGCAATACTGGTGCGCTGGCAACGGCAGGTGTAGGCACCGCACTCGGCGTAATTCATCATGCTGCAAAACAACATGGTGACATTCATGTTTGGGTTGATGAGACTAGACCACTGTTGCAAGGTGGTAGGCTTACCGCGTTTGAACTAGATGCATGGCAAATCCCATACACGCTAATTTGTGACAATATGGCTGCGAGTTTAATGGCGGCGGGTAAAGTCGATAAAATCTTTGTAGGGGCAGATAGGATTGCGGCAAACGGTGATTTTGCCAATAAAGTCGGCACTTATAATCTAGCGGTGTTAGCTCATTTCCATAATATTCCTTTTTATGTGGTCGCCCCAATCACAACTTTAGATAGCAGCTGTCCAAATGGCGCAGCCATTCCAATTGAACAACGCGCCAAAAGCGAAGTAACAGGTGTCAGTGGTAGTTTTGGTGATTGCCAATGGGCACCCAACAATGCCGAGGTATATAACCCGGCATTTGATGTTACGCCAGCGAGTTTGATCACCGGATGGGTGTTGGATACGGGGTTGTTTACGGGTGATGAGGTTGCCCTAGGTGTATTTTCACAAAGTTAAACATTTGTAATTGTTTTAACTACTCGTAAATCCAAAATCTTGTTAAACTGTACCCATTTTGTGCTTCGATATAAATGGAGAAAGTAAAACAGGATGAAGAAGTTTATTGCTCTGATGTTGTTGGCTTTAGCTGCTAATGCATTCGCTAAACAGGAAATACCGCTAGAGTCTTTTAGTAAAGGTAGTGAGTTTTCTGATGTGAAGATATCACCTAACGGAGAATATCTTAGTTTTATCACTAAAAGAGAAGGTAAAAACACATTAGGTTTTTTACAACTTGATAAATTCAAACTGATTCATGCCGTGCGATTCAATGACAATGCTCAAATCGGCCGCTATGAATGGGTGAATGATGATCGCGTGGTATTAGAAAAGGAATATATAAGAGGTTGGAAAGATCACCCTGAGTTTCATGGCGAGTTATTCGGCGTAAATGTAGATGGAAGCCGTGGTAAGTATTTGGTGGGTTACCAAGGTGAGGGACAAACGGGGTCTCGTTTGCGCAAAGCTACCCCGCTGTATGGTACATCTTATATTCTTGACCCTTTGGTCAATGACGAAAACAAGATGTTGATTGTGACCTATCCTTGGACAGGCTCGAAAGAGCCTACTACACGAGTTTACGAGGTTAACGTTCATACTGGTGTCAGGCGCAAAGTAACGAATTCTCCAAGAAAAATGGGGCGCTTTTTGACCGATCACCAAGGAGAGGTTCGCGCCGTTGTGTCTGAGGATGATGATGGCAATTCATTAGTTTTCATCCGTGAAGAAGCAGACTCAAAATGGGCAGAGCTCACATTAGAAAACAACTTAGATGATTTCTGGATGCATGGATTCGATAAAACTGGAACGTCAGTTTATCTTTCAGCATCGACGGCTGGTGAGCCCATGGCTTTCTATAAATTAGGCTTAGCAAGCAAAAAACTCACTCATGTTTTTCAAGATAAAGTGGTTGATCCAACAAAAGTATGGATAGATCCGATTGATAAATCCCCTTTCGCTATTGAACTAGACCCCGGATATCCTACCTATGCATTTATTGATGAAAGTGCTGATTGGAGTCAACGCCTAAAGTCTCTGATAGCCTCGATCCCTGGAAATCAAATACGTATTGTAAGTAGTACGAGAGATGGTGGACAAGTGGTTGTATTCGCAAGCAGCGATACCAATCCTGGGGATTATTACCTTTATGATAGTAAAGCCAACAAGATGAAATATCTTGCGTCTGCAAGAGGCTGGATTAAACCAAATCAAATGTCTACAGTCGAGCCTGTTAAATTCGCAAGCCGTGATGGACTCACTATTCATGGATATCTAACAACACCAATAAACGCAGAAAAGAAAAACCTTCCTTTGATTGTTATGCCTCATGGTGGACCTCATGGACCAAGAGATTATTGGCAGTTTGACCCTGAAGTACAAATGCTTGCGAGCAGAGGAATGGCTGTGTTACAAGTTAACTTTAGAGGATCCGGTGGTTATGGAGATGCATTTGAAGTACTTGGCTACCAAAAGTGGGGCAAGGAAATTCAATATGACATCATCGATGGAACCCGTGACTTAATCTCTAAAGGTATCGTCGATAAAAAGCGGATTTGTATTATGGGGGCTAGTTTTGGTGGCTATTCTGCATTGCAAAGCGCAATATTAGAACCCGACTTATTCCAATGCGCAGTCGGTGTGGTTGGTGTATACGATTTACCACTGATGTTTGAAGAAGGTGATGTTGCTCAGCGTAGCTCTGGGGTCGCATATTTAGAACGTGTACTTGGTACCGATGAGAAGCAGTTAAAAGCATTTTCTCCAAGCTATAATGTCGATAAGCTTAAGGTTCCTGTCCTTATCGTACATGGTGGTGAGGACCAAAGAGCGCCAATTGAACAAGCGGAATCTTTAATTGATGCACTGAAAAAGGCTGATAAACCTTATCAGTATTACTTACTTGAAGATGAAGGGCATGGTTTCTATAAACCGGAACATCGTCTGAAATACTTTAAGAAAGTGCTCGCATTCCTAGAAGAACCTCTGCAGTTATAATTTGCATTAAAGAGCAGGGTGAGCGCCACCCTGAACTTTGTAATTTAAAGTTTTATTAGCGGCAGTTTTGTTGCTGAATATTGCAGTATACTTTTTAGTACCCTCTGGTATTAAATCTAATCAGATTAACTATTTTATCTGATTGCAAGTAAGTAACGCCTCTATGGTAATGACTTGGTACTAATCACGTTGAATTTGCGTGCTAATAGCCTACTATTGGCGCGCAAATGCATTTTGCTTACCGCTTTTTTCGTGAAGTAGTCACAAAATCTTCATTTTATTTTTGGGGACAAGCTGTTCTACTATGGGGACTTTGAAGTAAGGAAAGTCGCTAATGAAGGGATGGTTCATTATTGGTGTGGTTGTACTGGCCTTATGCAGTTGCCACTCTATTCACCCGCAAAAAACCTACATCCATATAGTTGCAAGTTGTCCCCCTCAGGTGTTTGAACAATTGTTTATCGATACGACAGATAGCTTAGTTATATCGCCCTCTGAGGCCGAAATTCCAATCGGCATGCACACAAATACTCTGCTTTTTTCACCACTGACCATGTCGTGGGATGTGGTGGATAAGCTTTTGGTTGAGTTGGACGACGCTGGGTTTAAGTTTCAAGCAGATTTTTTCGGTAAATATAATCACGCTTATCGTGATAACCATATCGGTGTGTATTTTGTTGAAGGTTGTGAGTCTAACATGAGTAAGCAAGCACTCACAGCGCTTCGTTAACACTGTGAGTATTCAGACTTGGATTAATCAAGTAATGGAAACTGTTTTGCAATTTCAGAGTCCGTGCTTTTTGCAACCCAACCCTCTTGATTATTGAATAGGCGAATGGCGGTAAATTCTGGATCGCTACCCATATCGAACCAATGAGGCGTATTTTCTGGTACTGAGATTAGGTCACCTTGCTGACATAGAACTTGGTAAACCTTATCGTTTAAGTGTAAGCAGAATAGCCCTTGTCCTTTAACAAAAAAACGCACTTCATCTTCGCTATGAGTATGTTCAAAAAGAAATTTTTGTCGCAACTCTGAGGCACTTGGGTTGCCCTTTGCAAGTGAAATCACGTCGACAGTTTGATAACCGCCTTGCGCCTTTAATCTTTCAATATCGCTTTGGTAGGCATTAATAATGTCGCCTTGTGATATTTCAGCTGTGATATCGGTGTTAGCCTGCCATTGTTCAAAGCGTACGCCTAGCTCTGCGAGCAAAGATGCGATGATGTTTGCGTCTTGCTCTTGTTGTAAAGCTTGGCTTGGATTCTGTACCTGGTAGATAGTCAGTTGACTCATGAAAATGCCCCTTCATCAAAATGCTCAAAGCTTGATATAACTGGATGTTCAGGTGATGTTGCTTGTGCATCTCTAAACAGCTGTAATGTGTGCATACCAGCGGCCTTTGCTGCGTCTAGCTCGGCAACAATATCGCTTAAAAAGAGGATTTGCTCTGCTTCGTACGGTAGGGCTGCAATAATATTCTGATACGCAGAAACTTCCTGCTTAGCACCCACTTTAGTGTCAAAGTAGTCGCTAAATAGCGGGCGAATATCACCATAGTCTGAGTAGGCAAAAAGCAGCTGCTGCGCTTTCACTGAACCCGAGGAATACACGTAGAGATTGCGACCATCCGCTTTTTGTTGTGTTAAAAACTGGTAGGCATCTTCATATAAATGTCCAGTAAAATCGCCGTTTGTATAGCCAAACTGCCAAACAAGACCCTGTAGCTGTTTTAATGGCGTGATTTTTTTATCAGCGGCGATCCACTCAAGTAGCGCGGCAATCACGGTATCAATATCAGCACTATCATTATCCAATTCTGCTCTGACAGCACTAATTTGCTCGGCAACGGCGGCGTCATGTTGATGGTCGCGAATAAATTGCGGTAAATGCGCAGCGGCATACGGGAATAGTATCTCTTTAACAAATGAGATACGGGTAATTGTCCCTTCAATATCTGTTAAAATGGCTTTGATCATTGGCGCCCCTCCAATTTGATGCGTTCTAATTCGCAGGCAAATAAAAACTCTAAGCCCTCAATATGACGACGAGTTTCTTGCACTGTACGGCCCACTGCATATAACCCGTGACCTCGGATCAATACACCGTGTATAACCGGTGTAGTTTGATGAGATTGCGCCACGCGCTGTGCTAGCCGCTCTATATCCTGATCGTTATCAAAAATAGCAATGGATAAGGTTTCTTCATGCGATTGAATGCCAGACAGTGACTTTTGCATTTCATAACCACAGATCTGAAATTGCTCGCCTTGAATAAATCGCGATAACACAGTCGCAGCAACGGAATGAGTGTGTAATATACACTGTGCACCCACGCATAATTCATATAATTTTAGGTGCAATGCAGTTTCGGCTGAAGGCTTGCCACTACCGGCAATGATGGTGCCTGTGGAGTCTAATTCCAGAAATTGTTCTGGTGTTAATTTACCTTTATCAAAGCCGCTGGCCGTGACAACAAAGCCAGAGTCTGTTTTGATAGAGAAATTACCACCAGTCGCGGGAACCCAGCCTTGCTGAGCAACCCAAGCTCCTGCGTCGATAAGCGCAAGTTTTGCGGCTTGTGTGTGCATAGTTAACACCTATAAATTAAATGCGTTTGGACGGCTATACATCTATTTTGAGCAATGATAGCATCCACTCACGATTAGCACCATAAGAAAGAGAGTGTTGCAGTGAAAAGTAAGTTACCTCAGGTTGGAATTAGTATCTTTAGCCAAATGACGGCATTAGCGAACGAGCATGGTGCGATCAACTTATCGCAAGGCTTTCCGGAGTTTGATGCGCCTGATTACCTAAAATCGCAACTTAGCCACTATGTTGGCGAAGGTCAAAACCAGTATTCGCCTTCTGCCGGCGTACCGAGCTTGCAAGCACAAGTTGCGGCATTAATTGAACGTTGTTATCAGGTGAGTGTTTCAGGACAAGAACAGATCACGGTGACCTCGGGTGCAACGGAAGCACTCTTCGTGGCAATTCAGGCAATAGTATCTGAAGGGGATGAAGTTATTGTATTCGATCCGGCTTACGACTCTTATGAACCTGCAATTGAACTTGCTGGCGGGAAAGCTGTGCATATTGCATTGACTGCGCCGCATTACCAAATTGATTGGCAACAAGTCGCAGCGAGTATCAACCCAAATACCCGTGCTATTATCATCAATACACCGCATAACCCGTCGGCTAAAACGCTGAAGCCGTCAGATTTAGAGCAACTGAAACAGCTGCTCAATCAGCATGACTTGTTATTGATCAGTGATGAAGTATACGAGCATATTACCTTTGATGGTTTGCCCCATCTGAGCGCATTAACTGATTCAGCATTGTTTGAGCGTGCGTTTGTGATCTCTAGTTTTGGTAAAACCTTTCATAGTACAGGCTGGAAAATGGGTTACTGTGTAGCGCCAAAGCAAATGACTGCTGAATTTAGAAAGATCCATCAATATGTAACGTTTTCAAGCTTCACTCCGGCACAACTTGCATTGGCTGATATGCTTGCTGAACACCCTGAGCACGTTGATGAGCTGAGTGGATTTTATCAACAAAAACGCGATGTTCTGGTTAAGGCGTTAGCGTCAAGCCGATTTACGCTATTACCAAGTGAAGGGACTTATTTTTTGCTTTTGGATTACAGTGAAATTTCTGATCTTGATGATGTTGCCTTTTGTCGCTATCTGGTGGAAGAGGTTGGCGTTGCGGCAGTGCCACTTAGCGTTTTTTACCAACGAGCACCTGAAGACAAGGTCATTCGATTATGCTTTGCTAAGGAAAACCAGACATTAGAAGAGGCTGCAAAACGCTTATGTCAACTTTAACCGTTACCCTTGTTCAAACAGATATCCAGTGGCTTTCACCTGAGGACAACTTTACCCATATTGAACGTTTGCTAGAAAATGTCGAGCCAAGCGATTTAATTTTGCTACCAGAAACATTTGCTACCGGCTTCGCCGTAAAAGAGCCGGATGCTGAGCGCTATGCTGATGCAGCCATCGAGTTTTTACAGCAATGTGCTCAGCGCTTTCAGGCTGTTGTAGCGGGCAGCGTACTGGTTCCGCAAGGAGATAAAAAGGCCAACCGTATGGTGTGGTGCCAGCCGGATGGAAAGATACTTCATTATGACAAAAGACACTTATTCTGTTTGGGTAATGAGGGCGATTTTGTCGTTGCAGGTGAGCACCGTGAAGTGTTCGAATTAAAAGGCATTCAATTCCTACCGCAGATCTGCTATGACTTACGTTTCCCAGTATTTCAGCGTAATCAGAACGATTATGAGGTTATGATTAATATTGCAAACTGGCCAGCGGCACGCCGAAATCATTGGGATACTTTACTGGCTGCTCGTGCAATCGAGAATCAGTGCTTTGTGCTCGCGGTAAATCGCGTAGGTGAAGATGGGTATGGCACTGCGCATAATGGTGGTACTAAAGCGATTGACTTCAATGGTAATAGTATTGTTACGGCAGCAGATGACCAAGCAGAAGTTATTACCGTAAAGCTAAAACTGAGCGACTTGCAGCAGTATAAAGCTAAATTTCCTGCTCATCTCGATGCGGATAAATTTACGCTGGCATAATACACATTGGTACATGCATAGTATGCCCAACTAAAAAGCTTAGTTGGGCATGCTCTAACTCGAAGCTCAACAGGTTCTAAGATGCATTATATTGATGCACAAGCAATTCACCTTCTCTACCCGTAGCACTATAGTCATTCTTTGATAAACGGAAATAGCTCAACTGGGTACGCATTTCATGGGCTTGCTCAGCCATCTGTCTGGCCGCAGCCATTGTTTCTTCGGTAATTGCAGAGTTTTCTTGAATAAGATCCGTTAGCCTCTGTACTACCAAATCTACTTCTTTAATGGCTTGTTGTTGCATTGAAGTCGACTCATTGATTTTAATAATGTTGTTATTTACATCACTCACGGCACCAACGATTTGTTGCAGCTTTTCACCGGAACTATTGGCAAGTTCAGTCCCTTGCTCTACCTTTTGATTACTGTTTGAGATAATTTCTTTGATTTGCTTTGCAGAAGCGGCACTACGCCCTGCCAGCTCTCGTACTTCGTTTGCAACGACTGCAAAGCCGCGACCATTTTCTCCCGCTCGTGCCGCTTCAACGGCAGCATTTAGTGCCAGCAGGTTGGTTTGAAACGCAAGTCCATCAATCACCGATACAATCTCATTAATGTCTTTACTGGCTTTGTTCACTTCAATTATTGCGGCTACGGTTTGGGCAGATAAACTGCCTCCTTCTTTGGCTATGTTTTCTGCGTTTGTTGCCAGTCCTACGGCATCACCAGATTGGTTTGAAACCTTAGTGAGTTCGTCCAACATATTGCCGGTGCTGGCACTGGCTTCTTCTAAGTTTGCTGCTTGTTCCTCTGTGCGTTGGCTGATTTCGGTGTTACTCGCCGCTATTTCACCGGCACTTTGAGCAACATAATTTGCTGCGGCTTGGATCCCTTCGATTACACTGGTGAGTTTTTTAATTGTGGTATTGGTGTCATTCTGAAGAGACTTAAACACGCCAAAATATTCCCCCTTTACTTGATTACTTAAGTCACCTTGAGCAACGTTAGCCAACACACTGCTGACTTCGGAGATAGCCCCAGAGACCTGTAAGGTCGAGTCATTTACACTCTCTTTAAGTTGTTGCAGTTGACCTTGTAGTGGCAACTCTATTTTTTGACTAAAGTCTCCTTCGGACATTGCGCCCATTACGCTGCCGAGTTCTTCAATGACTTGATTGAGGTTCTCGACCGAGCGGTTAATGTCACCTTTGAGATTATCGAGCTGGCCAGACATCGCAGATTGAATGGTGCGGTCAAATCGACCATGGCTAATAGCCATCATGACCGTAGAGATTTCCGAGATAGCAACATCAACGGCGGTCACAGAAGCATTGATATTATCTTTAAGTTGCGCGAGCTGACCCGTTGCAGCTACGTCCACTTGTTGTTTAAAGTCGCCGTTGCTGACGCCAGCCATCACAGTGCCTATTTCTTTCATTACTCTGTCTAGGTTTGCCATGCTGGAGTTGATATCTTGTTTTAAGGTATCTAATTGGCCTGCGAGTGGAGCATCGAGTTGCGCAGAAAAGTCGCCTTGGCGTAGTGCAGACATAATTGTGCTGATACCGTCAATCGCACTACTAAGGCTGCGTACGGAATTATTTACCGAATCTTTGAGCTGCGCTAACTTGCCTTTAGCGGGTACGGTGACTTGTTCCTTAAAGTTACCTTGCTCAATATTGGTCATCACATGAACAATACCGTTCATAGTCGAATTAATCGATGCCAAAGAATCGTTAATATTATTTTTGAGCTTTTCTAAATCGCCTGACATGGGGGCATTAAGTTTGGTATCGAAGCGACCATTTGCCATATCAATGGAAATTTCATTCAGCTCAGAAATCGCTCGACTTAACGTATTGGCACAGTGGTTAGTGGCTTCTTTTAGGGTTTCTAGCTCGCCCCGGCACGGTACTTTGATGCGGTCGTCAAACTTGCCCGAGGCCATTTGATTCATGACGCGATTAGCCTCTGTAATAGAAAGCTGTAAGGCATCCAGTAGTGAATTAAATGCCTGTGCACTGTTGCCTATTTCATCATGACTACGAATGGGCGCTCGCAATGAAAAGTTGCCTTCCTGTTCAACTGATTTCATGGTTTCTACCAACTCGTGAACAGGTTTGGTAAGCGTTTTTGAGAACCAGTAGGCGACGATCAGTACTAATACTATAGTGACCGCTAAAATAATCATCAGGTATTGAGAGAGCGAGGTGATAGAAGCAAATGCTTCCGCTTCGTCAATTTCGGCAAGCAGTGCCCAACGGGTATTAAAAACTTCCACTGGTGTATAGGCAGATAACACGGCTTCGCCGTTGTAGTCTTCTATAACCTTTTGTCCAGATTGATTATTTAATGCTTGAGAGACTGCAAGCGTGGCTACCTTGCCGCGTTCAGGGTATCGAAATGAATTCACCACGGAATGATGTTGTGGATCTAAGAATGAGTCTGAACGCATCAAACCCTCGGGGCCGACGAGGTAGGTTTCACCACTTTCTCCTAAGCCTTCACGCTCGGTCATAATGGCATTGATGGCATCAATAGATAGCTGTGCAGCTACAATTGCAACGGTTTGGCCATTCACCACGATAGGTTTGGCGATAAAACTAGCGGGTGCATTATAGGAGGGGAGATATTGTTTGTAGTCTGCGAAAGCGCTGATTGTCGGATCCGTTGAGTCCTTCAGTTCTCGATAAAGAGAAGCTAGATTACTATTGGCATAGGGACCCGATTCCAGTGACGTAGCAAAATCAACCTCTTTAAATACAGAATAGACAACATTTCCATTACTTGGATCGATGATAAAGATATCGTAAAACTCATAAATGTCGGCGATATTGAGCATATATGGATGGTAACTGCGGTGAGCAAGGTCATAACTATCTAAGTGACCGGTTTCAATAAATTTGTACTTTTCACCAACAGGGTAGGGGTTGCTTGCTAAGTAACGTGTTTGCAGCGCAAGCCCAGACTCTGAAATGTTACCAATTAGCCTTGCTGTGCTCGTATCTTCGGGGTTTTCTTGATTGAATTTAGGTACGAACACTTCATCATAAAATCGCGATAATTTGGCATAGTTAATATCGGCCTGAGCGCTAGGAAAGCTGCTAATAAACTCTTGTGCAATCACAGGAAGTAATGGGTTTGCTGTAAAGGCATCGAGTTTATCCTCAACGGTCTTGAAGTAACGATTAACCGCGCTTTTTTTGATCTCACTAACGGCACCAAGTTGTGAATATATTTGCGCTGTCATGGCATTCGATGCGGTATTAAGTGCGATGGAAATAATTACTATCAACGGCACGAGCGCGACGATTAGAAATGCAAAAATCAGCTTTTTAGTTAAATTAAGAGAGTTAAAAAATTGCGAAAACCCAGACATAACCTAATTCCCTGTTGCTATGGAAGTACCTATAACAGCATAGAACAGTATTGATTAAGATCTAGACAAAAAAATAAAAAACCCGGCTATCTAGATAGCCGGGCTTGTAAACTTAACGTTTCACGCTTCAATCGTTCTATGTATTAGTGTTTCCAATGATAGGTATGGGCTTTTTCTTCCATATACTCAGCAGTTGCTGGGTGCATTTGGGTTTGCGCGCCATTTTCGAAGAAGAAAGGCTGACGTTTATTGTCATAGTTGCCGATTTCATTCATGGTTGCCGCATCGTAGACACGGCCATTGATCACGGTGTAGGCAACTTTCTCTGAATCACGGATGTTAGACAGCACATCACCATCGATGATGGCAAGATCGGCGAGTTTTCCTTGTTCGATCGTACCAAGGTCACGGTCCATACCTAGATATCTTGCGCCGTCGATTGTACCGCTGCGAAGCGCCTGCCAAGGTGTAAAGCCGCCTTGTGCCATAGACCATAACTCCCAATGTGCGGCTAGACCTTCACGCTGGCCGTGAGCACCAATGTGCACAGTCACACCCTTATCGCGAAGCTGTTTTGCGGTTTTGGCGACATTGATATGGTTATAGTGACGTTCAGGTGCTTTGCTTGGACGAATTGATCTTGGCTTTACCACATACTCAGGAACGAAGCTCATTAAGCGCTCGTTTTCCCACACATTCGTGTGTTGATACCAGTATTCTTCGCCAGAGATACCGCCATAGGCAACAACAAAAGTTGGCGTAAAGCCAACGTTTGTTTGTCCCCACATTTGTTCGATATCAGAGTAAATATTCGGGATCGGCAGGGCATGTTCAACACCGGTATGACCATCGACTATCATGTTCATGTTGTGTTGAAATTTTGAACCACCTTCAGGCACAACCATGATTTCCATGTTCTTCGCCGCTTCCAATACTTGCTGACGTGTCTCACGGCGAGGGTGGTTGTAACTCTTCACTGAAATAGCGCCAGCGTCTTTTAGGCGTTTAACGTGGAACTCTGCGTCTTCAAGGTTACTGATTGGTGTTTTATAACCCGGCGCGTGGCCAGCATATAAAATACGTCCAACAGAATAGGTACGTGGCGCGACCGTTAAACCCGTTCTTTGTAGTTCTGCCATAGAAAATACCTCGGCAGAGTTATTTGATGGATCATGGATAGTCGTTACACCAAAGCTAAGATTAGAATACTGATTCCAGTTTTGCTGTGGCTGTAGGTTATAGCTACCGTAACTGCCATGAGCGTGGGCATCAATAAGGCCTGGGATCACGGTTTTACCGCTAATATCCATTACTTTTGCTGTGCTAGGAACGTCTAGTTCACCTTGCTTACCGACTGCAACGATGCGATTCTCTTTGATTAGGATCACTCCATTGTCGATGATTTCTTGTTCGTTCTCAGCGTTACGCATGGTCACTACTTTACCGCCAACTAGCGCAATCATACCTTCAGGCTTATCTGCTTTTTGCTCAAAACTCAAGTCGATGCCATCAGCGGTTAGCTCGTCGGTGTTGTCAGATGCACCATCGACGAAAGCGAAAGTGTCAGTCAGTTTGCGCTGATAAAGTGTGGGACCAAATGCCCAAGTTAGCGCGCTGCTGTCTGCTTTCCAATTTAGGAAATCACCAGAGTACTTTGACACTTGCTTAACTGGGAAAGCTTTCTCACCCTTGTTAATGGATAAGGTTTTACCTGTACTGGTAAAAGGTGCAACAAACGTATTGAAATGCTCGATAAACGCAACGTATTGACCATTTGGAGAGACTTTAAAGTCAAAGACGTAATCACCTTTGAAATGGCTACGTTCTTCTTGACCATTGAGGTTAACACTTTTCAGTTCGCGATGTGTTTCATCACTCATGGTGGAGAAGTAAATGCGCTCAGAGTCTGCTCCAAAGTGCGGATTGTCACCGCTTTTAATAATGCGTTTTGCTTCACCGCCGTTAGCATTAACTAGATAAATACCTGGATGCATTGACCAGTCACCGCTTAGCAAGTAGCCACCGGTTACCTTTTTAAATAGTACGTTTTTACCATTTGGTGAAAAGCTTGGTGAGATATAGTGACCAGGTTCTTGGGTGAGCACTTTACCTTTACCACCGTTTGCAGATACAACACGTATTGCGCCTAAGTCTTTATCACTCCATGTTGTGTAAACAATAGACTTGCCATCGCGAGAATAGCTTGGGTAGAACTCAAAGTGGTCGGTTTGCTTAGTGAGGCGTTTTACTTTGCCTGACGCAATGTCTTTTACGTAAAGGTAGCCAAGCGCTTGGAATAGTGCAGTTTCACCATCAGGAGAAATTTGAGACCAGCGTGCAAGTTTGACTTTAAAGGTGTCAGGCGCGACATCTACCGCAAAGCGTAGTGCCGGTGTGATTTGTTTTTCAGCGACAACGCGAGTAGGGATGACGTTGACCTCGTGCGATGCAATATTAACGCGGTTGAATACCCCTTTCGCCCAAAAAACGAGAGATTTACCATCTGGCGTGTAAGCAAAAGAAGGTGTGTTACCATGTGCGCCATTGGCTTCTTGTAAGTCGCGATCAAGGCCAGCATAAACACGAGTTTCGACGCCTGAGTGTAGATCTTTAATATATAAAGCACCGATCATTTCATTGCCGTTATCTTCGCGTTTAACAAACGCAATAGATTTACCATCAGGACTGATGGTTGGGCGAATAGCACCGCCAGCACCACGGATCACGGTCTCTTCTTCACCGGTTGCTAAATCCCAACTACGAATTTCGAAAACAGCATCGAGCGAGTTTTTGTTATATTCCCAGCGCACACCAGAGGTCGCATCAACTGAGTAATAGATTTTCTTGCCATCGTGAGAAAAAGCGGGTTCTGCAACGTTCTTTTGCGATTTTGCACCATGTAGACGCTCACGGACCAGCACGCCTTTACCACCGCTGATGTGATACATACGAATAGAGCCACCTGGGATGGTACGCCCCGTTACTTGACCTTGCTTAACTGCAATGTATTGACCATCAGGCGACCATGCAGGGTTGTGAACAATGTTATTCACTTCTTTTGACACCTGACGCAGGTTTTGGCCATCTACGTCCATCACCCACAGGTTATCGCCACCTGCGCGGTCAGAGATAAATGCGATGTGTTTACCATCAGGCGAAAACTTAGGTTGAATATTCCAGCCCATGTCGGATGTTAGGGCTGTTGCTTTACCACCGCCAATTGGCATGATGTAAAGGTCGCCAAGCATATCAAAGACGATGCTTTTACCATCAGGGCTAACATCTAAGTTACTCCATGTGGTTTCGTTGGTATCGATGGTGATGGTTTGCTTTTCACCTGGTGGGTTGAGCACATCCCAGCCTTTGGTTGACTTCTCTTCTGTTTGCGTGGCTGTCACGGCATCATCAGCGCTGGCTGGCTGAGCCAAACCAATTACAGCAGCACCAATAGCAATGGCTAATGGTGATTTAAAAAATGACATAGATGTTCCCTTAATTTTATAGTTATTGCCCAAGGCGAGCGGTTTGCCTCGGTTAAATTAGCGTTAATGTAAATGCTCACTAAGCATGAACATGTTTTATTATGATGTCGAACAACATGCGTTTAATGACGCTTAACCCATTGCCTCTTTACGAACGAAGTGGAGATATGCCGCGAGACTGTCTTGCCATAGCGTCATGGCTTCTGTGAGCTCATCATGGCACGATTTACCATCCAATAAGCGGCGCTCTGCTTTTTTCAAGTTTGAACCATAGCGATTAAATCCGAGTTGTAAGGCGGTGCTGGCTTGACGATGAAGCTGTCTGATACATTGATCTTCATCTTGCTCTAATAGTTGCTGAATATGAATGAGTTTATTACGAGCCGACAACACAAACTCGTTGTATATCGAAGAGACTTCATCTTCACTAAATCCAGATTTTAGGGCGTTTACAGCCGTTTCATCGTACAGGATATCGGGCAATTCCACGCTCACATTGGCTTTTTTAGGAGACTGTGACTCGCTAAGCGCTTGGCGTAATTTTTCTTGTTTTATCGGTTTGCCAACAATATCGCGAATGCCGAGTGCCAAGTATTCTTTTACCTCGTCTGGACTGAGGCTGGCAGTAAAGGCTAGGAAGGGAGTTCGTTTGTTTTTATGCTCACAATTTTGTAGCTGCTTTAATACTTCTTGCCCGGAAAGATCGGGTAAGTTCATGTCTAACAACACCACATCGAAATGGTGCTGTATTAGCATCTCTATGGCGCTTTTACCATTGGTTGCCAATTTAACCTTATGCTCATCTTCTGCCATAAACTCAATAGCGATTTTTTGGTTGAGATCTAGGTCTTCGACCAACAGTACTTTCAGACCAGTGATACAATTATCGTGCTGCGGGCGCTGCTCCACTAGGCTCAGTTCACCAATGTTTAGCAGTAAATCAAAACTAAATGTACTGCCTTTGTTAAGCTCGCTTTGAATATCTAACTGTGAACTCAGACGGTTGAGTAGGCGACTGGTAATAGCAAGCCCCAAGCCTGTGCCACCCTTAACTTTACCTGCACTACTTTGTACGTATGGCTCGGTCAGCTTATTAATATCTTCACTTTCAATACCTGGCCCTGAGTCCGTGATACTAAACCGCACTTTATGCTCAATTTGTTGGTCTTTTAAAATCTCAACTTTGAGTCTTACTTCCCCTTTATCAGTGAACTTAATGGCATTACCAACGAGGTTGATAAGAATTTGTCTCAGCTTTTGTTGGTCAAAGTAATAGCACACCTGATCGGGCAGCTCGTACACCAATTCAAAGTGCAGCTTCTTTTGTTCTGCAAGCGGACTTAACAATAAGCAAAGGTTCTGTAGCCAACTTCTAAGCTCAACGTCCTCTTCGTACAAGGCTTCATCACTTTGCTCCAAACTGGCGTAGTCTAGTACTTTATCAATCAGTAAGTTTAGCGATTCAGCAGAGTTTACGATAGCCTCACAGTAGGCCTTGTTGCGACTATCTCTGGTGCGTCCCAATACCAGTTGGGCGCTGCCCAAGATACCGTTAAGCGGAGTGCGTATCTCATGACTGATCGTTGATAAAAACATGCCGCGCAGCTCTAGGTCCTGTTGTGCCTTCAATGCTAATTTATTGAGGTTTTGCTCTCTTTGCTCGTTACATAACAGCGCCATGCCTGTTGCATAAAAGATAGGTGCAAGAACGCCATTGAAGAAAATAGTGATGGTAAACCAGTTCTCCTTGAAAAGCGTGAAATGCGTCACTTCTCCCATTAATAGGGTTCTGCCGGTAAATATCACCAATATAATAAGTAAAATGGTGATATAGACTATGCTGCCGTTAGGGTATTTATTTCGTGCAAAGCGGCTAAAGAAATAGAGCAGGAGTGTCGCTTCAGCTAAGTGTTGTAAGTCCGAGATAAGGATCCTATCTCTCAAGTTTGGAGAGAAAATACTGCTGTACATCAACAAAATGAAGAGCCCTGCAGTAACGCCGAGAAACACTTTAAAGGATGGGCCTTTAACCCCTAAAAATTGTCTTATCGCCATGCAGTGGATAATGGAAGCCGCAAACAGCAAGGTATTAGCAATGGGAATAGTTTCCCAGTTGTCAAAATAGCCGTGCAATGCAAAGGAAGAAATCGCACAGAGCAAAACCAAAGGGTAAAAAATATAGAGCAGCGTTCCGGGTGTGCTTTTATTTGCTCGCCACGTTAAAAAGGTAAGGAGCGCCATCATTGCCGTCATGACGAGACTAGTTAGGTAGAGGGTTTTTGGGTCGAGCATGTACCTAAGGCTGCTTTCAGTTGCGAAAAAACTTAGCATAGAGGTATTCGCCAAGGCAGTAAAGCCTGTATGAAGCTGAAGCCTCGATATCGCGATGTCAGCGCTGTCTTTCACCCGCCAACTTGCGTCAGCAGGTTAAAGACAGATGAAGCTTAGCGGATCTCGTCAGGAATATTCTGCTGAGCCCACGAAAGGAGTTCGATACGGTTACGACATTTGGTTTTACGAAATGCACTGTACAAATGCGTTTTCACCGTATGTGGACTGATATTTAGCTCTTCAGCGATCTCTTTGTTTTTCGCACCTTTACTCATCAGCGCGATAATTGCTTTTTCTCGCTTAGTGAGTTTCACAGGTTCGATATCACCTTCGGTTAGTTTATGTAATGCATCTTTATTAAATTGCAGCATGCGATTTAACACATTACACATCACGTCACGGCGATACCACAGTTGATCTTCAAGCAACAAACGGATCCCTTTCATTAGCACGTCGGCATTATCAGTCGTGTAGAATACACCACGAATACCACTTAGCAGCGCACGATTGGCCAGCTCCGGATTTTCATCTAAGTTGAATAGTACGATATCGCATTTGACTTTGAGGTTGACTAGTTGTTCTTTTAATTTACCCCAAGAATCGTTCACAGCGGTTTCGATGAAAAGTAATCGAGTACCTTCAGGCACATCTGAGATATCAGTTCCAGTCGTAACATCCAACCCTTGGGTTTTTAACAAAGGTTGTAACACATTGATACCAATGGTGTTAACCGGTTCTTTATCTAATAACAAAAAAGCACTACTGCTCATTTTAGGACACACTCTAATTTTTCCGATTTCTCAATGCTAACATGGGATTCAGACCTTTTGTATTAGAATTTTTAGTACAAGATAGAGAAATCCGCTATATAACAAAGTGAAATAATAACTCGAAATTATGTACAGAATATGTATTTAAATGTAATTTGTTGAAATAAGTAAGCTTTTAACGATTTTCGTTAATAACTTACTCATTTACATTGCTTAACAGAGAATAATCTAAACTGGTACTTTTTTCGTATTTTGATAAGGCGGCCAGCCCATTTCTTTTCCAGCTAATACATGTAGATGAAGATGATATACGGTTTGACCACCGTGATCATTACAGTTCATCACTACGCGATAACCATCTTCTGCAAAGCCGTGCTCTTTCGCTAATTTGGCTGCAACAACATATAAATGACCAACAAGATGAGCATTTTCTTCCGTCACGTCATTGATGGTCGCAATTGCTGTTTTAGGAATAACTAAGACGTGAAATGGTGCTTGTGGATTAATATCTCTAAACGCGAGTGCTTGTTCATCTTCGTAAACGATGTCTGCAGGGATTTCTCGATTAATAATTTTGGTAAAAATAGTTTCTGAACTCATGGTCCTTCCTTATCTGGCATATTGAATTGCTCTAGCATAGCTAACTCTCAAGGAGACTCAATAGATTTGATGCGTTATCCCACTGCGCATCAATTAAAAGGGTAGAGATATAAGCAGGTATGCAGTAATCTCATCAAGGTATAATGATTTGGTACTCACGAAGGAGTGAATAGATGCGCTTAAAATATACGCTTGCGACCGCTGTTTTACTGTTGTCACCGCTTTCACAGGCTGCGTTGCTAAGTTTTCCTGAAGAAATTATTCCCTTGCAAGTTGATGATAAAACCATTGAACACTCATTCTTCTCCAAAGTGCGAGAGTTGGACTTAGCCAAAGGGGAGTATGCGGTCAAAATGCGTTACACCGACTTGTATGAAGTGGGCTATGACGACCACGAAACCATAGAGTCGAAGCCATTCTGGGCGAAAGTAAGTATCGATCAAGACGGCGAGTATCAGGTTGAATTTAACCGTCCTGACAATGTGGTTGCGGCAAAGGCATTTGCAGATCAGCCATTGATTATGTTGCAAGCACCCAATGAATCGTTAGCGACAACATTGGTAGTGACACAAGAAAGACCAAGAGTAACGGAAGCGATAGCAAGTGAGCCTTCAACACCCACTGCACCACGTTATTCAACGCCAAGTACTACCACACGAGCCGTTACGCTAGCGGCGCCTAAATCAGCACATCCAGATGTGGTTGGCATGCTGGACTATTGGTGGCAACAAGCAACCCCAGAACAAAAACGGTTGTTTTTAGAGAAAATAAAGGGCAATTAAGCCCTTTATCTGAATACGTCTTAATGTGATCTGTTAGTCTTTACTAACAGGGCTCAATCAAATATCACCGTTGTGTATGAGTCAGAAACGAACCCGCAGGCGTAACTCGTTTTTGGCCTATAACAAGCTAGAAAATTTTGCTCAAAGGGCTAACAACACCGTTTACGCCTAGCTGTAAAACATGAGTATATATTTGCGTTGTCTTTACATCGGAATGACCAAGTTGAGCTTGTACGGTTCTAATATCTGCACCACTTTGTAGTAAATGAGTAGCAAATGAATGTCTAAAAGTGTGGGGCGTTATAGGTTTTGTTATTTGTGCTTTTTTGGCTGCCTCTTTAACCGCTTTACGTACTCCTGTTTGATTATTTGCTTATACAGAAAAGATAATGCATTTAACGCTGGCGCTTGTTTTTTAGGCGACACATTACGTTTAAGTACAAGGTAGTTGAGATATTCGACAACCTCGTTATCGCCCATTGAAGCTGGGTGACGCTTATCATGAAAATGAATATAGGAAGAAATCCACTTAAGATATGTATCAACTGTTCTGAGCGAATATTGCTTAGTCAGCATAAACTCTGCGATGTGGTTTAAAAATGGTGAACGAGTTCTCATTGAGCTAGTCCCAACTGGGCTGTATTTATATACAGTATTGTTGTGTTTCTCCTATAGTCAAGAAAACGACTCACTGGGTCGTTTTTATCCTTTTCATAGTTTCTGTAATGATTAAAAATATATCTGTAGCAACAAGTTAGTTATTGTGATAAAGCTGGTACAATGAGAATAATGACCCATGACTCGGTAGAAAAACGACCCATTGGGTCGATATTAAATTGTTAGCACCCAATGAGATTAAGCAGAGCAAATGGATAAATCATTTTACAAAGAAATTGCTGAAATGGCTCAAGAAGCTATAGACGACTTGGATAGATATGAAAGTACAGGTAAAACCGAACAAGTATTCGACAAGATCAGAGCCGTAGGTGTCCCATGCTTAGAAGGACAGATTTTAAGCCCTTCTGTTAAGGAAGATATTCCGATTAGAGATCAGCTCAACTTCCAACTAGCAGTATTTTCTTTAGCTGGTTTAAGTCGCCTCTCTGGAGAACGAGGCAAGAACACACAAGTAAAGAGTTACTTAAATTTGGTGAAGTCAAAAGCTTTAGAGCTTGGTAATAAGAACGCATCAAATTCTGATCATATTACAATATTCTATTCTTGGCAGGCGAGCTTGCCGAATAAAACAAATAGAGGCCTAATTAAAAACTGCCTTGATAAAGCTATAAAAGAGATAAATAAAGACGCTTCAATTGAAACAAGAGTTTCGGTTGATTCAGACACATCTAACACTCCTGGCTCACCAGATATAATACATACAATTCTTGAAAAAATAGATAAGTCTTCCGTCTTTATCGCAGATGTTACTCTAATAGATGAAAAACAGCCAAACTCAAATGTAATGTTTGAGCTTGGTTATGCCATAAAATCTATTGGCGATTCTAATGTTGTCATGGTTTTTAATGATAACTATGGAGGTATAAAAGATTTGCCTTTTGACTTAGGCTTCAAAAGGCAAATGATTTACACGTGTTCGGAAAATGATAGTGACATCCCATCTGTTCGAAAATCATTAACAAATAGGCTTAAAGATGCCATTATTAAAATTATTGACTTGGATGAATAGTGCTAACAAGTCAAAGCACTCGGACGCAGAAAGCTGCGCCGGTGTTTGAGGCGTTAGACATTCAATTGAGTAATGATGTTAAAAACTGGAACTTATATTTTATTCTACGTTCTTTTTGCTGACTATGTTGGTGGAGTTTTCTTAGTAGGTCGTAACAATAGTACGATTTTAATGGATAGTACGGCTATGGGTTTTATTGTTGTGCAAGTAGTAATATTTCTTGCTGCAATATTTACTCTTTATAAGGTTCAAGATGTTGAAACTGGCTATTGTAAGCAAATTAACTATTCTGATAAATTCAAAGCTAGGCTTTTAATAAAATATGTAGCTATTTGGCTCGTAATAGCTCTATTTATAGATTTATTATTCGCTATACTTCTTGGTTCTGAATTTTGGGCTGAGATTAACCCTTTTGATAGTTGGCTTGTTTTTTGTTTCGTATATATAGTTTATAAATTTTCCAGTTCCTTGCAGGTAAGCTTTAATTACCAAGACGAAAGCATGAAGTGCCATAGGTTAGGTCTATTAACTTCTTCAATCATGAAGTTTAAGAAAGTAGATTTAACTGATAATCAATTAGTCATCACCTCCGGTGATGAAGGGAAATACTTTTTTCATTTAGATAGATTTACATTAACAAATCGAGAGCGGCTGGTTAGCAATTGTTTAAAAATGTCTAACAAGGCGCCAAACTAGGACAAAATTAAATAAGCTCGTCGCTTCGCTCGATTTTAGCTTATTCAATTTTGCCTGTTAGCTAAGCGTTATGTGTTTGTGTTTAATCGACCAAAGAGGAAGCTATGAGAAGTCATGAAAGAGCAGCTCAAATATGGCCATTGTTGTGCCTTGCTGCAAAGAACAGGCAGATACTAACGTATAACATCGTAGGAGATTTAATAGGTGTGCCTAGGTTTGCACTAGCTCAGTTGTTGGAGCCAATACAATCATATTGCCTTTTAAATAAATTGCCTGCACTTACAGTGCTCGTCGTTAACAAAAGTGGTGAACCGGGTCTTGGTTTTATTGCTGCTGCAGATATTCCCTTAGAGCAACATAAAGTTTTTGAGCATCCATGGTTAGAAATTCATACTCCTTCCCTTGAAGAGCTCGAACAAGCCGTTCTCAGACTACCTTCATGTGGTATACCTGAAGCACTTGAGGAAAGTAAAAACACATAACAAAGTATTTAAGAGGGATTCTCAACGCTTGGCATTTTTGTTTCAACTTCAAATTTAGTGGTTAAGGTACAATGCTTTAGGCTGGTTGGCGGCGTTGTTCACCCCTTAATGCGGCGTTAGTTTTTCACACAGGATTGGTGTAAATGTTCAAGAAAATAATTATTCTCATATCTACTGTTTTACTTCTTTTAGGTTGCAGTGCAACAGGGCCAAAGTTTACGCAACTTGAAAGTTTGGATACTAACAAAGCTAAAGTTTATGTTTATCGCCCTTGGGCAATGTTAGATGGCGCTGCCGCTCCAACAGTTCAAGTTAATGGTAAAGATCGCTTTGACCTTAGCAATGGTGGCTACGAAGTTATTACTTTATCTCCTGGTACTCATAAACTTACAGTTAAAAAAGGCGCGTTTATGTCTAACTGGCGTGCTGACGAAATGAATATTGAATATAAATTCGAAGCTAATAAAAATTACTTTGTTCGACTATCAGCAGAGTTACAAGATGCAGGTGTATACGGCAGTGTAATATCAATCTCTGGTAGCTACGGTTTTGCATTAATCAAAGAGTCGTTTGCAATCAATGAACTTAAAGAAGTAAAGAAAAACTAACAAGTCGTTTAAAAGGACAAAAAACAGTTGGCTTTTGCTCGTTCGTCGCTAATTTTAGCCAACAATTTTTTGCCTCTTAACGAGGCGTTATGAACCTATCAGGAGATAAGTGTGAAATTTAGAGTATTGATGATTGTATTTCCACTTCTTGCACTTGCAGGTTGTGCTACTACTTCATTATCAGAACAAGCCTTTGGTACAAAGCTTCCGCAATATAACAATTCTGAAGATCAAAATATTGCAACCATAGAGTTTAGCGCGGATAAAAAGTATGAAACTGAAGATGGGGTTCCTTTCAACGGAGAGCCGGTTATTTGCACTACTTCTGGCCTGAAAACAACATTCAGCGAAACCGAGAGAAATACAAAAATTAAGGTAGCTGCAAATACACCAATTATATTGACGTCAATTATAAAGTGGCACAATTCAGGTTGGGAAAAATCATGCTGGCCTTTTGTAAGCTTTACACCTGAACTTGGTGGTAGATACGTTTTAGTTAATGAGCGTATTGGTGGTAAAGGTATTTCAGCATTGTGGACAGGTGTTGCTTTCCAATCCTGTAAAGTTTCTGTATACAAATTGGAGAATGACGTGCCGATGGCAATAGAGGTTAAAGAAGTCAAACCCGCAGGTTGCGGTTCATAACAAAGTGCTCAAAAGCGGACACAAAAAGCTTGGCTTTGCTCGTACCTCGCAAATTTTAGCCAAGCGTTTTATGCCGTTTAGCACGGCGTTATGTGACTACGGAGAGTATAGTGATAAGCAAAGTTAGTAACAAAAAACTGTTTTTAGTATGGACGGCATGTATCCTTATATACCTAGTTTATGTAGGAGCTACAGAAAGTTCGTTTAGTATTCTTGTTATTAGTGGGTTAACAAACATCTGTTTATTGCCTCTCATACTGAGAAAACATGCCCCATTGACAGTTAAAGACCCTATTGAATATGTCAAATTCAACGAAGTCGTTTTATTAATGGGCGAACTAAAAATACCGACATCAAAAATAAAAAAAGTTGCACTTGATGTTTTAGGTGAGGATGCTTACTTTTCGTTGCCGTACAACCAAATTTCGCCAGGACAAATTCCATCTTTTGTATTTCCTGCAGTTAAGATTGCTACTTTCAAAAGTTATCTTATGGATAATCTCAGCGAAATAGAGTTCATCACATAACAAATACATCATGTCGTTCATAAATTCACTGGGACAAATACTCGTTGGCTGGCGCTTCGCGCAGTATAACCAACTCCTATTTGCCCCATATGCAAAGCGTTAACTACCACAAGGAGTTTCTGTGAAAATCAAATATTCTCTATTCTTTATTGTTTTAATTTTGGTAGGCTGTGCTTCTGGCCCTTCTGCAAAATATGACGTCAAAAAAGCAGACCCAAACCTTCCTATAGTTGCAGGCGGCATGAGCGTCTGGTCTCGTGGTATGGGCACGGGAACAGGGTTTGATTTAAAAAATGAGGATACGGGAGAGTTCATAGGGTATACAGGAGCTAAATCTTTCTTCCTTCGCTTGCCTCCAGGCAACTACACTGTTCACTCTATAGGTTCTAGACAGGGAGGTACTGGCTCGAAAGACACATCTTTTGCTTTTACTGTAACCAATGAACCATTTCAATACATTGGTACCTTAGTTAAATCTTTTCACATAAACGCGGGCTTTGATGTTTTAAATAGAAAGCCAGTTGCCCACAGAACATATGGTGTTTGGGAGCCAATTTTTGTTGGTGGTTCAGAAACTCGGAAGCCGGGAGAAGTTTTGGATCCTTATACACAAATCTTCGTGTATGACGACTTTGATAACGTGGTAACAGATTTTAAAACCCAGTTTCCAGAATTTTCTTCTGCTAAATTTGAGAAAAACTTCATAAAGTAGTAGTTAACAAGTTACTCAAAAGGACGCAAAACGCTTGGCTTGTGCTCCTTCGTCGCTAATTTTAGCCAAGCATTTATGCGCCCATTAGTAAGGCGTTATACCCCTAAAGGAGTTTAGATGTTACGCACCATATTAATTTCTCTAATTGTTATTTTATCGGGATGTGCAAGTACACAAAATGAAAAATTAACTTCTAAAAGAGTTGGTGTGTTAACACCTGAATCGCACAATAATCAATTCTGCTACCTCTACAAAGGCGTGACTGTTTTCAATAATGAGTCAGCACGTGTGGAACTTAGTCCTAACTTTTCTAACAGTTTTAATACATCTGTGGGTAAGGGCATCACAAAGTCGGGGAATATACCAGTATCCCTAGGAAAATTACCTGCCCATAAGATCTCAAGTTATTTTGAACGTAAAGAGTGGGATCATTCAATTACTCTTACTAAGGATGGTCGCAAGTATATTGAGAGCTTGCTTGAATCAAACCAAGTTGATTATATTCTCTTACCTTGGTTATATGATTTAGAACGTTGTATGGTAAGCGTTGAAGTTGGTTACTCTGATTTAGAATATGCACTTGATTCTAACGTTCAACTTCATCTTCTCAATGCTCAAACTTTACAGCATATACAGTCTAGACATGTAAACTCTGTAAATTCAATGAGACCAATCTACTTACCAAAAGATAAGGTTGCTCCCACTATTACTGACAAGGCTAAATTATCTGAGAAGCTCTATGTTGAGCTTGAAGATGATGTTTTTAGGCTTCTAGATGGTGATTGCTGCTATTCAAAAAGAAATGATTTACCGTAACGGGGTATAACAAATTAATTAAACAGTGGACACAAAACAGCTGGCTTGTGCTCCTTCGTCGCTAAGTTTAGCCAGCTATTTTCTGCCGTTTATGGCAAGCGTTAGCTTTCATCGAGCATCTATCAAGGATTCAGGTAATAAATGTTTATAAAAATAGTTAAGACGTTTTTGATCGCACTGTCTTGCATAATCATACTAGGAGTTGTTAACGCTTATGTGTTCGTTCCTGACCTTCAGCGATATGGCGAGATCGTGGCCTATCGAGGAGGCGGAAGCGCGGTTAATTATGAAAAACTAAAGAAAACTGGCTGTACCGCCCTTTCAATAAAAGCATCAAACATCAATTCTGTTGAGAACACACTAGAAGCTGTGGCTTCTTCCGTTGCAGCCGGAGCGAACGTAATTCATCTAAATGTTCACAGAACTCGTGATGATCAACTGGTTGTTTTTCATGACTGGACGTTAGATTGTGCTACAAACGGGTCTGGGCCGGTACATAAAGCATCATTTGAGCAGTTGAAAAGTATTGATGCTGGATATGGATATACGTTTGATGATGGTGCGACTTTCCCATTTAGAGGAAAAGGTTTTGGGATTTCTAAGTTAGAGGCGTTTTATAAACGGTATCCAAAGCATGAGTTTTGGTTAAACCTAAAGGATAACGACATACGTTCATTCGAAACTCTATATGAGTATCTATCTGGAAAAAAATCTAGCCATATTGTTATTACCTCTTCAAAAGGTATGGAGTGGTTTCGAAACAAGGATTCATCTTTACGGTTAGCAAGTGTTGGGAGTGTAAAGAGTTGCGGAATAGATTATCTTTTAGTTGGATGGGCGGGATTAGTTCCTGACTCCTGTAGGAACACCATTCTTTTTATACCTCCCTCGATGACAAAGTATTTTTGGGGCTATCCTGAACGCCTAGCATCAAGATTACAGAGCCATGGTTCGGATGTTTATCTATGGTCTCGACATGAATCGATCACCCAATCCTACGATGACGTTGTCGCATCGGGTATTGGAGTTATCACTAGTGATCTTGATTTTATTCGTGCAACACAAGCTAACAAACGCGTCAATCAGGACGCTCGCTAGCTCGCGCTTATTGCGCGGGCGATAGCTGTACAAGGAAAACCTGAGTAGTGGAAATGTTCGGAGAAATTATCAAGAATATGTATGGGATGTCACTGGCTGAGTTCGCTGTGATGATAGTAGATACTCTTACTTATCTAATATCTCTTTTCATAGTACTTTTCGCATTTGTTAAGCTTGATAAAGTTACAAAAAGTAAGCATGCCAAAGGAGTTAAAATCTCTATTGTTGCTACAATTTTTTCTTCATTTGTAGCTAGTTCAATTGTAGATAGTTCTGAAGAGCTTGGATTAATTGAGGTGTTTGTATTTCTTATACCCTCGATTTTTACGCTATTAGCGGCAGTTTGTTTTTATCGGTTTACTAGAGAAGTGCTAGTAAAGTACAGCTAACAAAGCCGTTAAACCAAGGACACAAAACGTTTTTGTCCAAAAACGAGCTAGAGCGAACGTCTGTTGTTCGCTCATAATTTCAGAGTAGGTGAAATATTAACCTAATCATCAAAGCTGTAGAGTCAGGTATGAGCTACCACACTTTAACAATTAAGTTTATATTTTGATTCGGCCTACTTTTCGAAAGCACGCTTCATAAAGTTAGGTGTTGCTAATGCACCCTTATGAATACCTGTGTTGTAGTACTCAGTATCAAATGTTGCGTTATCAACGTCTTGCTCGCGGAATCCGGCAAACTTTTGATCTTTACGCGCCATCGTTGCTGACCACAGACCGCTTGGGTAGATTGGTTGTGGGAAAGGCAGGGTTTGCAGATCAACAAAGCCTACTTCCAACATTGCATCGCGCATTTCTAATAGCAACGGCATGTGCATCAGTGGTGATTCACTCTGCTGGATCATGATACCGCCAGTGCGAAGCGCTGCTAAACAGCTCTTGTAGAATGCGTGGTTGAATAAACCTTCACCAGGGCCAACAGGATCGGTGCCATCAACGATGATAACGTCGATAGACTCTGCTTCGGCTTCACGCATATATTTGATGCCATCATCAAACATTACAGTTGCGCGAGGATCGTTGTTAGACTCACAAAGCTCAGGGAAGTATTTCAAAGACATTTGCGTCACAACTTCGTCGATATCAATCTGAGTTACTTTTTCAACGCCAGGGTGCTTTAATACTTCACGCAATGTGCCACAGTCGCCGCCGCCAATGATCACAACATTTTTAGGTGCAGGGTGCGAGAATAGCGCCGGGTGACTCATCATTTCGTGATAGAAAAAGTTTTCACGCGTGCTCACCATAGTGCAACCGTCAATGATCATCAGGTTACCAAAATCCGTCGTTTCAAACATTTCTACTTTTTGAAATGGTGATTGGATTTCGTCTAATTTTTTGTTGACTCTAAGTGAAAAAGCGCTGCCATCGCGGTCGCTAATTTCTGTAAACCAACGGTTTGCTTCTAAGTTTGCCATGATTGTGTTCACACTTGATAAAAATTAAGGCAATTTTGCCAGTGCTTGCGCCTTTGCTCAATCAATTTTAGTCAACATTTTGTACTTTGCCTCATATTAGTCCTAATCAAGCATGGGCTATTCATAAGGTTTGTAAGCTAATGAAAACGCAACTTTAGGTCGCATTGACTAGCCTCGCGTATTAGAATGAAGCTTTATAAAGAATTAATTGAGAGCAGCAATGACTTGGGGTCTGCAAACAGCACGTTCTATCTATAACGTTACCCACTGGAGTGACGGCTATTTTGATATCAATGAACAGGGCCAGTTAGTGGCGTTTCCTGATGGTGATCGCACTAAGCCACCAATTCTTCTTCCAGAGCTAACTGAGCAATTTAAAGCGCAGGGGCTAACTTTGCCGGTTTTGGTACGTTTTACCGATATTTTAAAACATCGTGTCGATACCTTGACTCAAGCATTTACTGCTGCACGAACTCAACGTGATTACCAAGGCCAGTACACCTGTGTTTACCCAATAAAAGTGAATCAGCAGCGCTCGGTTGTCAGTAAGTTATTAGCGCATCCAAGTGGTCTTGTTGGTCTTGAAGCCGGCTCTAAGCCTGAGCTGATGGCAATTTTGGGTGTGGCACACCAACCTATTACGATTGTCTGTAACGGCTACAAAGACAGTGAGTTCTTGCGCCTAGCTTGCATTGGTCAAGCGATGGGTCATCAAGTAAACATAGTTGTTGAAAAGCTCTCTGAACTGGATACCTTATTACAGGAAATCGACGATTTAGGCATTGAACCGTCGATTGGTATCCGTATTCGTCTTAATTCAGTTGGTAAGGGCAAGTGGCAAAATACTGGTGGTGAAAAAGGTAAGTTTGGTCTTACTGCCAGCCAAGTGCTGCAAGCGGTTGAGCTACTTAAGTCGCATAATCGTTTGCACTTAATGCAGTTAGTACACTTCCATATCGGCTCGCAAGTTGCCAATATTCGTGATATCCAACGTGCGCTTAAAGAGTGTGCGCGTCACTATGCTGAGCTATACCAACTAGGTGTTCCGCTGCGTATCGTTGATGTTGGCGGTGGCCTCGGAGTGGACTATGAAGGTTCAGGTTCTCGTAGTTCATGCTCTATGAATTATACGGTGGCGGAATACGCGAAAAATGTGGTGCATGCTTTTCATGATATTGCGGAGCTGAATAACATTCCGCATCCGGATATTATTACTGAATCTGGCCGAGCATTAACTGCCCATCACGCGATGCTGATCACGGATGTGATCGACGTAGAAAAAGCACCAAATCAAGTCGAACCGGTGCAACCACAAGATACCAGCCCATTGGTATTACAAGAGTTATGGCATTCGTTGTCACAACTGACCCCTCGCATGGCTTTAGAAACTTATCATGACGCTATGCACTTGTTCAGCGATGCACACGACCAATACGTGCATGGTTTGATCAGCATGCAAGAGTGGGCGCAGCTTGAACAGCTTTACTTCACGACACTTCATAAAGTGCGTGAGTGCTTAAATGAGAATGCGAGAGCACACCGAGAAGTACTAGACGACCTCAATGAAAAGCTAGCTGATAAACTGTTTGTAAACTTCTCGTTGTTCCAATCACTGCCGGATATTTGGGGTATTGACCAGCTATTTCCGGTGATGCCTATCGACAAGCTCAATCAGCCGTTGACGCAAAGAGCGATTATTCAGGACATTACCTGTGATTCTGATGGTCAAATCAACAGTTATGTTGAGGGCGCAGGTATTGAGTCAAGTCTACCTATTCCAGAGTATGTGCCGGGAGAGCAATATCACGTTGCGATGTTCTTGGTGGGGGCCTATCAAGAAATATTGGGTGATCTCCATAACTTATTTGGTGACACCGACTCAGTACATGTTGAGCTTTGTGATGAGGGTTATAAACTCACTAATGCAATCAAGGGCGACAGTGTTGAAGATGTTCTGCGCTTTGTTCATTATGACAAAGCGGTGTTATCTGAGAACTATGCACAGCAAGTCGCGGCCTTGTCGTTGCCAGAGTCAATTAAAGCTCAGTATCTACAAGAGTTAAACGCTGGACTTGAAGGTTATACTTACTTCGAAGATTGATTTCTAGATAGTGAAATGGAATAAATTATAGCCGACCAACTGGTCGGCTTAATTGTGTGTGATTTTCAAGGTATGATACAGCTCTGCCGTTAAACACGATGAGGGAATGAATGTCGTTTATTCGTAAAGTGATCAGCATCTTGCTGTACGCCGTTAACACTATATTTTGGTTTATACCGATCTTTATTTGTGGCTTGATTAAGCTACTACCCATCCCACCATTGCAAAAAGCCATGAGCTATATTGCTAAAGCGTGCGCAAGTAAGTGGGTCGCGTGTAATTCAGTGAGCCAAAACCTCATTGCGCCGTATACGCTCAATGTGAGCGGATTGGATGAGCTAAAACGCAAAGACTGGTACTTGGTTATCGCGAATCACCAAAGTTGGGTGGATATCTTAGTGTTGCAGCGAGTGCTTCATGGCAAAATCCCGTTTCTGAATTTCTTTTTGAAAAAAGAGCTGCTTTACGTACCCGTGCTAGGTCTTGCTTGGTGGGCGCTCGATTTTCCTTTTATGACGCGAACTAGCAAGTCGCAATTAAAGAAAAACCCTAAATTGCGTGGTAAAGACATAGAAACGACGCGAAAAGCATGCGAAAAGTTTAAAACAATGCCAGTGAGTATTGTAAACTTCGTTGAAGGTACGCGTTACACTGAGTCCAAGCATAGTAAGCAAAAAAGCCCATTTACACACCTGCTTAAACCAAAAGCGGGAGGCATCGCATTTGTGATGCAGGCCATGGGTGAGCAAATCAGCAAAGTGGTGAATGTCACCATACATTATCCCGGTGGTGTACCAACTTTTGCAGACTTTGTCGCTGGTAAAGTGAAGTCAGTAGATGTTCAGGTGGAAGTAATGCCGGTCAGTGCAAACTTGGTCGGCGACTACACGAACGATCCCGAATTTAGAGTGCGTTTCCAATCCGAATTAAACGCCTTGTGGCAAGCTAAAGACGAACAACTTGTGGAGCTTGCTGATAAAAAGTAGTAGAAGGATGTTGTGATGTTAAAACAAATACTACCTAAGTGGTTTCTCGGGCTATCGGCCAGTGTATGGCTGCTGGTGAATACCTTTGTGTGTGGTTTATTGGTGCTATTGTTTGGCATCATAAAATTGCTTGTGCCAGTTAAGTTTATCTCTACAGCACTGCACTTTTTTTACGGTATGTGGTGTAAAGGCAATTACCTTGGTTTGCGCATCGCGTGCGACAAAATCCAAGTGAGCTTGCCAAAAGAATTACACGCTCAAGGGTGGTATTTGTTAATTTCCAATCACCTTAGCTGGCTTGATATCGTTGTGCTTAGTGCCATGGAGGTACTACCTGCACCTAAATTTTTTCTAAAAGATGAATTGAAATACGTGCCTTTTATTGGCACCGGTGCATGGGCAATGGGCATGCCATTTATGAAACGTGCGAGTAAAGCGCAGATCGCCAAAAACCCTAAGCTTAAAGGGATGGATGTAGAGCGTACCAAAGCCAGTTGTCGCAATTTTCGTGATCATCCCACAACGGTAATTAATTTTGTGGAAGGTACTCGTCATACTAAAGCCAAACATGCGCATCAAAATAGCCCGTTCAAGCATCTGCTCAAACCAAAGGCGGGTGGTGTAGCGTTTGCCCTAGAAGTGTTATCTGAGCAACTTGACGGCATGCTCAACGCGACTTTGGCTTATGAGTTAGAAGGTGAGCATATTTGCCGTGCATTTACGCTTGGACGCTTGGACGCAATTGATGTAAAAATAGACTACATCGCGATGGAGAAAGTGCCGCTTGGTAACTATCAAGCCGATAAAGCTTATCGTGTACAGTTTCAATCTTTTATGAATGAAGTTTGGCAACGCAAAGATTGCCAACTCGAAGCGCATTGGCTGCATTCGACTGAGCCAAATGACACGCTCAATGAGGAGCTAAAACAGCTATGAAGTTTGATCATCTTCATGATGTCGTTCAACCGTGGTTAAAAGAGTTACCGCAAGGCACTGTGATCAGTGCTTTATTCACTAACGGTGTTGCGGTTGTTGGGTTATTGTTTTTATATTGGGTGATCCGCCGTTTAGTGCTACCCAATGTTGAAAACCTCGCGCGCCATATTTCACCGCGTAAAATTGGTCACCTTGCCCCTCAGTTAAGTAAATTTAGCGGCCGCTTTGCCTTTGTATTGTGTTTACTGGTTTTTTCCGCCTACCACGAGCGTCTATTTGTCGCGCCAGCTTGGGTGTTTATCGTGATGGAAACACTGGTGTACGTCATGTTGGTGGTGGCATCAGGGTTTTTATTTAGCAGTTTAGTCAATTTAGGGAATGGCGTTTATAACCTCTTTCCATTCGCCAAAGAAGTGCCGATCCAAGGGATTATTCAAGTAATTAAGTTACTGATATTTATAGTTTGTTCTATATTGGTGGTGAGTATCTTGGTGGATAAATCACCGACCTATATTCTTTCCGGTTTTGGTGCTATCGCGGCAGTCATTATTTTGGTATTTAAAGATACGATTTTGGGGTTAGTTGCGAGTATTCAAATAGCAGCTAATCGACTGGTAACCACTGGCGACTGGATCCAAGTTGACGCATTTGGTGCAGACGGCGAGGTGATAGATCTGGGTTTAAATACCGTTAGGGTACGTAACTGGGATAACACCGTCACCACCATACCAACTTATATGTTGATCTCTGATTCATTTAAAAACTGGCGTGCCATGCAAGAATCTGCAGGACGCCGTATCAAACGCGCTATTCACATTGATTTTACTAGCATTGAGCCGTTGCCTGAGCAAAAGCAAGCGTTGCTAACCGAGCAGTATCCACTGCTGGAAAAGCTTGAAGAGGTACCAAGCGATATCACCAATTTAGGCTTATTTAGACGCTATGCAGAGGCCTATTTGAAGCAGCATGATGCCATTAATCAAGATTGTTTATGTATGGTCAGGGAGCTTGCCCCCACGCAACATGGCTTGCCTCTGGAGTTTTACTGTTTTAGTCGCGATAAACGCTGGGTGTTTTATGAGCATCTACAAGCCGATATTTTGGACTACATGCTAAGCGTAATGCCTGCATTTGGGTTACGTCCATACCAAAGTGTGAGTGATTATTTCGGTGCACACCGCGTGAAGGTGCGCGCCGGTAGCAAACCTGACGCAACTTCAGAATAATCACCAAGGCCACTGAAAGGTGGCCTATACACTTCCAGCGATAACCCCAAACACCATAAAGGCAATAAGCAATTGCCATATCGCGGGCTTTAACCATTTTAGTGCTACAAAGCCTAATACCACAGCGATGATATCGAGCACGCTATGCACCGCAGAAAGCCAAATTGGTTGATAAAACGCAGCGGCTAAAATCCCCACAACACCGGCATTTAATGCCGCGCTAATGCTGGCAAACCTTGGCAATGCAATAAGTGATTGCCACTGTTGGTTAAACGCCCACATTAATAGTAGGCCCGGCAAGAAAATAGCGAGCGTTGCAATCGCTGCGCCCAAAATGGGATGGGTATTGTCGACAACGGCGCCTAAAAAGCTTGCGATGGTAAACATCGGCCCTGGAATGGCTTGCGCGGCAGCATAAGCTGTTAAGAAGGTTTCTTGCGCGACTCCCTCAACACTGGTTTGTAGTAGCGGCAGCACGACATGACCGCCGCCAAAAACCAAGGAACCTGCTTGATAAAACTCGGCAAATAGTTGATTTGGTAGCACGGCAAAGGTTAACGCAAAGAGGCCAATAAATAGCGCAAATACAGACCAGTTGATTTGGCTTTTTGATTGACTCGGTTTACTTGGCGCATTGCTGAATGAGTAAAAGTAACCAGCAACGACAAGCACCATAAGCACACCCAATTGTGCGCTTAAGTTCGGCAGCATCAACAGCGTGAATGTGGCGAAAAATGCGACGAATTTGAGTGCTGTGGTTTTACAAAAGCTTTTCGCCATACTCAGTACCGCATCGGCAACGATGACAACAGCAAACAATTTCAACCCATCAATGACATTCAATGCAGTGCCCGAAAGCTGCTCAGCGGTTAATGCCAGCATGATCATGAGCAAAAAAGACGGTAGCGTAAACCCTAAGAAGGCGGCGATCCCTCCAAGTATTCCTGCTTTTTCTAAACCAATCGCAAATCCGACTTGGCTGGACCCCGGTCCTGGCAGTATTTGTGACAGACTGATCATACTGGCATAGCGCTCGTTACTCAGCCATTTTAAGTTATCGACAAAGTGTTTTTTAAAGAATCCAAGATGAGCCGCAGGCCCCCCAAAGCTCGTACATCCTAATAACAAAAACTGGTAAAATATTTTCAGAAACATAGTGTACCTTGTGATATTGTTAACCTTATATCTTCACAATTTTATATGACATATTTATGACTTTTGGCGCTGGTGCGCCTCAGTTGGATAAGTATTATGCGAATGACTTTTTTATCGCCGTGTTTACTTTTTTTGTTGGCGAACTTCTCTTGTTTTGCTCAGCAAATCAATGTCGCTGTTGATCACGCACCACCATATAGCATTATTGAAGACAGTGGTGAAGTGCAAGGTTTAATCTTAGATATATTGGCAACAGTACAGGCTCAAGCTGGTGTTGATTATCAAATAAATGCCGTTCCCTGTCCTTTCTCACGCTGTATGCGGATGATAGCGCAAGGTGAGGTAGACGTCATGGGTGGTTTGATCCGTACGCCTCAACGAGAAAAGTTAATCGACTTTATCGAACCCGCCTACATGGCGCTGACATCTTCGTTCGTGTTCTATGCTAAGCAAGACAGCGATATTCGGGTGGAACAATATACGGATCTTTATACCAAGCGGATTGCGGTGATGCGTGGCGGCGTTTTTTACCCTCGCTTTGATGAAGACCGTCAACTCAATAAAGTCCCAGTTTTTAGTGAACAAGTGGCGTTTGATTTATTGCTTAAAGGACGTGTTGACCTAGTGATCGCAGTTGAAGACACCGCTGAGGTGGCGATGGAAGTACTTGGTCAGCCCATTGAAAAGTTAAAAAAAGTCTCCTATCACCACGCTCAGCCGATTTATGGCCATATGGCGATGAGCAAACGTTTCAGCGGCACCGGGCTTGCGCAAACCATTCGTTTAACGATGAAGCAATTGGCTGAAAAAAAGCAGCTTGATGCTGTGGTTGCAAAATATAAACTGCCACCAGTTTCTGAGCATATAAGCGACTTAGTCCCAGCTCATCCTTAAAAAAACCGGCAAGGCTTCAGCCAGAGTTAATTGTTTATTGCAACAATATAGACAATCAAGTTGAAACGAACTCAGGTGGGAAGATGATTGCAAGAAATATGTTAATTGGTGCAGCCGTTGTGGTTGCTTTGTCTGGATGTGAAATGAATAACACAGGTAAAGGTGCGGCGATTGGTGCTGCAACCGGTGCGGTGTTAGGTAAGGCTACTGGTAACCACAAAGATAAGCGTCTTGCCATTGGTGCTGCGGTTGGTGCAATTGCAGGTGCCGCAATTGGTAACTATATGGACAAGCAGGAAGCCGCTTTTAACCAAGAGCTCGCGGGCACGGGGGTTGAGGTTGTTCGTGAAGGCGATCAAATGCGCTTAGTGTTACCATCAAACATAACCTTTGCGACTGGTAAGTCAGCAATCAGCCCTGGTTTTTACAATACACTACAAGGCATCGCGCGTGTGATGCAGCAGTACGATAAGACATTCTTAACGATTGTCGGGCATACAGACTCTACTGGCTCAGCGAGCTTCAACCAGACTTTGTCTGAACAGCGCGCAAATAGCGTTAAGCAGTATTTATTATCTCAGCAGGTACTTCCTGCGCGATTGTACGCAGAGGGTATGGGTGAGTCTCAGCCAATCGCGAGCAATAGCACCGAGCAAGGTAAGGCACAAAACCGCCGAGTAGAAATAAAAATTATTCCAAACCGCGCATAAGAAAAGTGCAAGGAGTGCTGCACAGCACTCCTTTTTTATAAAGTGTCACACACCACTTCAGCTTTGCAGGTAATTACGCTGACATTTGTATAACCGATACGTGTTAGTTGCTCTGCGGCAAAAATAGCACGGCCACCAGCAGCACAGTGTAAATAAATTGGCCTGTCTGCGTCTTTTTCCAGCTCTGGAAGCTTAAACTCTAGCAATCCTCTTGGGATATTTACCGCGCCGTTGGCCGCCTTTTGGCTATGTTCAGCCGGCTCTCTCACGTCGATAACCAGACCATTGTTTTGTGCAATCTCTGATTTTGCTTGTACCGCGTCAATGCAGCGTTGATTAGGCTTTACTGTCTTTAATACATCTTGGGCAGATATCAGCATATGTAGCTCCTTATTGGGTTATCGGTTTCATTATGACTCACCTTTCCTGAATGCCAAGTTTCTTCAATATAACGATCATAGGGCACCAGTTAGTAAAAGCAGACTGCACTAAATTGACACAAATAAACACACTAAACCAAACCCAATGTGGGTTGACAAAATGTGTGAGCAGTAAAGAAATGGCAAACATAACACCAGCGATTAATCTAAGTAGAGGATGTAAGGTCATAATGAGTGTCACCTTTAATATTAGATATTTCTAATATTAGACATTGCTAATGTTTTTGTCTATACTTTAAGCGCATTTATTTTTTGGGAGTCAACATGGATCTTCAGCAAATGGCGCAAAATGCCGAACAGGCAGAAGCCTTGTTAAAGCTTATGGCGAATAAAAATCGCTTGATGATTTTGTGTGCATTGCAAAAGCAAGAGCTCAGTGTTAGCCAGCTTAATGAAATGGTGCCGTTAGCGCAGTCTGCCTTATCACAACATTTAGCCAGCATGAGAAAGGCACAAATCGTGGCGACTAGGCGTGAGGGGGCGACGATTTATTATCATGTTAAAGATAGCCGAGTCGCTGTACTACTCGAGAGTTTATATCAGCTGTTCTGCGCCTCAAGTGCAGAGTAACAGGAACGATTAAGATGCAAAAGTTAGATGGTGTCATTCGGTATGCTCTACAAGGCAGTTTGCCAACGATTATCTTCTTGTGCGCTGTGGTACTTGGATTATTTGCATTGCAAATGACACCACGAGAGGAAGAACCACAGATAGTGGTGCCTATGCTGGATATTCATGTGTCGGTACCAAATACTGCCTCACCAGAAGTGGCACGATTGGTCACCACTCCACTTGAAAAGTTACTGCTGCAAATTCCAGGCGTTGAACACGTCTATTCTACGACTCAAACCGGTGGCACGGTTGTTACTTTAAGATTTCATGTGGGTGAAGACAGAGAGAAAGCCATTCTCAACACCTACACTAAGCTGTTTGCCAACCAGCATACTATGCCGGGAATTGTCACTCAGTGGCAGATCCGTCCAATAGAAGTCGATGACGTTCCGATTCTTATGCTCGGACTGACAAGTTCAAAACCGCAACTATATGATGACTACGCGCTAACGCGCTTTGCACAAGAGCTAGCTATCCAGTTACAGAGCATCGCAGATACCAGCGAGGTTTCGGTTATTACCGGGCGCACGAGAGCACTTAGGGTTGAGTTGAACTTAGCTGCGCTTGCAGCACATCAAACAACACCAATGGATGTTTTAGGTGCTATCCAAAGTAGTAATCTAGTGACACGTGTCGGGCAAGTGACGGCAGGCAGTAACACGATTGCCTTTGAATCTGGTGATGTCCTTCGTAATAGGTCGGCACTTGAAGGTCTCACGGTGAATGTAATCAATGGCCGTGCCATTGTTTTAAAAGAAGTTGCTCGGGTTATTGATGGTCCTAGTGAACCCGATAGCTATCAGTGGTTAGCAAGCAGTGACAGTCAGGCTGATGCACCATTAGTGACGATTGGCGTGGCGAAGCAAAAGGGAAGTAATGCGGTAACGGTTGCAGAGCAAAGTTTAGCGCTTGTAACCCAGCTACAACAGGAGATCCTTCCCGCTGAGGTATCGGTAAAAGTACTAAGAAACTATGGTGAGACGGCCAATGACAAAGTCAATAATCTTACCTCTAGCTTGGCCTTTGCGGTATTTACCGTTGTGATATTTGTCGGTGTATTTTTAGGTTGGCGGCCTGCCATCGTTGTTGGTCTTGCAGTGCCAATTTGCTATGGCATTACACTTGGGTTGGACTTTGCGTTTGGTTACACCATTAATCGGGTCACCTTGTTTGCGCTTATTTTGTCGCTGGGATTGTTGGTCGATGACCCAATCACTGGGATTGATAATATTAGCCGCTTTATTCATCGTGGCGCGGCGGCTGACACAGATCATAACATTGTCGCTGCTATGGTCGAGATCAAATCTGCGCTTTTGATGTCAACGTTAACTATCATCATGGCGTTTATTCCATTGGCGTTTATTACTGGCATGATGGGTCCATATATGGCACCCATGGCATTTAACGTCCCCATTAGTGTCATTGCCTCGACGTTAGTGGCTTTTTTAGTGACGCCTTGGCTGTCTAAAAAGTTACTCAAAGCGGATTCAAAAACAAGTGAAGTCGCGCCTCAAGACTCGTACTACAGCAAAATCATGCTGCCAATTTTACAAAACCCACGCAAAGCCAAGTGGTTATTATGGGGCGTGTTAGGGTTATTTGTTGCGAGTGTGAGCCTCCCTATTTTTAGAGTCGTACCACTGAAATTACTGCCGTTTGACAATAAAAGTGAAATCCAAGTACTGATAGATATGCCTGAGGGCACCAGCCTTGAGCAAACGGCCGCAATGACGAGGCAAGTACAGCAAATCGTTTGGTCAGAAGCTGAAGTGACCGACATCGCCGCTTTTGTCGGTAAGCCTTCCAGTATGGATTTTAATGGTATGGTGCGAGGCTATTATCGTCGTAGTGGTACGCATCTTGCCGAACTTAGAGTTTTACTGGTGGATAAGCGTGAACGCGAACATCAATCTCACGCCATCGTCATGCGACTGCGTGAAAAGCTTCAGCCTTTTAACCAAACTTTGACGCAAGTAAAAGTGGTGGAAGTGCCACCGGGACCTCCGGTATTAAGTACACTCGTTGCTGAGGTTTATGCAGATCCGTTTGTTGCTCGTGAAACACAAGAGCAAGCAGCCCAGAGGTTAGCGCATCGTTTAAGGCAGGAGCCACATGTGGTTGAGGTTGACACCTCAATGGCTTCGCCAACATGGCTAAAGCGGTTTGTGGTTGATAAACAAAAGGCTGCGTTATCAGGTGTGGCCACAGAGGATATAAATCAATCTTTAGTGGTTGCAAGCAGCGGCATGTCAGCAGGCTTTTTATATACTCAAGGTGAAGTCGCAACGGTGCCCATCGAGTTAGGTGTGAGTTACGCGCAGCGTAATCAGTGGCAAAACGTATTGGCGATGCAAGTTCGTGGTCGTCAGGAGTTGGCTAAAACTACTCAAGAATATGGCTTAGAGCAGGCTGCGAGGCCCCTTGTGGCGATTGGTGAACTTGGCGAATTAACATCTATCCCTACGGCTCCCGTGATCCTTCGGAAAGACCTACAAGAGGTGATTTATGTGTTTGCGGAGCTAAATGGCCGCACGCCAGCTGAGGTGATTGCCGATGTGGTTGCGGATGAAAACCAACAGGTAACGCCGAGCAATTGGACGTCTCGTACCTTTCTACAAAGTGGCGGTGGAGTCACTTGGTCGATGTTAGAAGGAACCCACTATACCTTTAAAGGCGAAGGTGAGTGGCGCATTACCATAGATGTATTTAGGGATATGGGGATCGCATTTGCATTTGCACTGGTGGCGATATTTATCATCCTGCGGATACAAACGGCATCTAGTAGCTTATCACTTATCATTATGTCGGCTATTCCCCTCACCATGATAGGGATTATGCCGGGCTTTTGGTTGCTCAATCAATTTGGTGAGCGTGTGATTGCAGGTGCGCCAGAGCCTGTGTTATTTACAGCGACCGCGATGATAGGGATGATAGCGCTGGCCGGAATTGTGGTGAGAAATTCTCTGATTTTGGTGGAATTTATTAATCAGTCTCGCGCGGCTGGTATGGCACTTATCGACGCATTGATTGCGGCGGGAAGTGTAAGAATGCGACCAGTATTACTTACAGCAGGTACGACGTTATTAGGCAACTTGGTGATTATCTTAGATCCCGTTTTTAGTGGCCTCGCCCTTGCTATTATCTTCGGGATCATTGCTTCAACGTTATTTTCACTGTTAGTCGTGCCTATCGTTTATTACTTAGTATTCAAAGAATCATCGACATCTAATCAATCCCTTAATACCTCATCAGTTCAGGAGCCTTCTCATGTCTCGTAATAAAATCTTTATTCCTGTTCTTGCTATTTTTTGCCTATTATTGATGGTCGTATGGCTTGCTGGTGGATTCCAAAATAAGCTAGCTCCGGGCAATAAGTCCGAACTTCCAGCTTATCAAGGAGCACGTTATACCGTGCAAAAGTCGCTGATTGCGATGATTGAGCAAGTGCCTGCGAGTGTGGTTGCAAAAGAAAATACGTTAGTGTCCAGTCGGTTATTGGCGGAGCTTAAAACGCTTAACGTCAGAGCCGGTGATAAAGTCACTGCGGGACAGCTGATAGCAACACTCGATGATGCCGAGCTTAAAGCAGAGCTGCAAAGAGTGGCGGCGCAGCAAGCGGCGAATTCAGCCAAGCTAGAGCAAGCAACTAAGCAATTAGTACGCAATAAATCTCTTAATGAAAAAGGGCTTATCGCGATTAACCAAGTGGATGAGTGGCAAGCAACAGTGAGCGAGTTACAAGCGCAAGATAAGGCATTGCAAGAAGCGTATCGCAGCGCTGAAGTCGCGCTGGGTTACACGCAAATCACAGCCCCTATTTCGGGGAAAGTGGTGGCGCGCTTACAAGAGCCGGGCAGCATGGTTAGCCCTGGAGGTGCCGTTATTTCGCTATTCAACCCATTACAATTGCAGATTGAAGCGCCAATTCGCGAGAGCCAAGTTAAGCATATTCAGTTAGGAAGCGAGATTAAGGTGCGCATACCTGCGCTAGATATAAGCCAAACCGCGCGTGTGTCGGAAATGGTGCCAATTGCCGACAGCCAAGCGCGCAGCTTGATGATTAAATTGGATATGCCTTTGCTGAAAAATGTGGTGCCTGGCATGTACGCGCTGGTTGAGCTTGTGCTTGGCGAGCAGGCGGTTATCCAAATTCCAACGAATATGATCAGCAAGTATGGTCAATTGGCGATGGTTGAAGTAATAGAAAGTGGCCAGCTTCACAAACGCTACCTCAGGTTGGGCGAAGAGACTGGTAATAAAACGATTGTTATCAGTGGCCTAAACGAAGGCGATCAGCTAGCTGTGCAGCGATAGTTAGCTGATCTGAACGATTAAATAAACGAAGCGATTTCGGCGAGTGATTTTTTCACTGTTGCGTGCTCTGGAATAGTTGCATCTTCACTTGGATAGCCCGCAATCAATAACATATAAGGACGTTCGTTATCTTTATCTCTACCGCACAACTCGCTTAAAAAGCTCATCGGTTTAGGAGTATGGGTCAGTGTGGCAAGTCCTGCATTATGCAGGGCTTGGATAAGAAACCCAGTAGCTATCCCAACCGATTCATGGACATAGTAGTTGGTATTTTTGTCTTCCGCGTGGATCCCACCTTTTTTCTGACTAAAAATAGCGATAAGCCAAGGTGCATGTTCTAAGTAGGGTTTTTGTGCATCTGTGCCCAAAGGTTTTAACGCGTCCAACCACTCATCTCCGGCACGGCCTTGGTAAAACGAGCGCTCGAGGTCCTCGGCTGCAGCTCGGATCTGCTTTTTCTTTTCTGCGCTGCCAATCGCCACGAAATGCCATGGTTGATGATTTGCACCACTGGGGGCTGTGCCCGCTGCTTTGATACAAGTTTCGATGATTTCTTGCGGTACTGGGCGGTCGCTAAAAGCACGGATGCTATGACGTCTCTTACTGTTTTCCAAGAATGCTTCCGCACGACTTAGCATTTCTTCGTGAGGGTATTCAATAAAATCCGTCAGTGGGTGGTTGGCGTGATCTTGCATGTTAGTTTTCCTTGGGTTTTGTAAACTAAGAATGTTTCTTAGTGTTTCAGTGTTTACTTTTATTTGCAATTGATATGTTTATGTTAATTGTCACTAACCTAGGTAAATGTTATAAAAAGGACAATAATAAAAATCCGGAAAGGAAATAAAAATGCTCGAAATATCAGGACTTTCAAAAACCTATGATAATGGTGTTCATGCTTTGAGAGGTGTAAACCTGACTATTCCAAAGGGAATGTTTGGTTTACTTGGACCCAATGGCGCTGGAAAATCATCGTTGATGCGCACGATTGCCACATTACAGTCGGCGGATGCTGGCACCATACAGTTCGATGGTGTGAATGTCTTAAAAGAGCCCAAGGCACTTCGCGCACGTCTAGGCTATCTGCCGCAAGATTTCGGTGTTTACCAACGTGTTAGTGCGTATGATTTATTGGATCATATGGCAATTTTAAAAGGGTTGAATAATAAAAAAGAGCGTAAAGAAGCCGTTGACGGGTTGCTCGCACAAACGAACTTATATGATCACCGTAAAAATGCGGTCAGCGGATTTTCTGGAGGTATGCGTCAACGCTTTGGTATTGCCCAGGCATTACTTGGCGATCCTGATTTACTTATTGTAGATGAACCGACTGCGGGATTAGACCCAGAAGAACGTAATCGTTTTCACAACCTACTCGTTGGCTTAGGTGAGAGTAAAGTGGTTATCTTATCAACGCATATCGTGGAGGATGTATCTGAGCTATGTCCGAATATGGCCGTGCTGGCGAGCGGACAAATTTTACTTGAAGGTAATCCTATTGCACTCACTGAGCAGCTACAGGGGAAAATCTGGCGTAAGTCGGTCACTCTTGCGGAAGCGAAAGAAGTAGAGCAAAACCTACCGGTTATTTCTAAGCGCTTATTCGCGGGTCAGACTTTACTTAACGTATTTGCTGATCAAGCACCTGAAGGGTTTGAAGCGGTACCTGCCGATTTAGAGGACGTTTATTTTTCTACTCTGCATACTCATCGAAATAATCAAGCAGCGTAAGGAGTAGGCAGATGCTATTTAAAATGATGCGTTTTGAGCTGCGGTATTTTGTCCGTCAGCCTTCCTTTTATGTGACTTCTCTGATTCTATTTTTGCTCACCTTTTTTGCCTCAGTTTCGGACTCCGTACAGATTGGTGGTGGCAGTAACGTCAATGTAAACTCGCCCTATGCCATCTTGCAAACTGTTGCCATCATGACCATTTTTTCCATCTTTTTGGTGGTTAACTTTGTTGGTAGTGCTGTAATAAGAGACGATCAAAGTAAGTTCAGTGAACTTATTTTGAGTAAGCCCTTGCACTTAGCTCAATATCGTTTAGGTCGATTTTTCGGTGCATATCTTGTCACCTTGTTGGTATTTTCAATGTGTTTAGTGGGGATCTGGGTAGGTTCTGGTATCGGCGGGTTAGTCGGTTGGTTGGATACCGAACTGATCGGGCCTAATAAACTCAGCTATTACCTAACGCCACTATTTGTCATCGCGGCCCCTTCACTGTTCTTTATGGCGAGCCTATTTGCGCTGGTGGCGCAAAAATTTAGAACCATGATAGCAATGTACTTGGTTGCTGTGGGTTTGTTTGTGACTTATCTTGTGGCAAATAGTATTTTTTCAGATATCGAATACCGTACTATTGCTGCATATTTAGACATGTTTGGCCTATCAGCTATTTCGGCGCAATCAGAATATTGGACCATTGCAGATCGCAATACGTCAGTCATAAGCCTAGTTGATGAACTGCTCTATAACCGCTTAATTTGGATGTCAGTTGCACTGCTCAGTTTAGGTGCTTTAGCCTTAAATACTTCTCATTATTTACCGCAAAAACAAAAAACCAAGAGCAAAGCCAAAGAAGATGGTAGTCAAGCGTCGGCATTGCTGAATCGTTTTGATTTTAAAGCGAGCGTAGGTAGTAGTTGGGTGCACTTTTGTACCAGAACCACTTTTGAAGTAAAGCAAGTGCTTAAAAGCTATCCATTCTTAGTGCTATTAATTTTGGCGGTGGCAACCTTAATACCTGCATTGGTTGGTTCATTTAATTGGTATGGCACAGAAGTATGGCCAGTGACCTTTAGAATGGTAGAGCTTATCCACGGCAGCTTCTGGCAATTATTGGTCATTGTGTTGGTGTACTACAGCGCTGAGCTGGTATGGCATGATCGTGATTCGCGAATGGGAGACATTGTTGACTCTTATCCTGTTGCAAACTGGGTATTTTGGGGCTCTAAATACATAGCCTTAGTTGCGGTGATGACGCTGCTATGTGTATTTGGTAGCTTGATAACCATTAGCTATCAACTATTGTCGGGTGTGACACAGATAGATCTTGCCCAGTATATTGTGCGCTTGGGTTATTTGTATGTGTTAGGTTTTGCTTTCCAAACCACCTTAGCATTTTTGATACAGGTGATGAGTCCGAGCAAATACATGGGTATGGGAATATATGTCGTTTATTTCATTATTTCGATAGTCCTGACCAACTTTGGTTTTGAGCACAACATGTATCACTTAGGCGAAACTTCCCCAGTGCCGTACTCAGATATTAATGGTTATGGTCATTTCCTCAGTGCGGCACATTGGTACAATATGTACTGGTTTGGTTTTAGCATGATGTTAGCGACACTAAGCTATGCACTTTGGCCTCGCGGTGCGGGGCAAACGCTGAAAGCACGTATTGCACTGATGGGCTATCAGTTAGGTAACGCTGGTAAAGCGTTATTGGCTTGTGGTGCTTTAATCTTCGTGGGTAGTGGTGGCTACATTTACTACAACACGCAAGTGGTCAATGAGTTTATTACGCAAGATGAAGCTGAAGATATCGCAGAGCAATATGAGCAACAATTTGCCCAGTATCGAGATGACCCTGTACCAGTCACGTTAGATGTACAGCTCAATGCTGAGGTATTTCCAAAGACACGTCGTATTGAAGCGCAGGTAAAGCTGTTGGTTGAAAACCGCTCAGATAAAGAGATTACTCGCTTCTTGGTCAATAAACCTGATCATACATTAGAGTGGCAAGTTGAAATGGCTGGCGCTACGCTTGGTGAAGAGGATAAAACCTTTAAGCATGCTTGGCTTGAGCTCTCACAACCAATGACACCGGGTGAGCAGCGTGAAATTACGATGTCAGTTGTACGGCAAACACTTGGCTTTGTAGATAGAGGCAATGATGAAACCTTGGTGAACAATGGTACTTTCATCGATAACACGACGTTGTTCCCGACATTTGGTTACAGCATCTATAAGCAAATTCAAGACAAAAGTGAGCGTCGCCAGCGCGGCCTTGAACCACTAAAACGTGGTAATAAGATTGAAGAAACACACTATCATCATGAACCATTATTTGCGGAAAATTTCGTCACATTCGCCGCAACGGTGACGACGGATGAATCGCAAGTTGCGATGGTGCCGGGCTATTTGCAATCAAAATACAGCAAAGACGGCCGTACGACCTATGTCTATGAAATGGATGCTCCAATGCTGCACTTCTATAACATCTTGTCGATGGATCTTGAGGTGAAACAGGAAGAGTATAAAGGCATTGCGCTCGAGGTTTACTACCATAAAGATCATGCCTGGAATGTCGACACTATGCTGCAGTCGACTAAAGACTCTATTGATTATTTCACGCGAGAGTTTGGACCTTACCAACATAAGCAAATGCGTATTATTGAGTTTCCTCGTTACCGAGATTTTGCGCAAAGCTTTGCCAATACAGTGCCTTACTCGGAAAATATTGGCTTTTTGACGGACACCCGTAACCCAGACAATATCAATGTACCTTACTATGTGACGTCACATGAGCTGGCGCACCAATGGTGGGCGCATCAGGTGATTGGAGCTAATGTGGAGGGGTCAAATATCCTGTCGGAAATGTTGTCGCAATATTCAGCCATTATGGTGATGAAAGAAAAGTACGGCGAGCATAATCTCCGTAAATTCTTGAAGTATGAACTAGACACCTATTTAAGTGGACGGGGTTCTGATCCGTATGAAGAGCGGGCGTTATCCAGAACAATCGGTCAGCAGTACATTCACTACAATAAAGGCTCTGTCGTGATGTTAGCGCTGCACGATTTACTTGGAGAAACGCGACTCAATAGCGCATTAAGAAGCTTCTTAAATAACTATCGTTTTAGAACAGATATCTATCCAACAACACTCGACTTTTTGACTTACTTAAAAGCGGGGGCTTCAGAGCAAGAACAAGTATTTATCGAAGATCAGTTCAATGCGATTACGTTGTATGAGCTTAAGCTTGCAGGTGTTGAAGTGCAAGAAGCGACGCAAGCGGGAGAACTTCATACAGTGACCTTAACGGTTGAGGCTGCGAAAAAGCATGCAGATGGTGAAGGTAACGAAGAAGAAATCCCGCTTAATCAAGAGATTGATATAGCCTTATTCTCTGCCGATCCTAACAACATTCAAAGTGACGAAACGCTGTTATATCTACAAAAACACGCGATCACATCGGGTGAAAATAAGATTGAGTTGAAAGTAACAGAGTTACCGAAATTTGCGGGAGTTGATCCGTTTGTAAAACTGATTGATAAGAAAACCGCCGATAACATCAAGTCACTCTAATCGATACATTGGTAGAAGAGGGCTTTTTCGAAAGCCCTCAATCGTTTTTAAAGGAAAGTTATGCCAGATTTATTGCAAGTAACAGGGGTGTCGAAGCAATATGTTTCGGTAAAAGCAGTAGATAATCTAAGTTTTAGCGTTAAACAAGGTGAGATCTTTGCACTACTGGGCCCTAATGGTGCGGGTAAATCATCCCTCGTGAGAATGCTGGTTGGATTTACCTATCCAGATAGCGGCACAATCTCCGTCAATATTGATGGGCAAGCATATCAATCAATCCCTCATCAAAGTTTAGGTTATCTCCCTGAAGATAGAGGACTGTACGCTGAAAAAACCGTGCAGCAGAATTTGCTCTATTTTGCCAAGCTACGCGGTGTTGAGAAAAACGCAGCGCTAGCACAGATAGAGTCTTGGCTAACGCAGTTTGATTTAAGTGACAGAGCGCATGAGCGGTTGAAATCGTTGTCAAAAGGCAATCAGCAAAAAGTACAGTTAATATCGGCTGTATTGCACAAGCCCAAGGTTGTATTGCTTGATGAGCCTTTCTCTGGTCTTGACCCCATCAACCAAGAAAAGGTGGTGGTGTTTTTAGAAGCGTTAAAAGCACAAGGCATGACCGTTATTTTAAGCGCACATCAGATGGCGATGGTGGAAAAGCTGGCCGATCGAATGCTGTTAATGAATCACGGGCAAGCCGTGCTTTATGGCACATTAGCCGAAATAAAACAGGACGTTGGTGTTGGCATCGACATCACTGTGAGTTTCAGTGAGGCAACGAACTACGCAGCGCTCAATTTAGGTAACTACAGGGTCGCGTGTACTCAATTAAGCCAGAATAAGATTAAGTTTGAGTTGAGTAACTCCTCAGAGCTTAATTTACTGCTCGCCGATTTGTCTAAATCAACGACTTTGCAAGGAATAGAAACCAAAACGATGGACTTGCATCAACTCTATCTAAAAGCAATCGAATCCCATCAAGGCAAAGTGCAATCTCAGGAGAATATCCATGTCTCATAAGCTGCAACAGATACTGCAAGTGACCAAATGGGAGTTTATGTACTTTTTTAAACTCAAGCAGGAGCTAATCGGTAAAGCAATTATGCTGGCGATAGGCTTGCTTATCTATTTTTGGCAAAGCACTTCGTTTTTTGAACCTGAGCAATATGTTATCGCAACACCATCCGCCATGAACTTAACTCAGCTACCTGAGCCTTTGCTTCTAAAGCGAGTTGATGCTTCAAAAGCTGAGCTTCTGACTCAGTTAGAACAAGAGGAAATTGACGGTATTTTGATACTTCAAGCCCAAGCGGGTGAGGCGTTACAGTTTGAACTGATTACCACGGGTAAAATGTCTTGGCAGAATGAAGTTGAGGTAGCGCTTACGCAGTTTTACAGCAACGAACTCGCACAGAGCTTTAATTTATCTGCCGCTCAGCTCGCTTTGTTACAGCAACCTGTGAGCGTTTCCAATCAATATACCAAGGATGCGGTTAAGGAGGCACACAACCAGTCTTCGATGACAGCATTTGGCGTGATGCTATTGATGCTCATCGGTATTTTTACGTCATTTGGACAGATCTTCGTGTCTATCACCGGAGAAAAGCAGCAGCGTGTTACCGAGCAATTATATTCTTGTATGAATGCGCAAACTTGGATTGACGGCAAAATATTTGGTCAAATGCTCCATTGTCTAAAGGCTATGTTGAGTACGTTATTTTCATTTTTGTTGGCGATGGCTTTTATACAAGTCGTTGTAAAAAACGAAGCCTTGGACTTTACGATGATAGACTTTGCAATGTTGCCTTGGTTTACTCTGTTTGCGATAGTCGGTCTTTATATGGCAACAGCCTTTATGGCAGCAATAGCCGCAGCTATTGACGATCCTAACCATAGTGGCAAGACAGGATTTATGATGATCCCTATATTGCCAATTGTTATCGCGTTTATGATTGTTGATAGTCCTAGCAGCCTTGCCGTGGATATTTTGAGCCTTTTCCCGCTTACCGCATTTGTGGTGATGCCAGTAAAAATGGCATTAATTGAAGTACCCATTTGGCAAGTGTTATGTGCGTTGGTCAGCGCATTACTTGGTTGCTACCTTATCCGTGTTGCCGCAGGACGTTTGTTTAAAGCGGGTATGGTGATGTATGGCAAGGAACCCTCAATTAAGGATATGGTGCGCTGGGTCTGTAAACCGGAATAATACCGTTTATATGATAACTTGCTAGCACAACGCTTTGGTTATGGTACGCTCCATAACCGGAGCTTATGGCCGTACAGAGAGGGTGAAATGTATCAACATATTGATAATGAAAACAATAAAATAAGTCTACCAGCGGGAAAAATCGTTTGTGTTGGGAGAAACTACGTAGCGCATGCCAAAGAGCTAGATAATCCCATTCCAAGCAGTCCGCTGTTGTTTATCAAACCAGCAACGAGCTTAGTACCATTTAATAATGAAATGATGTTGGACGCCGCACTTGGCGAACATCATTATGAGGCCGAGCTTGCACTATTGGTAGGCACCAAAATTGATGCAAAAACCCCTGAGCCTCTCAAGGATATCGCTGGAATTGGGCTGGCACTCGACTTGACATTACGAGACTTACAAAGTGAGCTAAAAGCACAAGGACACCCATGGGAGCGGGCAAAGGCCTATGATAATAGTTGCCCAACGACGCCTTTTGTACCATGTGATGAAAACACCTTTGCTGAGAGTATTGAATATCGTTTTTGGCAAAATGGAGAGCTTAAACAGCATGGCGACTCTAGCTTAATGATTTTTCCAATCACTGAGTTGCTAATGGACATTGCTCGTTACTTTACGCTTCAGCCAGGAGATATTGTCTTAACAGGAACGCCAAAAGGGGTAGGGAGCCTAGCACATGGCGATGAACTTACGCTGCAGCTGAAAAGCCATACTCCTTGGCATGGCAAAGTTGCGATAGATTAGATTCTCGCTTTTATGTGCATCGCTGCGTAGTCTGTTACGACTGCGCAGCAACGAGCTCTGCTTCCGGTTGATTGATTGTGCTCGAGCAGCACAGCATGATAGCAACGAGTGAAATTGCGCCTAATATTATCCAGCTGATAGTCAGGCTGACGTAGCCCAAAAGTAAAGCGGTTAACGCAGAGCCGAGCAAGCCACCAAAGCGAGTGGTCAGTGACATGATAGACTCCACACTGGCTCGCACGTTATCGCTACTCAGTTGATGTTGTAGTTGCAGTTGTGCCGGTTGCGCTAGTCCCATACAAAGATAAAAGCACAGCAGAGCTACAATCAGTAATGGTAGTGACGTAACCCAAGCAAGTAACAACACAAAGACTAATTTGGCGAAATGAGCGAATGCCATGACATACCCTAAGCGTTGACCAAATAGAGAACAGATCGGAGCGCTGATCGCAGCAGCGGCGCCATTTAATACAAATCCAGCTGCCATCATTGCTGGGAATATCCACGCAATAGAGTCAACTGGTGCACTACTATAGTGCTCTGCTAGGGCAGGCCAAAACTTCTCTATGCTGCTGGCAACAGGGATTGCAAAAACAATCACCAACAACAGCCTTTGCATACCACTTTGCTTACAAGTCGCCAGCATGGCCTTAGCTTGGCTAATCATTCCTTTCTCAACTACGTCTTGCTGAGGTTTAGTTGACTCTTTCACCACGACAAAAGTACATGCAAATACCACACACAATACCGCTATCGAAATCAGGATTAAGGCTTGATACAAGTGGTTGAGCTGTTGTGTTGGGCTAGTCGCAAACGCCAAAAAGAGGGCGGCAAATAAAGCGGCACTGGCGCCGATAAGATAGCCAATACCATACACTTTACCGAACCCTTTATTCAGTGGTTCGTCTCCTTCAAGCTTTTGATAAGTTTCAACAAACCATGCGTTGAGCGTGCCAGTTAACGATGCCTGACTTAATCCCCAACATGCCATGGCTAAGCTGACGTGCCAAAAGTCTTCACTCAACAATAAAAGTAAGTTGCATACAGCGGCAAACACCAAAGAAGCTAAAAATACTTTGCGGCGACCAATGGCATCTGCCGCAATACCACTTGGTACTTCAAACACCACGATAGTGATAGCCATGACCACCATAGCTAAGGCCACATCTTGCAATGCTAGGCCTAAGTTCAGCATATAAGGCGTAAAAATAGGGAGCACCAGCATACTGGCAAACATAGTTAACCCAAGGTGGATGCCGTATCGTGTAGCAAATTGTGAACGAGTCATGCGCGTTGCTCCACTGTGGTTGCGGCGCTATTCGTTTGCTGCATTAACGCATTAATGTGTGACGCTATGATGGATAAGTCTTTAGCGTCAGTCATGATTTCATCGTGTGCACTTTCAAGCGCAATATAGTCTGCATTGGCAAGTAAATTTTCAAAACCATTTCTGTCACTTGCAAACGTCCGCTTATACAGTGAAGGTATGTCTTCCACTTGATGGATCAACCTCAGTGCCGGAAGTGGAATGGCCTCATCACTGACATGATCGGCGATAAAGAAGCTCACAGGGAAGGTAAACGCCGTCGCGGTTTGAAAGTATTGAGTAAAGTCTAAAAATGCTCGGGCGATAGGTTTAGCGTCATCGTCTTGCGAACGGATATACTCTTCTTCGGCGGCCTGACGCGCTGCTGAAGTAAGTCTTGGTAAGACGGGGTCAATCAAAAAGCAGTGGACAATTTCTCTACCCATTTCGGCCAAGTAACGCGCCACTTCCAGTGACAATGCCGCACCTTCACAAAAGCCGCCCAAGTAAAGTGGGCCAGTTGGCGATACCTCTGTAATACGCTGAGCATAATAGCGCACCATAGTATGCAAGCTGATATGTTTGCCTGTGAACAGTTTGATATTTTCTAATGCGTGAATGCGCAGGTCGGGCGCGAGTTTTTCACACAGAGGTGCAAAGCTATCAGCGGTTGCTGCTGCGGGCATGAGATGAAGCAGAAACTCACTCTGCGGTGCATTGAAAAAACGTGAAGGAGCGAAATGCTCATGGGCAAGCGCAGCGTCAATTGCTTGACTTTCACTCATGGTGGCAAAATCAAGTCGGGTCTGATTATCAATAAATCTTGCCAGTTGCTGCACTGATAGGTGTTCAAGGATAAGTTGTGGCGTTAGCTGCCAATTACGCTTGCTTGCAGCCCCACAAAAGCTTAATAAACTAATGGAGTCGGCACCTTGCTCAGTTACTGCCGTCGCACAACAAAGTGGATTCTGGCCTAAAACATCCTGCCAAATGGTCAGCACTTCCTTCTCTGTGTTGGTTTGTGGCACAACGAGTGGATGCTGCTTTAGCTCAGGTTCTGGCAGCTTAGTTTTGTCGAGCTTGCCGTTGGGCGTTAACGGTAACGCCGAAAGTACATTGAAGCTATGTGGCATCATATAACTAGGAAGCTGCTTGGTAAGCTGAGTTTTACAGTGGCTGAGTACCGCAGCTTGATCGGCCGCGGGTTTGATGACCAAATATGCATGCAGCAAGGTCTGAGCCTGCTGCTTTTTAGCAATAACCGCACAGCTATCTATATCCGCCAGCTGATTAAGGTGATGCTCAATCTCTGCCAACTCAATTCTAAAGCCTCGCACTTTGACTTGTTGATCGCCACGGTTGATATAACACAGTTGCTGTTGTGCATTCCAATACACTAAGTCGCCCGTGCGATAGTACTTTTGCATAGAGCCAAACAGATTTAGGGATACAAACTTTTCGCTGTTGAGTGTTGGGTTATTGAGGTAACGTGCAGCCACGCCATGCCCACAGACCACTAACTCGCCAGGGCAACCAAGTGGCAGTAATTCGTTATTGCGACCGACTACAGCTACCGCGCGCCCTGGGATTGGCTTGCCGATTGCTATCTCAGACTGCTGTTTAGACATCGTTTGCACTGTGGTAAATGTGGTGCACTCAGTTGGACCATAACCATTGATAAAGTGTTTTGGACAAGATGTGGACGCCAGCAATTTATTTACTATCGACTCTGTTAATGCTTCACCACCCACGAGTAAATGAGTCAGAGAAGCGAAAATATGCTCGTCTTGCAGCAACAAAGTGTCGAACAGTGAACGGGTTAGAAACATCGAAGTGATATTCAACGTCTGCAATGTTGCACGGAGCTGCGCTGCAGAATTAAGGCTGTCCTGATAGCCTAAGTGCACCTCGGCACCGTTGAGTAATGCGCTCCATATCTCAAATAGAGTGGCATCAAAAGCTGGGTTTGCGAGTTGAATAAAGCTATCTTGGGGCTGATGCTGGTAACTATGATTATCGAGTGCCAAAGAGCTAATAGCGGCATGAGAGAGCAATGTGCCTTTAGGATTTCCTGTCGTACCTGAGGTATAAATAATCGTCGCGACTTCGCTAGGTGCGATGCACATAGGCTCAAAACCCGCCGTGATATCAGTATCTGCCAGACTTGTATCACAGAAAACTTCAGCGATATTGGTGTGGTTGAATGTTGCCAATGTTTGGCTATGTTCATGCAAGGAGACTATTACGTCAGCATTACTATCACTCAGTTGATATTGATGACGCGCCACTGGGTCTTTGAGCGATAGCGTTGTGTATGCCGCGCCGATTTTTAGTGCCGCCAACATGGCAATCACAAATTCAATGTCGTTTCGCATGTAGAGTGCAACGACTTTGGGTTCAGGGCAGGCTGCCAAGATTGCATTGGCAAGTTGCTTGGCTTGGTTATCAAGCTCTTGGTAGCTCAAGGTTTGATGGCGATTACTGATAGCGGCTTTATCTGGATGGCGCGCTACTACTTCAGCAAACCGGTCGGTGATACTTGCCACGCTCGGATAAGCGTGTTGCATTCCACTTAATTGATATTGTTTTTGCTGCGCCGTGTTACTCAATAAAGGTAGGCTATAAAGAGGCTGTTGGGCGTTTTCAACTGTTAGATAAGCCTGTAAAACCGTTTGATATAACTCGAGGATCTGCTGCGCGTATGAGCTGGAAAAAAGTGCCGTGGCATAAGTTAACCCTAACTCTGTGGTCTTCCCTGCACTCAAGTGTAATGTTAAATCAAACTTCGCTTGGCATTGCTGGGTTAGATCAAGGTCAACGCTTTGCCATAAGGTATGATGTTGCTCAGGGGCAAACTGACTACTGCTAAACAACGTTTGAAATATCGGGTGCATGCTAGTGTCGAGCGGCACGTCTAAGCTATTCTTAATGGCCTCAAACGGCAAGGCTTGATGTTGCTTGGCTTGATTAACGACTTGATTAACTTGAGTGAACCAGCACTCAAGTAACATCGTCATATCGATATCCGCTTTAATCGGCAATGAGTTAACAAAATATCCAAGTATGTTTTGCTGCAGTGCCGTTGGACGGTTCTCGCTTGGAATACCAACAACAAATTGACGTTGATGACTGAGTAGCGCAAGGGTGTGATACCAAGCCGCAAGCCCAAGTGTATTAATACTAATGCGGTGCGTTTTCGCTGTTTGTTGTAACTTTAGCGTCGTACTTTCATCTAGCACAATGCTCTGTATCGCGCCGCGATGATCAAAGGTGGCTGGGCGCGACTGAGTTTGCGCAAGTTTTAATGGTTCGTAATCAGCCAACTGAGTTTGCCAGTAACGTTGACTTGTTGCTTGTCGTTCTCGCTGGCCGGGTGTTGCTATGTAATAAGCATAATCACTAAATTGTAGACTCAGAGGTCGATTCTCTCCCTCATAGAGTGACGTCAATTCCTGTAAAAACAATCCCAAAGACCATCCGTCAAAGGCAATATGATGCCAGACAAAAAACACATGTTGCTGCTCCTTTGAGGTGATGACATAGGCACGAAATGGTCGAGAATGCTGTAAGCTAAACGGCTCGTTAAAGAAATGCTCGCACTGCTCAAACAAGTTTAGATTACCAAGCTCATGATGCGTCACGACAAACGCCTCATTGGCAGGCTGTTGTATCGTCTTTCCTTGGTGATCATAGGCCACAACCATATCTAGCGCACTGTGGCGGATCACCAGCTGTTCTATTGCTGCTGTGAGTTTTTCAATATCGCAGTGCTTGGCGATTTTGAGTAGGCATGGAATATGATAAGTACTTGCCGCGTTGCTCACTTCTTGCGTAAACAATAGTTGTTGCTGCCCAAGCGTAAGCGGAGCGCATCGGGTTTCCAATGGCAAGATAGACAGTTCATCAAAACGAGCTTTGCTATCTATGCCTTGCCTTGTGAGGTAGCGTAACAATTGTGGCTTATTCTGTTTTAACTGCTCAACAATTGCTTGGCCTTGTAAATTCACGTTGCTAGCAATTTTTAATTTATCCTCTTGCTGCCAAACGCTTATCCCACTTTGTTTTAGTTCATAAATAAATGATTCGATCATGCGTTATAACTCCATTTCAAATTCGCAGTCTTCGCTACTGGCGAGCGCGTTTAGCTGTTGTTCTACTTGCGTGGCAAATGCATCAAGTTGTGGGTAAGTCAGTAAGGTCGCAACGGCAATTTCGTTGCCGAGCGCTTGACTACACAGAGCGGTAACTTGTGCTGCCTGTATGGATGAGCCACCCAAAGCAAAAAAGTCGTGTTGTAGGCCAATCTCAGAGATTTCAAGTACTTGTTGCCAAGCATTGGCGAGTTGTTGTTGTAGTTCCGTCTCTGGCGCGATATAGGTAATACTATCTTGCAGCGTTGGAATGATGAGCTGTGTGGTATCAAGTTTGCCATTTACTGTCATTGGAAGTGTGTCAATCTGTGATATCGCAGCGAGCTGCATATAGCTTGGGAGCTGTTGATTCAACCATTGGCGAAGGTCGTTTACATCACACTCAGTGTTGGTGTTAAGTACGACATAACCCAACAGCACTTTGCCTGTTTCACTTAAATGTAAGTGTGCAACGGCATGGTCAACATCTGGGTGCGCTTTGAGTTTATACTCGATTTCGCCTGGCTCGACGCGGTGACCGTGTAAATCCCACTGTTTGTCAGCTCTGGCAACAAACTCGAATTCACCTTGCTGATTTTTACGCACTAAGTCTCCGCTGCGGTAGAGCTTTTCGTCAGAAAAGTGGTTGTTGTCACAGCGAAGGTGATAGTCAATATAGTGTTTTGCCGTTTGCTTTGGTGACTGCCAATAGCCCAAACCGACGCAATCACCGGCGATGTATAGCTCACCCAACGCACCGTCCGGTAAAATCCGCATAAAAGGGTCCAACACGTAGCATCGAGTGTTACGAATAGGCTTACCAATAGTGATAGGTGTATTGGGGTGTACTTCACTAAGTGTTGCGGTGACACTTGTTTCACTTAATCCATATTCATTGAAATGATGCTCTGCCAACTTGTGGCTGACTGGGTCTAAACGAGAACCACCAGCATACAATACGGTTAGGTTAATATCCGCAATCCACTTTGGAAACTGATTGATAAATACCGTAGGAATAAACGCAACGTTGACCTGCTTAGCTTTGAGATAGCGGCACAGCTGTTGTGGATCTTTGCGTATTGGCTCTGGAATGATTTCCAGTTTGGCGCCGGCAGCTAGGGCTGGGAATATCTCGCAAATACAGGCATCAAAAACATATTCAGCATATTGACTAGTGACTACCTGAGTATTTCCCTCTAATTTATGGGTGTTGCGCTTCTCGGTGCAGAGGTTAGCAAGACCCTGATAAGACAGCATCGCCCCTTTTGGTTCTCCCGTCGTCCCCGAAGTAAAAATGAGGTAAGCCAGTTTGTCTGTCGCATGATTGTTGGCTGAGAATGGCCGTAGTTGAGTAGTTTGCTGTAGTGTCTGTACATCAAGGGTCAGTGTTGGTAATGCATTCCAGCTGAGTGGTGTGCGACTAAGGAGCAGTTTTGCCTGCGCTTTTGCCATAATTTCTTGGCGACGAGCAACGGGATGATTGGCTGAGAGTGAGACAAAGGGCATGCCCGCTTTTAGCGCCGCTAGCATTGCTATGGGGGCTTCTATACCTTTATCAAAATAAAGTGCAACTGGCGAGCCTTCGTCATTGGTTGCAACCAACTGTGCTGCTAAGTGATCAGAAAACAAGTCTAGCTCGCGGTAACTCACGGTTTGCTCGGCGAAGCTTAATGCAGTGCGTTCTGGATACGCTGCTACTGTCTTCGTAAATTGCACTAAAAAAGCGTCATTTGGTTGTGATAATCGAGTTTCTGAGATGACTTGCTGTAGATACTCAGTACTAACTAAAGGACATTGCAGTAAAGGTTTCTCGTTGTACTGACAGAGATTTTCAAGATAACGGCAGAAAAAGTGCACAAATTGTTGGCTGCGGGAAGAGTGATAACGACTGCGAGCAACAATAAGCTGACCAATCAGTTGGTCTGGCATATCTTTAATCACCAAATTCCAGTCAAACTTGGCTGGGTGATATTGGTTTTGCTGGGCGGTGTCGCTGGCGACTTCAAAATGTTGATATTGCGCTGTTGGTAGTGAGAACTGATCAAAGGTAAAAAACACTTGGAATAGTGGCGATACACCTACCTCTCGGATCAACCCAAGTTGCGCGGCAATTGACTCTAATGGCAATTGTTGGTGAGATTTTGCCGCAAGTAACAGCGTTTGGCTTTGTCTTAGGTAGTCAGAAAAACTCTTATTTAAGTCGACACGCAGCGGCATCGGTAAGGTATTAACAAAGTAACCGAGTGTATCTTTAAATGCCGAGTCGCGGTTATCAGTGGGGGAGCCAACGACAATACTTTCACGACTATCCCAAGCACATAATGCGAGCTGAAAAGCACACAGTAGTAAGTTGTACATAGATACCTGATGTGATTTTGCCAGCCCCCTTAACTCAGCAGTTAGTGTTGCTGAGAGGGTAAAGGGGAATGTTTCACCTTGATGATCAAACAAAGCCTGTCTTGGCTCATCGGTTGGCCATGGGGTGACATCAATATCAATCAAGTGTTGCTGCCAAAATGCTGCGGCTTCGTCGTATTGTTGTGTTGATTGCCAATATGCATAGTCGCGAAATTGCAGTGAGGTTGGGGTAAGCGTGTGTCCCGATAGCAGCGTGTTCAGCTCATTCAACAATACTTGTGTAGACCAGCCGTCGAAGGCAATGTGATGAAATACCAGTAACACGCCAAATTCATCATCTTGGTGATACAGTCCGAGCCGCAGCGGCGCATCATTTTCAAGGTCAAATGTTTGAGCGATAAATTCACTATGCGGCGTGTCTATTAGAGCTTCGCATGTTGGCACGCCTTGCTCATCTTTATATGCCCAGCGACCTTGTTGCTGTTGAGTATAGCGGGTGCGCAAAATAGCATGACGCTCAACCAGTTGATAGATTGCGTGTTGTAAGGCTTGCTGTTGTAGCCCACTTTGGCATTTTAGCTGTAAGGGGATATGAAAAGCGCCTGATTGTGTTGCTAATTGCTCGCTGGTGAGCATCGCTTGCTGCTGCGCTGGCACGATGATTTCGTCAAGTGATTGTGATGTTGATGCGACCGGTAAAGGCTCGCAGGCGTTGCTAGCTTGCTGTGATACCAGTTGCGCTATCGTTTTGCTTTGCAAAAATTGACTCAAACTGATGTTAACGTTACAGCTAGAGTGCATTTTAGCCACCAATGTCATTGCACTTAGAGAATGGCCGCCCAGGGCAAAAAAGTCATCATCAATGCCTACGAGCTCAACCTCAAGCTGCGTCTGCCATAGAGCACAAAGCTGCTGCTCTAATGGCGTGCGTGGTGCTCGGTATGGTGTCTGTGATACTAGTGCGAGGCTTGGTAAGCTGCGGCTGTCCACTTTACCAGAGGCGAGCACAGGCAATTGTTCGAGCCAGCACGTGGCACTTGGCAGCATATAATCTGGTAATTGTGGTTGTAGCCACTTCACAATCTCGGTGTGAGAGAGGGTTTGCTCACCAGTGAAATAAGCAATGAGATGGTTGTTTTGCTGCACTTTGACGCAAGCTTGGTTGATTTGCGGGTGCAGGTTAAGTAAGTGTTCTATTTCTTGTAGCTCGATGCGATAGCCACGAATTTTTACCTGCTCATCGGCACGTCCTAAAAATTGGATCTCGCCGTTTGCCAGATACCGCGCCTGATCGCCCGTGCGATACATACGTGTTCCGTGCCAGTTAATAAAGCGCGATGCCGTCTGCTCTGCAAGGTTAACATAGCCTCGTGCGACACTCGCGCCACCAATCAGGATCTCTCCTTGACAAAAGAGTGGCAGCGCCTTGAGGTTGGCATCAACGATCTGAATATCAACATGAGGCAGTGGTGCGCCAATATTATTGAAATAGCGTGATTGTAGCGGCTGGTGGTTTGCTGTTGCGGTTACCGTGGTTTCGGTCGGACCATATTCAATATGAAGAAGAGGCGTCCATGCCTCCATGAGATTACGGTCACAAGGCTCGCCACCCGTGATCACTCGCCGTAGGGTATGGTGGTCGGGCGGCGTACCGATGGCACTTAAAAATGCCGGAACTGAGACTAAGTGACTGACCTGTTGGTTAACGAGCGCGTCACGTATCACGGCTGGCGACTTTGCACTTGCCTCATTTATGATCACCCAGCACGCACCGTTGAGCAGCGTTAAAAAGAGTGGCTCTACGGACGCGTCGAAAAAGTATGGAGCCAGACTCAGTGTTTTTTCACTTGAGTTAAAATTGTAAGCCGCAGTTGCGCTTTGAACCAAAGCCTGAACTTGCCGCTGTTCTACCATAACGCCTTTTGGTTTGCCGGTACTTCCAGAAGTATAAATAATATATGCAAGTGATGAATGGCACGGTGAGTGTGCTTGATCTGAATTGAAAACAGGAGCTGGTTGTTGTGCTAACTCGTCAATGTTTTGCACCTCTGTGATTGCGCTAAAACACATAGCCGTATTCAAGGTTGCTTGATGGCAAAGTAGCAGGTTAGCACCACTGTCTTGCAACATAAACTCACTACGTGCTTGGCCTTGCTCTGGATTGAGCGGTAAATATCCAGCACCGGCTCCAAGCGTTGCTAATATGGCGACTATCATCTCTGGACTGCGCTCAAACATCAGCGCGACGACAGGGCTTTGCTCGTGGGTTAACTGTGCTTGGAGTTGCACAATCAGGTGCTGAACACGCGCAGCGAGTGTTTGGTAAGTAATAACCTCATCGTTGCTTTGTAATGCTGGTGCATCTGGAGCTGCTGAGGCGCAGGCTAAAAATTGTTGATATAGCGATAGGGATGGAGTTTGCTTAAGGGTGGTCGTTGGTGGTGTTGTACCAGTGTGAGAAGTTGATAATTGCTCAAGGGCGACGTCGCTGTGCTCTACCTGCTGTACCAATAATTGCTGATAGGTGTGGGCAAATTGCTGTGCAAATGCATCATCAAACTTATTGGGATCAAGACTTATCTGTCCTTGCAAATTTGTATTGCTATCATCAAATGCCAGACGGAAATCACATTTAATCGGGTTATATAAAGACTCGTTGGTAAAAGCATCAACTGCTGAAAATGGTAACGCAAACTCGTCCATCAGCTCGCTGGCAAATCTCTGTACACTAAACATCAGGCTTGGCTGAGGTGAGTGTTTGCCCTCACTCAAACAGGCAACTTGTTGATCATAAGGATAACTTTGGTATTGTTTTGCGGCGCGCACGGTCTCATGAACTTGCTGCACGAGGCTGGCAAAATTTTGGCGATAATCTAGCTTCACTCTAAGCACTATGGTGTTGACAAAAAAGCCAATCATTTCTTGCGTTTGCGGGTGATCTCGATTATCCGATGGCGCACCAATCACGATGTCTGTTTCACCGCTAAGCAGTGCCAAAATATAACAGTAATGGGCAAGCAACACGCTGTACACTGTGGTATTTAATGATTTTGCTAGGGCACGTAATGCCTGACTTTGCTGTGGTGAAAGTGCAAAATAGTGCGTGAGCGATTCGGTTTCATGTGTTTGTGTAGCGAACAGCGGTGCAATTTGTGTGGCATGAGCGCCTGCAAGTTGCGTTTGCCAATAACTGTGTGCAGCGCTTTGTTCTTGCCTTTGTTGCCACTTGGCAAAGTCAAAATAGCTTAATGGCTTAATGCTTTCTCCTCGTAGCAAGCTAACTAGATCGCGCAACATGACTCGCATTGACCAAGCATCAAAGACGATATGATGCCAAAGGAAAAGCATAAAACGCCTTTGCTCAAGCTCAATAATACAGACTCTAAAGGGAGCTTGAGTATGGAGATCAAACGGCGTGTGAATGTGCTCTCTTACCAGTGTTTGTACATGAGCCAAAGTGGTTGCTCGGTGATACTCGACCGCAAGAGGTTGTAAGGTTGCTCGGCAGTTAAAATGCTCAGAATCGGTTTCAATCACACTCGTTAGGATAGGGTGATGGACAAGCAGCTGTGCTAGTGCCGAGATTATGTCTTGTTGCTGCGCTGGATCATTCAGCTCAACCAGCATTGGAATATGATAAGCACAGGACTTTGTTGCACGTTTGTCTACATACAGCAACCTTGCCTGGGCATTGGAAAGCGGCACTGGTTTTAATAATGGCCAACTTAAAAAGGCTGCTTCGGAGCAGATCTGGTGGGCGCTTAGTAGCGCCAATAATTCAGCTTTATGCGCTTTGAGTGCCGTGAGCAAAGTTGGCGCTACGTTACCCTCATATCCCAGTGCCAAGGTATTTTGCTCAGACACCCACACGCGCAACTGCTGCGCGTGAAGGTTGTTTAGTAAAGATGTTAACTCCATGACTATAGCTCCATCACCTGTGAAGAGGTGGTGGCAGGTGCGTCTTGAGATTGGGTGATATCACTCAACTCTATGGTGTCTAGGTATTGTGCTAGAGCCGCAACCGATGGGTTGGCAATGATCGCTGATAACGGGATCGCAATCTGATGCCATTTATGGGCATTGCGCACGAGCTGCACCGCTAAGATGGAGTTACCACCTAGACGATAGAAATTATCATGGATACCGACTTGTTCCAGTTCTAATGTGGTTTGCCAAATTTGGCAAAGCGTCTGCTCAAGCACTGTGCGCGGCGCGGCGTATTGGTTTGATGATGACATCTGCGGTAGCGGTAGTGCTTTGCTATCTAGTTTACCGTTTACGGTGAGTGGCATCGCCGTGAGTTGGGTGATGCTATCCGGTACCATATATGCTGGCAGCTGCGTTCGTAGATGGTTAAGTAACCGCTCGGCGTCAAAATAAGCATGACTTTCCATCACAGCATAGCCACTTAGCGCCGTTTGATTTTGGCGTGTATAGGTGATCACTGCTGCTTCTTTAACACCGCTACAGCTTAGCAATTGGGATTCGACTTCACCAAGCTCGATACGATGACCCCTGATCTTCACTTGGTTATCCAAACGACCTAGGTATTCTAAATGACCGCTTGGCAATAATCTGGCGTTATCACCGGTTTTGTAAACGCGGGTGAGTTTGCCATTGAGCGTTAGCTCGAAAAAGCGAGTGGCGCTCAGCTCTGGTTGGTTCAAATACCCAATCGCCAAACCTGCACCAGAGATAAACAGCTCTCCAGGACAACCCACAGGTACGGGACGTAGCTGACTATCCAGCACCCAAGCCTGCATATCATTGAGCGGCACGCCAATGTCAGCAATCTGGGTATTCATGTTAGGGTGTAAAGGTTGATAGGTGACATGTACTGTGGTTTCAGTAATACCGTACATATTGACCAATTGAATACGCTGACCAAAGCGTTGCCACCAAGGGCTCAGTTTATCGTAGTTGAGCTGCTCACCACCAAAGATCACAGTGCTAAGGCTATCGAGCGACGCCGCCGCAGAAATGGCAACGTCACTAAAATTATAGAATGCACTGGGAGTTTGGTTAAGCACGGTGACAGCAAATTGCTCACACTGCTTTACAAAACCAAAACTGTCTCTTGCTTCTTCGTAGCTTGGAATAAACAACCGACCGCCATGACACAGTGCTCCCCATATTTCCCAAACACTAAAGTCAAAAATCGTATCGTGATAAAGCACCCAAGTATCTTCGCTATTAAAGTGGTAAAGCGGTTGACTGGCAGATAGCAAGCGCGCAACATTTTTATGGCTTTGAATAACGCCTTTAGGTTGTCCTGTCGTACCTGAGGTGTAAATGATGTAGGCTGCAGAATCAGGCGACGGTTGGCAAAGTGCAATATCGCAAGGCGCGAATGTATTATCCAAGTTTAACAGTGGCCAATTTGATTGCTCATTTTCGCTCAAGCTTTGCTGACTTATGGTGTTGGTTAATACTAACTTGAGCTGAGCATCGTCAATAATAAAAGCATTGCGGGCAGCTGGCGCTCTTGGCGATAGCGGCACATAAGCGGCGCCAGCTTTCATGATGGCAAGCATAGCAACCACTGTGTCAATGCCGGGCTGCAGGTATAGGCCGATATACTCAAGCGTGCCATACTGCTTAAGAATATGTGCAGCAAGGCTGTCTGAACGAGTACTCAGCACCTGATAGCTTAACTCCGTTTGACTGGTGATAAGTGCAGTTTGCTGGCTGCGAGACTGCGCGTGATGCGTAAATAGTGACAGTAAATCTTGGCTTTGGTGCTGCGCTATTTGAACATCGCGTTCAACATGGCTTTGTAAACTCAACTGTTCAAGTGGTAATTGCCCATCAACGCTGATAAGTTGCGCGAGAATATGACTAAAGTTGTCACTTAAGGCATCGATAAACCAAGGATCGTAGCGGTTTAAGTCAAACTCCCATAACATAGTGACCGAATCATCCTGATCTTGCCCCATACGGGTAAGCACCACGATATTAATCTCAAACTTCGCCGCTTGACTGCTGATCGCCTCGAAATACTCAATATCATCTAACCCCGGAAGCGTAAGCTCTGGCAGTGGTGAATCATGGAAGCTAAAACAGATCTGGAATAACGGGTTAACGCCTTTGATGCGCTCAGGGTTTACATCCGCGACGACTTCAGTAAATGGTAGGGTTTGATTGGCCAGCATATCGTTACTGACTTCAAAACAATGCTGTACCAGTTGTTCAACAGACATTTCTGGTGTTTGCTGAACTCGCGCCACTACGGTGCTGACGAGCATCCCAATGGTATCATCCACATTGGTGTAGCCTCGGTTTGCAACGCCAGAACCAATACAAATATCCTCATCGCCACTAAAGCGCGAAAGGACAATATTTAATGCCGCAAGGGCAACGGCGAATGGCGTGATCTGATGCGCTTGGCTGTAGGCTTTTAAATTGTTCCATAGCGAACGAGGCAGTTTAACCCGGTGTGCGCGACCACGTTCGGTTACGGTTTCGCCGAGACGAGAAACAGGCAAGTTAATACGGCTCGGTGCGTCTTGAAGTTGTGCTTTCCAAAATTGACGTTGCAGCTCGGCTTGCTCTGTTCCCAGCCATTGATGCTGATAGGCTGCGTAATCGGCGTATTGTGTGATTTCTGGCAAAGTACCTTGGCTTGCGCCATTCAAGCGCTGTTTATAACAACTAAATAGGTGATCAAGGAAGATGTTAGAAGACCAACCATCATGTACTAAGTGATGTTCAATATGAATAAGTACATGTTTAGATTCGCTAATTTTTACAATTGCCCAGCGTGCCAGCGGTAATTGGTCAATCGCAAAAATATCATTCATGTGACCATTAACGAGTTTGTCGACCTCAGCTAACGCTTGTGCTTCTTGATACTCACTAAAGTCAAAGTAAGGCACGTCTTGCTGGTAGTGCTTTGCAATATACTGCAGCGGCTCATGTAAGTCGTAGCTAGTACGGAAAATCGCATGGTTATCAACGATATCCTGTAATGCACCTTGTAGTGCAGGTACATTTAAATCGCCACTGAAGGTGATTGTACACTTTGCATGATAGGCTTTATCGCTTGGATCGGCTTTGGCTAAAAACCAAATCGCGCGTTGTTGCAGTGATAGCGGAGCGACTTCCTCAAAATCAGCACCGCGCTTTGGAATCGCAATGGTTTCAAAGTGTTGAGTTTGCATTGCTTGCCATACTAGTCCAGCACTACGATAGCGATAGATTAGATGTGTTGGCACGCTTAAGCCGAGCTGCTGAAATAACTGGTTGCTAAGGTTGATTGCGGAGATGGAGTCTCCACCTTGTTGGAAAAAATCTTGTTGCCAGCCAAGGCCAGGCAAACAGAAACCTTGAAACTGCGCTAAAAAAGCTTGCTGTTCTTGGCTAAGCTGATCTTGCGGTTGGTCTTGTTGGCTACTTAATTCGTAATTAGCGAGTGCGCGGCTATCTACCTTCCCGTTTTCGGTCATGGGTAATGCGTCTAAACATTGATAGTGATCAGGCAGCATATAGTCTGGCAGTAGCTTTTCTGCTAACTGGCTGATGTGTTGTCCAAGGTCTGCTGTAGGTTCACTATGAGGAACGATAAATGCTACCAAGAACTTAGCATTACCTCGTTGTACTACTTGGCAGCTTGCAAGTTTTACCGCCTCATGTTGGGCAACTACTTTTTCTATTTCACCTAACTCAATACGAAATCCGCGTAGCTTAATTTGGTTGTCATTACGACCAACAAAATGATAATTATCACCGTCAAAACTTACTAAGTCGCCAGTTTTATAAAGTCTAGCGAAGTGCACAGGATCGACTTCTGCTTGATAATAGGGGTTTGCGATAAATCGAGATTTTGTGAGCTCAGGACGGTTTAAGTATCCTTTTGCTAAACCTGCACCACTAATATAGAGCTCACCGATAGCGCCATTGGCTACTTGTTGCAATTGCTCATCTAGCACATAAAGTCTGGTATTCACAAAAGGTTGACCAATATTAAATTCGGAGTCGGCATTGGTATATTCATTGGCGCAGGTGCACACGGTATATTCGGTAGGACCATAACCGTTAAACACTCGCGTGACTTCTGAAAGTCGAGAAAGCATTTCTAGATTTGGGGTTTCTCCTGCGACGATTAATTTGCGCATAGAGCGCAAATCTTGGGGGTCCATCAAAGCCAGCAATGCAGGAGGAATAGCGCCAAATTGAATGGCATTTTTTGAGATCAATTGGCTTAGCGCTTTGGCATCGCGTCGCTCGGTTTCTGTCGTTACAAATACAGTTTGGCCCAACATGATATGCACGAGCAGCTCAAATACACTGGCATCGAAAATATAAGAGGCAAACATCATAACGCGGTCAAGTTGGTCTAGTTCAAAGCGGCCAATTTGTGACTCGGCTAAATAAAGTAAGTTTTGGTAAGGTACTTCTACGCCTTTTGGCGTGCCAGTGGTGCCCGAGGTGTAGATCACATAGGCAATATCACTCATTTTATAATCAGGAGTAACAAAGGCTTGCGTTGCAGGAGATTCGATCAACACTTGAGGTGTATGGCCAAATTGTGGCAGCGCTTGATAATGCCCATGGGTGACGATAAGCGCCGGTTGGCTATCTTCAAGAATAAACTCGCAGCGAGCTTTGGGTGCCTCAGTGGAAATAGGGATATAACCCAGTCCTGATTTGATTGCCGCTAAGATCCCCACGACCATATCAATGCCACGCTCGAGATATAGTGCCACATAAGGCGATTGAGACTGGCTCAGGTTCGCTTGTTGCTGAATATTCGCGGCGACTCGTGTTACCTGCTCTTCAAGTGTTTGATAGGTGACTTGCGTGCCGTTAAATACCAGTGCGACTTTATTGGCGTATTGACTGAATGCTTGTGTTAATAAGATCTGCGGCTGAGTGTTGTAATCAATTGGAGACTGGGCGGTCATTGAAGTAATCCTTTAAATATAAAAATGCTCTTTGTGTACAATATGTAAAGAATGTGTTTGAAATGTGTATTTTGTGATTTTGAGTTGGATTACCGTCTTCTCAGCTTTTGCATATGACAAAAAGTCGCTACCATGGGGCATCAAACCAACCAAGGAATCATCATGAAAATCAAACCTCTGGGCACGCCCTTTTCGGCAACTGCTTGCAAAGTATTACTCTGCGGTGGCGGTGAGTTAGGAAAGGAAGTCGTTATCGAATTTAAGCGCTTAGGTGCTGAAGTGGTTGTCTTAGATCGCTACGACAATGCGCCAGCGATGCAAGTGGCAGATCGCAGCTATACCTTGTCTATGTTGGATGGTGAAAAACTCAAAGCGATTATTGAACAAGAACAACCTGATTATATCGTGCCTGAAATCGAAGCCATTGCGACGGATAAGTTGGTGGAATTAGAGGCTGAAGGTTACACGGTGGTGCCAACCGCTAAAGCGACTCAACTGACCATGAACCGTGAAGGGATCCGCCGTCTTGCCGCTGAAACGCTTGGACTTGCCACTTCACCCTATCAATTTGTTGACACCTTGGCAGACTTTAATGCTGCTGTCGCGCGTATCGGTATGCCATGTGTGGTTAAGCCTATCATGAGCTCGTCAGGTAAAGGGCAAAGTGTGATTAAAAGTGCCGCGGATATCGAAGCGGCTTGGCACTATGCTCAAGAAGGTGGGCGTGCAGGTCAGGGCAGAGTGATTGTGGAAGGTTTTGTTGATTTTGACTACGAAATTACGCTGCTAACCGTACGCCATATCGATGGTACGAGTTTTTGTGAGCCAATTGGACATGTGCAACAAGACGGTGATTATCAGCAAAGCTGGCAGCCGCAGCAGATGTCAGCACTCGCGCTAGAGCGCAGCAAAGCGATGGCTGAAAAAGTCACGGCAGCGCTGGGCGGTCGGGGTCTGTTTGGCGTTGAACTCTTTATTAAGGGTGATGAAGTTTACTTCAGCGAAGTCTCACCAAGGCCACATGATACCGGCATGGTTACGCTTATCTCGCAAGATTTAAGTGAGTTTGCGCTGCATGCTCGGGCAATTTTAGGTTTGCCTATCCCCACTATTCATTTCAATGGACCATCGGCATCTAGCGTGATCCTTGTCGAAGGGGAATCAACACAATTACAGTTCAACAATCTTGCACAGGCGCTTGCAGAGCCACTAACGGATATTCGTTTGTTTGGTAAACCAGAGGTGAGTGGCAAGCGCAGAATGGGTGTGGCGTTAGCGCGCTCAGACTCGGCTGAAAGTGCTGTCGAGAAAGCCAAGCAAGTGGTTGCACAAGTAGGAATTACGTTATGAACGCAAACACCCGCGTACTTGACCCATTAGTATTGGGGTTTTGGCGGCTATTAGATTGGCAAATTACGCCGCAAGAAAATTTACGTTTTTTAAAGCAAGCGATTGAGCTTGGAATACGCGATACTGATCATGCTGATATTTACGGTGAGTATCAGTGTGAGGCGGAGTTTGGCAAAGCCTTAGCGCTTGAGCCCAGTATTCGAGAGCACATTCAGATCATCACTAAATGTGGCATTAAGCCCGCATTTCCGAGCTTGGGATTAGCGGGAAAGGCGAACCACTATGATTCGAGTAAAGCGCATATCATTGCCCAAGCGCAGCAGTCACTAAAGCATTTCGGCACGGATAGGCTAGATGTGCTGTTGATCCATCGCCCGGATTATCTGATGGATGCTGATGAAGTTGCCGATGCGTTTAATACCCTCAAACAAAACGGCGATGTGTTGCATTTTGGGGTCTCGAACTTTACACCCAGCCAGCTTGCCTTATTACAATCGAGACTCGATTTCGCTTTAGTGACCAACCAAATTGAGTTTTCACCTTATGAGATGAAAGCGCTTGACGATGGCACGCTTGATCAGTGCCAACAACTAGGCATGAATCCTATGCTGTGGTCGCCACTGGCAGGGGGGAGAATATTCTCCAGCGAAGATGAAAAAGCCAAACGCCTGCGTGCGGTGCTACAGCAAGTGGGTGAAGAGATTGGTAGCACTGAAATTGATCAAGTGATCTACGCATGGCTTGCCATGCATCCATCGAAACCTGCCACTGTGCTTGGAACGGGAAATATTACTCGAGTTGCCAGCGCGTTTGCTGCACAGTCACTTAGCATGGGTCGCGAGCAGTGGTATCGCATTTGGACAGCATCTACTGGGCATAGCGTACCATAAAATGTTATATGCGTGGATTGAAGCCAATTTACGCGACAGCCTTATAAATTCAGCCACAAAAAAAGGGCCTTTCGGCCCTAGGTGTTGCAGCAAGTAAAAAATAAGGTGGTGCGGCTGTCACAGGACCGCTCACCTTTGGTCATCACAGATTAAAATCTAATCCATAACTTACATATGCTTTAATATCGTCGCTACTGTCTAGGTCGGTTTTTACTAATCCGAAGGTAAAACCTTGCGTAGATAAACTCACCCCGTAATCCATATAAGCGTCGTCTTCTCCTGTCCACTCAAGCACTGTGTCTCCGCTGGAGCGACCAATATGTAGAGTTAATTCACTGTCTTTAAAAATGGGGAAGCTGGCCGACACTTCGGCATATAGCATGTCTTCTTCTGTGCTTGAGTCGCTTTGCGCGGTGGCTAGGTGGCTGAGTTTAAACGTAAAGTATTGCCAGCCAAGCGCGGCGTAAATCTCGCCAAAATCAATATCTCCACTGGCATCGGGATAGGCGTAGTGGATATAACCAAAATCAAAACTCATGCCCTTGATTTCGCCAGCGTAACCCGCGTACAGATCCATTTCGTAACTGGCAGAGTCGCCAAAGTCGATGTTAGAGACCCAAGTGCCTGCATAAAACCCAGACTCATTGCTATAATCCAAGCCGCCAGACACCGCTGCACCGTCATCAGTCTGGGTGATACCACGCCAGTAATAATTTGAGCTTGCCGCAATATTTGCTGTTACTTCCGCCTGAGCAGAGACACAAAAGCACGCAGTCAGGCCGCCGAGTAGCATAAGTAAAGGTTTGTTTCTCATTCTGTTTTCCCCATTGAACGCAGAGTTATTATTCGGTTGTTGTCATTGCATTTTCTGCAAAGAGTGAGTGCAAGGGGGAGGCCAATGTCAGGAAATGGCGGAGAATTTATTCTATGTTATTAAAAATATTGGAATTTAATTTCTGAGTTTCGAAAGTAGGACAGAGTGATTTGCATAAATGTTGCACATGGCTGGTGCAAAGTACCATAGCTTGCACGATATTAATGCAAGCTATGGATTGCGCTAGGCGTTATTGAAGTTTAGGTTAGTTATCCAAAGATGGTGCGCATTAGGCTGATGGTTTCATCAACACTGCGGCCTTTTTCCACTTCAGCGACTATCGAGTCACGTTTGGTGCGAATATGCTCTGGAATAGACTCATCCGCGAGTGCGCGGTCGACTAACACTTCTGCTGACTCTTTACCGCGGCGTACTGTTTTTTTGCCACCACTGGTGCCGCTGCGCTGAGGTTTATGCAGTAGCTTAAAGTAATTGGAGTTAGTGGCGGTGTCTTTATCCGCGTAATAAAACAGGCATGGTAGCAGCGCTTTAATTTCAGCAAGTTGCGTTTCAAACTCATCCACAGGAGCGGCCATCGTATACCATGGCATTGCTTTAATGGTGCTGACGACATCGGTCCAGTAACGCTCAAAATCGCGATTGTTAAGTTTAGCAACACCAAATGCTTGACACAAAGCGTCAAGCTTGCTCGAGGTTATTGGAGTGAACACATCAGGGCGACGCATTGCTAATAGGCGAGTAGCTGGTGCAAGCGTTGGCTTTTCCTCGCTGCCAGCAAAGGTACTTAAATACCCGACCATAAATGATTGGTAATGCTCGAGCGTCACGTCACCTTCTGCGGGGATTGCGGCTAGCGCTTCATCAAAAGCACCCGGAAGGTCGTCTAATAACTGGTGAAAGCCTTTTGCACTTTTGGTGGAGGCAAACCACTCTACGTCAAACTGATACACGCTGGTATCTAAATTTGCAGCATGCTTACCGCTAAAGGCGAGGCGATCTTCTTTGATCATGTCTTTAAGTGGAGTGCTGCGCATTGGTTTAAGATATTCAATTAGTTTTAATTGCTCATCTAGTGCAATCACTTCTTTGTGACTGGCAATAAATGCAGCCACCATAGGCCAAGGCGCAATGCGTAACGTTTTGAGTTGTAAAAAGCTAATCGCTGCGATGAGCAGATCTTGTAGCTTTTTCACTGTGGGTAATTGATGGTCATCCAGTAAATCAAAATTGATACGATTTTTCGCCACATCAAGCAGTTCATAACACCAACCAAGAAAATCTTCAGGGTGATTTTCCACCTTAACCGCCATCAGATTAAGGCTGATCTCCGTGGCTTGTTTGAGGATATTTTGATAAATCTGACTTTCTTGTTCGCCCAAGGCCATGTTTGACGGTGATATGAGCAGTTTCTTCATGCGGGTTAGATACTCCAAGTTTGATTAATAAACCAACCAGTAAAATATAGCTAAGGACGCTAAAAACTGGCAAGGGCGAGGATCATACCGATTAGTCAAAAGGTTGCAATCGCTCAGTACAAATTATTTGCCTTTATTCATGGTATATTCGACTACAGCCGTTATCATAAAGAGAACCAAGCCTTACGAAGGAAAAGCAATGAACCGGCTAGTTAAAATCGTAGGCGCCATTGTCGCGCTTATTATTATTCTTGTTATCGCAGCCCCGTTTTTAATCCCCAAACAGGCAATTATTGACCAAGTCACGTCACAGGTTGAGTCAGTGACAGGTAGAAAACTGTCGATCGATGGCGACTCTGACATCGGTATTTTCCCAACGCTGCACCTTGAGCTAAACCAAGTGCGATTTGCCAACATGGCAACGGGCAGTCGCCCAGATATGTTCGCTATGGAGCAACTTGCCGTGCATATTCCGTGGTTAAGTGCGTTGTCTGGTGAAGCTAAGCTTGAGCGCTTTGTGATCAATAATCCTAAAATTATCCTAGAAACCGACAAACAAGGTAATGCTAACTGGCAGTTGCTACCCACCAGTGCAGAAAACACGCCAACGGCGCAAACCAGCTCAAAAGGTAATATGCAGTTACCGGAAGGCTTAGATGTTAGCCTTGGCGAAGTGGCGATTTATGGTGGCTCGGTGATTTATCTTGATGGTGTGACAGGCGCTGAATATCAGGTAACTGATTTAGACATTAGCGTGATGCTATCGTCACTGTACCAACCATTAGAAGTCGACGGCAAGCTGACTTTTCAAGGTCAAACTTTTAACCTAGTTACTACACTCGATAATCCAGCAAAGGCGATAGAAGGTGAAACCTTTAATGTTGAACAACAAGTAAAATCAGCGCTGTTCAACCTTGACTATAAAGGTGAAATTGCAGAGCAAGGTAAAACCATTCGCGGTCAATTAGCCTTGACTGGCGACTCGGTAAAAGCGCTAGCTAAGTGGCAGGGTGTTGACCTAAAAGCCAAAGAAAATGCGTTCAACGACTTTGGCCTAAACGCTAAAATGACGATGCAAGGGCAAGTCTTTACTCTCAATGCCTTAGAAGCGACCTTGGACGAATTGGTAATAAAAGGTCAAAGTAAAGTCTCTCTCTCAGGTAAGCCAGATATTACCGCGAGTGTTGACCTTGGCATGTTAGATCTTAACCCTTATTTGCCAGAACCTGTGGAAAAACCACAAACGCAACCTGAGTCAGAAGGCGCACCAGCACAGCCTATCGTGTGGGATGACACTGCAATTGATTTGTCAGCACTTAATAGCCTCAATGCGAATGTGAAGATCACTTCTACAGGGCTACGTGCGAGAGAAATTAAGCTTGGCGAAAACCAAATCAGCTTAGTACTTAACTCAGGTAAGGCGACACTGAGCCTAGATAAATTCCAAGCCTATGAAGGTCAGGGTAAAGGTAAGGTTGTTGTAAATGCAGCAGCAAAACCTTATGCCATCAGTACTGACTTTGCGTTAACGGCAATTAATGCTGAGCCTCTACTGACTGATGCCATTGGCTTTGACAAAGTATTGGGTAAAGGTAGTCTTAATTGGGCGTTAAACACACAAGGCGTTAGTCAAAAGCAATTTGTGAATGCTCTAGGTGGTAAATTAGGTTTTGAGTTCAAAGATGGTGGCGTAAAAGGCGCAAACCTTGCTGAGATGATCCGTAAGGGCAAAGAGATGCTCAAAGGCGATTTCTCTTCGGTATCGCAAGGACTCAATGCCAATTTCGACCCAGATCAAAAAACCGACTTCTCAGCCATGACTGGCACCTTTGTCTTTACCAAAGGCGTAGGTCAAAATGATGACTTCTCGTTGGCAAGCCCGTTACTACGAGTGACAGGCAAGGGCACCGTTGATTTACCACAAACTTTAGTAGATTACCGTGTGGTGACTGGAATTGTTGATACCATTGAAGGGCAAGCCAGTAGCGATGACAGTACCGGTTTTAAAATTCCGGTGCGGATCAAAGGTCCATTCCACAAAGTTGAAACTAGCCTAGACCTAAAAGAAGCGGCCAAAGACAAAGCCAAAGACAAGGTTAAGGATAAGGTAAAAGACAAACTTAAAGGTTTGTTTGGTGGATAGATCTTTATGACGCTTCAATAAACAGCTCATCTGTTTGTTTTAAATCAATTTCAGCTTAACAAGGGCTTGCCGATGGTAGCCCTTGTTCTATATTTATCGCGAGTTAATTATCTATATGCAGTTATAGTGAGCTTATAACTGTCTTACGCCTAAAAGCTGTAACCAGTTGTAATAGAATTACTGTTATTCATGTGCTTAGATAGATGTGAATAGCTCTATAAACAAACGAAGGATAAAAGAATGAGTACACCTACTTTACTCGAATACACGGTGACGCCAAAAGCTGAGGGTAACTGGATATTTTCAAATGACGATGAGCCAGTCAAGCTTAAATTAGCCGAGGGTGACATTGCTGTTCTAACCTATAAGATCGAGCCTGATACAGCTGGCTGGAGCTTTGCTGAAAATGGTACTTTTTTTACTGAGGCGCAAGACAATTTCAATTATAACCTTACAAGCACATTAAAAGATGAGTTTACGGTTGAGGTGAAGATTGAAGCATTGAATGTTGCGAATACGCTAAGTGAAAATGATATCAAAGCGCTTTCAGCTAATCCTGATGCGAGGGTTGTTACACTCGTAGAGAATAACAACTCGAATATTGAATTCAGACTTGTTGCTAAAAAGAATTCTGAAAATGGTGTCGTGCGTTATTTCTCTCAAGATCCAAGGGTGATAATTGACGAGCCAGATGCTCCAGTCTAATTCGTAATTTGCACTTGGCACAGATAGGTAAAGTGTTCTGTGCCAATTCTTAATTCAAGTGATGGCGAGTGACATAATGTCCTGAACCACGAAAGGCGATAAAAAGACGGGCTCCAGCCTAAATCAATGCTTTTTTTCAGTGAAGCCATCGCGGAATACTTTTCTTCTATCAGCGTCTGAATTAACGATTTTACGTAAAAAGCTTCGGCTGAATCGGGATACTCAGCCAAATATTCATCAATTGCTATTAATGCCTCTTGGTTCCGACCTAGGTGTGCCAAAGCTTGAATGCGCACGACTTCAACTTGGCTTGCTGGAGCACTGGCTAAAATTTGCAGATACACTTCACTGGCTTTCTTCTTCTCACCCATTAGTGAGTATATGTCTGCGTAGTTAAGCAAGATTTCTACATTACTGGGCGCCAATTGAGTTGCTCGTTCAGCAAACTCGAGTGCCTGTTCTAAATCACCTAATAGCATCAATACAATGGCATAATTATTAAAGGTAGCCGTACTTGTATATGAGCGATTAACTAGAGCTTGATAAGATTTCTCTGCGTCATGGAGCTTACCAAGTAGAAGAGAGATATCGGCAATAGCCTTTAGTGTTTTTAGGTTATCAGGGCCGTAGTGGCTGGCTGCTCGTAAGTAAGGTAAGGCTTCTTCATACTGGCCAAGCTTCATGTTGAGCAAGGCTGCATTGCGGATGACTTTTAAGGTCGGTCTAAGTTCATAGGCAAGCTCAATGTGATGAAGTGCCGAAGCGTAATCGTTTATTAAATTATAGTAGATGCTGATAAGTGCATGCTTTTGATACTCGTCCTTGACTGAATTCTGAATTGCTAAAAAGGTTCCTTTGGCACGGCTCTTGTCTTTTACAAACGCATAAAACTCGAGATAGGAAGTTTGAATAATTGTACTTGCTTTTAATCTCTTGGGGGCTTGCTGTAATACTTGTTCCCAGTTTAGAAGTACTTGATCATTCGAACTATCTGTATACAACTGAATTGCGAGTTCAGAGTAAAGTGAATACAGCGGCAGGAAGTCCGGCGCAGTATCAATCAGCGTTGTTAACTCTTTTAATATCGCAGCGCGGTCAGCCCCTTTTACTAAGCTAGCATCATGCAGTGTGGCGTAGTTATTCAATAATGTTTTATTGCTAGTGGCTAAATCAGTTGAGCGTCCGGTTAATGAAGTGAGGGCCGAGGCTGTAATAGCAAAAACATGGCTGTAGTTTTCACTCGACGTCATCGTTCGCGCACTATTAATTAAGGCTCCATTAGACGCATCAACTAAGTCGATAACGATGTCACAGCTTTGAATATTACAGTCTAGTTTTATCGTAATGAGCTCATTACTATTTAACGCTCGCCCCAATGCCTTTAATGGTGCTTCAACTCCAATAAATTTCTGTGTTTGTTCTACTTCACTGTCTGAAATGAAGACGTAATCATCATTACTTAAAAAATGTTGTTTAAGTGCGTCGTTAATTGCTAACTCGATGTTTTGTTGATGTGCTTCAAGTAGTTGAAAAGAGTTTGTGAATTTTATCGGTAGCGCTGCAATATAGATCTTGGGTTTGGTTTCCTGCCAATACCAGTACCCACCAACGGCTAAGCACACTAAAAAGGTGAAAAGTGCTGCAATACCTAGTTGCTTTTTACGTACTTTGGCTCTCTCTCTGGCTCTATCTCGTAGCTCTATTTGTTCAAGTGACAGTGTCGCTTCGCTGTTATCGTAGCTAAAGGCGTGTAAAATTTGCTTTAGCTGCTGACTGACCTCATTCGCGCTACTTGGGCGAGCGTTTTTGTCGTATTGCAATAAGCGATCAATAAGCTGTGCCAGTGCAGGGGGAATATCTAAGATACGTTTAGCACTGGCTTTTAACGGCTGGAACTTGATCTGTTCAGCAATAGACTTGTCACTGCCATCGTCAGCTTGTTCGAAATAAGGATGGTGTCCAGCTAATAGTTGATAAGCTATTAGCCCAAATGAGAATAAGTCACTGCGACTGTCTAGCGTTTCATCACGCAGTTGCTCTGGTGACATTGCTGTAAGACTACCGTAACTGGTATGTGGACGAGAGGCTTGGTTGTCTTCTAATTGTGAAATACCAAAGTCGGCAATTTTGGCTATGCTCTGTTCATTAACCAGTATATTGCCAGGCTTTAAGTCTAAATGAAGAATGTTCTGCCCATGAGCTGAGGCCAGGCCATCGGCAATATGGCTTAGTAGCTCGACTTTTTGCTCGGTAGTTAATACGTGTGTTTTTGTGTAGTGCTGTAAAGTTGCACCTTGCACATATTCCATTTCCAAAGCCATTTGACCATCGCTTTCAAAAACATCATAAATTTGCACTATGTTTGGATGGTTAAAACGCGCTAACAGTCGGGCTTCGTTGAGTGCATCTGATTGCGTGTGCTGAGTTAGTGACATCACCTTTACCGCCACTCGGCGGCCTAATTTTTTGTCGGTAGCAAGGTACACTTTGCTCATTCCGCCTTCGGCGAGCAAGATCACGTCCTGATAGTATTCTTCTAACTTCAACACAGCGCTGTCTTTCTCTTTTATTATTGGGGTTAGTGTATCGCTAAAAATATTAAATTAGTACCATTTGCGTTGGACTTAATCGCAAATAACAAGTTGAAAATTTAACACTTTGTCATACTCGCAGCCGCATGTAGGTTATAAGGATAAACAATAATAAGGACAAGCAAATGGCAAAGTTATCTTCTAATTTAGTTTCTCACTTCAGTTTGGCTGCCATGATGGCAAGCGCTCTGCTCGTGAATACGTCTAGTATAGCGGCTGATAGCAAACAAACCTTTAGTTACCCCAATAATGCTCATAACGCAATAAGCCTTACGTTTGATGATGCAAGGCCAAGCCAAGTTGATGTGGGAGTGCCGCTACTCAATCGCCACAAGGTGAAAGGCACATTTTATGTTATGCCACCACAGGTGAAGGAGAAGCTCGCATTGTGGCAAGCCGCTGTGAAGCAGGGGCACGAAATAGGCAATCACACCAGTGAACACTTATGTACGGGTAACTTTGCCTGGCTAAGGGAAAAGGACAAAGGACTCGAACAGGTTGATTTGGCCTACATAGAACGCGATGTAGTCAGCACTACAAAATATATTGAAAAGCATTTAGGCGTAACCCCCAGAAGCTTTGCATATCCTTGCGGTAATACCTTTGTTGGTCGCGGCGCTGAAGTAAAAAGTTATGTGCCGGTGATTGCGAAGCATTTTGACAGTGGCCGTACGTGGTTAGATGAAACCGCTAATCACCCAACTTATACTGACTTTGCGCAACTCACAGGAGTGAGAATGGACGGTGCTAGTTTTGAAGAGCTAAAAGGGTTACTGGAGCACCTTAGGGCAAATAACAGTTGGATAATTCTTGCTGGACATGAGGTGGGCGAAAAAGGCATGTACACCGTCGATACCAAAATGTTAGACCAGCTTATTCCTTACTTACAGGACCCTAAAAACGGTTATTGGTTAGACACCGTAAGCAATGTGGGTGATTACATCAAAAGCAAAAGAGAGCCGTAGGTCGAGATTTATCTCGACTTCTCACAGGACCCTAAAAATGGTTATTGGTTAGACACTGTAAGCTGTGTGGGTGATTACATCAAAAGTAAAAGAGAGCCGTAGGTCGAGATTTATCTCGACTTCTCACTGGACCCTAAAAACGGTTATTGGTTAGACACCGTAAGCAATGTGGGTGATTACATCAAAAGCAAAAGAGAGCCGTAGGTCGAGATTTATCTCGACTTCACTTTTTCTAAGATCTTCTCGTCGCGCTATATGGTTGTTTGCTCAAAGCTTGAGCTTGTTTGTGAGAAAAGGGTGATAAATTCTTGTTCACAGCCTACTAAGCGATATGCCTAAACAATAATCAAAATAAAATTTCTGCTGTAAACTTTGTTTAATATTTGCGCAAGTGGTTGAATTCTCGATTGCTTGCCGCCATATCCTCAAACTGTAATCGGTACGTCATGTTAACGCGTTAAATTAATTAAAAATTGAACTATCTTTGATGCGACATTGCTGATACAATTGCCCGCCCTTGAAAGACATAATCACAGTTTTTTGAGTGGAATTTAACCTAAATGCCTTGATTTTGAACGAAATCTAGGCGAGTTGTAACTACACCGGAGGTCATTAAGATGATCCAAATGCAAACTCAGCTGGACGTTGCTGATAACAGCGGCGCTCGCAAAGTGCAGTGTATAAAAGTCCTTGGTGGTTCGCACCGTCGCTACGCAGCGGTTGGCGACATCATTAAAGTTTCTGTTAAAGAAGCGATTCCTCGCGGCAAAGTGAAGAAAGGTGATGTTAAAAACGCAGTAGTAGTGCGTACTAAAAAAGGCGTACGTCGTCCAGACGGCTCTTTAATCCGTTTCGATAGCAATGCGGCTGTTATCTTAAATGATAACTTACAGCCTATTGGTACTCGTATCTTCGGCCCTGTGACTCGTGAACTTCGTACTGAAAAGTTCATGAAGATCGTTTCACTAGCACCAGAAGTACTATAAGGAGTCGATCATGGCAGCAAAAATCCGTCGTGATGACGAAGTAATCGTACTAGCCGGTAAAGACAAAGGTAAGCGCGGTAAAGTGCTTTCAGTTGTTACTGAAACTGGCCGAGTATTTGTTGAAGGCGTTAACATCATCAAGAAACACCAGAAGCCTGTACCACAACTACAGCAAGCTGGCGGTGTTGTTGAGAAAGAAGCGTCAGTCGACGTATCAAACGTAGCGATTTTCAATGCCGAAACTGGCAAAGCGGATCGTGTAGGTTTTAGATTTGAAGACGGTAAAAAAGTCCGTTTCTTCAAGTCTACCGGTAAAACTATTTAATAGTTGGAGTAGACGATGGCGAAACTGCATGAAGTGTACAAAGACAAAGTGGTAAAAGAGCTTCAAGAGAAGTTCGGTTACAGCTCTGTCATGCAAGTCCCTCAGATCGAAAAGATCACACTTAACATGGGTGTGGGCGAAGCCCTAGCTGACAAGAAAATTCTAGAAAACGCAGTAGCAGACCTAGAATCAATCTCTGGTCAGAAGCCTCTAGTGACTAAAGCACGCAAATCAGTTGCTGGCTTTAAGATCCGTGAAGGTTACCCAATTGGCTGTAAAGTAACCCTACGCGGCGAGCGTATGTGGGATTTCCTAGAGCGTTTAGTCTCTATCGCGATGCCACGTATTCGTGACTTCCGCGGTGTTAGCGCAAAGTCTTTTGACGGTCGCGGTAACTACTCTATGGGCGTACGTGAACAAATCATCTTCCCAGAAATCGATTATGATAAAGTAGACCGCGTTCGCGGTATGGATATCACAATCACTACTTCTGCGAAAACAGATGACGAAGGCCGTGCGTTGTTAGAAGCGTTCAACTTCCCATTCAAAAAGTAAGGGTAGGGTTATGGCAAAGAATTCAATGAAAGCACGTGACGTAAAACGTGCTAAATTAGTTACTCAGTATGCTGAAAAGCGTGCTGCGTTAAAAGCTATCATCAGCGATGTTAATGCATCTGATGATGAGCGTTGGGATGCAGTGTTAAAGCTACAGTCTTTACCACGCGATTCTAGCCCTTCACGTCAACGTAATCGTTGTAACATCACGGGCCGCCCTCATGGTTACCTTCGCAAGTTCGGCTTAAGCCGTATTAAAGTTCGCGAAGCAGCGATGCGCGGTGAAATTCCTGGCCTTAAAAAGGCTAGCTGGTAATAGAATCACGGGAGTAAGACATGAGCTTGCAAGATCCAATTGCGGATTTGTTCACACGTATCCGTAACGGTCAGTCTGCGAAGAAGGTATCTGTTTCAATGCCAACTTCAAAGCTGAAAGTAGCTGTAGCTAAGGTACTTAAAGACGAAGGTTATATCACTGACTTCGCAGTATCTGGTGACGTAAAAGCAGAATTGACTATCGAACTTAAGTACTTCGAAGGCAAAGCTGTAATCGAAAACATCCAGCGTGTTAGCCGCCCTGGTCTACGTATCTATAAGAGACGTGACGAATTACCTAAGGTAATGGGTGGTCTAGGTATCGCTATCGTATCAACTTCTAAAGGCCTGATGACAGACCGCGCTGCGCGTACCGCTGGCGTTGGTGGTGAAATCATTGGCTTTGTAGCTTAATCGGAGGGGAACTATGTCTCGTATAGCGAAGGCTCCAATCAATGTTCCTGCCGGTGTTGAAGTTACAATTAACGGCCAGGACATCAAAGTTAAAGGCAAGAACGGTGAATTAACTCGCACAATCAACGATGCGGTTGAAGTTTCACTAAACGACAACGTTATCACTACAGCTCCTCGTGAAGTTGCTAATGCTTGGGCTCAAGCTGGTACTGCACGTGCGCTAATCAACAACATGATTGTTGGTGTTAACGATGGTTATGAGAAGAAACTACAGCTAGTAGGTGTTGGTTACCGTGCGGCAGTTAAGGGCAATTCATTAGATTTAACCCTTGGCTTTTCTCACCCAGTGAACTTCGAGATCCCAACAGGTATCACTATCGAAGCTCCAAGCCAGACTGAAATTGTTGTTAAAGGCGCAGACAAGCAGTTAGTTGGTCAAACAGCTGCTAACATCCGCTCATACCGTGAACCAGAGCCTTATAAAGGTAAAGGTGTACGTTACGCTGATGAGCACGTGCGTCGTAAAGAGGCTAAGAAGAAGTAAGGTAAGACGATGGATAAGAAAACAGCTCGTCTACGTCGTGCTAAGCGCACTCGTAGAAATATTATCGAACAAGGCACAACACGTCTTGTTATCCACCGCACGCCACGTCACATTTACGCTCAAGTAATCAATGCTGAGGGTAATGTACTGGCTGCTGCTTCTACTGTTGAAAAAGCAATTGTTGAAACAGTTAAAGGCACAGGCAACATCGAAGCGGCTCAAGCAGTTGGTAAAGCAATCGCTGAGCGCGTAGCTGACAAAGGCGTTGAAAAAATCGCTTTTGATCGCAGTGGCTTTAAATATCACGGCCGTGTGAAGGCGCTAGCTGATGCTGCGCGCGAAGCCGGTCTGCAATTCTAGGAGTAGACAATGGCTAACGTAGAAGCAAAAGCACAACAGCCTGAATTGGCTGAAAAGCTAATCGCGGTAAACCGTGTGTCTAAAGTGGTTAAAGGTGGTCGTATCTTTAGCTTCACTGCACTAACAGTAGTTGGTGATGGCGCTGGTAAAGTAGGTTTTGGTTATGGTAAAGCACGTGAAGTTCCTGCTGCTATTCAAAAAGCAATGGAAAAAGCACGTCGTAACATGATCACTGTTGAACTTAAAGGTAACACGCTACAGCACCCAATCAAGGGTCGCCACGCGGGTTCTAAAGTTTACATGCAGCCTGCATCTGAAGGTACAGGTATCATTGCAGGTGGTGCGATGCGTGCAGTACTAGAAGTAACTGGCGTACAGAACGTACTATCTAAAGCATACGGTTCAACTAACCCGATCAACATCGTTCGCGCAACTATCGCAGCTCTAGAGAATATGAATTCTCCAGAAGGTATTGCTGCGAAGCGTGGTCTTAGCGTTGACGAAATCTTGGGGTAAGACACCATGGCAAACACAGTAAAAGTAACTCAAGTACGTAGCTCAATCGGTCGTTTACCGAAGCATAAAGCTACATTACGTGGCCTTGGTTTACGTCGTATCAACCACACTGTTGAGCTAGAAGATACGCCAGCAGTTCGCGGTATGATCAACCAAGTTTCTTACATGGTTAAGGTTGAGGGGTAATTCGATGAACTTGAATACACTTTCACCTGCTGCAGGTTCAAAAACAGCTGGTAAGCGTCTTGGCCGTGGTATCGGTTCTGGTCTTGGTAAGACTGGTGGCCGTGGTCACAAAGGTCAAAAGTCACGCTCTGGCGGTAAAGTACGCGTTGGTTTCGAAGGCGGTCAAATGCCTATGCAACGTCGTCTACCTAAGTTTGGTTTCACTTCACGCAAGTCTCTTGTGTCTAAAGAAGTGAATCTATTCGAAATCGCTAAAGTTGAAGGCGATGTGGTAGATCTAAACGCGTTACAGGCAGCTGGTATCGTTAAAAAGAACATCCAGTTCGTAAAAGTTGTAAAATCTGGCGAAGTTTCACGCGCTGTTACTGTTAAAGGCATGAAAGTGTCTAAAGGTGCACGCGAAGCTATCGAAGCTGCCGGAGGCAAGGTAGAAGACTAAGGAAGTACGCTATGGCTAAACCAGGTCAAGATATGCAAAGTGCACAAAGTGGGCTTGCGGAACTGAAGCGCCGATTACTATTCGTATTGGGTGCTATCATTATTTACCGTCTGGGCTCTTTTGTGCCAATCCCTGGGATTGACGCCGCTGTACTTGCCGAATTCTTCGAGCAACAAAAGGGCACCATTGTTGAGATGTTCAACATGTTCAGCGGTGGTGCGCTTGAGCGTGCATCGGTATTGGCGCTAGGTATTATGCCGTACATCTCGGCTTCGATTATTATGCAGCTATTAACGCACATACATCCTGCGATGATAGAGCTTAAGAAAGAAGGTGAGCAAGGGCGTAAGAAAATCAGCCAGTATACGCGTTATGGTACGCTTGTGCTTGCTACATTCCAATCGATAGGTATCGCTACTGGTCTACCTAACATGATGGAAGGCCTAGTTGTGAATCCAGGCTTCGGCTTTTATTTCACAGCTGTAGTGAGCTTAGTCACAGGAACTATGTTCCTTATGTGGTTGGGCGAACAAATCACTGAGCGTGGTATCGGTAACGGTATCTCAGTTCTAATATTTGTTGGTATTGTAGCTAACCTGCCGTCTGCAATTGGTTCGACAGCAGAAATGGCGCGCCAAGGTGATCTGCATATTTTAGCATTGTTATTGATTGCGGTAATCGTATTCGCCGTAACTTACCTAGTTGTGTTCTTCGAGCGTGGTCAACGTCGTATCGTTGTAAACTATGCGAAGCGTCAACAAGGTCGTCAGGTATTTGCTGCTCAAAGCACGCACTTACCACTAAAAGTTAACATGGCGGGTGTTATTCCACCAATCTTTGCTAGCAGTATCATTTTGTTCCCTGGTACAATAGCAAGCTGGTTTGGCCAAGGTGAAGGTCCGGTCGCTGATGTGCTACAAGCTATCTCAGCAGTATTGACTCCAGGTCAACCACTGTATGCGATGGTATTAGCTGCGGCTATTATCTTCTTCTGCTTCTTCTACACTGCGTTGGTGTTTAACCCGCGTGAGACAGCAGATAACCTGAAAAAATCTGGCGCTTTTATTCCAGGCATTCGTCCAGGTGAGCAGACATCTAAATACATTGATAAAGTGATGACACGCCTGACATTGGCAGGTGCTTTGTATATAACCTTTATCTGTCTGGTGCCCGAGTTTATGACTATGGCATGGCAAACGCCATTCTACTTCGGCGGTACATCGATTCTGATTATCGTTGTTGTCATCATGGACTTTATGGCACAAGTACAGACTCATATGATGTCACATCAATATGATTCTGTGCTGAAAAAAGCGAACCTTAAAGGCTACGGCCGTTAAGGTCAGTTTACGGAGTTGAGTAATGAAAGTACGTGCTTCCGTTAAGAAAATTTGCCGTAACTGCAAAGTAATCAAGCGTGCAGGTGTTGTACGTGTGATCTGCAGTGAGCCAAAGCACAAGCAAAGGCAAGGCTAAGCAAATTAAGTCGTGCAGGCTGAGTAACTTTACTTAGCCTGTTTCTTTGGTAAAACTTGAATGTCGGTTGGGTATCCTATACGGGCTTTCCAGCAAGATGATAATCAAGTTTATTTATAGGAGATATGTTAGTGGCCCGTATCGCAGGCATTAACGTTCCTGATCATAAGCATGCTGTTATCGGTTTAACAAGCATCTATGGTGTAGGTAAAACTCGCGCTAAGGCGATCTTAGCTGCGACAGGTATCGCTGAAACTACTAAAATCGGCGAGTTAAATGACGAAACGCTTGACATCCTTCGTGAAGAAGTTGGCAAGTACACTGTTGAAGGTGATCTTCGTCGTGAAGTAACACTAAACATCAAACGTCTTATGGACCTTGGTTGTTTCCGTGGCTTACGTCACCGTCGTTCGCTACCACTACGTGGTCAGCGTACTAAGACTAACGCGCGTACTCGTAAGGGTCCTCGCAAGCCTATCAAGAAATAAGGTGGGGTAAGTTATGGCAAAAGCACCAATTCGTCGTAAAAAGGTCAAAAAGCAGGTTGTTGACGGCATGGCTCACGTTCATGCATCTTTCAACAACACGATTGTGACCATCACTGACCGTCAAGGTAATGCTCTTTCTTGGGCGACTGCAGGTGGTTCAGGTTTCCGTGGTTCTCGTAAGTCTACTCCATTCGCTGCACAGGTTGCTGCGGAGCGTGCAGGTGTTGCTGCACAAGAGTACGGTCTTAAGAACCTAGAAGTATTCATCAAAGGTCCAGGTCCAGGCCGTGAGTCTGCTGTTCGTGCATTGAATGCTGCTGGTTACCGTATCACTAACATCACTGACGTGACGCCAATTCCACACAATGGTTGTCGTCCACCGAAGAAACGTCGCGTATAACAATAGGTTAGGAGAAAGAACATGGCAAGATATTTGGGCCCTAAGCTCAAGCTGAGTCGTCGTGAAGGTACTGACCTGTTCCTTAAAAGCGGCGTAAGAGCAATTGACTCTAAGTGTAAACTAGAAACAGCACCTGGTCAGCACGGCGCACGTAAAGGTCGTCTATCTGATTACGGTTTACAGCTACGTGAAAAGCAAAAAGTTCGTCGTATCTACGGTGTACTAGAAAAGCAATTCCGTAACTACTACAAAGAAGCTGCTCGCCTTAAAGGTAACACAGGTGAAAACTTGTTACAGCTTCTAGAGCAACGTCTAGACAATGTTGTATATCGCATGGGTTTTGCAAGCACACGTGCTGAAGCACGTCAGCTAGTAAGCCACAAAGCGATTATGGTTAATGGTCGTGTTGTTAATATCCCTTCTTTCGTAGTTACTCCTGAAGATGTAGTAGTAATTCGCGAGAAGTCTAAAAAGCAAGCGCGTATCATCGCTGCTCTAGAGTTGGCTGAGCAACGTGAAAAGCCAACTTGGATTGAAGTTGACGGTAAGAAAATGGAAGGCACTTTCAAGCGTCTACCAGAGCGTTCTGATCTGTCTGCGGACATTAACGAACAACTAATCGTCGAACTTTACTCGAAGTAAAGTTAAGAGTTAAGAGAGGATAAAATGCAGGGTTCTGTAACCGAATTCCTAAAACCAAGATTAGTCGATATCGACGCTGTAAGCTCAACGCGTTCTAAAGTAGTTTTAGAGCCTCTAGAGCGTGGTTTTGGCCACACACTAGGTAATGCTCTACGTCGTATACTTCTTTCATCTATGCCTGGTTGTGCTGTGACAGAAGTTGAAATTGACGGCGTATTGCACGAGTACAGCGCGAAAGAAGGCGTACAAGAAGACATCATTGAAATTCTGTTAAACCTTAAAGGTCTAGCGGTATCTCTAGAAGGTAAAGATGAAGTTTTCCTTACCCTGACTAAGTCTGGTGTAGGCCCTGTGACTGCGGCTGATATCCAGCACGACGGAGATGTGACTATCGCCAACCCTGAGCATGTCATTTGTCACTTAACTGCTGACAATAGCGAAATCAGCATGCGCATTCGTGTTGAGCGTGGTCGCGGTTATGTACCGGCGTCTAGTCGTTTATCCTCTGATGACGATGAGCGCCCAATCGGCCGTTTGTTGCTAGATGCATCATTCAGCCCGGTTGAGCGTATTGCGTACTCGGTTGAGTCAGCTCGTGTTGAGCAGCGTACAGACTTAGATAAACTAATCATCGATATGGAAACGAACGGCACTTTAGATCCTGAAGAAGCGATCCGCCGTGCGTCAACTATCCTTGCTGAGCAGTTAGATGCATTCGTAGACCTACGTGATGTTTCTGAGCCAGAAGAGAAAGAAGAGAAGCCGGAGTTTGATCCGATTCTACTTCGTCCAGTTGATGACTTAGAACTAACTGTACGTTCTGCAAACTGTCTGAAAGCCGAGCAAATTCAATATATCGGTGACTTAGTACAGCGTACTGAAGTTGAGCTTCTGAAAACACCAAACCTTGGTAAGAAGTCTCTAACTGAAATTAAAGACGTGCTAGCTTCACGTGGTCTATCTCTAGGTATGCGCCTAGAAAACTGGCCGCCTGCAAGTCTAGCTGAGTAATCTAAGTTACTATATTAGTTTAGTTAGAAGGATAGGGTCATGCGCCATCGTAAGAGTGGTCGTCAATTAAACCGTAACAGCAGCCATCGCAAAGCGATGTTTAGCAACATGGCTGGTTCTTTGGTGAAGCACGAAATCATCAAAACTACTTTGCCTAAAGCAAAAGAGCTGCGCCGTGTAATTGAACCTTTAATCACACTGGCTAAGACTGACAGCGTAGCAAACCGTCGTTTAGCGTTTGCTCGCACGCGTGATAAAGAAGTAGTTGGTAAATTGTTCACTGAGATCGGTCCTCGTTTCGCGGATCGTCCAGGTGGTTACACTCGTATTCTTAAGTGTGGCTTCCGTGCAGGTGACAACGCGCCAATGGCTTACATTGAACTACTAGATCGCCCAGCGACTGAAGAAGTTCAAGAAGACGCGCAGTCTGCAGAGTAATTAGTCTTATTAAAGACACAAAAAAAGCCGAGCATAGCTCGGCTTTTTCTTTTTCATAACCCGCACAGTACAACCTCTAGTCTTAGATTTAAACCACAGCTTATTGTAGTAAAGATGTAGATGAACATAAGCAAATAGATCCACACCATAATACTCAAACTCTACAAAATTAACCTCCCATCAAGCACTATCTAAGTTCAAGCTTTTGACTGGGCATATTTAAATGTGCAGATTAGCTAAAACTTGGTGAATAAACTCCTCTGGTTACGAGGGTCTCTTAGTTAACGATTATGGTGAGTGTGGATGAGCCAATCACGTAAACATCTAAGGAGAACCAGTGCTACGTATATAGAGGTGCTAGCGTGAGATAATGCGTTAACTGTATAAAGCAGCCATAAAATGACATTGTGAAAGTCCATTTAATCATCATTTAGTGCGGTTTATGGACGTTTCGCTTTATTTTTGCTCGAACAAACGTTTTTTCGCAATTTTCTTTAAAAAAGGGTTGCACTAAAATCGGATCGCCCTATAATGCGACCCCACTGACA